>JANQJF010000109.1 GCA_028281765.1 Planctomycetota bacterium | reverse complement strand
AACAACGAAGTCCGGCGTATGCGAAGCATCTCGGCGAAGCAGCACGTCTTCTTGGGTTGCCGATCACGATTCGAGCCGAGAACTGCGGAGCGTGATCTTACCCGAAAGGTCGGACACCCACGCAGAAGTGATCGCGGGCCCAGCGTTCGATGCCGTCCAGACCCATGTCCCGCGCGGACATCGAACCAGAAACTAGGACGTCCTGCCCTCGCCGCTTCGCACGAAACGCAGAGGAGAACAGAGGCGGGACCACCATGAATGCGTGTGACCGAAGTAGGTGTCCCGCCCCTTCTCAAGAAAGGGAGGCCGACCCTGGTCACGAGCTTGCCGAATCAGCTTGGTCCGCCTCAAAGTCGATCGCCGGCACCTCGGGTTCCGTCTGAGCCGCTTCCGACGGCCTTGCCGCGCTCTGAGCCTCGATCGCAAGCGATTCGCGGAATTGTCGCGCCTCCGCGATCATGGTCCAGTGAACATCTTCAACCGAGTCGGCCCCCTCTACTGCAGCCCTAATCTGTGAAAGCGGGACGCGAAAGAACTCCTTCCTCGGATTCACCCTGTTCACCTGCGTGCCTGCGAAGCGCTTGTGCAGAGACGTTTCCAATGCTGGAGCGTCTTCACTGAAAATCATCGCGTGAACATCGAACTCGAACGGCACACTGGCGTCACCAAGCTCCTTCACACGATCTAACGGCTCAAGCCGGCGCGTGAGCCCGATCTTGAAAACATCCTCACCAAACGATCCGACGTTCGAAATGACGTACACGTGTCCCCGGCGCGTTTGTTGGGCCATCGAGATTGCTCGCTCGTTCTTCGCCTCCGCCTCGGCGAGTTTCTGCTGGAGCGCTTGTAGCTCCGCTTCGAACTTCGCCCGCTCTTCCGCTCCTGCCGCCTCCAAGTGCTTGCGTGCCTCAGTCATTGCCTTCTGAAGCACCTGAGCTTCTTTCTCAGCTGCCTTCTGGGCTTTTTCAATCTCGCGACGCGCCCGCTCTTCTTCGCGGATCGCCTCTTTGATTCGTCGCTGCTCCTCGCGCTCTTGCAGCTTGAGCTCGCTCACAGCAACCGCCCAATTCAGCTCTCCCAACCGAGCCTCGCGGTAGTCCGGTTCGATTCGCGCATTACGGAAGGCTTGTCCGTTAGAATTGACGAGATCGAACGCATCAAGAATCTCCTGCCGGAGCTTCCCAAGATTGTCATGCTTTACTCGTGACAAGGCCGAGTCGACCTTCCCGTTGAACGCGTCTAGCACGAAACGAATGGCGGTGCGTCGACGAGAGTCATCAACGTAGTCACAGTCTGCAGCAATTCCGTTCTTCACAAGACTCTTGGAGTGTTGGCGAGCAGACTTGAGCTCGACGCCGGCGTCTTTGTGGCTGAACTCCTCCGCCAAGTCATCGATGACGCTATGGTTCGGGACGATGTATTCGTCTCCATAGCCTTCGACCACGTTCTTCATCGCACGTGCCGCATTCGCGTAGCGCTCAGCGTTTTCCTTGGCCTTCAAGGCATCTCCTGCGATTTCTTTGGCCCGCGCATTCGCACTTTCCAGGATTCGACGGGACTCTGTGATCGCTGCGTCGAGCGATTCTTGCGCCTTGGCAGCAGCCTCCGATTTGTTCGCACGAAGCTCAGCTGTCAAAGCAACGGCCTCCGCCTCCGCTTTCGCGACAATCTCCTGCGCAGCGTGCTGAGCATCGGGGATCTGTTGGTACTGCCGCAGCGGTTCAAACTCTGCGCTAATTCGCTCGATCGATTCGAGCTCTGCCTCCAGCTGCTTTCGGGCGGCGGCTGCCAGCTTGATGGCACGCTGCCTCAACCACCAGAGGATCAACACAAGCAACGCCAACACTGCGATGACGGCGAGCAGCAATTCGTCCATGGCCTAACTCTCCTGGGTCTCTAGGAATCACCCAGCTTAGCCCGACGACCGCACGTTCGCTCGGCCACGTTTCAGGCGCCCGCGGTTCGCGATCGATGCTCACTTGGTACCGCAGAGCGCGGTGCCAACTTAGTGCCAACAATTCGCCCCGGACATGCCCTCAGGAGTCCGCATTCGCGTCGCAAATGGCCGTCAGCGATTCGTCGCAACCTTCTTCTTGGCCCTCACTTGCCCGCAATTGTCCGGGATCATCCTCGGATGCCCGTCCGGTGTCGTTTCAGCTTCCCAAGCTGAATGTCGTGGGTTCGACTCCCATCGGCCGCTCCAATCCTGAAGAAGCCCGCTTGATGCGGGCTTCTTCAATCTCGGCGCCTCCTCGACGGGCTTGTTCTTGCCCGGGCCAGAATTCGAGTTCAGTTTCGCTCTCTCCAAACGTAAGCGGGCGACTACGACAAACGACGGCCGGCTGACGTATGCGACGGAAGGGGATGACTGCGAACGAGAAGGAAGCAATTGGCGAGCCTGCCTTGACAGACCGTTCTGCCGACGGCCCCGAACGTCAAAGTACGCCCGATCGCTCTGGCGATGGCGATCACGATCACGCGAGCACTCATCAACCAAGTCAATGAACCTGTTCGAGCAGTGGCAAGCCGCATACCAGTTACGGCCCTACCTACGCCACCTTTCAGATGACCAGCTGCGCCAACGCGCCATCGACATCTTCTCCAACTTCACGAGGTTGACCGAGGACGGGAAGATCGGACTGGAGTCGGCCGACGAAGGTCCGCCTTTCTGGGCGGCCAAGTGGACTCACGTGCTCGAGGAACTGCAGACCCGCTTCGGGCCACACCCCGCACCTTTCGTCGACGGCTTCATGAAGCGTGCACCGATCCCGGATCCTTCCTCCGAGTTGTCTCGGCGGGCCGCCTATGCGGTGCGCAGCACTCGCTTACCGGATCGACCGTTTCTCGTGAAGTACGGCAAGTCGAACCGACTCGAAGCCGCCCTCACTCATGGTCGGATTCGGATCGCTCCGGCGTCTCTCTACTCTGACCCTTCGCTGAATCACGCCATCCACGATGATGAGTTGACGATCGTCGTCACGCCCGACCCCGAAAAGGTCCGAATCGCTCCCGTGTCGCAGTCGGGGGAACTGGACCGAGAATCAGAATTCACGCCGGATTCCTTCGAGGAGTCGCTCACGGCGAAGACCAACTACTACGTTTTTTGCCTCGCCGGAGATCTCCTTCATCGGTTGTTCGTGGACTTCGATTCGGATGCATGCCTTCTGATCCGAGACGGAGACGAGTTTGCGAACCGCGTTTCGAGCGCGATGACCGCCCATGCATTCGGTTGGCACTACCATCACCAGCCGGTGAACTACTTCGACCCGATTCGTCCGTCCCGACTGGAGGGAGCCAACCCGTACTTCTTCAAGCACTTTCGATTCACCTACCAACGAGAGTATCGACTCGCCTGGATTCCGAAGACTCCAGCCGAACGGCTTGAGCCGGTTCACCTCGAGATCGGATCACTGAGTGACATCTGCGAATTGGTCGCGCTGGCGGGCCCCGACGGCTAACGACATGCAAACTCCGCTCACCAACGCGGAGAAGCCAACCGCAGCCGAAACTTCACGACCTGCAGTCGCTAGCGCTCGGCATCCGCACCGGCGACATCTGGATACTCGTCATCGCTCGTGCGCACCCACCTGGGGTTCTTGAGCTCCTTGCCCTCGGGAAGCGCCTGACCCTGGCGATGGGGTTGGCTGATACGAACCCTACGTCATCCGACCACTTCAGCACGCTCTTCAGCGAGTTGACGTCGAGGTTGACTGTGCAGTTCGAAACTCCGCCTTCGAGCCTGGACGACCGCCACTCGTGGAGCTGTGAGACGTAGCGGCCCCCTATCCCCTCCAGGATGCGCCGTAGCCTGGCTTCCGTGTTCCGGTGATGCGTCGGTGTCACGCGGGCTTGCAGATCGCAAAGACATCCTCGCCGCGCTCAGCGCGGAACCCCGCTAGTTCGAGATCACGCTGTCTGATGATCTCGTTGAGCATCCGTTCCGCAGTCCTGTGATCGCTCGACAGAGACCGCCGGATCCGCTACGCCTGCGCATCTCGCGGGGGTGTTCGTGGATCCTGAAACTGGGCAGCGGCGTAGCAGCGAAGAAGTCGAGAGACTCACAGCATCTCCTTTGTGGCGGCGGCGTCGGCTGGCTGATTGGCGGCCGCACGTCACTGCGAAGCGCTCGGAGAGTCCGTCGAGAGGCGTCGCGAGTGCTCGCCGTGACGTAGATGAGGCGGTACGGATCCCCGGGGTTCAGGTCCGTGGGAAGGGTAAGGCCCTGCGCCGACAGCGTCGCTGCGGTCACGAGCAGGGAGGTCATGGCCTTGGTGAGGTAGTTGAGCTCTTGGTCCTTGCTGAGTGATTCGAGAGGAACACCGCATCCGGGGGTTCGGACTGCAGTCGGAGCTGCCCTTTTCTCGGGGCCGCGTCGTCCTGCTTGGCGCGAGCAGCAGTGGAAGCTGCGTCGGGTATCCCGTGGGAGCCACGAGAAGCGTGGGGCGCGCCAGCTCGCCGACCGCATCGGCCGATTCGCAGGCGCGCCCCACTGGTCGGCACTCAACCAACCTGAGCTGGAATGGCCCGTGATCAGAACATCCCGATCGTGATGTCGATCGCGTTCGCGAAGTGCAGGAAGGGCGCCTGCATGTCGACCGAACCGCCCTGCACGCAGTACGTGTCCCCGACGAGATCGAGGGCGTTCGGCAACGACAGCGAGAACGGCGTGCCCGGCGAGAGGTTGCTGATCGCGACGTGCCACGGGTCGATGTCGCACAACAGGTGGCCGCTCGACACCGGACCGAGGTCGAGATCGAGCGGTGTGCCGGCGATCAACAAGAAGTCGAAGGTCGCATTCGGCGAGAAGTTCGTGTGGTCGAGGACCGGATCCCAGGTCTGGCCAATCACCGGACCCGAGGTGACGCCGGGAAGGAACACGTTCGGGTTGGGGAGGCTGCCGACGCGCACCGTCTCGATCGCTGGCTGGGGAACCGTGAGCACCGCCGACAAGGCATAGATGCGCCGGAATTGGTTGGAGTCGAGGAGACCGGCGGCTATCCAGCCCGGGCTGGATAAGCTCGGCACGCCAACGATGGATGCACTGCCGCCGAGCGCCGAGGGGCCCGATGCTCCTTGGGCGAAGGTGCCGGTCCACACTTGGGTGTGCCCGGTCAGCACGACGCCGCTGGCGGCGATGTTCGGTGTGGCCGCGAGCGAGCCGTCCCAGAAGTCGTCGTAGTTGTCGGCGACTCGCGTGCCGTCACGCAGGTAGATCGGCACACCTTGGATCCCCGGCGCCGTCGCGTTCGTCCCGGTGTTGTCGCGAGCGGACACGGTTGCCGTGCCCGCCACGGCTCGCCACTCGACGTTGAGTTCGGCGAGCTCATGGACGGTGTAGACGCTCGCCACGGCGAACGCGTTGTAGTCGGCGATGTCGGAAGTCAGCGCGTCGCGCTCGAAGTCGGTCACGACGAGGATTCGGTAAGAATCGCCGGGGCTCAGGTCGGATGGAGGGGGCAGCGGAACCGTCAGGATGTCCGACATGCCGTAGAGCGATCGCGGTGCAACCCCGCCGCCGGCACCGAAGTGGGAAGACCTCATCCAATGGAAAGTCGAAAGGTCGGATCGACCGAACGAAGGAGTGGTTCCACCAAGGGGATGCCCGATGTCTTCACCCGATTCGCTCGTTCCGGTCCACACGACTGACGGAGAACCCGCGGGCGTCACGGATGCGAGGAGGCTTCCCGACCAGAGCTGGTCGTAATCGTCGGCGACTCGAACGCCGTCCGGATTGTAGATCGGCACGCCTGTGCTGCCGGGGGGCGTCGGATTGGTCTGGGTGTTGTCCGGTGCAACGACGGTTTCCGTCGAGCAGACGGCGGTCCAGTTCGCCCCGAGCGCGGCCAAATCCGGATTGGCAGCAGCGTCTGCGGTCACATGGGCGTTGTAGTCGGCGATGTCCGTCGAGAGGGCGTCGCGAGCGCTCGCCGTGACGTAGATGAGGCGGTACGGATCCCCGGGGTTCAGGTCCGTGGGAAGGGTGAGGCCCTGCGCCGACAGCGTCGCTGCGGTCGCGAGCAGGGAGGTCATGGCCTTGGTGAGGTAGTTCATCTCTTGGTCCTTGCTGAGTGGTTCGAAAGGAACACCGCATCCGGGGGTTCGGACTGCAGTCGGAGCTGCCCTTTTCTCGGGGCCGCGTCGTCCTGCTTGGCGCGAACAGCAGTGGAAGCTGCGTCGGGTACCTCGTGGGAGCCACGAGAAGCGTGGGGCGCGCCAGCTCGCCGACCGCATCGGCCGATTCGCAGGCGCGCCCCACTGGCTGGCACTCAACCGACCTGAGCTGGAATGGCCCGTGGTCAGAACATCACAATCGGGATGTTCTGATGGCGGGCGCGACCTTCGACTCGGAGCACGCCGCTCCGGTCGAAGGTCGCGTCGGTCGCGTTGCTGCTGCCTTCTTGATCTCGAGGCCAGAGGGAGCGACGCGACCACCGGAAACGCGCTCTCCTGCGGTGCTCCACTCAACTTGCGCCCACGTCTCGGCCCGCGATGGCTTCGCCCGGACCTCGCCAAGCAAGTCCTGGCTGAACGACGAGTCAACGCCGGTCCGAGCACCACGACGAGCGATCCCCAAGAAAATCGGGGCTCCCCGCTGCGGGCCACGCCCTGGGATGTGGTGTTCCGGCTGATCTCAATTCAGCAAGGACCCGACGAATGAACTACCTCACCAAAGTCACGATCTCCCTGCTCGCGACCGCAGCGACGCTGTCAGCGCAGGGCGCCACACTCCCGCAGGACCTGAACTCGGGGGATCCGTACCGCGTGATCTTCGTCACGGCGAGCACTCGCGACGCCCTCTCGACGAACATCGCCGACTACAACGCCCATGTCGCGGCAGATGTCACCGCCAACCAAGACCTAGCCGCGCTCGGGACGAACTGGACCGCCATCGTCACCACCGAAACGGTGGACGCACGCGACAACACGTCGACCGATCCGACGCCGGCTGGGAGCACGGGTGTGCCCATCTACACGCCCGCCGGCGTCCGAGTCGCCAACGACTACGACCAGTTCTGGTCGGGAAGCCTCCTCGCATCCGTGACGCCCGCGGGTTCTCCGTCAGTAGTGTGGACCGGAACGAGCGAATCGGGTGATGACTTCGGGCATCCCCTTGGCGGAACCACAGCGTCTCCTTCGTTCGGTCGATCGGACCTTTCGACTTCCCATTGGATTCGGTCTGGCCACTTCGGTGGCGCCGGCGGCAACCCGTCCTACCCCTTCTACGGTATCTCGGATGTCCTAACGGTTCCGTTTCCGTTGGCCCCGCCGACTGACCTGAGCCCGGGCGATCAGTACCGAATTCTCGTCGTGACCGATTCGACTCGCGATGCGATGTCGTCCGACATCGCCGACTACAACGCATTCGTCTCCGCTGATGCTGACAGCGTCGGTGAGCTGGCCGCGCTCAACATCGAGTGGCGGGCAGTGGCCAGTACTGCAACGCTGTTCGCCCGTGACAACACTGGAACGAGTCCGACGGCGCCTGGCATCCAAGGCGTGCCGATCTACCGGCGCGACGGGGTTCGGATCGCCGACGACTACGACGACTTGTGGGACGGAACGCTCCTGGCCACTCCTAACATCACTTCTAGTGGAGCAACATCGCCGGGGGGCGGCGGCGGGCAGGCATGGACGGGGTCGATCTTCGACGGAACGCCAGGGCCCCACGGTAGACACCTGGGAAGCCATGAGCCGATTGGCGGCGACCCGCATACGCCGACACCAATATGGATGGGCGCCAACTTCCATGATCCTGGCCAGCTCCGACCGATGTACGCCTTGTCGGCGGTCCTGACGGTTCGACTAGAATCGGTGGAGACC
>JANQJF010000053.1 GCA_028281765.1 Planctomycetota bacterium | reverse complement strand
ACACGGCTTGTCAGTGGACAAGTTGAGGAGCAGCAACGCAGCGAGCGGGTCGAATGGCCGGTTACTCATGATGCGGACTTCGGACGCGGGGCACTAGCGCCACCGGTCCGAGCGTTCACGTCCGCGCGTTGTCCGGACGAATTCCTCAGGAACGGCTATTCATCGGCCCGAAGATCGTCCAGCGCGCGACGACGCGTCGCGATCCGCGTCGCGATGTGGACACACACGACGCCACCGGCCGCGATCGCAAGTCCCCAGCCGAGCGGCGCGAGCCACGCGGTCGTGCCGGCGCCGGACAGTGCGACGACCGCCGCCACGCCGCCGGACACGAGCCCCATACCCAGCAACAGCCGGTGCTCGCTCGCGACGAGGCGCATGACGTCGCGCCGCGCGAACCCGACCGCGCTCGCGACCGCCAGCTCGCCGCGGCGTTCGAACGTGTTGCGAAGCACGACCGCGCCGAGGCCGACGGTGCCGAGCAACACGCCGAGCGCGCCGAGCACCTGGAAGATCGAAAGGTAGGTATTCTGCACGGCCGAGAACTCGGCGAGCCGCGCCCGGGTCGTCGTCGCCTCGAAGCCGAGGTCCTCGAGCGCGTTCGTCAACGTCGACGAGACGGCTGTCTCGTCTTCAGCGTCGATCAGAAACATGCGATGGCCGGGGATCGACGGAAAGCGCTCGCGGAAGTGCGCGTCCGCGACCACGAGGTTGCCCTGCAAGATCGAACCCTGCACGACCCCGACGATGCGCACCTTGAACTCTTCGCCCATTTCATCCACGAACCGAACGTCGTCGCCTACCGCCTTGTGCAGCGTCCAGGTCACGCTCGCGGCATCACCGATGGCAGGGACGACGTCTTCTCCGTAGTCCACCGCAAGTAGAGACCATGGTGACTCGGATCCGTCTCGTCGCCCCCACGGGAGCATGGATTTCAACATGGACCGGGCCTCGTCCTCCGTCACGCCTCCACCGAAATGGAGTGTAGGAAACGTGAACGCATGGCGCGACGCCAACTCCGCCGGATCCACTCCAATCAGGCGCGGGTGCTGCGGCGTCGCCAAGTTGAGGCAGCTCGCGTCATCCCCTTCGCGCACCCGGAACGGCACGATCGAAGCACCCTCGAGATCCTCATCCTCGACACCGTAAGCGCGGCGCCCTTCTTCGGTCGTGAGGTCACGCAGCACCGGCAGCGTAGTGCGGCCATAGAGCGCGAAGCCTCCAGTTCCCGACGCGCGGTTCGTCGGATCCTCGGGTCCGATCAACCGGTTGGCCTGGATCGCGACGACCAAGAACGTGCCCGACGCGAGTAGCGCGATCGTCGTGAGACTGCGCCCGAGCCGCCGGCCAGCGCTGCGCGCCCCGAGTGAGCGCACGGTCGCGAGCGGACTCGTGGTCGGTCGACCGGATCGGATCAGCAACGCGAGACACGCGCAAAGCGAGGCGATCAACAGCAACGCCCCCGCACCGAAAAACGCACCCGCACGCGCCTGCGCCGAACCGCCGGCCGTGGGCGCGAGTGCGATCGCCAGCACCGCGGCCACGCCCGCGACGATCCAAGCCCGCCGAGGCGAACGCGCACCGTTTCCATGCAGTGCAACACCGCGACCGCTGCGCAGCAGCTCGATGGCGGGTCGATCGAACGCGCGCCGGAGCGCGAGCCAGATCGCGAACGCGGCCGTCGCGATTCCCGCGGCGATTCCGATCGCGATCGTCGACGCCGAATAGTGCAACTCCAGGGCGGTTCCACCGACGGCGCCGCGCCAGAGTGATCCCAGGCCGTAGAGCACGAGCGCGCTGTAGCCGAGACCGATCAGGGCACCGAGCGCGCTGCCGACGCCAGCCAGCCCCACGGACTCCCGGAGGAACACGCGTCGGACTTCGCGGGGTCGGTAGCCGACCGCGAGCAGCAGCCCGACCTCGCTCGCACGCTGCTCGACGCCGAACACGAACAGCAGCGCGCACAGGAGCAGAGCCGCGACGATCAGGAAGAAGCTCAGCCCTAGGAACAGACCGCCGAAGTCCGTCGCGGGCGAACCGGCCGCGAGCGCCGGAGTGCGCACGTCGCGGAAGAACAGACCCAGGTCACTCGGCTCGACCACGCCACCCAGGTAGTGCTTCACGAGGGACACCGACTTGGTCGGCATGCGCACCGCGGTCAGTGAGCCGTAGCGGTTGCGCCACGCCTTGCGCGCGCGCGGTAGCGACACGAACGCCTTGGGCGTGCCGCCGTGCTCTTCCCAGTACTGCTGATCCTGGTCGCGGAGTCGCTCGAGGTCCACGGGCATCCCGGGATCCCAGTCCCGGCAGCTCTCGGCACCGGCGAGTCCGGGGAACGCCGGCATGAGGCTCGCGTCCGCAGCGACGCCTTCGAGCGGTGTCACCCGCGACACCCTGTGCTTCGAAGTATGCGTCGCGAGGCCGAGCTCGTCGTCGAGCGTGAAATACTCGATCTCGATCTCGTCGCCCAGCTCGATCTCGAGATCCCTCGCCAGCCAGTCGTTGACGACGACGGCATTCGCCTCGGTGGCGAGCTCGCCGAGCGGCTGCAGCGCCGGGTCGAGCGGACCGCCACCGAGCACTCCGATCGCCGAAATCATCGAGTACGGCGTCACGCGATCGCCACTGCGGATCGCGTTCACGAAGTAGGTGAAGACACCGATCAACGGCGGCGTCATCTGCAGCGTGTCGACGACCGCATCGTCGAGGAACACCCGGCTGCTGCGCATTTCGGTGACGCCGGCGTCGAGCTCGCGAAACTCGATCTGTGCGTCATCGAACGTCCACGCCTTGGCCAGCGCTGCGTCGGCCCCGTCGGGGATGACGTCGACGAGCAGGAGATTCGCGCGGCCGGCGAGGTCGAGCTGCTCGCCGAGCCACGTGACGTCGGCGAACACGCGGAACGATTCGCCCTGCGCCGCGCGGAGCCCGAAGCGGCCGAACTCGCCCGCGTCGAGAACGCGTTCGACCTCGACCGGAATGGCGAACGAGATGTCGTCGACCTTCGCGAGCGCGGTCTCGCGCGGCACCAGGCTCGGCCGCTCGACGCGCACGAGGATCGAGTCTCCCGTCGTGACGTCGAGGTGCGTCGCGAGCGCGCGGTTGAGGTGGACGCGGCCGGCGGCCGGCTTCGACCCGGCACCTTCCGGCGACAGCGCGAAGAACGCGTTGTCGACGCCGAGCACCTCGACGATGCCCGCCCGCGCCTCTCCCCCCCGCGCGGACGCGATTCCGCGGAACGCGAGGCCGGCGGAGGCGGTCCCCGACAACGACAGCCGCTGCGCGAGGTCGGCACCGAACGATCGTTCAGGCGTCACCAACGCGGAGTGCACGCGACCGACCCGGTCCAACGCGTGCTGCCGCAGCGTCCCACGCACGGAGTCGCCGACGACGAGCGCACCAACAAGCGCCGCCGTCGCGACGGCGGCGCCGACGACGACGCCGAGGTGCGTGCGCCAGTAGTGGCGAAGTCCACGCGCTGCGAGCGACCGAAGCTTCATCCGACCAGCGCGCCGTCGCGCAGTTCGAGCACGCGCTGCATGCGCGCCGCGAGACGGTCGGAGTGCGTGACCGTGATGAGCGCGATGCCCTCGCGTTCGAGGACGCCGCAGAGCACGTCCGCCATCTTGTCCGTCCCCGCGGCGTCGAGCGATCCGGTCGGCTCGTCCGCGAGCAGGATCCGCGGCTTGTTGATCAACGCCCGCACGACCGCGACGCGCTGGCACTCACCGCCCGACATCGCGGAAGGCGCATGCTCGACGCGTTCGCCGAGCCCGACGAACTCGAGCAGTTCGCGCCCCCGCTCCGGCGCGTGCGCACGCACCGCGTCGTCTGGATGCACGAGAGTCGGCACCAAGACGTTCTCGAGCGCGCTGCACTGTGGCAGCAGGTGATGCGCCTGGAACACGAAACCGATCTCACGGTTCCGCAGCGCCGCGAGCGCGTCGGCGTCGAGTCCGCGCAGCGATTGCCCGTCGATGCGCACGTCCCCGGACGTCGGTTCGAGCAGCGCGCCGATCGTGTGCAGCAGCGAACTCTTCCCCGAGCCGGACGGACCGACGACCGCGAGGGACTCGCCGGCATCGACCTTCAGGCTGAGGTCCCGCAGCACCGGCTCGCCGTCGCCGTAGCGGTGCGTCAGCGCGTCGACCTCGACGAGCGCGCTCATTTCGGCGCGTTCTCGCCGCCGGCAGCCTCACCACCGGCAGCCGGGGCGACCGGCTTCGCCGGACCGGGCGTCGGCTTGTAGAGCGTGACGAGGAGGCCACCACACGCGGCGAGCACGATGCCGATCAGGAAACGCCAGTCGAGCTTCGCGAGCCCGCCCGCCGGCGGGTGCAGCGCGATCGCGACGCTCGCGTTCACGATCGGTGCGCCGGCGAAGATGATCGACATGACGGCAGCCGGGTGTCCCTTCGCGCCGAACGCGAGCAGCACACCGAATGCGCCGACGGCGCCGACGACGCCCGCGAGCAGCGACCAGACGACCGCGCCGGTCGGCATCGACCAGGATGCACCCTTCGCGATGATGATCGCGGCCGGCGCGAGGACGGCGATCAGGAAGTACGCGATCCCGACCCAGAAGAACGCCTTGTAGCGGCCGACCGCCGGGTCGCCCATGCCGACCTGACCGGTGTGCAGCAGGATCCCGTAGAGGCCCCAAGAGACGACGGTGAGGAGTGCGAACAGGATCCAAGGTGACATGGCGCGAACGGTACACATCGGTGCACATCCGTGCGAGGCGCATCCACCGCCCGCACACCCGGCGATTCCGAATCCGCGATCCGATACCGTCCAGGAATGCCATCGTCCCGAGCCTTGCTCGCCGCGGTCCTGCTGGCCGCCACGAGCTGCGCGTCCTTGCCGACCGCCGAAGAACTCCCTGAGCCACCGCGCGAGTTTCGCGCGGCTTGGGTCGCGACAGTGGCCAACATCGATTGGCCCAGCAAGCCCGGCCTGACCGTCGACCGGCAGCAGCAAGAGGCGGTCGCGATCCTGGACCGCCTCGCCGAGTTGCACATGAACGCGGTCGTGCTGCAGGTGCGGCCGCACGCCGACGCGCTCTACAACTCCTCGTTCGAGCCCTGGTCGGCCTATTTGACCGGTGCGCAGGGCCGATCACCCGAGCCGTTCTACGACCCGCTCGAGTTCTGGATCGAGCAGGCGCACGCGCGCGGTCTCCAGCTCCACGCTTGGTTCAATCCTTACCGTGCGAACCACCCGAGTCACCCCGGCGCGATCCACGAATCGTCGGTCGTGCACGAGCACCCGGACTGGTGCGTGAAGCTCGGGGAAGCGAAGCCTGGCACAGAGGGCTACTGGTGGATGGACCCCGCGCAGCCGGCCGTGCAGGACCGTTGCGTCGACGTGATCCTCGATGTCGTGCTGCGCTACGACATCGACGGGGTGCACTTCGACGACTACTTCTATCCCTATCCGAGCTACAACGACGGCGCGGACTTCCCCGACGACGCGAGCTGGAAACGCTACCGCGACAGTGGCGGGCGACTGGCCCGCAACGACTGGCGGCGCGACGCGGTCGACACCCTGATCCAGCGACTCGACCGCGAGATCCACGCAATCGCCCCGCACGTCGCGTTCGGAATCAGCCCGTTCGGCATCTGGCGCCCCGGCCATCCAAAGGGCATCCAGGGGCTCGACCAGTACGACGTGCTCTTCGCCGACGCCCGTCGCTGGTGGAACGAGGGCTGGCTCGACTACTGCACGCCGCAGCTCTACTGGCCGATCGGTCGTGTGCCACAGAGCTTCCCGGTGTTGCTCGGCTGGTGGCATCGACAGAACGGCGCGGGCCGCCACCTGTGGCCGGGCACGTCGGTCTCACGCGCGCGCGGCGAAGTCGGCGCGACGGAGATCGTCAATCAAGTGATGATCACGCGCGGCTTCGCGCCGAACGATCCCGGCCTGTGCATGTTCAGCATGCGCGCGCTGCAGGATCCGAAACGCCCGGTCGCAGAGGCACTCAAGAAGGGACCGTACGCGGAGCGAGCGCTCGTGCCCCCCTCCCCTTGGCTCGACGACGTGCCGCCCGCAGCGCCGCAGGTCCGCTGGATCGAGGACGTCGCCGACTGGGGCCCGGGCGACGACGGCACGGTCCTCGCCTGGGTCGTGCACACGAAGACGGACACCGAGTGGTCGGTCGAAGTCCTGCCACCAGGAACGTCGCGCCGCGAGATCGCGAGCGACGTAACCGCAATCGCCGTGCGCGCAGTCGACCGATGCGGCAACGTCAGCGAACCCGCTATCCCTGAGCGAAGCGAGCTGCCACAGCCTCGAATTGCTCCGCCATCCGCGCCGCGGTGAAGCGATCGCGCACGACGCCACGACCGGAGTCGGCGAGCTGTTGCGCACGCGCAGGGTCGCTCAGCACGTCCGCGAGCGCGTCGGCGAGAGCCTCGGGATCGCCTGGTTCGCAGAGCACGCCACCACCGGTCGCCTCGAGCAACTCGGGGAACGCCGCGTCGCGGGGCTGCACGACCGGCACGCCGGAAGCGAGCGCTTCGAGTAGATACAGCCCGAATGACTCGCCGTACATCGCGGGCACCGACAGTACCGACAGAGTCTGCAAGAACGCCAGCTTGTCGGCGCGCTCGAGGTTCGGCGAAAACGTGACGGCGTCCATCGCGTGCTGCGCCTCGATCTTCGATCGCAGCTCGTCAACGAGCGGCTTGTCTTCGTTGAGTTGCACCCCCGCGACGTGAAGCCGCACGTCGTCGAAACCTCCTCGCTGCCGCAACCGCAGGAATGCATCGACGAGCGTGTCGACGCCCTTGTCCCGACACATGCGCGCGAGGTACCCGATCGTGCGCGGCGACCGATCCGAGAGAGCCGAAGGATCACCGAACAGACTCACGTCGATCCCGTTGTAGACCACGTGCAATCGCGACTCGTCGATGCCGAGCCGGTCCCGCATCCGGTCGCCGTACCACCGACTGACACCGACGAATGCATCGACGTCGGCCGCGCGACCGCGGAGCGCGTCCCACGCATCGCTTCGATGTGGCTCCGGCAGCGAATCGAGGAACGGCTGTTCGCCCTGCAACGTCGTCACGACCTTGCATCCCAGCTCCTGCTTCATGCGACGCACGACGCCGATCAGCATCGCGTTCGAGATGACGAGGACGTCCGGGCGCGGCTGTTCCTTGGCCCAGCGCACGAGCTTCTCGACTTCGCCGGCCTGACGACCGTCCTCGCCGCGCACCATCGAGACGGTCATCGGTCCGAGGTCCGGCGCTTCGGTCATGTTGCCGCGCTTCGACGCCCAGCGCAGCAGGCGCGGGCTGTCGAGCAGATTGGCGAGCCAGTCCGGCGCGTGCTTCGCGAGTCCGACCTTCTGCTGCAGGTACATGTTGATGCCGCCCATGTGAACGCGCGGCTCCTCGGCCTGCCCGTCCTCGAGCATCATCGGCAGATACAGCGGCACGACCTCGACCTCGTGACCCTGCTGCCGCAGCGCGGCGGCGAGCGTGTTGTCGCGCAGGCAGCTGCCGCAGTAGAAGTGCCCGGTGCCCGGGGTCAGCAACATGAACCGCATCCGGCTGGCACCTACTCCGGCTTGGCGTCGAACGCGTAGACGTGATGGTCGGTCGAACCGATGACGATCATGCCACCGGCGACCGCGGGCGAGGACACGAGCGATCGACCGAGTTCGTATCGCCACAGCTCGTCGCCCTTCTCGAGGCCCAGCAGGTAGAGCCGGCCGTCGCCGGATCCGAACACGACCTTGTCGCCGCAGATGACCGGCGAACCGTCGACGCGGCGACGCGTCTTGAACGCCCACAGCGGCTTGCCGTCCGCGCGCCCGACGCAGTGCAGCTTGCGGTCGCGACCGCCGAACACGACGCGATCCTCGCCGATCGACGGCGACGAGAAGAACGCATCGCGCGGACTCGGATAGCTCCACACGTCCTCACCGCTCTCCAGGTCGACGCAGACGAACTGGTTGCCGTAGTGCCCGAAGAAGGCGCGATCGTCGGCGAGCGCGGCCGAACCCGCGATGTGATGGTCCCGCTCGAGCTCGACCTTCGCGACGCCCTTGCCGGTCTCGGCCGATACCAGATGCAACGCGGCGTCACAGCCACCGAACACGACCTCGCCGTTGGCGATGGCCGGCGTCCCGTTGACCCGGTCGCCGGTCACGTAGGTCCAGACCTCTTGCCCCTTCGTGTCGAGGCAGTAGACGCTCGCGTCGTAGCTGCCGACGACGATGTGGGTCTTACCGGCGGCCGTGCGGAACCAGTTCGGGGCGCCGGCGATCTTCTCGTTGGTCTCGTAGCGCCACCGCCGCTCGCCGGTCTTCGCGTCGAGCGCGTAGAGGAAGAAGTCCGTCGAACCGAAGTAGACGGCGCCGTCGCGCACGAGCGCCGGCCCCTCGATCATGTCGTCGGTCGCGTGGCGCCAGCGCTCCTCGCCGGTCGCGAGGTCGATCGCGTAGAAGACGTTGTCGGTCGAGCCGACGTAGACCGTTCCATCGTGGACGACGGGAGACGCCAGCACTTCGCTGTCGGTCTTGAACTTCCACGCGAGCGTCGGCTTCGCGCGCAGGGAGCCCGCCGCGACGCCCAGCTGCTGCGGATTGCCTCGATGGCTCGGCCAATCCGCGGGCGGCACGCCGGCTGCTACCTGCGCAGCCTCGCCGGGCTCCGGCGCACAGGCAGACAGGGCTAGCGCGATCGCCAGCGGCGCGAGCAAGGAGGACTTGGAGGACGGCATCGGCGGGGAGTGTAGCGGGGTGATCACCGGGCGCGGTATTCGTACTTCTCGAGCAGTCGGTCCCGCAACGCCTTGACCTCGACGGCAGAAGCACGACCGCCGCCGAGTTCGTGGCGCAGTACTGCCTCCACGTCTTCGCGCTTCGTGATCGTGCGGTCGAGCAATTCGATCAAGTGGAATCCGGTGTCCGAGCGAACCACGCCGGACACCTCGCCCACCTCGAGTGTGCGCACGGCCTCGGCGAACGCATCACCGTAGCGGACGTAGTTGTACTTCGGCAGGATGCCCGCGGACGCCCGCTCGCTCGATTTGACGAACTGCCAGCGCGCGGAGCGGTCGTCGGTCTCACCCATGAGGTCGAGCAGCGACGCCCCCTGGCGAACGCGCGCGGCAAGGGCATCGATCCGCGTGCGAGCCTCCTCGGCGACGATCTCGTCGGTCGGCACGACTCCGGTCGTATCCATCCGCGCGCGCGTGGACTGGAACGAGACCAGCAGCTGACGGACCTTCGCACGGACCCCACCGACGCCGTAGCGATGATCGAAGAGCGCCTGCATCGCCGACTCGTCGACCTGCCGCTCGGCGCCGATCAACGCGTCGACGCGCAGCTGTCGCAGCGCCTCGGTCGTGAAGCGCGCGCGCAACCACGGGTCGACGCCCTGTGGACCGAAGGAGCGCACGCGCTGGGCAGCCATCGAACGCGCGAGCATCGGCGCGCTGCGCAGAATGCCGCGGGCTTCGCACTCGCGCGCGAGGACGAAGTCGAAGGCCAGATCCTCGACGTGGCGACTGCCGAAGCGCGAGACGAGGTAGCGGCCGTAGGCTGCGCCGTCGAGGGAACCGACGGACGTCTCGAACACGGGCTCGTCGTCGACGCCGGGATGGAAGAACGCGCGCGACGGGTCGAGCGTGCTGCCGATCGCGAACGCGGCCGCGCCGGCGCCGACGATCCAGACCCAATGCCTCAGGACGCGAGCTCTTCGCATTCGTCGAGCATAGCGCCGTACAGCGATGCGAAGTCGTCCGGGCCGACCTGGCGCGGATTGAACTGCGCGGTCCACTGCTCCGCGGCCTCCCGCGCGAGGGTCGGGATCGCCGCGCGGTCCACATGCCCGAGTTCGCTCGCGACGCCGGCTGCTCGCACGCAGTGTCGCAGGACGGTCACAAGCTCGTCGATCGGCCGCAGCGCGACGTAGCGCGTCGCGACTTCTCCCCGCTCCGCGTTATATCTCACGACGGTCGGCAAGGCGCACCCCACCGCACATCCATGCGTAACGTCGAAGTGCGCCGTCAGTGGGTTCGCCATCGAATGCGCGGCGCCGAGCATGCTGTGCTCGATCGCGAGCCCGGCGCACGCCGAGGCGCGCAGCATCGCACCGCGCGCTTCGAGGTCGTTCGGGGCCTCGAGCACGTGAGGGAAGTTCGCCGCGACGAGTTCGAACGCCTCGTCGGCGCACGCATCCGACGTGGCGTTGCGCTTCTTGGTGACGGCGGACTCGACCGCGTGAGCCAGCGTGTCGAGCCCCGTGACCGCGGTGATGCGACGGGGCTGCGTCAGCGTCAGCTCCGGATCGAGAACCGCGATGCGCGCCGCCGCCTGCGGGTCCCCGCACGCGAGCTTCTCGTGCGTCTCGTCATGCGTGATCAGCGCGTACGACTGCATCTCGCTGCCGGTCCCCGCCGTCGTCGGCACGGCGATCAGCGGCAACAGCTCGCCCTTCGCGAGTCCGTGACCCCGATAGTCGGCCATGCGCCCACCGCCGGCACGCAAGAACGCGCAGCCCTTCGCGACGTCGATGCTGCTCCCGCCACCGAGCCCGATCAGCACGTCGATATCGAGATCGGCCGCCGCAGCGCGACACGCCGAGACGTCCGATTCGGACGGATTCTCGTGGACGTCTGCGAATCGCGACACGTCCAGTCCCGCCGCGCGGAGCGACGCCTCGGCGCGGTCGACGTGACCCACGGCGACGATGCCCGGATCCGTGACGACGAGCGCGTGCTTCGCACCCAGACCTGTCGCGAACTCGCCGAGCCGGCCGATGATCCCGTTGCCGTACTCGACGCGCGTGCGCTCGGACCGCCCGAGAACGGACGCGCTCAGTGCGTCGCCCATCCGTCCGCGCACTGGATCGCGCGCCGCTCGTACAGGAACTCGAACAGGTTGCCCTCGTGCGGCTGGTCCCATTCGACGTGCGACGTCGGAACGGGGCCGAGGTTGAGACGGTCGACGTGATCGGAACGTCGCAGCTTCTCGACGAGATCCGCGTCCCGCGTGATCGCCGTGACGACGAGACTCGGGCCGAGGCTGTCAACGAGTTCGTCGTGCGGCACCTCGACGACGCTCGTGAACGGGAACATGTACTCCGAGCGCGCGAGCGAGTGCTCGAGCGACTCACAGTGCACGACCGTCGGCAGCAGATACTGCGCGCCGTCGTGAGTGGCCGTGCGCGGGCCCTCGCGATGCTTCGCGGTCACGTCGGTCGCGCCGCCTTCGTCGAGGCCACTCTCGATCGACGCGTCGATGAACTCCGCAAACTTCGGGTTCGCGAACGCGGACAGCTTCGCGTGCTCGTCGTCGGCCGGAACCGGGACGTAGCTCGCGAGCTCCTGGGCGAGTGCATCCGCGATCTCGGCGCCGTGCGACGGGACGAAGATGGACGACGCGTTGATGCAGCTGCGGCCACCGTTCGCGGCGACGGAATCGACGAGCACGGGCAGGTATTCGCGCCAGTCTTCGATCGCGTCCGCACCGATCAGCACCTTGCTGCGTCCCGGCCCGTGGATCTGCACGCGTGGGTCACGCGAGTAGGCCTTCGTCACCGCCGCGTCGCCGAACAACAGCGAGCGATTCGAGTGTTCGAGCACGGCCGCCGCGCCCTCGTGGTCGGTCGGGTAGAAGCTGAACGCTTCGCGCGGACAGCCGGCCAGGATCAACGCGCGCATGATGCGCAATGGCGTCCACGGCTCTTCGCGTCCGGGCTTGAGCACGACGGGCACGCGCAGCGCGATCGACGGGATCCAGATCGAGTTCACGCCCGGCGAGTTGCTCGGCAGCACGACGCCGAGCGCGTTGACCGGATTCGAGTAGTGCAGCGCGATGCCGCAGTGCTCGCCGAAGCCGGTATCGAGCACCCCCGGATCGAGACCGCGCATCAGCCCGCGCAGGATCTCACCCATGCTGTCGAAGACCGTGAAGACCTTCTGCATGTTGCGGCGGCACAGCGCGTGCGGCAAACCGCTCGTCTGGCTGAGCGTGTTCACGTAGTCTTCGGGCGACCACGCCGGACCGTCGTCGGACAGCGACACATCGCCGTGCAAGAACAGCTGGCCCGCGTCCTTGCAGATCTCGAGCATTCGCTCGGTCGACAGCGCACGCAGCGACGCGGCCTTGTCGTCGAGGCGCTTGAGGTCTCGCTTGATGATCCCGGCGTTGGCCTGGCTGACGATCGCGAGCGGCTCGCCGCCGGCGGCGGGCCGCACCTCGATCGTGTCGAGGCTCTCGTACTCGACACCGGCGCGGAGCACCGGGATGTGTGGCGCACTCGCGGACACTAGTAGACGCCCTCCACGATCTTGGCGGACTCCTGACCGAACGGCCGAACCTCACCGACGCCGTCCCACGGATACTGCTCGCACGGCTTGCGGCGCAAAGCCTCGTCGCGCTCCAAGAAGCGCGCCAGGAACAACTCCTGCGTCAACGTCGTCAGCTCGACGCGACCCCACTCGTCGTAGTCGACGGTGCGCGCGGTGTCGCCGGGATCGACGACCCGCAGCATCGCGCGCGGCTGCGGCGCGTAGTAGGTGATCGAATACTTGTCCTCACGCAGCGTCGGCTTGTGCGCCGCGAGCCCCATCAGGGTGTTGCCGTAGGTCGGCACGAATCCGACTTGTCCTTCGAGCACTTCCTCAACGAGGAAGCGCGTGTTCTGCGGCGTCATCGTCGTGCCGCCACAGAAGACTCCTTTGATGCCGGCGTCCGGGAGAGACAGACGCTCGCCGAGCTCTTCGAGCAGCTTCGGCGTCGTGAACAACGCGTCGACCTTGCGCTTCTCGAGGATCGTGACCGCCTGATCGATCACGTGCTTCATGTAGGCCTTGGCCTGGTCGAACTCCTTCTGCGCGATCAGCTTCTTGACCCAGCGCGGGTCGAGATCGACGAAGTAGCACGACGATCCGCGGTGGTTCGCGAGATGCTCGATCGCGAGCCGCAGGCGACGTGGCCCGGTCGGGCCGACCATCAGCCAGTAGCCCCCGCGCGGGAAATGCGCGTCGTCGAGCGTGTCCGAGAACTCCTCGTAGTCGCGCTTGTAGTCCTCCCAACCGATCCGCTGCTTGGGCAGCCCGGTTGTCCCGCCGGTCTCGAAGATCGTGAACGGGCGTCCTTCGTAGGCCTTCGGCACCCAGCGGTCGTGGGGCTCGGTCCGCAGCAGCTCGCCGTCGAAATGCGGAAAGCGCGTCAGGTCCGCGACCGACTGCACCGCCTCGATCGGATCGAAGTCGGCCTCGGCGGCCCAGTCGAGCCAATACGGCGTGCCGGTTTCGGGAGAGAAGTGCCAGCGAATCGTCTCGCGCAGATGCGCGTCGAGGGCTTGCGCGGCGCTTTGGGGGTCCATGGTCAGCAGATCTTCTCCGGGGGGCACACCATCGGGGAGAGCCACCAGTGGGACGATTCTCGCGAAAAGAAAGGGCGCCGAACGGTACCGCGCGGTCGAGATCGCCGCAATGACGCCGGGCCCGGGCGGTTTGGCCCGCATCCGTCACCAGCCACACGTGTGAGCACGCCCGAGCGCGGTCCATACGGCGTCACACGCACTCACTCGCGAGGCTGGTGACGGTGCGGGCTAGAAGGCCGGCCGGAAAGTGCTTTGCATCGATCGTGGATGCAGCCGTCGTGGATGCGGGTGCGCGGAAACGCAGGCGAATCAGTGGATTCGGCGAGG
>JANQJF010000052.1 GCA_028281765.1 Planctomycetota bacterium | reverse complement strand
CCTCGCCGAATCCACTGATTCGCCTGCGTTTCCGCGCACCCGCATCCACGACGGCTGCATCCACGATCGATGCAAAGCACTTTCCGGCCGGCCTTCTAGTCCCGATTGGCGATGGGGATACGATCGATCCCGTGTCTTTGCGGGTGATCGGCGGTGAACACCGTGGGCGGGTCCTGGCGTCCGTGCCGGGCCGGGAAACCCGTCCGCTCCTCGGGCAGGTCCGCGAGGCGCTGTTCAACATCCTCGCCGCCGAGATTCCCGAAGCCGAGGTCTGGGACCTCTTTGCGGGCACCGGCGCGAGCGGCATCGAGGCCCTCTCCCGCGGCGCCGGCCGCGTGCTCTTCGTCGAGAAGGGCAACCGCCAGCTCCGCGTGCTCCGCGAGAACCTCGACATGCTCGGCCCCGACGTCAAGGAGCGCAGCCACGTGCTGCGCACCGACGCGTGGGATCCGCCGCTGATGCGGCCGGAAGGCGAAGAGGAAGAAGTCCCGCCCGACGTCGTGTTCTACGACCCGCCCTACGCGGCCGTCGGCGAAGACCCGGTTCGCGCCGCGGCCCGCGCGCACAAGCTCGTCGAGCGGTTGGCCGACGACGGGGTGCTGTGCTTCCACTTCCAGGAAGGGCACCTCGATCGTGACGACTTTGCAGCGGATCTGGATGTGGATCTGCGGATGTGGGGGAGTTCGGTGGTGGCAATTATCCGCCGAACGTCACCGCCAACCCACCACTCGCCGCATGGTCGAACGACGTGAACGGCATCACGCCGACCAGCGCCTGCACGTACACCGTCCAGCCGATGCTTTCGCTCGTCATCTCCGACAGCGAGAGCGGCAGGTCGGTGTAGGGCAAGCCGTTCTGCGCCGGCATGACGACCGACATGAGCGGCACGATGCCGCCGTCGACCCAGATCGGGCAGGTCAGGTTCGGCAGCGGTAGGACGATGCCGTCGGTTTGGGCGAAGCCGAACAAGAACACGACGACTTGACCACTCAGGCCGTTTGTGCCGTTCGCGCGGATGCCGAAGTCGCCGTTGCCGATCGCGGGGATGCCGAGGGTGTTGAGCGACGGCTCGTTCATGAAGCCGACAGCGCAGCCATGGCCGTAGTGCGCGACTACCGCGCCGTCTTGATTCGGCGCGAGCGGGCTCGGCGTCGAGTCGATGAAGAAGTCGGCGACGAGCGAGGGTTCGGCCGCGGGGTCGGCGCCGAGCGCGATGCTCGAGGTGGCGCCGGGGCTCGCGACGAAGTGGCCGTCGATCCAGCGGTTGTTCTGAACCGCGTACTCTTCGCGGGGGCGGTTGCCTTCGCCCCAGGTGATCCAATCCTGATAGATCGCCGGCGTGCCCATCATCGCGCCGTCCTGGCTGCTCAGCAGTGCGACGGAGCCGATGTTCTCGCGCAGCGCTTCGCCGCCGAGGCCGAACAGGAAGTTGATGGCGTTGTTGCCGGTGTAGACGTCGGTCGCGGTCGGCGCTTGATACGGGGCAAACCAATGAACCCGCAAGAACGCACCGGCTTCGAGCGACGTCGCGCTCGGGAACGCCCACCAGTAGTTATTGGGCTGGCCGGCCGTCGCGGTCGTGCAGTAGACGGTCCAGCCGCCGAGCGCGGCCGTCGTGTCGTTCCGGTTCTGGATCTCGATCCAGCCTGCTCCCGGGTGCACTTCGGTGACCACGACCTGCGCGGAGAGCGTCGTCGTGAGTGCTGCGAACGTGAGCAGTCGGAGTGTCTTCATGTCAGTGCGTGCGGTTTTTTCGAACAGGCTGTCCGTAACTCGAACACCTATCGGGCGGCCGCGCGTCGAACCTGTGCGTGTGTGCGCAGCGACCGTGGCATCGCCTGGTGAACGTCTCCGCGCGCGTGCCTGTCGCTGAATCGCGAGCCGAATCTTCGGGTCAAGCTGCTGGCCCCGAGCCTCCGATAGAGAGGTCGCGAGGGTATTGCCGGTGGGACGGAGCCCTTCGCAAACCCTCGAAGCGAAACAAAGGCGACATGATGAAGATCGAATTGGCCCTCGCGATGGCCGCGTTGGTTGCGCCGCTCGCCGGCGCGCAGAACTCTGGCAAGCCGGTTGAGAAGGTCGTGCAGACGACGCTCGACGACATCCGTCAACACCCCGACGCCTACAAGAGCGTGTGGGTTCAGTTCCCTGTGCAGTTCTGCTCGATCGGCCGGGTGTCGAACCCGTTCTTCACGCAGTTCGTGCCGAGCCAGTTCGCCAACTTCTACGCGTGGAGCGCGGAGCAGCCGATCTGGCGCGAGAAGGAATACGACGACGTGTTCGGCACGCTGTTCATCTCGAAGGAGAACGAGCAGCTGAACGACATCTACGACCTCGGTCTCTACCAGCGGATCAACGTCACGGGGGTCGTCCGGAACGTGTTCCAGTCGAAGCCGTGGATCGAAGTGATCTCGTTCGAGCCGATGCCGGGTGCGGTCGACACGCCGACGCTCGCCCACATGTTCCGCGGCGAATCGCACATGCAGCGCCGCCAGTGGAACCGCGCGATCTCCGAGCTGTCTCTGGCCTCGGCCGGCGACGTGCCGCAGACCGTGTTGTCGAAGGTGCACGAGGATTTGGCGGTCTGCTACCTCCGCCTCGGCGAGTCCGACCAGGCGGTGATGCACCTCGAAGAGGCCAAGCGGATGCAGACGACCTCTTCGACCGAGTTCGATGAGCTCTACCGAACCGCGAAGAACAGCCCCGAGCTCCAGCTCGACCGCCAGGTCGAAGCGGTCGAGGTCGGGGACCACGAGCGCCCGATGTGGGAGGCGTTCGAGGACGCCTCCGCCGTCTCCGCGGGCTCCTGAGCCGGCCGCGGGCCTTGCCCCGCGAAATTAGGCACTCCAGAGGCCACGCCGGCACCCGGATCGGGTGCGGGCGTGGCCTCTGGTCGTTTCGGGGACCGTCGACGAAATCCCCCTCGAATGGCGCGCGTTGTGTCCCAAAATGCCCCGTTCCCACTGACGCCGCCCAACCCCGTCCATGCCGTCCCGCTCGCTGTTTCGATTTGCCGTCTTCGTGACGGCGTTCGTCCTCGTCCACATCAAGATCGGGGCGATCGTGACCAGTACCGGCTCGGGGATGGCCTTCACGGACTGGCCGCTTTCGGCTGGGTCACTTTGGCCGCCGGGGATGTCGATCGACGAATTCGTCGAGCACTTCCACCGCGCCTCGGGCGCGACGGTCGGTCTGCTGGCGATTGGGATGCTGGTCTGGATCTACCGCGTCGACCCGCGCCGCTGGGTGCGGGGCTCGGCCTGGGTGCTCCTGATCATGATCACCGTGCAGGGGCTGCTCGGTGGCCTCGGCGTCTTGATGGGCAAGGAAGGCGGCGTGACCTGGGCGCCCGCGGCCGTCGGCCACGGCGTGCTGGCCCAACCGACGCTGTGTCTGACTGCGTTCCTCGCGTTCGCGCTCTCACGCGGCTGGGGTGACCGTCTCGCGGTCCCGGCCGGTCAGGCGAAGACTTCTCGCGTGCTCGCGGGCGTTGCGTTCGGCCTCGTGTTCCTGCAGATCGCGATCGGCGCGGTCGTGCGGCACACGAACGCGCAGAACATGCTGTGGCTGCACGTCTTCATGGCGATCGTGGTCTCGCTCGCGATCCTGATCTCGACCGCCTACAACAGCGGCAAGTTCGCGGATCGATCGCCCGGCATGCGGGCCCTGTCGCGCTGGATCTGGACGCTGCTCATCCTCCAGCTGCTGCTCGGCTTCGCGACACTGATCATCCGTCGCCCCAAGGACCCTTCGAACATCGAATACCTCGGACGCAGCATGATCGCCACCGCCCACGTCGTCATCGGCGCGACCGTGTTCGTCCTCGCGACGCTGCTGCTCGCGCGTAGCTGGCGGACACTCGAGCCCGTCGCCGAAGGCGGGGACCCGGGCCCGGGCGCGCCGCCCTCCGGGAGCAACAACAAGGGCGCACCTGCGGTGGGGGCCGCCCACTGACGGATGCGAGCCAAGCTCGCATCCTTGATCGAGCTCGGCAAGTTCCGGCTCTCAGCGCTCGCGATCTTCGCGGTGCTCGCGGGGCTGTGGCTCGGGTCTCGGGTCACGCCTGGCATCGATCTCATCATCTCGTCGACGATCGGCACGCTGCTCGTCGCGATGGGTGGCAACGCACTCAACATGTGGATCGAGCGTGAGCTCGACAGCCGCATGGAGCGGACGTCGGGCCGGCCGCTGCCGACCGGTCGGGTCTCCGCTGGCGCGGCGATGACCGTCGGTATCGGCAGTGCGCTCGCCGGTCTCACGATCCTCGCAATCTGGACCAACTGGACGGCGGTCGCGCTCTGCGGCGCGATCTTCGTCAGCTACGTCTGCATCTACACGCCGCTCAAGCGCATCACGACGCTCAACACGATCGTGGGTGCGGTGCCGGGCGCGCTGCCGCCGGTCGTCGGCTACGCCGCCGCCGGCAACGGGCTCGACGAGGGCGCGTGGGTGCTGTTCCTGATCCTGTTCTTCTGGCAGATTCCGCACTTCCTGTCGATCTCGTGGCGCTACCGCGAGGACTACGCGCGCAGCGGCATGAAGATGCTGCCCGTCGTCGATCCCGGTGGCCGCTCGACCGCGCAGCAGATGCTGCTCTACACGGCGGCGCTCGTGTTCGTCAGCCTGCTGCCGTACGGGCTCGTGATCTCGGGAGACAAGTATCTCGTCGTTGCCGTGTGCCTGAACTTCCTGTTCGCTTCGATCGTGACGATCGCGGCGCTCGGACGGTTCGAGACCGCGATGCGGCAGGCGTTCTTCGTTTCGATCATCTACCTGCCGTTGCTGCTCGGGGCCATGGTCCTCGACCGGACGATGCTATGACCGAATCCGCTGTCCACGCGAAGGGCGTGGCGTTCTCCTACGGCGATCGCGAGGCCTTGCGCGGGATCGACTTCGAAGTCGAGCGCGGCTCGGTGCACGGCTTCCTCGGGCCCAACGGTTCGGGCAAGTCGACGCTGTTCAAGCTGCTCGCGACGATCCTGCCGCTCTCGCGCGGCACGATGAAGGTGCTCGGGCTCGACCTCGCGACGCAGGCCGCGCTGCTGCGCGAGAAGCTCGGCGTCGTGTTTCAGTCGCCGGCGCTCGACAAGAAGCTGAGCATCCGCCGCAACCTCGTCTACGGCGGGCAGATGTTCGGGCTCGGTGGCGCTGCCCTGCAGAAGCGCGTCGACGAGATGCTCGAGTACGCGGACCTTTCGGATCGGCAGAACGACGTCGTATCCGATCTGTCCGGTGGCCTGCGTCGCCGCGTCGAGCTCGCGAAGGGCATGCTGCACGAGCCGGAGCTGCTGTTGCTCGACGAGCCGAGCACCGGCCTCGACCCGGGCGCGCGCGACGACCTGTGGACGTTCTTGCGGCAGCGCGAGAACGTGACGGTGCTGTTCACGACGCACCTGATGGACGAAGCCGAGCACGCCGCGCGGCTGACGATCCTGCATGAGGGTGCGATCGTCGGCGAGGGCACGCCGGCCGAGCTCAAGCAGAGCATCGGTGGCGAGGTGCTCGAGATCACCGCGCCGTCACCGGACACGCTCGCGGCCGACCTGTCGAAGGCGCACGGCGTCGACGCGCGCGTTGTCGACAAGCTCGTGCGCATCGAGAGCTCGGACGCGCACGGCCTCGTCGCACCGCTGATGCAGAGTCACGGCGATCACGTCGATCGCGTCACGATCAGCCGTCCGTCGCTTGCGGACGTGTTCTTGAGCCGCACCGGTCGCCGCCTGTCGGAGGACGCTTGATGTTTTCTGCTGTCTACGCACTGTGGCACCGTGAAGTCCTCCGCTTCTTGAAGGACCGCTCGCGCGTGTTCAGCTCGGTCGGTCAGCCGCTGATCTTCTGGGCGCTGTTCGCGGGGGCCTTGAGCAAGTCGTTCACGCCGGGTGGCGTCGACAGCTACGGGGAGTACTTCTTCCCGGGGACGATCGCGATGATCGTGCTGTTTACGGCGATCTTTTCGACGATCACCGTCATCGAGGACCGCAAGGAGGGCTTCCTGCAGGGTGTGCTCGTCGCGCCCGTGCCGCGCTGGGCGATCGCGCTCGGCAAGATCCTCGGGACGTCGACGCTCGCGATGCTGCACGGCCTCGTGTTCTTCGCGTTCGCGCCGATTGCCGGCGTGCCGATCGACGCGGGCTCCGCGGTCGCGGCGTTCGGCGTGCTCGCGCTGATGGCGTTCGCGCTGTCCGCGCTGGGATTCACGCTCGCGTGGCTCATGGACAGCTCGGCGGGATACCACGGCATCATGATGGTGTTCTTGATGCCGATGCTGCTGCTGTCCGGTGCGTTCTTCCCGGCGGACGGCGCGCACCCGGTGATGGGTGTGCTGATGGCGATCGACCCGCTGACCTACGCGGTCGCGGCGCTGCGCTACGCGTTCTACGGCGCGGGCCACGCGACGACGGAAGGGTTGCCGTCGCAGGCGCTCAGCATGTCGGTCACGGTCGGCTTCGCGGTCGTGATGTTCGCCCTCGGCACCGCCGTCGTGTTGCGCCGCACGGCGCGGGATGCCCAATGATCCTCAGGGTGCAGTGATGCTCGGCATGCTCGCTTCGTTCGACTACCACGTCCTCGCCGACGTCGACGCGATCCTCAACTCGATCGCGGCGGTCCTGATCGTCGCCGGCCTTATCGCGATCAAGAAGGGCAACCAGCAGCTGCACAAGGTGCTGATGCTGTCGGCGTTCGGCGTGTCCGCGGCGTTCTTGGTCTGCTACCTGATCTACCACTACAACGTCGGCTCGGTGACGTACCAGGGCACCGGCGCGATCCGCGTGTTCTACCTGTGCCTGCTGATCAGCCACATCGTGCTCGCGGCGGTGCAGGTGCCGCTGATCCTGATGACGCTGTACTTCGCGCTCCGGAACAAGCTCGACAAGCACAAGAAGCTGGCGCGGATCACGGCGCCGATCTGGCTCTACGTGTCGGTCACCGGCGTGATCGTCTACTGCATGCTCTGGTTCTGACGGCGCCCCGCGGCTAAAACGCGTGCATGCAGTGTCCCTGTGGTTCCGGTCACACGTACGAAGAGTGTTGCGGCCCGTACATCGAAGGCAAGAAGAAGCCCGAGACGGCCGAGGCGCTCATGCGCTCGCGCTACACCGCGTTCGCGACGCAGGCCGTCGACTACATCCTCGACACGCATGACCCGTCGAACCGGGGCGACCTCGACCGCAACTCCACGGCGGAGTGGTCGAAGCGCGCCGAGTGGCTCGGCTTCGAGCTGCTGAACGCCGAGGGCGGCGGGGGCGGCGACGACGAGGGCAAGATCGAGTTCGTTGCGCGCTACCGCTTCAAGGGTGACGAGCTCGCGCACCACGAGACCGCGACGTTCCGGAAGCACGAGGGCGTCTGGTACTTCGTGGACGGCGAGATGGCGACCCACGAGACGTTCGTGCGCACGACCGCGAAGGTCGGTCGGAACGAACCCTGCCCGTGCGGCTCGGGCAAGAAGTACAAGAAGTGCTGCGGCTGATCGGCTGAGCTGGTCGGGATCGGGCGGGGCAGTGACGCCCCGCGCGCGATCACCAGTTCAGGCCCATGCCGACTTCGAAGAAGATCGCGCCTTCGGGTGTGCCGTCCGACTGGCCGAAGCGGCCGTTGAACTCGTAGTCGCCCGCGATCGTGCCGCCGAAGCGACCGAACGCCGACAGGCGGTCGTCGAAGCGGTAGGTGCCGCGCGTGTAGAGGCGCATCTCGGTCATCTCCCACGTCGAGCGCGTCTTGCCGAGCGCGCTGGGCGCGTTGACGACGTACTCGTTACCGGTGAGCGACAGGCCGACGTCGATCAGGAACTCCGGCGTCGGGTTCCACTGCACTTCGATGTGCCGCGGCAGCATGACGTCGAGGCGCCAGTTCTCTTGGAAGAGCCACACGCCGCCGAGCAGCGGGAACAGATCGATGTCCTCGAACGTGTTGTCGACGCGCGCGCCGACTCTCCAATAGAGGTTGTCGTCGTTCTTGATCGTCGCGAGCGCCTGCCCGAAGAACTGCCAGTCGTCGCTCTTCAGTCCGCCTTCGAAGTCCGAGTAGACACCCGGTTCGAACTGCGCTTCGAGGAACGTGCCTTCGTTCAGGAACGTGCCGCCGCCGAGGATGAGGCCGGTCTCGTGCAGGCTCTCGTCGTCGTCCGCGCCGACGAGGCCCGAGCTGACGGAGAAGTCGCGACGCTGCGCGTGCGCGCCGACGCGAATCCACGAGTTGGGATCGACCGGGAATTCGAACGCCGCGTCGACGGTGTACTCCTGCAGGTCGAACTCACCCGGCTCGCCCTTGAGGGACTGGTCGGGTTGGTGCAGCACGCTGATCCGCAGATCGGGTCGGAAGCCGCGGACGCGCGACAGCAGTTCGCCGTGCTCCTTCTGGAACAGGCCGGACACGCTGTAGTCCTGCTCGTCCTGTGCGACCGCGACCGCGAGCTCGAGTTCTTCCGAGATCGCAGACGGCGCTTCGCCGACCTCATCCGAAGCGACGAAGCGCTCGGTGGTGCCGCACGAGACCAAAGTGAAGACGGCGACGACGCCGAGAGACTGAAACTGGAACGCTGACACGATGCGCATCCTGGCTTCGAATTGGGCGCCGCAGCGGCCCCCTCCAGAAACGAACACGAGGCGCCCCGATTAACCGCAATGGGGGCTGACCGCCTCTACGCACCGACAATAGCGAGCGGCGCGTCAAAGATCATCCTGCGTTGTGAGGCAGGCTTGACGCGCGTTGTGGAGAGTTGGGGACAGAAGTGCGAGTCGTGGCACCGCCGCGTACAAAGTCTGTGGATAACTCGCGGCGGTGCGTGTGCGCGTCGTCGGCTACGGGTTCTTCTCGTTGCCGCCGGAGTCGCTCTTCTGCGATGCGGCCATGTCCTCGAGCATCTTCTTGAGCTGAGGGTTGTCGTCGACGCCGATCTCGAGTGCCTTCTTCGCGAAGGGCGCGCCGCGCTCCTTGTCGTTGAGGATGCGCGGGCTTCCGCACCACATCGCCGCGTTCACGAACATGAACTGGCCGACCTGCGAATCGTGGATCTTCAGCGGCAGCAGCGGCTCCAGCGCTTCGAGCGCGGTCGTGACGCCCTCGAGGCTCTGGATCCCCTGGAAGCTCGTCAGGACCGCGAGTTCGAGGATGCCGTCCACGTTCTTCGGGTCCATCGACTTGCCGAGGGTGGCGGTCTTGTCATCGCCCTGACCCGTCTTCAGCAGCGACTTGACGGCGGTCTTGCGCAGCGCCGCGTACCTCGTCGCGTCGAGGTTGACCGCGCGCCGGACGAGGTCAGCCATCTTCTCCACGCCGGGGGTCTCGCGCTCCATGTCCCCGAGCTTGGTCGCCGCCTGCTCGAGCACCTCGATCTTGCGGTCCCCCTTGTCGAACGCCTCGGTCAGCACCTTGACGTCGACGAGCGCCTGGCGCCCCTTGGTCAGCAGCTCGTCGAGGTGCGCGGCGTACTTCTCCGGACCGCCCTCGCGGTATCCCGAGCGGCCGAGCACGGTCTCGTCGTGGTCCATGACGAGGATCGTCGGGAAGACCTCGATCTTGAATCGCTCGTTGAGCTCCTGGTTGCGCACCGGGTTCGGCACCTTGGCCTTCGCCTCGGGCGAGTTCGGGAAGTCGAGCGCACAGAACACGAACTTCTCAGAAGCGGGCTTCGAGAACGCCTCGTGCTTGAAGACTTCGTCGTGCAGGCGGATGCACCCGCCGCACCAATCGGAGCCGGTGAAGTCGACGAGGAGCGCCTTCTTCTCGGACTTGGCCTTCGCGAGGGCGACGTCGTAGTCGGCGTACCAATGATCCGGCCCGGTCACGGCAGGCTCGGCCTTGTCGTTCTGGACGCCTTCCTGCCCGTGGTCTTGGGCGAGGAGAGCGGGGGACAGGAGGACGGGGGGCAGGGCGAGAGCGGCGGTCGTGAGGTAGGCGGCGATGGATTGCATTCGTGCTCCGGGAGGGGAGGCGGCGGACGGGGAGGGGCGCGGATTCTACGGGGGGTGCCCGGGGGGAGTGCCGGGGGATCGGGAACACCGGTGTTTTTCGGTGCCGATGGTCCGTACTCGGGGCGCTCGTTGCCTGTGAGTAGGTGGCGGTGGCGAGCGTGCTCGCCCCGCACCCTCGACCCGGCTACAAAACCTCCGTGCTCCAAAGCCTCCACATCCGCGACCTGGCCCTCATCGAAGAGGTCGAAATCCGCCTCGACCGGGGGCTCAACGTGATCTCCGGCGAGACCGGGGGCGGCAAGTCGCTCGTCGTCACCGCGCTCAAGCTTCTCCGCGGCGGCAAGGCGTCCGCGAGTCTCGTGCGGCACGGCGCGCCGGAGCTGCGCGTCGAGGGCGAGTTCGAGATCGGCGCGGGGGAGCGGTCGCGCGCGGTGACAGCGATGATCCAGGATCTCACGGGCGAGCCGCCCGAGGACGGGCTCGTGATCGTGACGCGGATCGTCGATCAGAACGGTCGGTCCAAGGTGCGGATCAACGGGCGGCCGGCCACGCTCGCGGCGCTGCGGGAGCTGTGTGGGTGGCTGCTCGAGATCCACGGCCAGGGCGACGCGCAGGCGCTGATGCGGCCCGAGATCCAGAGCGAGACGGTCGACGCGTTCGCCGGCACGACCGGGCTGCGCGAGAGCTTCGCGGGTCTCCTGCACGAGGCGCGCGAGCTGCGCGACCGGCTCGATTCCGTGCAGGGCGCGTCGCGCGAGCGGCTGCAGCGCGTCGAATTCTTGCGCTTCCAGCTCGCCGAGCTCGAGCAGCTCGGGCTCGAGCCGGGGGAGACGGTGCGTCTCGAAGAAGAACACCGCGTGCTCGCCAATCTCGATCGAATGCGCGAGCAGCTGCAGGACGCGCTCGGCGCGCTGCTCGACGAGGAGCCGTCGGCCGGGGACCTGATCGCGCGTGCCGAGCGTGGCACCGCGGACCTCGCCGAGATCGATCGCGAGCTCGAGGGTGTCGCCGAGCAGTGCGCGGAGCTGCGGGTCCAGCTCGATGACGTCTGTCGCGTGCTGCAGTCGCGGCTCGCCGGACTGGACTTCGACCCCGGTCGCTTCGCGATGCTCGAAGAGCGGCTCGCCGCCGTCCGCTCGGTGCTCGCGCGCTTCGGTCCGACCGAAGAGCACCTGCTGCAGAACCTCGCGTCGATCCGCGCCGAGCTCGAGGAGCTGGACGCCGACGAAGAGGGCCAGGGCGCGATCGCCGATCAGCTGCGCGAGCGCATCGCCGAGCTCGCCAAGGTCGGCCGTCGCCTCGTGCGCGCGCGCCGCAAGATCGCCGCCGCGTTCACGCGCAAGATCGAGGAGGAGCTCGAAGCCCTCGGCATGCCGCACGTGCGCATGCAGCTCGGCATGGCCGACGACTTCGATCCCGAACGGCTGCTGTCGGACGCGACGTCGCACGGGCCCGTGCCGCTCGACTTCCTCGTGCAGATCAACCCGGGTCTGCCGCCGCAGTCGCTGCGCGAGACCGCGTCGGGTGGCGAGACCGCGCGCATCGTGCTCGCGATCAAGAAGTGCCTCGCCGATCAAGACCGCGTGCCGTTTCTCGCGTTCGACGAGATCGACGCCGAGATCGGTGGGCGACTGGGTCTCGCGGTCGGGGCGAAGCTCGCGGAGGTCGCGGGCGATCACCAGGTGCTGATCGTCACGCACCTGCCGCAGGTCGCCGCGTTCGCGTCCGCGCACTTCAAGGTCGCGAAGTCGGTGGACTACGGCACGACGCGCACGACAATCGAGCGACTCGGCGAGCGCGCGTCGGAGCGCGAGCTCGCGGCGATGGCGAGCGGGGACGGTGCGGACGCGTCTGCTGTCGAAGAAGCGCGACGACTCGTCGAGCGCGCGCGCGAAGTCGGGGAGTCCTGAGTCATGGATCCCGCGCACACGGTCGAGGAGTGGGCACGTCGCTACATCGCGTCGTCCGATCTCGCGACGAAGTGTGAACCCGCCGCGCCGCCCGCCGCGTGGGCGGACATCGAGGACGAGTTCGACGTGCCGGAGTCGCCCGGTCGCCCGCCCGAGCTCGACCGGATCGAACGGACCGCGCGTTCGCTGAAGCGCACGCAGCTCGCGAACCCCCGGCGTCGCGCGCAGCTCCTGCACACGTTCTGGCATCACGAGCTGCAGGCCGCCGAGCTGATGTGCTGGGCGATCCTGCGCTTTCGGGACACGCCGCTCGCGTTCCGCCGCGGCCTGCTCGGCGTCGCGCTCGACGAAATCCGCCACATGGGGCTGTACGCCGCGCACATCGAATCGCTCGGTCATGGCCTCGGCGAGTTCCCGGTGCGCGATTGGTTCTGGAAGCGCGTGTCGAGCTGCGCGTCGCCGCTGCAGTTCGTGGCGCTGATGGGGATCGGGTTCGAGGGTGGCAACCTCGACCACACGCAGCGATTCGAGACCTGGCTCCGCGAAGTCGGCGACGAAGCGGGCGCCGAACTGCAGCGTCGCGTCGGCGACGAAGAGGTCGCGCACGTGCGCTTCGCGTGGAAGTGGTTCCGCGAATGGACCGGACTCGAGGCGGATGACGACGAGGCGTTCGCGCGCTGGAGCGCCGAGCTCGTCGAGCCGCTGTCGCCGCAGCTCATGCGTGGCGCGGACCTCGACCTCGCGCGACGGCGGCGGGCCGGACTCGGGGAGCCCTTCCTCGCCGCGTTCCGCGACTGGGAGCCGTCGTGACGCGCGTCGTCGGCTGGGTGTGCAACCTGGCAGGCGAACTCGAGCTGATCGACCCGGAGTTCGTTCCGTCATCCGGTCTCGCGGCGCGCGTGGGCGAACAGGCGCGCCGCTTCCTCGAAGTGGCGAACGCGCATGCGCGCGGCGTCGTGCGGCACGTCGACGCGAGCCGGGAGGACGCCGACCTCCGGCAGGCCTGGCTCCCGACGCCGCGTGTCGGTGAGGTCACGGGAGGAGCGGCGCCAATCGACGTACTGCGCCGTGTCAACCACAGGCGCTTCGCAGCCGAGCTCGGGCTTGGTCTGCCGGATGCACGCTACTGCGACACGGTCGAGGATGTGGAGGTCGTGCTCGCTGCGCGTCCGTTCCCGCGGGCCGGCTACCTCATGAAGCGCCCGTTCGGATTCAGCGGCCGCTCGCGCAAGCGCGTCGCGACGGAGACGTTGACTTCGTCGGACCGCACGTGGATCGAAGCGTCGATGACCGACGAGTACGGCGGCGGTCTCCTCGTCGAACCGTTCGTGTCGATCGAGGCCGAGTTCTCGCTGCACGGGTTCCTGCCGCGGGGCGAGGACGCGTGCGTGTTCGGCGATCCCGTGCGGCAGTTCGTCGACGAAGCGGGCGGCTGGTCGGACGCGAGGCTTGCGGGTGACGACTTGGAGAGCGGCGAAGCGCGATCCCTTCGCGACGCGGGCGAGCGTGCGGCGCGCGCGCTCCGCCAGGCGGGCTACTTCGGCCCGTTCTCGGTCGACGCGTATCGATACGGTGACTCGTTCTGCGCGCTCGGCGAACTCAACGCGCGCTACTCGATGGCGTTCTTCGTCGGGTTTTCGAGCCGGCTCGACGCGTGGCTCGAAGCGATCACTTCCGCTTGATCTCGAACACCTCGATACGCTCGTCGTGCGCGACCGCGATCCATTTCCGATCCGGGGACACAGCGAACCCGTCGAAGTCGCTTTCCCGCAGAGTCGCGATCTGGTCGAACGTGTTCACGTCCCAAAGGGTCAGCAGGTGGTCATAGCGGAGCTGTCGTTGATCGACCGGGATCGTGGTGTGCACGATCGCCAGGTCGTCGTCGAGGAAATGCCACGACCGGAGGTCCGCGTTGGCGCTGGCTTCCTGCCGCATCGTCGCCGCGTCATATCGGTAGATGGTCGCCGTCGCAGGAAACGAGAACGAACCGGTCGAGTGCATCGCGACGAGCGACTTGCCGGACGGTGAGAACGCGACGCACAGGATCCACGCGTCGAAGTCGCGGTTGAAGATCTCCTGATCGTTGGCGTTGCGCACGATGAGCCCACCGCTCTCGCCTTCGATTCCGATCCCCTTCCCGATCGCGACCGTGCCGTCCTTCGAGCACGCGGCCGTTTGCGTGAAGAATCCGACTTGTTCCGGCAGCGCGTAGATGCCGCACAGGTCCCGCGTTCTCTCGTCAAGTCCACATTCCGAGAGCCGCTTCTTCATGCGTGTCGTCTCGAGCGTTCGCGCATTGATGCGTGTACTCGCTGGTCTTGATTCGGCTTCACGAAGAACTCGGCGCCCGAGCGACCGGGGAACAGCTTGCCGGTTCGTGCGAGCACGTGTCGGACTCCGGTCTTGATCTCGGTGATCGTCATGACGTTTCCCGCCGCGATCACGAACTCTCCGTCCCTGCTGAACGTCAGCGATTTCGTCCGCTGGCCGGGTAGGCCGAGGTCGAAGCCGTCACGGATCACGCCATCCTCGAGCCACTTCAGCCGACCACCGGTCGTCGCAACCGCAAGCGCACCGTCCGGCGCGAACTCCAGCGCGGTCGTGTGGCAATCGAACTTCTCGAACTCGCCTTTCACGTTCCAGAGGAGCAGCTTGTCCTTCGGGCTGTAGGTCGCAAAGCAGTCGCGACGCCGATCGAACTTCGCGAAGTAGAGGGCCTTGGGTCGCTTGATTTGTTCGTCGCCGATGAAGACCTCGCCCGCCCACGTCACGCCGGAGAGCTTGCCGCCCATCCAGCCGAGGTCCTTCAGGGTCGCGATGAATGCGCCGTCACCCGGAAGCTCGCGGAGTAGCTCCTCCTCACCGGTGCTGGCGTCGATCGCGCGAACGCCGCCGCCGTTGTCCCCGACGATCCAGGCCTCGGGTTCGGGCCGATGGAGCAGCGCGGTCGGAGGAAATCCGCCGAATCGATGCCGGGCGCGAATGTTCCAACTTCGGGTGCTGACAAGCGTCAGTTCGCATTCGTCGGATGGACGGATCACGGTTGTGAACGCCATGGTCGTGCCGTCTCCGGTGAACGCGGCATCGCCCAGCACGAGCGGGCCGAACTCCTCGGCTGCGACGGAGCCGTCGTGAGCGCGCAGCACTTTGAGGGTTCCGGTGCCGACGGCGAGGTGTTTGCCGTCGGGGGAGAATCGCAAGAAGCGAATCGTGCGCGTGCCGATCCTCGTCGTCCACGCGCGTTCTCCGGTCTCGATGTTGGCCAGGTACACCTGGCCGCCCTCGCCGCCGACGGCGATCGACTTCCCGTCGGGACGCACGGCGAGCGCGTAGGCAAGTCCGCCGCGGGCTTCGAAGCCCAACCGACTGACGAGCTCGACAGGGGCTTCGTCCTGCGCGGTCGGCGAGAGCGCCAACGTCCCCGCCAGCAGGCCCGAGGCCACATGTCGAACCAGTTCGTGGGTAGTCGGCATCGAGTGCCTCTAGGACCGAACGCTCGAAACGTAACCATCCAGCCGCGCCTGCAAACACGCGGTCACGTCGCGCTGCGCGCGCGCGTAGATCGTGCGGACCGTCACCGCCTTGCGGCGCCCGGTGATCTCGGCGATCTCGTCGTACGACTTCAGCTCGCGCCGGCGCAGGAGGTAGACCTGCTTGGACTCGTCGCGCGTGAGCTTGTCGACGCACGCGAGCTCGTGCTCCTCGATCTCCGCCGCGCGCGCATGTTCCGTCGGCGTTCCGGCTCGCTCGTCGAACGCGTTCGCGAGCGGGTCGCCGACGGTCGCCTGGTTGTCGAGCGGCTTCTTGCCGCCGCCGCGCTTTTGCGCCTTCAGGATGCGCGCGGCGTCGATCGCGCAGCGATCGGCGAGCGTCTTGACGAAGCCCCAGAAGCGATCGCGGTCGTGGATTTCCATCGACGGCATGTCGCCGACGAGTCGGACGAACACGTCTTGGCGCAGGTCGTCGAGCACGTAGCCGTGCGGCAGCGCGCGCTCCGGATACGAGCGTCGCAAGAACGCGTCGACCTTTGCCGCCATCGCGGTCCAGTACTCCGCATCCGGTTCATCGCTCTGGATCTGCCGCGCGATGAACGTCGTCGCCAGTTCTTCAGGGGAGGCGTCTTGGGGGCTGTCGGACATTCCGGTGGGGTCTTCTTCCATCGGGAAGCCGCACCCTACCGCAGTTTCCGCGAGGCGTCACTGGCACTCGGCGAGAAGGGTCTTGGCCTCCGCGTGATCGGGCTCGAGGCGCAGCGCCCGGCGGCAGAGATCGGCGGCCAATCCGCGCGCGCCCTGCGCGAGTCGGGTCTGGGCTTCGAACACCCAAGGTGCCGCGCTGTCTGCGTGCGCCTGCTTCCAGCGGTCGACGACGGTGTCCGCGAGCAGGACCCCGTCCTGTGCGTAGTCTCGGGCGTATCGCGCGTACTCCCGATACTCGCCGGGCGTCAGCTCGGACAGTTGGGTCGATCGATTGATCTCGGCGGCGAGCCGGGCGCGGAAGTCGTCCCGGCGCGCCTCGTCTACGACGCACAGCCCGGCGAGCACGCCACACATGTTCATGTGCACGACGCGGCGCATGACAGGCATGCCCCACGCGATGCCACCGTTGCGCCGTCCTTCCTCGAACAACGCGAGTGCGCGCTCGCGGCTGCCGATCGGGTCCTTTGCCGCTTGGGACAACTGCAGCTGCGCGAGCAGGGTGCAGATCATCAGGGGACGCGTCGCGTCGGGTTCGATGTTCGCGCGCGAACCCATTCCCATCGCGATCTGCGGAACGAGGAACACGAGGCGCGTGTAGGGCTTCCAGAACTGCGGCGGAAACCGGATCTGCATGCCGGAGGCCTCGTTGACGCGGTCGGAGTCCTCGATGATCTTCTTCATCTTGCCGGTCGAGGTGAGCATCTGCTGGCAGAGCTCGACGAACGAGTCGAGTGCCGATTCTCGTCGTCGCCCCGTATCGGGGTTCGTGGCGCGAAACACCGTGTCCTCGACCGTCTTCCGAGCACCCTCGAACACTTCGAGCCCGAGCTGAAGGACCGCGCGGACGTCTTCCGGGGTGCCTTCGTCGGCTGCGAGGGCCGCTTCCGCTTCTGCTCGCTTGCCGAGAAGCATGAATGCGAAGACCTCGAGCCCGACGTGGTTCGTCGAATCGGGCACGAGCAGTTTCATGATGCTCGCGGACTCGAGCGCTTCCTCGGGTCGACCGCTCGCGAGCTGCGCGAGGCCGAACAGCATGCGACTCGTGTAGTGGCGAGGATCGGCGTCGACCGCCTTCTGGAGGTGCTGTCGGGTTGCCGTCAGATTCGGTGCCAGCAGCGCCCGCGCGAACTCGCGATCGGACGTGCTGAGCATCCCGGGATCCGTCGTTGCGTCGAGTTCGAGCGCGCGCTCGAGCTGCTTGCGTCCCGTCGCGTTGCGTTTGGGGTCGAGGCCGCTGACGTTGCCGTAGCCCTGCAGCAGGCGCACCCGTGCGGCGTGGGTGCCGAGCTCTTCGTCGCTTCGTTCGGTGAGCGTCGCGAGCTCGGCCCGCGCGTCGCCGACGGACGACAGTGCGTCTCTTGCATCGATGATGCCGAGCGAGATCGCGACGTCGTCGTCGTAGCCGCTCTCGCGGGCGTGTTCGAATGCGTCGAGCGCCGCGGCGTACGCTCCGCGGCTGGCTGCCGCGGTCGCGCTGTCGAAGTGCCGAACCGCGGTCTCCATGCGTTCGGCCTCTCGTGCTCGCTCGACTTCGCCGCGCGCTTCGCGTTCTCGATCCAAGGCCTCACCCCAGCCTGTCGCGAGCCAGATCGTGAGCACGAGTGCGATCAGGAGCAGCGATCCACCCGTTGCCGCCACCCGGTTGCGCTGACACCACCGCACCGTCCGCAGCACCCGCCCCGCCCGCCGCGCGCGAATTGGCTCGAACTCGCGCACGCGTCGCAGGTCGTCCGCGAACGCCTCGGACGTCAAGTAGCGCCGGTGCGGGTCGGGGTCCATCGCGCGCGCGATCACGATCTCGAGATCCCGCGGAATCGCGCGGTCGTGCCGCCGCGGTGGCGTCGCGTCCGCGCGCCGGATCGCGTCGAACAGCTCGGCGCGCGTGTCGGCCGAGTACGGCGGCTCGAGCGTCACCAGCTCGTAGAGCGTGACCCCGAGCGCGTAGACGTCGGTGCGGCGGTCGACTTCGCGACCCTGCGGCACGACCTGTTCGGGGGCCATGTAGCGCGGCGTGCCGAGCAGCTCGCCGCTCAGCGTGAGGCCGGCGTTCTGCTCGGAGTCGTCCTGCACGAGACCGAAGTCGAGCACCATGACGTTGCCCGACGCGCCGACCATCAGGTTGCCGGGCTTCAGGTCGCGGTGCACGAGGCCCGCTTCGTGGGCCGCGTGGATCGCGCGCGCGGCGTCTTCGATCCAGCGGACCCGAGTGAACAGGTCTTGGCGATGTGCCGAGGCGGATGCCGGCTCCTGGTGGCGGCGGGTTTCGCGCAGGCCGACGAGCCGCTCCGCGAGCGACTCACCGTCGACGAGCTGCATCGCCATGTAGGGTTCGCCGCCGTCGTCGCCGACTTCGTAGACCCGGCAGATGTTCGGATGGTCGAGCCGGGAGACGGCGCGCACCTCGCGCTCGAAGCGCTGCCGCATCGCGGCGTCGTCGAGGTAGTGGGGGCGCAGCAGCTTCAGCGCGACGAAGCGTCCGAGCGAGACGTCCTCCGCGCGGTAGACCGTGCCCATCCCGCCGGCCCCGAGGCGTTCGAGCACTCGGTAGTTGCCGACTCGGGTCGGCGCCGGCGACGCGTGCGCACGGACGATCTCGCTCGCGTTGACGAAGTCGGCGAAGAATCGGCGGATGCCCGCGGCGTGCTGCGGGTTCTCGCGGGCGAAGGCTTCCATCGCCGCTTCGACATCGTCGTCGGACTCGTCGAGGATCTGCACGAGCTGGCTTTCGAGCTCAGCGTCGAGCGGACCCTCTTCTTCCCGGGGAGCGTGATCGGGGTCACTCATGAGCACACGTTGCCAGATGATCACGCGATTGTCCGGGCCGAAGGGTTCTGGATCTCAGAAGAAGTCGAACGTCGACGGGCAGCCGAAACTGCAGGTCGGCGGGAGCAGCGCGGCCTGCCATTCGAGCGCTGCGGCTTCGAGCTCGACCGGGATCGTCAGCGGCAGGGTGTACGACCCCGCGTTGCTGAGTGCGCCGTTCGTCAACGTGAAGACCGGGCCGGCGAGCCACCACGCACCGTCACACAGGGACGGCAACGCGAAGCCCTGCGGCAGCTTGCCGCCGAGCGACAAGAACACCGCGAAGTTCGCGTTGTTCGGCCCGGTGACGACGAGGTCGTTCTCGACGGCGGCCCGGCGTTGGTTCGTGAACGTGAGCATGACCGGCTGCTCGCGCACGTAGAGGTTGTCGATCCGGGATCTCCAGCTCGCGTTGATCCGCACCGTGAACTCGCCGTCGACGGTCGGAGTGAACCGCGTCATGACCCGCCGACGTCGGCCGACGCCGCCCGTGTACTGCTTGCCCGAGCCGTGCACGAACGCGCCCGCGTCGTCGAAGATCTGCAGGCTGTACGCGACCGAGCCGCTGTAGAGCGATTCGACGTCGAAGCCGAATTCGTAGGCCACGCCACCGGTCAGCGCGAACGGCACCGGCTGCGTGGCCGTGATCGCGGTCTCCGCGCGCAGGCATCGGCTCGTGTTGCGGCCGTCGACGGTCTGCCCGTCTTCGTAGATCGCGGTCCCGGTCAGCGTCCACGGGTAGAGGAGCGAGTCGAGGGCCTCGAAGCCCGCGTTCTGGATGGGGCTGGTCGCGGGGAAGCAGGGCGATTGCGTCGCGGCGAGTGAAGCGAGGGTGGGAATCGAGAGTGCGATCAGGGCGCGTCGAAGCGTGTTCATGGCGGAGGTTTCGTGTGGGTCCAGTGGCACCGAGCCGTCCGGCTCGGCTGCGAAGCCGTCTGCCTCGCACGCCCCGGAGCGAAACCGTCCGCGCCCGTGTTGCAGGAACGCCGAGTTTTTCGGGCCGCGTTTACCTGAGACGAGCGACGGGTAACGTAACGCGCTCCACCAATGACCCTGTCCACCCGCAAAACCCCATGTCTGCTGGAGCGCAGAATCGTGCCCAAGGTCTGGGGCGGCCGAGACCTGGAGCGCGTGCTCGGCATCGAGCTGCCGGGTGACGAGGCCGTGGGTGAGACGTGGGAAGTGTTCGATCGCCCCGACGGCGCGAGTCGCATTCGCGACGGTGGCGGTCGCACGATCGCCGATCTCGTACGCGAAGACGCGGCGGGTTGGCTGGGGGCGCGGTTTCGCGGCGTCGACCGTTTCCCGCTGCTCGTGAAGTTCATCGATGCGCGGAAGGCGTTGTCGGTGCAGCTGCATCCCGACGACGAACGTGCGGTCGACGACAGCGGCAAGCACGAGGCCTGGGTCGTGCTCGACGTCGGCGCGGACGGCCGCATCATTCGCGGCCTGCTGCCCGGCGTTTCGACCGACGAGTTCGCGGCGGCGATCCCGGGGCCCGAGGTCGAGAAGCTGCTCCACGCGTTCCGACCCGAAGTCGGTCAGGCCGTCATGGTCCCGGCCGGGACCGTGCACGCGATCGGCCCCGACATCGTGCTGTTCGAAGTGCAGCAGAACTCGGACCTGACCTACCGCGTCTACGACTGGGGGCGTCCGCGCGAGCTGCACGTCGACCAGGCGCTGGCGGCGCTGCGGGAGACGACCGAGGACGAGGCCGACACGATTGCTCCGACGCCGTGCGAGGGCGGCGACTGGCTGATCCGCCACGAGCTGTTCTCGGTGCGTCGATACGACGTCGATGCCCCCAGGAGCCTGCCGAGCGAGGGCGAGTTCAAGATCCTCAGCGTCATCGCCGGCCAGGGCACGGTCGGCTGGCGAAGCGGAGGAGATGATCCGCCGCTTTTCGTGCGCAGTGGGGATACCATGCTCGTTCCGGCCGACTTGGACGAAGTGTTCTTGTCGCCGGTGGGCCAGTTCCGCGTGTTGTGGACCGCGCCCGGCACGCGATAGACAGACCCACGAACGTGAAGCATCGTCAGAAGAGCAAGCGCGGCCCCGCGCGTCGAAGTGGTGGCGGCGGCGGCGGCAGCAGTCGCCCGCAGAAGTCCCGACGCGCCGTGCAGGTCACGGCCGCGCCGAACGACGTCGTCCTCGACGACGGCAAGATTCGACTCAATCGATTCCTCGCGCTGTCTGGCGTGTGCAGCCGGCGGGCGGCCGACGCCCTGATCAAGGGCGGCGCGGTCGCGATCAACGGCGAGGTGCAGCGCGAGCTCGGGATTCGCATCGACCCAGTGCACGACGAGATCCGCTGCGAGAACCAGGTCGTCCGTCCCGAGCGTCCGGTCTACGTGCTGTTCAACAAGCCGAAGGGCGTCGTGTGCACGAACGCCGATCGCGAGCACCGCCGGCGGGTAATCGACTTCCTGCCCGAGCAGGCCGGACGGTTGTTCACGGTCGGTCGGCTCGATGCGGATTCCGAAGGCCTCGTCCTCGCGACGAACGACGGGCATTTCGCGCAGCGCATCGCGCACCCGAGCTTCGGCATCGCCAAGACCTATGCGGTGCTCGTGCGCGGACGCATCCGCGCCGAGGCGATCGACAAGGCGCGAGGCGGCGTGTGGCTGTCGGATGGCAAGACCGCCGAGTCCAAGATCGTCGTCGAACGCGTCGGTCGTGATCGGAGCTACCTGAAGGTGTCGCTCCGCGAGGGGCGCAACCGGGAGATTCGCCGGATCTTCGCGAAGCTCGGACATTCGGTCCTCTCGCTGAAGCGCGTGCGGATCGGTCCGCTGTCGCTGCACGGCCTCGGCCGCGGGCGTTACCGCTTCTTGGCCAAGGACGAGATCGAGAAGCTGCTCGCGTTGACGCGGTCGTAACGGCGCGCGGCCCGCGCGGACGATTTGGATCCGGACATTTCCTCTCCGGTTTCCGCGTCCACGGTCGGCAAACGGGGTGCAGGTCACCCCCTTGAACGACACCCCCCGAGACTCCGACTCCTCCGCGCGTCTGTCCTCCCCTCGGCCCCGCCGACGCTGGGACGCCGATCGAGCTCTCGTGCTCCGCGTGCTCGCTGGCGATGCGAGCGCGATCGACGAGCTGGCCTCGCGCCTGTCGTGCGTGCGGCGCATCGTGCGATCGCTCGCCATGCGGATGGGGCGCTGCGCCGGTGAGCACACGCGCGAGGACGTCGTGCAGGACGTGATGATGACCGTTTGGCGGCGCCTCGCCGACTACCGGGGCGATGCGAAGCTCGAGACGTGGGTCTTCCGCGTGTGTGTCCTGCAGCTGCAGAACGCCAGTCGCCGCGAGGCGACGCGTCGCGGGCTGGCGCTGACCGATATCGAGCCGCCCGTCGTCGAGTCCGAGGTGCACGCCATCGAGTGCATCGACCAGGTGCAGAACGCCATGCGGTACCTGACGAGCACCGAGGCCGAGGTCGTCGAGCTCAAGCACTACTCCGGCATGACCTTCGAGGAGATCGGCGCCGAGACGTCGCTTTCCCCGAACACCGTCAAGACCCGGTACTACCGCGCGATCGGCACGCTGCGCCGTGTCTTGATTTCGCGCGCCGCAGGATGAATGGGGACTTCCTCCTGCCGGCCGGCTCCGGCCCGGTTTCTCGAGCCACCCCCTGCGCTATAGTCCGTAGCTGCTGAGCGCTCTCCACCGTCGCGGTCCGTCGGGCGACTGAAAAAAAGGCGGAATTCTCCTCCGGTTCGGGCACCGCCGTTCGGTTTTAGGTGTGGATCGGAAACTTGACGACTCGCCCAATGCAACCCGACTTCACCCAGCTGATCGCGGCATCGCGTGACGGCCAACAGGCCGCCACGAACGAGCTGTTCGATCGCTACTACAACCTCGTGCGCCGCTGCGTGCACAAGGGGCTGGACAAGGAGTTGCGCCCGAGTCGGCCGTGGTTGGGTGCGATGTTCAGCACCGGCGACGTCGTCCAGGAAGTCTTCCTCAGTGTCCTGCGGGACCTGGATACCTTCGCCGGCGATTCGGAGCAGCAGTTCATCAGCTTTCTCGCAACGGTCACGAAGAGCCGGTTGGTCGACGCGATCCGATTCCACGAGGCATTCCGTCGCGATCCGCGCCGCGTCCATCGCGGTGCCGAGCCGGATCAGATCGGTTCGAGCAAGTCGGACCCGCTCGAAGACGCGGTGTCGGGCGAAGAGGTCGCTCGCTTCTGCTCGGCACTGTCCGGACTCCGCGAACGCGAACAGCTGCTGCTGCGCCGCCGCCTCGAAGACAACGAACAGTTCAACGACCTCGCCGATGCGCTCGGGTACCCGACCGGTGACGCCGCGCGCAAGGCATTCCACGTCGCCCAAGCCCGCCTCGCGACGCGTGTTGCCGCACTCGAAGGAGACGACACCCGCTCATGACTTCGGATATCGACGACGACCCGGACGTCATCAACTTGGTGTCCATCGCGCTCGACATGCGCGAGCGCGGAATCGAGCCGCCGATCGACGAGATTTGCGGGGATCGCAAGGATCTGATCCCCGCCGTCGAACGGGCGCTGCGCGTCGTCGATCGGATGCCCGACATGCAGCGGGCCGCGGATGGCTTCGACCCGTTGGTCGACCGCGCGTTGGCTGGTCGATACCGCCTCGAACAGAAGATCGGCGCGGGCTCGATGGGCTTCGTCTACCGCGGCGTCGACGACGAACTCGGCAGGCCGGTCGCGATCAAGATCATGCGCTCCGACCTGCTCGGCGGACCACAGGCCGAGGCGCGGTTCCTGCGCGAGGCCGAGGCGCTCGCCGCCGTGCAGCACCGTTCCGTCGTCTCGGTCTACGACCGCGGGCAGACCGAGGACGGCCTGATGTTCCTCGTGATGGAGCTCGTCGAGGGCACGCCGCTCAACGAACTCATCCACGCCCGCGCCGAGAGCGACGCCAACGCATCGACGCGCGGCAGCGAGTGGCTGGCCGAACACCTCGACGACGGCGCGCAGCTCGAGCAGACCTACGTGCGACAATGCGTGCGCTGGATCGAGCAGCTCGCCGAAGGCCTCGGCGTCGCGCACGCCGCCGGCGTGATCCACCGCGACGTCAAGCCATCGAACATTCTGATCCGCCGCGACGGCACGCCGGTCATGCTCGACTTCGGCATCGCCGCGATGGATGCGCAACAGACGGTGTCCGGTGGTGACCGCCTGGTCGGAACGCCGGCCTACATGGCGCCTGAACGCCTGGAGCATGCGCCGGTCACGGACGCGATCGACGTCTATGGTTTGACCGCGACGCTGTATCACGCGCTGACGTTGCACCCACCGTATCGCGGGACGTCGGACGAAGTGCTGGCAGAGCTCAAGCGCAAGGACCCACCGCCGGCGAAGTTCTATCGGGATGATCTGCCGCGGGATCTGGAAGCGATCCTGGATGTGGGGTTGGAGCGGGAGGTGGCGCGGCGGTACGGGTCGGTGAGCGCGTTGCGTGTGGATCTGAGTGCGCTGCTGGATCACCGGCCGGTCATGGCTCGGCCCGTGACGGCGACGGAGCGCGTCTGGCGGCGCATGAAGCGTTCGCGCGAAGCACGCGTGTTGGCGCTCGTGGCCGTGTTCGGTTTGGGCTGGTTGGGCGTCAACACATGGTTCAACGTCCAAGAGCGCGCACGGGCGCGGGATTGGTTCGAAACCTGGGCTGGAGTCGCTCCGACGTTGTGCCTCACGTTGCCGCAGATGCGGGAGATCCAGGATGCCGCAGTGCTCGCCATCGAAGTCGACCGACTCGATCGGCTGGTCGAGCTGAGCAAGTCTCCGATTCCGTCTCGAGTGATTCGCGCAGCTTTCCGGTTCGACCTCGGCGATCGACGCGGCGCCGCGGAGGACTTCCGGGCAGTCGCCGATGCCGCCGACACGGTGCTGGCTCGAACCCTGGCAACGCTGTACGCCGAGGCGCGTGATGATGGCGAGCAAATCCCGACCGGGGATCTGCCACCGGCGATGAACGCGACAGATCGTTATCTGGCGGCGTTCCACATCGTCCGCAATCTGTTGAGTCACCCGGACGCATTCGTCGCCGCAGCGGAACTGCTGGATGAAGAAGCGACGGCGGAATCTCACTACGCGGCGGAGCTGCGGTTGTTCGTCGACAGTGGGATCGCGGGGAGCAAGCAGAGCGTAGAGAAGATCGAGGCCTACCACGCGTTGTTCGCTGACGTGAACCGTGTGGAGGCCACACTCGGTGATGTTTCGACTGCCACGACCGCGCTCGCGGAAGGGAATGCTCTGCTAGGTCTGGATCTGTTCGCGGACGCGGTTGACGCGCTTCGCAACGGGCTCGCACTGGCGCCTGCCGGACACAGCCTCCGACTCAGTCTGTCAAGAGGCTTGCGCGGAATCGGCGACGAAGCGGAAGCGATCCAGGAACTCGAGTACGCCATCTCGCTGCGACCGTCTTCGGTCGCAGCTCACAACGCATACGCCAAAGCGCTCGTCGAGTCCGGTCGCTACGAGGATGCACTCAAGGCTGTCGATGCCGCTCCGTTCGGCTCGACCCCGGGTGGTCACTTCCAACGCCACGCTTTGCGCGCGACCGTGCATTTCAAGCAAATGATCATGTCGTCCCCGGACCATGAAGCGGTCACGAGGTTCGCGACCCTTGCGGCGGAGCAATACCGTCTTGCCAATCCGGATCGATTTGCCGATCGCATTCTGTTCTGCCGCGCAATGATCGAAGGTGAATTGGATCGATTCATGGCGCCGATGTTCGACGAACTCGCCGCGGCACCTTTGGATTGGCGTCAGCTCAATTCTGTTGCGCAACTCCTGCCCGACTCGCTGGGGCCGGACCAGGTCGCCGCGCTCCGCAGATACCTCCTCTCACTCGTCCAACGGCTTTCACGCGCGAAGTCGCGCTGAAATGTCCTCCCTCTGATCCAAGTCCTGACCTCTCCAACTGGTGACAACAACATGTTTCGATTCTCAATTGGTACCGCCGCACTGATCGCGGCGTTCGCGCCGCTCGCGAGCGCGCAGCATGGCCTTTGGTCTTCGTTGCCGGCCGGCAACGTCTACACCTCGGGCGGCATGAACTGGGGTGTGCCGGTTGCACGGGATCATCCGCTCGTACAGTCAGGGGGAGGGTGGAAAGCTCCGCTGCGTGACTTCAACAATGTCCCGACCAGCGCATACCCCGTGTATGACGCTGAGGCCATGTTCGGCCCGACGGCGCGGTGGCTCGTGGACATCGACGCGATGTCCACTGGTAACTCGTTGATTCCCGTCGCACCGGACGGGACCGTTCAGATGCCCTCTGCGACCGAGTTCCCGAACTTCTGGTCTGCTCTCCATGTGAGTGTCCGGAGGGGCACCATTGGGCCAGGCGCAAACCAGCACCTCCAATCCATGGCAGGTCAGTCCATTGGTGAGGGCGGAGAGATCCTGGGCTACTACTTCCCGGGTTCTCAGATTCCGGCGTACTACATGACCCAGCCGTTCCTGGAACACAGTGCGGCCGATGTGTCCGTGGCTCAGGGGGCATTGCCCGGGCCCGCGGAAATTTCGGCCATCGATTCGTTCATGCCGTTTCTGGAGACCCTTGGGGACGATCCGTTCTTCCCGTTTGCCAACACGTTCTACTTCTCTTTGACTGATGCGTCCGCGCAACTCTTGGTGAATGTGGATTCCTTTGCCGCAATAGACTCCACCGCCATGAACGGCGCGACGATCTTCAAGATCACGTGGGTGGACGGCGCCTGGAGTGATGTCGACCCAGTCATCCTTCCTGAGAGCATTGGGCTCTCGTCTGACGACGAAGTCGATGCCTTGGATGTGGCTCAGTCCACGGCGGAGATCCCGTTTCGGTTGCTCTTGTCCGTGACGTCGAACTCTCTGGTGGAAGTGCTCGAAGACCCGAGCGACCCGCTCTCCGAGAACCTGGCGCGGGGCATCTTCGCAGTGTTCGTCGACTCGACCGGGACTGCTACGTCGGACCTCTTGCCACTGAGGAACGACTCCGGCGACGTCGTGACTCGTGCGGCTGGACTGACCGATCCGGGCGACGTCGATGGCATCTGTACGGTCGATCCGAAGTATGACGCGACGATCGTGTACAGCGCGAAGGTCGGAGTGCCGACTGACTTCCCGGCATTCACGCCAGGATTGATGGTCTCCGCGGGGCGTTGCAAGGCGGATCCGCAGGACCCGCTAGCCGAAGGTCAAGACTTGGTGATGCGCGCATCGTGGACGCCCGCGCAAGCCAACGACTGGGGCATTGTCGGCTGGGTTCTCGATACCGATCCCTCGACGACGGTCGATGACTACGTCCTGCATGCCGAGCTGCGAGCCCCTGGACAGACGTTTGCCGACTACCGCATCGCGAGTCCGGCCTTGGTGGGAATCGATGCTCGGATCTTCGGCGGGATCACAGATCTCGGGCTGGGACAGTTCTCGTTCTCGCATCCCGTTGTCTTGGAGTTCTGACTCGGCCCCCCCGGGGGAAAGCCTCGACTTTCCCCCCAAAACCGGTCGAGTAGGGAGCCATGCTCCCCGAAGTCCACGAACTTCAGCTCGACAACGGTTTTCGCGCGCTCCTCGTCGAGCGCCACAACCTGCCCGTTGTCGCGAGCACCCTGTGGTATCGCGTCGGTGCGCGGGACGAGCGCACCGGTGAGTCCGGGCTGTCGCACTTCATCGAGCACATGATGTTCAAGGGCACGGATCGATACGCCAAGGGCGAGATCGACCTGCTCACGAGCAAGATGGGTGGAAGCAACAACGCGTTCACCGACTACGACAACACGTGCTACCACTTCTCGCTCCCCGCCGATCGCTGGGAGACCGCGCTCGAGATCGAGGCGAGCCGGATGACCGGATGCGCGTTCGAGCCGGCCGAGTTCGAGGCGGAGAAGAGCGTCGTGCTCGAGGAGCTCTCGATGGGGCTCGACGATCCGTGGTCGGCGCTGTGGCAGTCGACCGAGGCGGTTGCCTACCAGCGGCATCCATACCAGCGGCCGATCATCGGTTGGCGTGAGGATCTCGAGCGCTTGGGCGTCGACGGCATGCGGGATTACTACCGCAAGCACTACGGCGCGAACCGTGCGTTCTTCGTGATCGTCGGCGCGTTCGACCGGGCCGCGACGGAAGCACGGATTCGCGCGCTGTTCGGCGGGATGCCGCGCGCGCACGACCGCGAGCCCGTGATCGCGGAGCCGGCGCAGGAGGGCGAGCGCCGCACGCTCGTCTACGCGCCCGGCAACCTGACGCGGATCGCGTTCGCGTGCCACACGTGCCGCATCGGCGAACCGGACGACCTCGCGCTCGACGTCGTTGCGCAGATCCTGGGCCACGGCAAGAGCTCGCGTCTCAACCGTCGGATGACGATCGACAGCGAGCTCGCGTCGGTCGTTGGCGTGCACAACGACGTGCGCCTCGATCCCGGACTGTTCTGGGTCTACGCCGAGCTGCTGCCCGGCGTGAAGCCGGCGCAGGCCGAGCGCGCGATTCGCGAGGAGCTGGGCCGGATGATCGACGGCGGCGTGACGCAGGAAGAGGTCACGCGTGCGGTGACTCAGATCCGCGCGTCGTTCTTGTTCGAGGACGAGACCGCGCTCGGCACCGCGCTGAAGCTCGGCCGTTTCGAGAGCTCGACCGACGAGGGCTACTCGATGCTTCGTCACGTCGAGTCGACCTACGAGTCGATCGGTCCCGACGACGTGCAGGCGGCGACCGCGCGCTACTTCGCGAAGGACGCGTGGGCGGCCGGTTGGTCGCTTCCCGAAGAGCAGAAGGCCGATGTCTCGTTCACCGGCGTCGCCGAAGCTGCGGATGCGATGACGACGGAACCGCGGCCCGCACCGCGATCGCCTGCGAAGAAGAAGCCTGCCGCGAAGAAGAAGCCTGCGAAGAAGAAGGCAGCTGCCAAGAAGGTCTCCAAGAAGCCGGTCGCCAAGAAGAAGGGGCGCGTCGCCCGCAAGGCGCCGCGCCCGGCCTCGGTCCGGCTCGACAAGCGGAGAGGTTCATGAGCGAGCGCCGCATCGACATCGAGCTCGCCGAGCGCCCGCTGCAGGACGGGATGACCGCGATCGCGATCCGCAACCCCGGCGTGAGCACGACCGCGATCGGCGCGTCGTTCTACACCGGCCAGCTCGACGAACCCGACGATCAGCCCGGCATCGCGAGCCTGATGGGAGCGTGCCTGGAAGAGGGCACCGAAGCGCTCGGCGCGGTCGGGCTCGCCGAGGCCGTCGAGTCGATCGGCGGGTCGTTGAGCTCGAGCGAAACCGGTGCCCGCATCCAGTGCCCGGCCGACCAGGTCGAGGCCGCCGCCGATCTGGTGCGGGACGTCGCGTTGCGTCCGGGCTTCCGCCCGGAGGACGTCGCGCGCATCCAGCGCGAGACGATTGCCGAGATCGAAGCGGACCTCGCCGAGCCGAGCATGGTGGCGGGGCAGCGATTCCGCCGCGAGGTCTACGGTGCGCATCCGTACGGCCGCCCGTCGTACGGGACGCGCGAGTCCGTCGAATCGTTCACGCCCGACGCGCTGCGCGGATTCCACGCCGCCGCGTTCCGACCGGCGAAGGCGTTCGTCGTCGTCGCCGGCCCCTTCGAGCTCGAACGGAGCCTCGATCTCCTCGAGCGGACGTTTGGCGACTTCCGCGGAGAGCCGGGCGCGGTTCGCGAGCACGCCGCTCCCGAGATGCCCGAAGTCAGCCGACAGATACATCTGCCGATGAAGCGCGAGCAGGTGCACGTCTACCTCGGGCACCCGGGAATCCGGCGCGGCGATCCGGACTTCTACTCGCTGCTCGTCATGGACAACGTGCTCGGCTCCGGCGCGGGCTTCACGGCGCGGATCCCGAAGAAGCTCCGCGACGAACTCGGCCTCTGCTACTCGGTCGGCGCGTCGATCACCGGCAACGCGGGTGAGGAGGTCGGGACGTTCCGCGCCTACATCGGCACCTCGGCCGAGCACCGGCATCGCGCGATCGACGGCTTCCTCGAGGAGATCGAGTCGGTGCGCCGTGAGGTTCCGACGGCGGACGAGGTGCACGTTGCGCAGGAGGCCCTGGCGGGCGGGTTCGTGCTCGGTTTGGAGCGCAATGCGAACCTGATGTCGTTCGCGGTGCGGACGCAGCGGTACGGGCTGGGGTTCGACTACTTGCGGGAGTTCCCGGGGCTGGTGCGGGGGATCACGGCGGAGGACGTGCGGCGGGTGGCGGAGATCCATCTCCACCCGGACCGGGTCGTCGTCGTCAGCGCTGGTGCCGGATAGGATCTGGCTGGGTTCGATGGGCACGGGGCTCGGGGCGACGTAACCCCTTGTTTTGAAGGGTCGTAGATGGGTATGCCCACCGAAGCCAGTCAGTTCCGGCTGCATCCGGAGGGGGGTGGTCTGGCGAAAACCCTCCACGTGAACGATCCCGAACGCCTGCCCGCATGACCACCCAGCGCCCCGTCCTCGTCACCGGCGCTACCGGCTACATCGGCGGTCGCCTCGTCCCCCGCCTCCTCGAGGCCGGACACCGCGTCCGCTGCGTCGTGCGCGCCCCTCGCAAGCTCGAGCACCGCTCGTGGTATGCGCACCCCAACGTCGAGATCGTCGAATGTGATCTGTCAGACGAGCGGCGCTTGCGCGCCGTGATGAACGGATGTGGAGCAGCCTACTATCTCGTGCACTCGATGCTGTCTGCCGGACGTCGCTACGCCGACGTGGACAATCAGCTCGCCCGCACGTTTGCGCGCGCCGCCGATTCGGCCGCGCTCGAGCGCATCGTTTACCTCGGCGGCCTCGGCGAAACCGGTCCGCGCCTCAGTGACCACCTGAACTCGCGCCGTGAGGTCGAAGCAGCGCTCGCATCGGCGACCGTGCCGGTCACGGTCTTCCGCGCTGCGATGATCATCGGTGCGGGGTCCGCGTCGTTCGAGATCCTGCGATACCTCGTCGATCGCCTGCCGCTGATGATCACGCCGCGATGGGTGCGGACGAAGTGTCAGCCGATCGCCGTGCGCGACGTTTTGCGCTACCTGACCGGATGCCTCGACGAGCCTGCGACGATCGGACAGACGCTGGACATCGGTGGCCCGGACGTCGCGAGCTACGCGGACATCATCCAGCTCATGGCGGAGATCCGCGGGCTGCCGCGCCGTTGGATCGTGCCGGTGCCCTTGTTGACGCCGCGTCTGAGCTCACTGTGGATCCACCTCGTCACGCCGATCAGCAAGGAGATCGCGCGACCGTTGGCCGAAGGATTGCGCAACGAAGTCGTGTGCCGTGACAGCCGGGCCATGGAACTGATGCCAGGGCCGCTGTTCTCCGTGCGCGCGGCGATCTCCGCGGCGCTCGGCAAGGTCGACTCCGACGAAGTGGAGACGCGTTGGTCCGACGCCGGCGCGATTCCTGGCGATCCCGACTGGGCGGGCGGCACGGTCTTCGAGGATCCGAGAGAGATCGAGATCGACGCCTCACCGACCGCCGTGTTCGACGCCGTGTGTCGCGTCGGCGGTGGTCACGGTTGGTATGCCGGCGACTGGCTCTGGAAGCTGCGCGGGCTCATGGACAAGCTCGTCGGCGGTCCCGGCTTGCGACGTGGTCGCCGCCACTCGCAGCGCGTCGCCTACGGAGAAGCGCTCGACTTCTGGCGCGTCACCGCGGTCGAGCCCGGCCGGGTCCTGCGACTGGTCGCCGAGATGAAGCTCCCGGGCGTTGCGACGCTCGAGTTCCTCGTCGAACCTCTCGACGGTGGTCGTCGTGCGCGCCTGGCGCAGACTGCCAGGTTCAAGCCCCGTGGCTTGATGGGGCTCGCCTACTGGTATGCGGTGCTGCCTCTCCACGGCTTCGTGTTCCGTGGGATGATGCGCGGGATTCGCCGCGCGGCTACTTCGGCGCGTCCCGTCGCGACTCCGCAAGTTGTCGTTGAGCCCGCAGCGCCTTCTCGTTCTGACTCTCAAGCCGTCGGTCCGTCAGTGTGAACAAGAACGCGACGAGCTGATCGACCTGTGCGTCGGACAGTTCGAGCGGCGTGATGCGCGGGTCGAGCCACGTGTTCTCGATGCCGCCGCGGTTGTAGTGGTCGACGACGTCCCACAGCGTCTCGAGCGAGCCGTCGTGCATGTAGGGTGCGGTCAACGCGACGTTCCGAAGTGGCGATGTGCGGAATGCGCCGACGTTGTATTCGATCTTCGTGATCAGGGCGCGGCCGAGCTCTCCGTGTTCGCCGACGATCGTGGCGAGATCGACGTCGCCCGTGCCGTCTTCCAGCGCGCGGAGTTTCGGAAACGCAGCCCGGGCCACCTTCTTGTGATCGACGCGGTCGGTGCCGATCCCGACGTTGTGGAAGTTGCCGTCCGAAAACGATGGCGCGCGCAGGCTGACGAGGTGGCACGAATGGCAGTGTTCGGAGAACAGCTCGAACCCTTTGCGTGCGTCCGCCGAGATCGCGTCCTCTTCGCCGGCCCAGAACTCGTCGAACGGTGCGTCGACGAACACGAGCGTGCGTTGGAACGCCGCGAGCGCGCGTGTCACATCGTCGAACGTCGGCTCACGACCGTAGGCCAGCTCGAACAGTTGGACGTACTGCGGCACTTCGCGCACGCGTGCGACCACCGCGTCGCGGCTCGGCATGCCCATCTCGGCGGCGTTCAGCAGCGGCCCGGCGGCTTGGTCTTCGAGCGTCGCGGCGCGACCGTCCCAGAAGAAGCGGCGCTGCAGTGCGACGTTGAGCAGGGTCGGCGCATTTCGCGCGAGCTCCCGACCACCGATGCCGACCGACGTCTTGCGAGGTTCGGCGAACCCGTGCGTCGGGTCGTGGCAGCTCGCGCACGACAGCGTGCGGTCTCGCGACAGGCGCTTGTCGAAGAACAAGAGCCGTCCAAGGCCGACGCGCGCAGCGTCCGGCTCGTTGCCCTCAGGCGCGAGGCCGAAGCGAGCCTGGTAGTCGTCCCACAGGACCTGCGGCAGGCCCGAAGGCAACGCGAGCCAGCCCTGCTCGGGCGCCAGCGCGTCGAGCGCCTGCTGCATCGTCGCGACGTCGGTGCGCTCGATTTCGGCCTGAGTACGCAGTTCGACCTGGGTACGCAAATCGACCTGAGCGCGGAGTTCGCCGAGGGCGAGGGGCGTCAGCAGCAGCGCGGCGAGTCGGCGGCGGAACATGGGGCGGCACTGTAGCAATTCGTGCCGCCCCGGGCGTCGATCACTGGATGCCGATCCGCGCGGCACCGCCGTCGGAGAGCGTGACGCCGAGGGCGTTCGCGTTCTGGTCGATGACCGCGAACTGGTTGCGGAACGCGATACCCACCAGGCTGGCGTCGTTCGCGATCGTGAGCGGGACCACGGCGTTGCCACCGGGCGAAGTCACGACGTCGACCTGGGCGAACGGGACGACGAGCAGCCTGCAGGTCGGCGCACCGATCGGACCGAGCGGGATCGACGGGTCGATCGCGCCGAAGAACAGCACGCCGAGGGTGCCGTCGAGCGCGCCGGTGAGACCGATGTTCATCGACTGGCCGACGCGCGGCGGTGCGGATGCGCCGAGGGTCAGCGTCGTGCCCGTGCTGCTGTCGCAGCCGTTGCCGTAGTTCACGTAGGCCGCCGACGGGCCGCCGACGGAGAAGCACAGGTTGTCGAGCGCGAAGCCGGCGGTCGGTGTGTTCGCGATTTGCTCGATCGAGAGATAGTGGATCGGCTCGCCCGGGTTGAACGAGATCGTCGTCGCGACGCCGCTACCCGTGCCGGGATCGCCAGCGGCAACCGTCTGGACGCCGCCGGTCACCGCGGTCGCGCCGTCGGCACGAACGGCGACGACGCGCCACTCTTCGATGCCATCGATGTCGATGAGGTCGATCGAGACCTGGTCGCACGGCACGTGGAACGTGATCAGCAGCTGGCGCGCGTTGGTGAGGTCGGAGTCGTCGGTCAGCGCGAAGCAGCCGAGGCCTTGGCCGGGGACCGGCATGTCCGCGACGGTCGGATTGCTGGCGCCGCAGCCGGTTCCGGAGACGCCCTGGTAGGCGTCCATCGTGCCGCCGACCTCCGCGAGCATCGGGTCGACGCCGGGGCTACCGGGCAGCGAGAACCGCACGAACCACGGCGAGACGTCGTACTGATCGGTCACGGTCGCGCGGTCGCCGTGGGGCGTGGCGCTGCCGGCGGGGAAGTTCTCGAAGCCGATGCAGACCGGCTGCTGGGCGGCGAGAGACGCGGCGAAGAGGAGCGGGGTGGCAAAACGGAGGGCGTGGAAAGTGGTCATCATCGTGCTTCGCGGAAGTGCGGGATTCGTGTGGATCCCCCTCCAGCGCAGGTCGGGTGGGCGCGACCCTGAATTCCTCGAAGAAAAAGTGGTGGCCCGCGGTGGGCGGGAAGCGGGCGCGGGCCGGGGCTCTCGGGCCGCGGGGGCGAGATGCGGTCCGGGCGGAGGCGCGCTCGCGCTCGCGGGCGCGAGCCGGGCGCGCAGCGCGGGCGAGAGCGCGGGCGGGTGTGCCGGCGAGCGGCGCTACTCGGGCGCGTCGACGACCATGTTCGCGCGGCCGACGATCAGCGGGTCGATCGGGCCGATCTTGTCGCGGTCCTTGCCGGTGTAGGGGAGGCGGTGCAGGAGGTAGCGCATCGCGTTCAGGCGTGCGCGCTTCTTGCAGTCGGACTTCACGACCGTCCACGGTGAGTCCGCCGTGTCGGTATGGAAGAACATCGCTTCCTTCGCCGTCGTGTAGTCGTCCCACTTGTCGAGCGACGCCATGTCGACCGGGGACAGCTTCCACTGCTTCAGCGGGTGCGCTTCGCGCGCGCTGAATCGGCGGCGTTGTTCGTCGCGGCTGACCGAGAACCAGAACTTGGTCAGGTGGACCCCGCTGCGCACGAGGTGCCGCTCGAACTCGGGGCACTGGCGCATGAACTCGACGTATTCCTCGTCGTCGCAGAACTTCATCACGCGTTCGACGCCCGCTCGGTTGTACCAAGAGCGGTCGAACAGAGTGATCTCGCCCGACGTCGGCAGATGCCGGACGTAGCGCTGGAAGTACCACTGACCGCGCTCGGCGTCGGTCGGCTTCTCGAGTGCGACGACTCGTGCACCACGAGGGTTGAGGTGCTCCATGAAGCGCTTGATCGTGCCGCCCTTGCCGGCGGCGTCACGACCTTCGAACACGGCGACCAGTCGTTCCCCGGACTCCTTGATCCAGGCCTGGAGCTTCAGCAGCTCGACCTGGAGCTGATACTTCTGCGCCTCGTAGCGGCGACGTGACATCTTGTTGCGGTACGGGTACCCGCCGGCCCGCCAGTCGTCGGAAAGCTCCTCGTCGGGGTGGACCTTGCCACCGCCTTCGGCGATCCGCGCGCGCAGCGCCTGCTGGATCAGCTCGAGGTCTTCCATCGAGGCGTCATTGAGCAGGCTGTCGAGTCGCTTCTTGACCTTGGTCGTGCCCTCGGGCCGACTCTGTTCCGCGACGTCCGTGAGGGCCTCGGCTTGGGAACGGACGGCGCCGGCCGTGGCATCCATCACCGAGCGCTTGCCGATAGCTTCGGGCGACACCTCGGGCGCGGCGTCGATGGTCTCGGTGACTTCCTTGAGTTCCTCGGCGAGCGCGGAATCCGAGCCGTTGGACGACTTCTTGCGACCGTTGCCGTTGCTGCGATCGAGCTTCTTGGATTTCTTGCCCATGGGTAGCCCTTCAGTGTATCGCGATTCCTTTGCCCGGGATTAACCGGATCTTGACCTTTCGGTCGGTCGGAAGGGCCGGTCGAAGGTCCGAGCGAGCACCGGCGAAGGGCTACTTTCGTACGCGTTTCGCGTCGGGGAACCCGATCCTGGCGTTCAGTCGTTTGCGCGACGAGCCCGCGCCGCGAGGGTTGCGGTCTACGTGTGCGCTGCCCACACTCGCGGGATGCGACTCACTGCCGGCGTCCTCGTCTTGGTCAGTGCTTCCCTGGCCGCGCAAGTGCCCCGGAACGCCGAGCACGTCCCGCACGAGCTGCCGCTCGGACTCGTCCGCGCGGACTATCAGCCGCCGACCTATCCGATCGCGCAGGGCTGGATCGATCTCGGCAAGACGCTGTTCTTCGATCCGGTCTTGTCCGTCGACGAGAGCGTGTCGTGCGCGAGTTGCCACAACCCGGCGCACGGGTTTGCCAGTCCGGAGAAGCTGCCGCGGGGCGTGCAGGGACGACGGGCGCTGCGTCATTCGCCGACGCTGTTCAACCGCGCGTTCAGCACGAGGCAACGATGGGACGGCCGGACCGACACTCTCGACGAGCAGGTGCTACGGCCGATCGAGGATCCGAATGAGATGAACCTCGAGCTCGTGCGCGCGCTGCGCCGGGTGAGCGAGCAGAAGTCGTATCGAACGCGGTTTGCGGAGCTCGGCGCCCCGGTCATCGGTCGAGACGAACTCGCGCGTGCGCTCGCGAGTTACGTGCGTTCGCTGGTGCTCGGCGACAGCGTGATCGACCGGTTCCGCGCGGCCGAGACGAAGCACGTCACGACTCTCGAGAAGACCGGGCTTTGGATCTACGAGAGCAAGGGCCGATGCTGGCGCTGCCACTCCGGTGGGAACTTCACGGACGAGAAGTTCCACAACACGGGCGTCGGCCTGGTCCGGGGAGAACCCGTCCTGGGGCGAATGGCCGTCACCGGGGACGAGCGGGATCGCGGCGCGTTCAAGACGCCGACGCTACGCGGTCTCGCGATGACGGCACCCTACATGCACGATGGCAGCCTCGCGACGCTCGAGGACGTCGTCGAGTTCTACCGGCGTGGCGGCAACGCTAACCGCGCGTTGGATCGCCGCATGCGGCCGCTCGAGCTCAGCGACCATGAAGCGAAAGCGCTGGTCGCGTTCTTGAAGGCGCTGTCGCGCAAGCCCGAAGGGGCCGCACGAGCGGCCGACCCGAAGGCCCGCGTGCGCTGATCGTCGCGAGCCCTTCGGGGATCCGGGGATCAGTTCACCCAGTCGAGCGGCACCGCGTTGCTCGTGTGCACGACGTCCTGAGTCGCCGCGTCCAGCACGACGTACGCGTGGTGGAAGTCGAACGCCGCGGCCTCCGGCGGGAGGATGCCGGCCGGCAGCGTGAACGACGCGGTCGCGCGGCCGTTCGCGTCGAGGAAGCCGGTTGTGTTGACGAACGGGAAGACGTTCGGGAACGACAGCATCGTCAGGAAGTAGCCATCCACGTTGAGCGGCAGCAACATGCCGTCGAGGACGGTGCCCGGGGTCGTGCCCGCGGCGGAGCCGAGGACCAGATACTGGTCACCCGCGTGTTCACTGCCCGCGATCAGGTCGAAGTTCGCGGTGCCCCCGGCGCTGACCGAGATCTCGGTCGCGTCGCTCCAGAGCGAGCGCGAGATGTGGCTCACCTGGAATACGAAGCCCGGCGCGGCCGGGACGTTGGGCGGCGTCGTTTCCGCGACGATCGTCACGCCGTCGGGCAGGATCTCGAAGAAGCGGGGGCCTTCGCGGCCGCTGCAGACGAGCGTGTTGCCGTTCTCGAGGCGCTCGGCGTTCGAGAGGTTCTGCGAGTAGAAGTTGCCCGGATCCGAGTACTCCATGACGTAGTCGGTCGGACCCCATGCGGCGCCCGGCGCCAGCGTGAAGTCTGCGGGGATCGCGATCTCGACGACCGAGGAGAAGTTCTGACCGAGCGGCGTGCCTGCGCGGTTGTTGAACACGACGACGTTGCCCGCGCCGGGGCGGCCCGGCGGGATGAAGTTGGAGCCGTGCTGGAAGAACAGCTTCTGATCGCCAGCCGTGCCTCGGTCGTACGACTGCGGGTTGCCCCAGCGATAGAGGATGTCGCCGCCCTTCCCGAAGTTACCGCCAGTGTGGCCGGCGGCTTCCGCGGTCGTCGTCGAGTGATCGATGATCCAGAACTCGTCCTGGAACGGCGAGTTGAGCAGGATGATGTCGCGCGTCGGGCAGTAGCTGAGCGCGTTGCAGTGGTTCCACTCGCCGTTGTTCAGCGTGTCACCCGGGAAGTTGATGTCGACGAGCTCGGGGTGGTCGGCGACGACGCCGAAGTTCGCCTTCGTCGCGTCGAAGTCCTGGATCAGGTGATCCATGATGTGCCATTCCCACACGATGTTCCCGGTCGTCAGACCGGTCTGCTCGACCTCGATGATCGCGTCGGGTAGCCAGTTCGGCGACGGTAGCGTCGCGGGGTCGCGGCCGGCGTCGATCGCTTCGGCCTGGGTCATGCGATCCCAGACGAGCACGAGCACGTTGCCGTTTGGCAGCGGCTCGACGTCGTGGTGCGCCCAGCCGTCGGCGTCCGCGTATTCCCAGTCCCAGATCATCGTCCCGTCGAGCGCGACGCGGGTGACGCCGCCACCACGACCGCCGATCGGCGGGCCGCCGGGGATGTTCTCGGAGCGGAGCAGCGTGCCGTCCGGTTCGATGTAGTTGCCGTTACCCGGCGGGAGCACGCCCGGCCACGTATGGACGACGTTGTTGTTCGTGTCGACCAGGTACGTGTTCGACGTCCCGTGTGGCGCGTAGAGGCGGAAGCCGTCGGCGCCTTGGGCGAAGAGCGAGGATGCGAGGATGAGCGATGCGGCGCAGACGAAGGGGGTGTGGGCCATATCCATCAGTGTCAGGGGATTTGGCGAGATCGGCAATGGCAGGGAGGTCCCAAAGCGGCAATCGGTTGCGCACCGACGCAAAAAGGCGCGTCACCTGTCTCGTCGCTCGGCCAACTACGACAACTCGGAGTGCGTTCCGATAGCTCGGTCTTCATGCTGCGGCACGCTCGCCCACGGCGGCGCGAGCGTGGGTTTGCGGCCGTCTGCGATCAGTCGCCGACCGTGAACCGGTAGCCGTTGGACAGGTTCAGGACGCCGAGCAAGGCGCCGCCGGGTGACAGTTCCCCTGCCTGCACGGTCGCGGTGATGCCGGCCGCGGTCGTCGGGGTCAAGTTCAAGGGCAGGACGGCTTGGCCGTTGCCGTCGGCCTGGATCATCCCCGTGAAGGCCCAGGGTCCGAGAAGGTGGAGCTCGCAGCCACCGAAGGGGATCCCGGCGCCGGGAACGAACGACAGCCCGACGAACCCGGACGCGCCGGGTGTGAGTCCGTCGACCTCGAGCGCGAAGTTCGGCGTGCTCAGGATCGCGGGCCGGTTCGGCTGGAGGCTGAGCATCGTTCCCGTGCTACAGCCGCCCCCGAGGGAGGTGCCGGACGAGGCGATCGTCGGGCGGTAGAGCTTGACCTGTCCGTTGATGACCGTGAAGACGTCGGTGGCGTCACTCACCATGCCGATGGCGCTGCCGATGGTCGGCGTGAGGTCGAGAGCGCGCTCGACCCACGGGCCGGAACCGCTCCACTCGTACGTGTCTCGCCGCAGCGTGATGTAGTCGTCGTACCCACTGTGCAGCACCATGCGTTGACGGTTGCGGTCGAAGACCATGCCGGCTTCGGTGCGCGGCGGAATGCGGTCGTTCATCAAGGCCCAGTTCGAGCCGTCCCAGGTCCAGACGAAGTCGGACACGAGGCCGCCGTTGCCGAGCGACCCGCCTGCCATCACGATTGCCTCCAGGTTGGGGTCGTAGGCCATCGCGGCGTCGTACACGGCGCCGGGCTGGGGCAACTGGGGCAACAACGTCCAGTTGGTGCCGTCCCACTCCCAGGTCTGGCCGACCGGTTGGATCGTGCCCGGCGGCCGTCCGCCGTGCAGCACGAGCACGCCGCGGTTGTTGTCGAACGCCATCGCGAAGTCGTAGACGTTGGGCAGTGGCTGGAGTGCCGGCTGCAGTTGCCAGGACGAGCCGTTCCAGCTCCACAGCTCGGACGGTTGTCCGGTCAGCGAGGGAGACTGGAATCGGAGGACTCGCTGGTTGATCGCGTCGTAGACCATGGACCCGTAGTTGCCCGGGCCGCCGGCGCTGTCGGCGATCGACCAGGTGCCGTTCTGTCGCGTCCAGGTGAGGCCGTCGTCGCCGCCGTACTGGACGACTTCGTCACGCGCCTCGTCGTAGACGAGGGCGTGCGACCCGAAGTTCGCAGCCGGTCCCGTGCCTTCGTCGACGACCCATGCGATGAGACCGTTCCAAGCCCACATCTCGGAGCGAGGACCGCTGAGCATCGTCCGGCCACCGAACATCACCAGCAGGCCCGTCGATGCGTTGTAGGCCAGCGCCGCACCTTCGCGGCCGGTCGCCATCGCCGTGGTCGCCGTCCAGGACGTGCCGTCGAACTCGTACACGTCCGGGTTGAACCCCACGAAAAGCGGGCCTGCCTGGAGGCTGCCGCCGAAGCGGACCAATCGTCCTCGAGCTTCGTCATAGGCGACGCGCGCGCGGAGCAGGTTCGGCGAAGAAGGCACGCCGACCTGGGTCCAGGTCGTGCCGTCCCATTCGTGATGCACGCCGTCCGCGGGTATGACGACACGCCCGAGATTCGCCTCGAACACCATGTCGCCGACTGCGAGCCCGCCCGTGTGGACCCGCGTCCACACGGTGCCGTCCCACGTGAACGTCTCGCGACTCAGCGGACCGAAGAACGGCCAGGTCTCCGCGATGGCCAGCACCGCGCCGGTGATCGGGTCGAAGGTGGCGCGGATGTCGGCCCAGACGTCCGGGGTCAACGGCGACGGGAAGTCCGCGACTTGAGTCCACGCGCTCCCGTCCCACGTCCAGCAGTCCGATCGGATGTCGCTGCTCTGGCTGGGATTCGCACCCCCTACGACCATCGTCACGCCGCGGATCGGGTCGAACACGACGTTGGGCGTCTCGCGCGGCGAGGGGTGTGCCCCCGAGCCGTCGTCCACCTCCGTCCACGACACCCCGTCCCATTCCCATGTCGACACCAGCGGGACGGGCGGGTAGCTCAGGTCCTCGCCACCGAACAAGACGAACACGTCGCGTACCGAATCGTAGGCCAAGTCCGCGGCTTTGCGCGCGAGCCCCGGAGAAGGCTCTTCCGTCCAGGTCATCTGACTGGGCGCGAGCGATTGCAGAGCGGTGGCTACCCAGATCCCGAGGGCGAGTCGTCGCATGCGACGAGCATATCGTGTTCGGACGAGGCCGGGGCGGCTGGACGCACGCGGTGCTCCCGGTTGACGCCGAATCAAGATGCCGTGAGGACGCTGTCGGGTAGTTCGCGCGAGCCGTTCAGTTCGCTTCGAGCTTCCGGAGTCCTTCTTCCATCGCCGCTACGAGTGCGTCGATCTCCGCTTCGCTCATTGCCGTCGACACCGTGCCCGAGCACGTGTTGATCATCAGGAAGCCGTTTTCGTAGAGGTGGTCGAGTAGCCGAAGCAGCCGCGCGTTTTCGTCCGGCGTCAGGAACGCCTCGCGGTATTCCGCCGGCGGCTTCGCCTTCATGTGCACGCGGAACATCGAGCCGCCACCGGTCACGCAGGCCGGCACGCCGGTGCGTGCGATCGCGGCTTCGATGCCCTTCACGGCGCGCTGCGCCAGCGCGTTGACGCGGTCGACTGCGGCCCGGTCGAACAGCTTCATCGATACGAGGCCGGCCGTCATCGTCACGGCGTTCGCCGAGAACGTGCCCGAGTGCGGGAACAGCAGCTTGTCCGCGTGGGGGTTCATGACGTCCATGACTTCGGCGTCGCCGATGATGGCACCGACCGGGTAGCCACCGCCGATGACCTTGCCGAGCGCGGTGAGGTCGGGCTTGGAGTTCGGATACCACTCCTGCGCGCCGCCATACTCCGAGCGGAACGTGATGACTTCGTCGAACACCATCAGCGCGCCGTTCTCCCGGGTCCACGCGCGCATCGCGTCGATGAACTGTTCCTCGGCCGGGCGCAGGCCGACGCGGTGCGACATCGGGTCGATCAGCACGCAGGCGATCTCGTCCTTGTGCTGATCCAGGATTTCGCGCGCGAGCTCGGAGTCATTGTAGGGCACGACGAGGACGTCGCCGAGTGCGGACTTCGGCGTGCCGTGCGCGACCGGGACGGCGTTGGGGCGAGCGCGGTCGCCCCAGTTGTCGGGGGTCGGCGTCTGGCTGGCTTCGGCGTAGTCGTACTGGCCGTGGTAGGCGCCTTCACACTTCGCGATCATGGGCCGGCCGGTGAACGCGCGGGACGCCTTGACCGTGGCCATGACGGCTTCGGTGCCGGAGTTCACGAAGCGCACCTTGTCGAACGCGTCGTTGCGGCTGCACAGCAGCTCCGCGTACTCGACTTCGATCTCGGTCGCCATCGTGAACGCGCTGCCCCTCGCGACCTGCCGGCACACGGCGTCGACGACGTCCGGGTGCGCGTGGCCGTGGATCAGCGACGCCATGTTGTTCGCGAAGTCGATCCGTTCGACGCCGTCGATGTCCCAGACTCGGCAGCCCTTGCCGTAGTCGGCGTAATGCGGGTGTGGCTTCCGCAGGACGGTGTTGCGGCTGACGCCGCCGGGGAGGACCTTGCACGCGCGCTCGTAGAGGTCGGCGCTGTGGTTCTGGATTTGGGCCTTCATCGTCTCACTGCTCGACGGGTCACTTTTCGACTGGCTACTTCTCTACAGGTGCCGCGATCGGCAGGACCTTCGCGCCCGTCTTCTCCTGGACGTGTTCGAAGCTGACGCCGGGGCTCAGCTCGACGAGTTGGAACCCTTCGTCGGTGATGTCGAGCACGCACAGCTCGGTGTAGACGCGCGTGACGACGCCGACGCCGGTCAGCGGATACGTGCACGCCTCGACGAGCTTGGGTTCGCCCGTCTTCGTGCAGTGCTGGGTGATGACCCAGATGTTCTTCACGCCGGCGACGAGGTCCATCGCGCCGCCGACCGCGGGGATCGCGCCGGGCTTGCCGGTCGACCAGTTCGCGAGGTCGCCGCTCTGCGCGACCTGCAGCGCGCCGAGCACGCACAAGTCGATGTGGCCGCCGCGGATCATCGTGAAGCTGTCGGCGTGGTGGAAGTACGCCGCGCCCGGGATCGCGGTGACCTGACGCTTGCCGGCGTTGATCAGCTCGGGGTCGCCTTCGCCTTCGGCCGGCGACGGGCCCATGCCGATCAGGCCGTTCTCGGTGTGGTAGATGAACTCGCGGCCTTCGGGCACGTAGCGCGCGATCAGCTCGGGGATGCCGATGCCGAGGTTCACGTACGAGCCGTCGGGGATGTCGAGGGCGACGCGCTGCGCCATCTCCTCGCGGGTGAGACCGATCTTCGTAGGATCGCTCATGGGTAGCTGACTCCAGCGGCGACGAGCTTCGATTCGTACTGAGGGTTCGGCTCGTGGACGAGTCGGTTGACGAACACCCCGGGCGTGACGATCACTTCGGGATCGAGTTCGCCCGCGTCGACGATGGTCGCGACCTGCGCGATCGTGACCTTGCCTGCGGTCGCCATGATCGGCGCGAAGTTGCGCGCGGTCATGTTGAAGATCAGGTTGCCGTAGCGGTCGCCGGCCTTGGCCTTGATCAGGGTGAAGTCCGCGGTCAGCCCGTGCTCGAGGACGTAGTCGCGGTCGCCGAAGTGGCGCACTTCCTTGCCTTCGCCGAGCGGCGTGCCGACCGAGGTCGCGGTGTAGAACGCCGGGATGCCGGCGCCGCCGGCTCGGATGCGCTCGGCGAGCGTGCCCTGCGGCACGAGCTCGAGCTTCGTCTTGCCGGACGCGTAGAGCTCGGGAAAGACCGTCGAGTTCTGCGTCCGCGGGTACGAGCAGATCATCTTGGCGACCCGCTCGGCCTTGATCAGCGCGGCGAGGCCGACCTCACCGCTGCCGGTGTTGTTGTTCACGACCGTGAGGTCCTTCGACCCCTGGTCGATCAGCGCGTGGATCAACTCGATCGGGCTGCCGGCTTCGCCGAAGCCGCCGATCATGACCGTCGCGCCGTCGAACACGTCGGCGACTGCCTCGGCGGCACTGGCGATTTGCTTGTCGATCATGACTTCCGTTGGTTGACGCGGGTGTAGTCGTAGAGACCGGCCTCGTCGACGATCACGCGATCCTCGTAGCCGTCGAACCAGATCGCGTCGGGGTTGCGACCGACGATGCAGACCTTGCCGCGGTCGGGGGCGTCGGCGGCGCTGCGCAGCAGCTTGAAGATCACGACGCCGTTCTCGGTCCCCGGGACGCCGGGGATCGGTTCGTTGGTCACCGCGGCGACCTCGGTCTTGCCCTTGTAGTGCGTGATCGACAGGCGCGCGTGCGCCTCGACGCCCGACAGGCCCTTCTGCGAGTCGTTGAGGATACGCCACGCCTCTTCGATCGAGACGTTGAACGCTTTGTGCGCGACGATGTCGCGGCCGCAGAAGAAATAGTGGTTGTTTGCGCCGACGCGCTTCAGGGCGCGCTGCATGATGCGGAGCGCGTCCGGGTCGTCGTTGATGTGCTTGATGATCGGCGACTGGTTCTCGACGCAGATCCAGCCGCGCTTCAGCACTTCGGACATCGCGCGCCACGTGCTCGGATGCCACTTGTGGATGCCGGACTTCTCTTCGATGTAGTTGCCGTCCGCGTCCTTGAGGAGGAACTCGTCGGGGTGGTTGAAGTGCACCATGAGACGCACGCCGACATCCGGGTAGGTCTCGTGGAACTTGTCCATCATCGCGAGCCACGTGTCGTCGAAGCGATCGGGGTAGAAGGCCATCTCCTTCGTGCCGATGCGGATCGTCTCGACGCCGCACTCCGCGAGCGCGCCGAACCACGCTGCCTGCTTGGCGTTGTTGAGGACCATCGCGTCGCCGCCCGACAGCAGGATCTCGCGCAGCTTCTCGCGGCCCGACTCGGGGTGGCGGCCGCCATTCTCCTCGACGAGGCGGTTGTGCTCACGGACGTAGGCGGTGATCTCGTCGATCTGCGCCATGCCCTTCTTGGCCTTGGTGCCGTCCTGTCGCGTGATCTCCTTGCGAGCGATCAGCTCTTCGCGGTAGCAGAATCGGCAGTGCGCCGAGCACGTCGGGATGACGTACATCAGGCCCATCTCGTACTTGTGCAGCAGCCCTTCGACCGGGCTGTAGTCCATCTGGTTGCCCGGGTCCTCGGAGCCTTCGAGGTTCTCGGTCTCCTCGGGGCTCGCCTTGACGAGACGACGGATCGGCTCGCTCTGCTTCGCGAGTTCGAAGTAGTGGCGCGTCAGCTTGACCGGCATCCGCTTCTCGACGTCGCGCTCGGTGCCCTTCAGCGCGCGCAGCGCTTCAAGCTCTTCCGCGGTGTAGAGCGTCGCGAACTCGTCCGAGACCTTGCCGTCGAAGAACGGCTTCAGGCCGTTGATGCCGCCACGGTCGTAGTTCGGGCTCTCGACCGAGTCGAGGAAGGCCTGTTCGCGGGTGGAGGGGATGTGGGTTTCGGCGGTGGTCATGGGGTCAGTTCGGAGGGAAGCGCGGGGGAGGTGGAGTCGCGGGTCGAAGTCTCGTTCCGACCGACGTCTTGTAACCGGATGGATATCTCGGCTCAGAAAATGTAACATGGTGAACAGAGACCGCCACCCCCATGTTCCTTTCCGACCTGATCGCGACGGCGAGTGACCGTCTGACCAAGACCGAGCGGACCCTCGCCGAGGCCGTGCTCGGCGATCCGACGCTGCTCGCGTTCGGGACCGTCTCGGACCTCGCGAGCCGCGTCGGGACCAGCCGGCCGTCGGTCGTGAGGTTCGCAACCAAGCTGGGGTTCGAGGGTTACACCGATTTGCAGCAGCGCGTTCGGCAGGTGATGACGCATCAGCTGGCCCGCCCGAGCGAGCGAATCCGGCACCTCGACGAGGCGATCGAGCCCGTGCGCAGCGCGCTCGAGGACGCGATGGCCAAGGCATTCCAGTCCCTCGACGAGGGGCGACTCGCCCGGCTCGCTGCCCCGGTCGTGGGCGCGCAGAACGTGTGGGTGCTGTCCGGCGAGACCTCGCAGGCGGGCGCCCGCGCGTTCTACAGCGGGCTCACGATGATCCGGCCCGCGGTGCACTGGATCGAAGAGCACTCGAGCGCGCGGGACCTGAGCGGGGCGGCCTCGGGCGACGTCGCGGTCGTGTTCGACTTCGCGCGCTACCGGCGGCACTCCGTGGCCGCGGCCCGCACGCTCGCCGAGCGTGGGATCGACATCGTCGCGATCACCGATGGCCCCCTGTCGCCGCTCGCGGCGCTGACCGAGAACTGGTGTGAGCTCGACGTCCCGGGCATCGGTCCGTTCGACAGCTCGGTCCCGGCGGTGATGGTCGCGGAGCTGCTCGTCGCGCAGGTCGCGGGACAGCTGCGCGACCAGGCGCGCGAGCGGATCGACCGGACCGAGGCGATGTGGGAGTCGGCCGGGACGTTCCACGCGGAGTGAGGCGCTAGAATTCGGCGACCCGTGTTTCGCCAGATCTCGACCTTCGTCGTCTTGTGCGCGCCTCTGGTTCATGCCCAGCAGGACGGTGCGCCAGCGGCATCTCGCTTGCCCGGATTCGGAATCGTTCGCGACGCGGGTGGGGAACCGTGGTCCGGCGCGACTGTGCACCTGATCCATCGCCTCCATCGTGACTTGCTCGACGAGAAGCTCACGGACCGCATCCAGGTGACGACGGACGAGCGAGGGCGCTTTCGCGCTCGGCTGCTGGAGGGTGCCCGTTACGTCGCGTGGGCCGACGGGCCCGTGGACGAGCGAGGTCGCTATCGGCGTACGCACAGCCGAGGAGGGTGTGTCGCGAACGCGCCGATTTTGCTCGACGAGCGAGATCCCGCGTTCCAGCGACGAGTTCGCGTCGAACTCCACGAGAGCTGGACGGGGCATGCGCCAGTCCGCTGGATGGTCGGCGCGAGAGTCTCCGGCCTGACCGTGTTCGAGGAGGTCGAACTCGACGAGCACGGTTCGTTCCTTCTACCGAAGACGTCGGAACGGAAGCGCTTGCAGCTCCATGCTTGGAGTGAAGGCTGGCGCGTGTTCAGCTGGGGTGCCAACTGCGACGTGGGCACGCCGGATGCCGTGATCCGGGTGCCGCCTCGCCAGGTGCGGCGGATGCGGTTCGTCGATGCGGCGACCGGGAACGGAGTGCCGAACGTTCGGGCCGTGCTCAATCCGCGCTATGACCCGATCCTGGGGGCCGCGCCGCGCAGTGATGCGGACGGTTCCGTCTCGGTTCTGTTCGCGAATGAAGATCCTGCCGTGCGGTTGCCCCACGAAGCGTGCTTGATCGCAGAGGGATTTGCAGAGCACTCGATCCAGAAGATTTCCTGGCGAAAGGGGGATCCGCTGGAGACCGAGCGGTCCATGCGACCAGGTGTGACCGTGCGTGGTCGCATCCGGATCGGGAACCAGCCCGTGTCGTCGCTACCTCTGCTGCTCGAGGCATCGATCGGGACGAGCGACGGGGGCAGTCGGTTCGGCGTCGAGCCACGGGTGTTCCGCACTGCAAAGGACGGCGGGTTCACGATTCCGGGTCGCGTGGGCGAGTATCCGTTCCGAGTCGTCGCCGCGTTGTCTCCCGGGCTTCGTGCCAAATTGAGTGCCGATGATCCCCGTTCCCCACCGGTCGCAGAGTTCGCGATACTCGCGGCGGAGCGGCCGGGGGAGCCGCACGACATCGGCGAGGTTCGGCTTGATCGGTTGCGTTCGGTCGACGTCACGATTCGAGGCGGGGATGGTGCGCCCCCCGGGTCGGTCTCGGTCCTGTTGATGCCGTTGATTCCGTTGGATCCGTTGCGCCAGGTCACGCGCAGTCGCCCACACGTCCCGGTCCGCGTTCACACCGATCGGCGCGGGAGGTCCCGGGTCCTTGTGGGCGATGCCGACCGCATCTTCGTGTTCGCTGCGGATTCCGAAGGAGCGGGCTGGGCGGTGGTCGATGCCGATGACACAGCTGTGAATATCCGACTCGATCCCCGACACCGAGTCGGGTTTCGAGTGACGGACGAAGATGGTTCCCCCCTCGCGGACCATTCCGCGGGCTACGTCACAATGGCGCGAGGCGCCGTCGAGATTCCGTCGGACGTGTTGTCGGTTGCGCGCGACATGGCGTCGGCGCTGGCCTTCCCAACCAAATACTCGAGGACGGATGAGAACGGCATCGTCACGCTCATCGTGCCGTTCCTCGACATCGGCTACGATTTCGTGGTCTCGTCGCGCGATCGCAAGCGAGCGCGCTTCCATGTGCGTGTTCCCGCCGATCGAGAGGGGCCTGTGGAAGTCCGTGCGACGCTGCGTGCGCGTTAGATCTCGGGTTGCGCACACGTGCCAGTGTCGTTCCGGAGCGCGGCGAACTTGACGCCCTGACTCTTCTGCGAATCCCACGCGGAATCCGCATCGCCCATTCCCCCGATGGCGATGCAGTCCCCGCACGACGCTCTGTTCAAGCAGGTGTTCTCGGTGCCGAGCGAGGCCGCGGCGGAGTTCTGTCACGTCTTGCCGGAGGCCGTGAGCCGGGAGATCGACTGGCGCAGCCTCCGATCCGAGCCGGGCAGCTTCGTCGACGAAGAGTTGCGAGATCGACATGCCGACCCGCTCTTCTCGGCGACCTACGGATCCAAGCGAGTGTTGCTCTACTGCTTGCTGGAACACAAGAGCACGCTGGATCTCTGGACGCCATTGCAGGTCTTGATCTACACGATGCGGATCTGGGAGCGGCATCGCCGCGAATCGCCGAATCTCGAGTTGCCGGCGGTGTTCACGGTCGTGGTCTACCACGGGCCGAGGCCGTGGAGCGGGCCGCGCGAGTTGGTCGACCTCATCGCTGTTCCGCCTAGTGAGCGCGAACGCTTCGAACCGTATCAGCCCAGATGCCCGTTCCTGATCGACGACTTGGCCGCGGAGACGCCCGAGTCGCTCAGGCGTCGGCGCGCCGGCGTGTTCGCCCGCGTCGTTCTGTTCTGCCTGAAGCGTGTCCGCGAGAGTCCGGACATTCTCGCCGAGCTCGCGCTGTGGGGTGATGCGCTTCGCTCGATCGCGCAGGCGCCGGGCGGCGTCGCGGCGCTCACGGCCTTGCTGTCCTATATCATGGAGGTGCGCGACGTGCCGGTGGGGCGCGTTCGTCAGTTCCTGCGCATCGAGGTCGATCCGACGATGGAAAGCCCGGTTTTCACGATGATTGATTTTCTGAAAGAGAAGTTCCGCGACGAGGGACGCCAGGAGGGACTCGAGCAGGGCCGGCAAGAGGGCCGCAACGAAGGGCAAGCCGAGCTTTTCCTCCGCCTGCTCCGCGCTCGATTTCCGGACGCGCTCGACCGTTTCGCGTCGCGCGTCGAGCAGGCCGGAGACGCCGAGCTGGCGACTTGGGCCGAGCGCTTGTTGAAAGCCCGATCCCTCGAGGACGTGTTCGATGCGTGAGGAGTGCCCTGAGCGCCGCACACGGGTAGGTGCCATGTAAGGAAGAGTTCCACCCCGCACGCTGCACCCATAACGCCGCCGTTCGGGTAGCATGGGCCACGAGAGGAAGTCGGCCCAATGAAGCACACGCTCGGATGGTGGAAGCGCCAATGGCTGAAGCTCCGTGAACAATGGAGTTCAAAACCGCAGGAGTCTTGGAATGTCGCGTTCGACGATTGTGAGCTCATTGCGTCGCGATTGACGATGCGTCCGGAGGTCGGCACCTCGACGGTTCGCTGGGACGAGGTGACTCAGGTGTCCGTGTTCAAGCGGGACCTGACGACCATCGATCAGATCTGCGTTCGGTTTCGACGCGCGGACGGCTCGGCGTTCGAGTTCACCGAAGACGTCCCGCGGTTCCTCGAGGTGATCGCGGCGTTGCCGCAGTACCTGCCGGGTTGCCCGGCACTCGGCACGTGGTACCTCGACGTCATGCAGCCGCCGTTCGAGGCGAACTATCGGGTGTTGTGGGACAGGGAGGATGCAATCGAAGGGCACCGAGTCGAAGCGTCCGCGTAGCTTGCGTGCATGACCCACTCGTTCGACGCGCCCCCGCCCGAGAGTCTCGACGATCGTGTCGCGCGAGTTCGTGACCATCTGCGAGAGCGGTCCGACGATCCTGGCTATCCGCTCGCGTTCCTGCGGTCCGTTCTCCGCGCGTGGAACGACGAACAGATCGTCGAAGCCGTCGAGTGCATCGCGCGCGGGGCAGCGTGTCCGGAGTCGGTCGTGGCTGCGGCCGCCCTCTGCGAACTCCGCGGTCTCGAGCACGACCCCCTGGACGTTGCGATGGAGCTCTGGGAGAAGCCCGGACACCGACTCACGGAGCCACAGTGGTTCGTCTGGATCGCGGGCTACTCCTACAACTGGATCTGCAATGGCGGTCTGTCCGCATGCTATGCCTCGTTCGAGGCCGAGCAGTTCGAGGATTGGCTTCGCGTCTATCGGACGATCGGGGCCGAGAAGACAGCCTCGGTGATGCAGCGCGCGGATGCCGCGTTCGGTGACGATGGCCCGCCGTCGGATCACGCGGCGCGCGTGGCGGCCATGGACGACTCGGTCGACGCGGCGCTACAAGACCTCGGGCCGGAGTTCTTCGCGTGCGGCGACGAGATCTTCACGCGCGCGTTCCTCTACGCGTTGGAGCATCGCTCCCATTTCGAGCTCTCCGGATAGGGGCTGCACTCGCATCGCAGATGGCGAACGAATGGCAGCACCCCCGGAACGACGGTTCGATGCGCGTCCGATACGAGCTCGTTGACGACGCCGATCGCAACGCGGCGCTCAGCCACCTGCTGAACGAGATGTGCCACGTGTTCCACGATCACGCGGACGGCAACTGGCGGGATTCGTACAAGGATGCCTACGCGCGGCAGATCGCGGCCGCGATCGCGGAGATGCCCTACCTGACCGAGCGTCTCCTCGGCACCGGGGATCGGGTGATTCGGATGGTGACGTACCGGGCGCTGGAGCTCGTCGAGAACGATTGAGCAGGCGAGCCGGGGCGGGAGAATAGCCGCGGCCGCCGGGAGAACGCGGCGGCCTTCGAAACTCGTGAGGAGCCCCGCATGCATTGGGAATTCTATCAGCAGCAAGTCATCCGCGGCGTCGAGCGGAAGGCCGCCGAGGGCACGCGTGAAGCCGCTCGTCTCGAGCGCGACCTGACGACCGTCAGCGTCGAACTGCGGTCTGCGATCGACAAGATCGTTCTCGTCAATCGCGCGCTGTGGGAGCTGCTCTCCGAACGGCACGGTCTCGAGGAGGCCGACCTCGACAAGAAGATCGAGGAGATCGATCTGCGTGATGGCGTCGCGGACGGTCGCATGGGGACTTCGGAGGCGACGTGTGCCGGCTGTGGTCGCAAGGCCCGCGGCGAACGCGCGAACTGTCTGTACTGCGGTCACGCTCTCGACCGGTGAATTCTCCGGGACCGGTCGGCGTAGGCGCGCCATGGCCGCGACCGACTTGGTGACCGTCGAGACGTTCGCGAACCCGCTCGATGCCCACTTGGTCGAGCTCCGGTTCGCTTCGGCGGGGATTCCGGCCGCGGTGCTCGACGACCACATCACGACGCTCCAGCCGTTGTGGGTCCCGATGATCGGCGGGGCCCGTGTCGCGGTCGCCGCGCGGGACGTCGACCGCGCGAAGCGCATCCTGGACCGCATCGCGGAGAGTCGCGGCGCGGTGGGGCGCTGTCCCGAGTGTCGCTCGGCCGACTGTCGTCTCGGGATCCGCTGGGGCGTGTTGGCCGTGCTGTTCCTCGGCTTCCCGATCGGGCCGTTTCGCGCGCGATCTGAATGTCGGGCGTGTGGTCACCGCTGGTGGCGTTGAGCGGCTAACATGAGGACCTTCGGAAAGGGTACCCATGAGAATCGCTCTCTTCACGTGCGTCGCCGTTCACGCTCTCTGCACGCTCGCTCCGTCCCAAGGTTGGTCGTTCATCGGCGCGGTAGTCGGTCCCGCACCGCGTGAGCGCGCCGGGCTCGCGTTCGACGAAGCGCGCGGCGTGACCGTGATGTTCGGGGGGTTCGGGAGCTCCTCGCCGCTCGGCGACACGTGGGAATGGGACGGCACGACGTGGACGCAGCGCTTCTCGGCCAGCAGTCCGCCGCCACGTGGGATCATGGACATGGCATACGACAGCGTCCGTGGCGTGACGGTGCTGTTCGGTGGATCCGGAGCGACGTCACAGACGCTCTACGACGACACGTGGGAGTGGGACGGGAACGACTGGACGCAGCGGTTCCCCGCGACGTCGCCATCGGCGCGTATGTCGCATCGCATGGCGTATTCCTCGGTGCTCGGCACGACGGTGCTGTTCGGCGGGACCACGAGCCTCGCGTTCGGCGGGCCGCCTCCGTTCGCCGACGCCTGGGCCTGGGATGGCACGAACTGGACGAGCTTGCCAGGTGGTCCTGCGGCACGGTTCGACCAGGCGATGATCACGAAGCCGAACGGAAACATCGAGATGCTGGGTGGCGCCGTCATCCCCGTTGGTGTCGGCGATCACTGGGAATGGGACGGCGTCTCGTGGACTCTCATCGATGCGGCGATTCCCCCGGGTCCCGGTCCGCTCGATGGCGCGTTCATGACAGGTGCGCGGTCTTCGATGTTCGTCACGGGTGGCCTCTTCGGAGTGGGGACGTGGCTGCTGACGAACGGCACGTGGGTCGAAGACCCTCGGCCGGAGACAACGACGGGCCTGTACGGCGCGTTCGCGTACGATTCGGGGCGGAACCGAGTCGTGAAGTTCGGGGGACAGGAGCCTCCGCTGTTCACGACCGATCAGACGTGGGAGTACGACCCCGTGGGGCATGCACAGTTCTTCGAGTTCGGTGCGGGTTGTGCGGGAGCCTCGGGCGCGCCTTCGCTGTCGGCATCGACGCGACCCGTGCTCGGCACGACGTTCGATGTCGTGCTCGCGAACATTCCAGCCACCGGTTCGGCGTGGATCGCGATCGGGTTCGATGCCGGCTCACCGTTCCCGCTCGACCTCACCGCGATCGGCGCGACCGGCTGTGCGATGTTGTCCAGCCACGAGGTCGTCACGGGCTTCGCCAATCCGGGCGGCGCGGCGGTGCTGTCGCTGAACCTGCCGCTCGCCGCGACCGGTTTGATCGGCACGAGCTTCTACCAGCAGGGTTTCGCCGTCGAGGTCGGCGCCAATCCGCTCGGATTGCTCGCTTCGAACGGCGGGGAAGGCGTGCTCGGATCGTTCTGAATCAACCTCGACGGCGGCGTTGAATCCTGCGCCGGATCGACGCAAGGAACGGCAACCCACAGTTCTCGCCGGTCGAAGTCACGTGATGATCTGGTATGTCGTGTTCGGTGTCCTCGCCCTGGCGCTCGCGTCGATAACCATCCTGGTCGACAACGCGTTCGAACGTGCGATCCACTGGCTGTTCGCCGCGGTGGGGATTTCCTCGGGGAAGGGTCCGCTCGTCGTCGAAGCGTCGCACGACGGGAGCGAGGTCGTCAGTCTTCGCATCGGGAACGCCGGCACGCAGATCATGAAGCTGGCCGCAGTCGAGAGTCGTGGCGGTGCGCGCGCGTTTCCGACGCCGTTCGCCGACCGTGCGGCGGCCACGGTGGGAGGGGAGCGGGAGCGCGCCAGCCGCGAGTTTGCGAGTCGCACCCTCGCCGCCGGCGAATCGTTCACCGTCTACCTGCAGACGTCCGAGCTCGCGTCTCACGGCTGCCGGGAACTGGCGGTCCTCGACGACGGAGGCCGCGCGTGGCCGGCCTCCGGCTATCCGAGCTGATGCGGATCGGGCTCGGGGGCGCGCGACGCGCCGCCCGAGCCCAGTTCGTCAGAACGCGAAGATCGTCGCGGCCTCGGACCAGCCGATCTGGCTGGTCACGAGATCGACGACGGCCCACTGCGCTTTCGCGATCACGCCGACCAGCGCGAGGCTGAGCGGCACCGGAGCGTTGATCGTCGCGAAGCCCTGCGGCGTGACCGCCGACGATCCGAGCAGGATCGGGTTCGGCAGGTGGAGCGGTCCGCCGAGGTTGTCGAACACGTCGATTGCGAGCAGCGCCGCGCTACCCGCCGGCATCAGCGGGCCGGTCGTCGCGTTACGACTGCTGACGCCGAGCTTCCACTCGGTCGGGCCGCCGACCTTCGGGACGTTCGCTGGCGTCTCGACGATCATGCGCGGTTGCCATCCTGCGGGTGCCGGCGTGGCCGGGCGCGTGTGCAGCGACTCGAACGGCAGCAGCGTGTGGTAGAGCTGCGGCGAGTCGAACGGCGCCGTGCCGGCGACGAGCCTCGGGTCGGTCAACGCGTTGCCCAAGAAGGCGATCACCGCGTTGCGCTCGTTCGTCGTCAGCGAGTTGTTCGGGCCGGAGCCGTTGAGTTCGAACACGCCGCCGAGTCCGCCGTTCAGCGGGTTCTGGTCGATGTCGTAGAAGTCGACGATGTCGGGCAGCGTGTTCAGAGCGGCGCCTCCGACGACGCGGCCGCGCCCGTCGTGGAAGAACCGCCGGCGCAGCGCGAGGTTGCGCAACGTCGGAGTCTTCACCCCACCGCCGGGAACCTGTCTCGGATTCCCGAAGCCGAAGATGTCGTGCAGGTTGCCGTCCGACATCAGGTTGTCCCAGCGGTCGACGAGCGTGCCGTTGGAGTTCGGCGTGCCCGTGTTGACGAGCTGCGGATTCCCGGAGATCGAGTGGCACACGAAGCAGCCGCTGTTGCGCACGATGTTGAAGCCTTGCACTTCTTGCGCGGTCATCGTGTTCGTGTCGATCGGCGCCTGGTCGGGGACCAGGGTCCGCTCGTAGCTCGCGATAGCCATCGCGACACGCACGCGCGTGGCGCCGTTCGCCGCGTTGATCACCGGGTTCGGATCGGCGGCGAAAACCTGATCGAACACGGCGTCGTAGCTCATCGTGAGCCACGCGGTCGGGATGCTCGCCGGCACGGAGCCCGGCACGACGGTCGCGAGCGGCGCGGCGGCGCCGAGCTTGTCTTCGAGCGGGCCGGCGCCGTTCTGGTTCGGACTCCAGACGAGGCCTTGGTGCGCCATCTCGATTTGGTTCGTCGGTGGTCCGGCAGCCTGCGACTCGAGCGACGACCAGTTGTTGAACGAGCCGCCGGCGAAGTTGAACACGTTGCTCGCGTTCTTCTGCCACAGCTGCTGCCGGTTCATGTAGGCACCGACCATCGTCGGCGTGTGGAACGGCGTGACCGACGGCGTCTCCTGACTGGGCGCGTTGAAGCCATAGATCGTATTCGCGCCGACGCGCGACTGTGGAATCACGCCGAACGCGCCGAGCGACGGCGCGCCGAACTGCGACGCTTGCCCGGCGGGCCTGCCGTCCGTGCCGCCGGTGCCGAAGCCGTGGCACGACCCGCACGACATCGTGTCGTCGGTCGACAGCTGCACGTCCCAGAACAGAGCCTTGCCGAGGTTCTGCTTGTCGATCTGGTACTGCGTCGGCGCGTTGACCGAGAACGGATTGCCGGGGTGCGCGGCGGGGGCAACCCAGCCGCCGGCCGTGGTCGCGACCGCGTCGCCTTGCAATCCGAGACGTGTGGTGTTTTGTGCGACGACGGGCGCGCACAGCAGGACGAGTCCGTACAGACAGGTCCCGTAGAGGGAGGTTTTCATGGTTCTCCAGAGCTAGGGCAGGGGTTGGTGCCCGTTCGTCTGCGAGGACATGAAGGGCCCGGGGCGATGAGCCCGGGAAGTTAGGCGGCAATCATGGCCGCAACCGGAACGGAACTCGGGCGCGGAAGGAGCGCGTGGTTCCGTTCGGCGGCGCCGACGAGGCGGAGCGGCGAGTCCTTAGAGGAACTCGAAGACGACGCCGCGGTTCGGGAACACCGTGCCGAACGGCGAGGTCGGGCCCGAGTAGAGGTAGTGGCAGTCGAGCGCGGTGACGGCCGTCGGCATGACGAGGCTCTTCACGTCGCTGAGCAGGACCGGGATGCCCGGCTGCGTCAGGTCGATCGACAGTAGCTGCAGCGCGATCGCGACGCCCTCGAGGAGCGGGTTGTACTCGACGTCGATCGTGAGGTCCGAGGTGAAGCCGGTCGGGCCGGTCGCACCCATCGGGAAGCTGACGATGAGGTCGAACAGGTACGGCGCGCACAGCAGGCCTGGGAACGGGATCGGAGGGTTGTCGAGACAGACGTTCGCGGCGACGCCGGTGTCACCCTGGGCGCCGCCACCGGAGATCACGAGGCGCTGGCCGAGGAACGGATGGTTCGGGCCCCAGTTGAACGCGGTCAGGTGACCCTCGAACGGCTGCGAGAGTCCGCCGCCGGTGCAGCCCGTCGCGGTCTGCACGCCGTAGGCCGCCGAGAACGGGCTCGTGCCGACCTGGCGGTCGATGATCACGGCCGTTTGCGACGACGAGTTGGTGATCGTGAGGTCCGTGATCAGTGCGTCCGTGCCGTTGAACGAGAACGGCGTGTCGAACGGGATCACGAAGTCGAACGGTGCGGGACCCGCAGCCAGCGCGGTCCAGTCCGGCAGGTTGACGGTCTGCGTCGCGAAGACGGTCGTCGCGGCGCCGAGATAGTTGTCGGCGTAGATCGGGCTGATCGCGCCCGTGTCGCCGTGCGCGAGCACGACCGTGATGTCGACGGTGCGCGCGGTGGACGTCGCCGACGCGAGGTCACCTTCCCGACGCAGTGCCATCGAGGACAGCGAGCGGGGGCCGGTGCCGACCAGCGAGCCGTCGATCTGTTGGAAGCGGCGGTCGATCGCTCCGAACATGACGGAGTGCGACGAGTTGCCTTCGACGGTGTCCATCCCGTTCGGGGACGTGATGGCCTGTGCGGAAAGACTGGCGGACAGACCGGCGCAGAGGCCGGTCAGGGCGAGCAAGGTGCGGATCGGAGTCATGGGAGCGTCTGGTGAATACAACACCATCCAGGCGATTCGTCCAGCCGCTCGTTCGGCTACGCGGCGGCCGCCGCGTCTGGATTCGGTCGATCGCGTCGTCGAATCGCATGACCGAAAAAGTAGTTCACGACCGGCAGTCCCAAGATGAGACCCCACACCCCGAACAGCTTGCCGCCGATCGTCAGCACGATCAGGACGAGCACGGCGTTCATGTGCAGGTGGTGGCCGAAGATCTTCGGGTTGAGGAAGTACGCCTCGACGAAGTGGATGATCAGAATCATCACGATCGAGAGGATCATGAGCTGCACGCCCCCGCCGTCGACCGACAGGGCTTCGAGCGCGATCGGCGTCGAGCTCAAGAACACGCCGGCGACCGGGATGAAGCTGCAGAAGAACACGATCGTCGAGAAGAAGATCATGTTCTCGGTCAGGCCGAGGAAGTAGAGCCCGATCGCGGTCAGGAACGTGTTGCACAGCGCGATCAGCAGCTGCGCTTCGAGCGCGCGCCCGAGCATCTTGCCGAAGTCGTGGATGTTGCCGGCGACCTCGTCGTAGATGAATCCGACCTTGGTGCCGGCGAGGCCGGACACGGCGCGGCTCAGCTTCGGCAGGTCGAGCACGATCAAGAACGAGAACAGCAGCGACAGCAGGAACGCCGAGCCGATGCCGAGGATCGGCGTCGCGACGTTCTTCAGCATCTCGAGGGTCTGCGCGAGGTTGGCCTTGGCGGGTGTCGGGTCGTTCTTCTTCGTGCGCTCCTCGCGCCACTTCTTCACGAGCCAGCTCTCGTCGATGACGGCGCCGTCGAGTGCGGTGTACTCGCCGTCGGCCATCGTCTTGGCCAGCTTGCGAATGACTCCCATGGGCGGCGTCTCGCTCCGGCCGCGCGCGAAGTCGAGCGTATCGCGCATCGACACGCTCGCGTGCTTGACCAGATTCGAGAGGCCGCCTGGGAATCCCATCAGGTGATCCAGGAGTTCGACTTCGTCAGTCTCCTCGGGGGGCGGTGCTGCCTCGGCATCGGCGCCCTTCGGATCCTTGGTCGACTTCACGAGCCCGGCCAGGTCCTCGATGATGTCCTTCGCCTTGATCGTCGGCGGCAGGATGCCGCGCACCCACTCCTGCTCCCTCGCGTCGTCGAGCGCCTCGTCGATCTTCGTCAGGTACTCCGGGTAGTTCTTCCCGAGCTTGGTCGCCTGATGCTTGAAGTGCGGCGTCAGGAACACGCCGGCGGCGATCAGCGTGCTCAGGAAGACTGCGGACACGGCCACGACGCGGAGCGCGCGGCTCTTGATCCGGTGTTCGAGGCCCTGCACGCCGTGTTCGAGGATGTAGGCGAACACGAACGTCAGGAAGACCAGCAGGAAGAACGGGCGCAGGATGTAGAGAATCCCCGCCAGCAGACCCCAGACGAACACCCGGCTGCCGAGGCTGAAGATGCGGTCCCAGGGGGGCGGCAGACTCTTCTGCTGTTCGGTCGAGGGTGTCACTCAACGAAGACTAGCCGGCGCCGCCCATCGGTTTCAATCCCGGCGCGGCGGGCTCGGCACTAACAGCAGTCCGACGGTCCGCAGCAGTCCGAGGCCTCGGTCGTCGCGTCGTAGTCCTGACCCTTGGTGACCCGCGGGTGGCGGCGCTGGTCGACCGCGCAGTCGAACAATTCGGCCTGCTCGAGCGGGATGGTCTCGCGCGGCTCGATCGCCTCGAACATGCCGGCGTAGGGTTCGCGCTGCAGCAGCTTGAACGTCTTGTCGCACACCGCCATCCGCTCGCCGCGGTAGTAGGTGTGCCCGTCGTCGTCGCGCACCTGGGAGAACGGGCCGCGATACACAACCGCCTGGTTGCGCTCGAGGCAGACGCCGGCTTTGCCCTTGAACGCCTGGACCGTGACCGAGCGGAACTCGATGCCGTTGACGGTCTGCCACGGTTCGGCGTCGCGCTTCGTGATCTCGATGCCGTGGAAGCCGGCATCGGCAAAGGCCTTCAGGAAGAGATCTTCACGATAGGCGCCGCTGATGCAGCCGGACCACAGCGTCGGGTCGTCCTGCATCTCCTGGGGCACGTCTTCGTCCGCGACGATGTCGCTGATCGCGACGCGGCCACCGGTCTTCACGACGCGATAGATCTCCTCGAACATCTGCTGCTTGTCCTCGGGACGCACGAGGTTGAGCACGCAGTTGGACAGGACCACGTCGATCGACTCGTCGGCGATCATCGGGTGCTCGCGGCGCAGCGTGTCCTCGCGCTGGCGCAGGTCGATCCACGACTCCGCGTTTTCGATCGGACGCTGTGCGAGCTCGTCGGCGAGGCGATCCACGTCGAGCTTGAGGTCCTGGATCATGCCGCGGTGGTAGGTCACGTTGTCGTAGCCGACCTTGGCCGCGATCGCGTCGTGGTGCTGGCGTGCGAGCGACAGCATCTCGGTGTTCATGTCGACACCGATGACGCGGCCCTCGGGCCCGACGATCTGCGCGGCGATCCAGCAGACCTTGCCGCCACCCGAGCCGAGGTCGAGGACGATGTCGCCCTCGCGCACGTACGTCGTCGGGTCGCCGCAGCCGTAGTCTCGCTCGAGGATCTCCTCGGGCAGGACCTTCAGGTATTCGGGGTTGAAGTCGATCGGGCAGCAGAGCGTGGCTTCGCGGGCCTGCGCGCCGGCCGAGTAGCGTTCGCGGACGGCGTCTTCCTTGGTGCCGTGGGCGTCGGGGGTGGTCATGGGGGGATGCTACGACGAAGGCACCCCGAAGTTGGAGGGGAGGTGGACCAGGTTTTTTGGAGATCTGCGGCCCCGCCGCTCGCCATGGCGGCACGCCGCTATGATCCGGGGTAATGCGCTCGCTACTCCGATTGGCCGCCTTGTTGCTCCTCGCGCCACCGCTCGCGGCCCAGCTCACCTCACTGCCGAACACCGGATGTCGCAACGGTGGTTCGACTCCGCCGCCGATCTGGGCGGCCGGCGGCGCGGCTCCGACGATCGGCAACCTGTCGTTCACGCTCCAGTATCCGTGCCCGGCTGCGGCTGGCACCGGGTTCGTGATCTTCGGCAGCTGCCATTCGACGGGCCCGATCCCGAACTGGGACCTGTCGGCGAGCAGCTGCTTCGCGATCTGGCCGAACCCGCCGGCGACGTGCGGGATGGGTTTCCAATCGGTGCTCTGGATCGACGCGGTGGACGTCGACTTCGGCATCGTGAACTACCCGCTGCCGATCCCCGCGATCCCCAGCCTGCCCGCGCTCATGCAGGCGAACCCGCTCTGCCTGCAGGTCGTGTGCGCGACGGTCGTGCCGGGGCCGGTGGTCTCGGTGACGTGTGCCGAGGTGTCCACCGGCGCGCAGCTGATCGCCCAGTAGCGGACGTTTTTCGCTCGAGCCTGTCCAGTCCGCGCCGTTCGCGACATCGGCGGTCATGAACACCCGCCGCATCGTCTCGTTCTTACTGGGCGCGTCCCTCGTGACCACGGCCGTCGCCCAGGATCCGGTCACCCCCGTCCGGATCGACCAAGACCGCTTCGTCCCGATCCACACTCATCTCTCCGGTCCCGCTGGAGGGATCTGGGCCGCCGGCAACGCCTACAAGGTCCGCCTCGACGGCGGGTTCGAGTTCATCCCGGCGCTCGGGCCGACGGCACCCGTGAATCTGCCGCTGCGCTGGTCGACCGAGAGCGTCCGGCTGGGTGGTACCGAACTCGTCTCTGGTGAAGCGACCGAGCGCCGTGTCCACGACGCGCGCTACGAGTACGACCTCGGCGACGTCGTCGAGGCTTACGACCTTCGGCACGACGACGTCGAGCAGACGTTCGTCATCGAGACTCGCGCGCGAGGTGGCGCGCTGACCGTCCGCGGCAGCGTCGATTCTCCGCTGCACGCGGACGCGCGGCCGCCGGCGCACGGTCCGATCGCGTTCCAGGACGACGACGGCAACACGGTCGTCGAGTACGGCGCCGCGACAGTCATCGACGCACGCGGTCGTGCGTTTCCGATGCTGAGTTCGTACGAGGCTGGATCGATCGAGCTCACGCTCGACGCCGCGAGCGTGGCGGCCGCCGAGTTCCCGATCGTCGTCGACCCGACGCTCGTCGTCGGCCTACCGCTCGACGACATTGGCGAGGTAGTCCTGGCGGTGCTGCAGCAGACGACGTCGGCGAACTATCGCAACCACATGGTCGCGTTCACGCGGATCTTCTCCGCGTCGGATCACGACGTGCTCGGCTACACGTACTTCGAGGGCGTTTCGAATGCCGTCGTCGTCCTCGCGGACGTCACGACTGCATACAGCAACGAGCACATCGCGATCAGCGGCCTCGACACCCCGGGTCGGTTTGTCGTGACCGCGGAGCAGCGGCAGGGCTTCAAGACCCACCTATGGATGTATGGCCAGCCGGCGACCGTACCGACGCTCAACCAGGGTTCGACCCACACCGTGATCGCGAGCACGGGCGAACACTACCGCAACCCCGCGTCCGGCGGGGATCGCGACGACACCGACGTCTGCATCGTCTACGACTTCATCCAGGGTTCGAGCCGGACGATCGACGCGCTGCTCTACGACCCGGGTCACCCGAGTTCGCACACGCCGCTGCCGACGATTCGCACGACGAGCCAGGAGCTCGCGCCTGCGATCACGCCTTACGCGGGCACGCACGGTTGGATCGTCGCTTGGGCCGACCAGGGTTCGCCAAGCCAGGTCTTGGTGCGGCAGGTGTTCAAGTCGGGATCGCAGGGTGCGATCGTGTTCGGCGTCGCCTCGTCGTCCAACAACCATTACTTCGAGCCACGCATCGCCGGGCAGGACGGCCGCTACATGGTGACGGCGCGCGGGGTGCCGATCGGTCTCGGCGCGCTCGCGATCCGCTCCCTGCGCATCGACTGGGATCAGACGCCGCTGCAGCCGACCGTGCCGCAAGTGCGCTCCGAGCGACTCGTGCACGTCGGCGAGTCCTACACCAACCGATCGCTGGCCTTCGACGAGGTCACCCGATCGCACTGGGAAGCGGGCTTCGACCACACGGTTTCGCTGTTCGCCGTGACGACGCGCGCCGCGCGGCTCGGGTTCTCCGGTGGTACGGTCGACACGATTGCGCCAGATGAAGGCGCGCATCAGAACCCGCAGAGCGTCTCGGTCGCGTTCAACCGCAGCGTCTCCGGCGGGACGCTGGGTTTCTCGCTGGCGTACTTCACGCGCGACACGCTCAACGGCGTCTACGGCGTGATCCATCGCTACTCGCCGACCTCGTGGAATCCGACGACCTTCGGCGCGGGGTGTGGCGGTGCGAGTACCCTGGAGAACTGGACACCGTCCCTCGCGGGCAGCCAGGAGTTCTCGGGCACGTTGCTGGGGCACGCGGGCCAGCTCGCTGCATGCGTCGTCGGCCCGGCTTCGACGACGATTCCGCTCGACGCGTTGGGGATGCCGTCGTGCTTCTACCTGGTCGATCCGGCCGGAAGCGTATCGGTTCCGGGCGTTGGGGATGGCAGTGGCAACCCGACGCTGACGATGTCCCTGCCCGACTATCCGGCGTTCCTCGGTGACCTGCACACGCAGTGGCTGATCGTGCAGCCGGGCGCGAATCCGCTCGGTGTGATCACCGCCGCGTCGAGGATCCACGACGTGCAGTGAGATTGTCTGTTTGAGGCCGCGACGCCGCGGGCTACAACGCACTGTCGATGAAGCTCCTCGTCATCGACGTCGTCGGCCTCCGCCCGAAGGACCTCGCGAACGCGCCGAACATCCGTGCCGTCGCCGAGCGCGGGTTCATGGCGCCGCTCGACACGGTGTTCCCCGCCGTGACCTGCACGGTGCAGGCGACGTGGCTGACCGGCAAGCTGCCGCGGGAGCACGGCATCGTCGCGAACGGCTGGTACTTCCGCGACCTCGCGCAGGTGTGGCTGTGGCGGCAGTCGAATCACCTCGTGCGGGGCGAGAAGGTCTACGAGACCGCGCGCCGCGCGGACCCGAGCTTCACCTGCGCGAAGATGTTCTGGTGGTACAACATGTACGCGCCCGTCACGTATTCGGTCACGCCGCGCCCGGAGTATCACGCCGACGGGCTGAAGCAGCCCGGCATCTACAGCGAGCCGGCCGACTTGGCGACGGCGCTGCAGGACAAGTACGGTCCGTTCCCGCTGTTCGAGTTCTGGGGACCCGGCGCCGGCATCGCGTCGTCGAAGTGGATCACCGACGCGTCGATCGACGTGATCGCGCGCAACGATCCGCGGCTCGCGTTGGTCTACCTGCCGCACCTCGACTACGACCATCAGCGCTACGGTCCGGACGATCCGCGCTGCGTCGAGGCGGTGCAGGCGATCGACGAACAGGTCGGTCGACTCGTCGACGAGGCGTACCGTCGCGACGCGGAGGTGATGATCGTCTCGGAGTACGGCATCGAGAAGGTCGACAAGCCGATCTTCATCAACCGCATCCTGCACGAGCGCGGCTTGCTGCGCGTGCAGGAGACCGGCCACGGCCAGCTCCTCGACGCCGGCGCGAGCCGCGCGTTCGCGGTCGCCGACCATCAGTGCGCGCACGTCTACATGCGCGACCCGTCGGACTTCGCCGAGGTCGCGGGCATCTGCCGGGGCATCGACGGCGTCGCCCACGTCTTGGATCGCGACGACCAGCACGAGCACGGCATCGATCACGACCGCAGCGGTGAGATCGTGCTGATCTCCGAGCCCGGGACGTGGTTCGCCTATCACTACTGGCTCGACGAGGCGCGCCGGCCCGACTTCGCGACGACGGTCGACATCCATCGGAAGCCCGGCTACGACCCGACCGAGCTCTTCCTCGACCCCGCGCTGAAGTTCCCGAAGGTGAAGATCGCGAAGACACTCGCACGCAAGAAGCTCGGCTTCCGCTACCTGATGGACGTCATCGGCACCGACCCGAGCATCGTCCGCGGCAGCCACGGTCGAATCTTCAGCGACCCCGAATGCGGCCCGGTCTTCATCTCGTCGAGCCCGGCCGGCGAGTCCGCCCGCGTCGCGGCCACCGAAGTCCGCGACCGCATCCTCCGGACGGTCGCCCCGAGCTGAGACTCCATCAGCCAACAACCCGCCAGCCAACACCCCGTGCTGCGCGTGCGCCTGCGCATGCGCCTGCGCGATGGTGACCGTGCCCGTCCGTGCCCGTGCCCGCCCCGCGCCCGATTTCCCGAGAATCCCCCGTCGCCCGCCCACCCCCCCGACAACCACCGGTACGCCCCCGTCTGCGGTATTCTTTCTCAGGCCCCACCCCTCCCGATCCTCCGGTCGTGTTCTTCCGCACCGCCATCTCCGTCGCCATCCTCGCGGCGACAGCGGCCTCACAGGTCTTGTATGCGCCTCCCGCCGGGCAGCTGACGGCTCAGGGACTGCGCCTGCCCCCGGGGCTCGGCCCGGCGTCGGAAGCGATCCTCGCCGACATCGACAATGACGGTTTGCCGGATCTGGTCCGGGCCGCCGGGCTGAGGATCGAGGTGCTGCTCCAGGGCGAGGACGGGCGCTTCGGCACCGGCGTCGGCCAGACCCAGATCGGCTTTCCGCTGCCCGCGACGGCGATCACGGCGATGGCCGCGGGGGACCTCAATGGCGACGGCTGGCCCGAGGTCGTCGTCGGCCTCGAGAACGACCACGACCTGGTCCTGGTGAACAACGGCGCCGGTCGGCTCACGATCGCGGCGCCGAATCCATTGCCGACCAACGCCGGCATCGTGACGCCCAACACGATCCTCGTCGGCAACTTCGACCCGGCTCCCGGCGACGACGTCATCGTGACGTCGAATGGCGGCGTCACGCGGCCGCTGTTCTCGAACGGTGCCGCCGGTGGACCGCTGACGATTCCGCTCGCGAACCCGCTGCCGATGCCGGCACGCGGTCCCAACCGCGCCGCGGCGGCGCGCGACCTGGATGGCGACGGTGACCTCGACCTCGTCGTGTCGTCGGCGTCATCGATCGCGACGTACGTGCTCGAGAACGTGGGGGGCACGTTCACGACGCGCTACACGATGAACTTCTCGGCGAGTCAGATCCTCGTCGGCGACTTCACGGGCACGTCGGATTTCGACGTGATGCTCATGAGCTCGTCGATCGCGCCGCAGGCGCCGGTGGTGCTCGAAGCGACCGCGACGTTTTCGTTCCTGCCGCAGGTCATGGGCTGGACGGTCGCCGTGCTCGACGCGGGCGTCGGCAACGTCGACGTCAACTCGCAGGAGGACGCGGTGTTCCTCGAGCGCGGCGGTCGTGTCTCCGTCTCGCGTGGACTCGCCCCGCCGGCGGCGCTGCTCGACGTCGACTCTCGCACGGCGCTCGACGTCGCGGACGTCGAGGGCGACGGTGATCTCGACATCGTGGTGGTCGGCGAGCGCCCGCCGGACGCGCTGCTGCTCAACGACGGCTTGGGCAACTTCCTCAACACCGAGCGTCCACCCGTCGTATCGGGCGGGATCCCGGGCGCGCAGTCCGGCATCTTCGTCGGGGCGCAGCCCGCCGTCGATCCGGACCTCCTGATCCTCCGGGAGAACGGCGGCACCAACTACTTCGCGAACATCGAGGGTGCGCGGTTGGTGCCGCATCCGTCGGGTTCCCCGAGCTTCGTGGGCACCGACTTCTCGGTGATCCAGGCTTCTCCTGTGTCGACAACGGCACCGAACGATGTCGTCGTCCTCGATCGCGCGACGCCGGATTCGATCCGCTTCTTGTCCCGGCAGTCGGACGGCAGCCTGCTCGATACGACGGCGAACTTCTGGCCGCACACGGGATTCTGGTTCACCGCGGTCGCGTCGGGTAGGTTCGGAGTCCCCGCGTTCGACGGCGCGATCATCGCGGACCTCGTGTTCGTCGACATCCTCGGCAACCTGCGCTTGTTCCGTCAGCAGGCCGGCGTCTATCAGGAGATCCCGAATGCGTTCGCCGGCGTCAGCGTGCCCGGCGTCACGCAGCTGATCGTCGACGACTTCAACAACGACGAGTTCGACGACCTGTGCGTGCTGAACCTGAACGGGTTCATGATCCTGACCGCGGACAACGCGCAGGCCCCGGCCATCTCGTTCTCGGTGCAGCCGACGACACCCGTCGGCGCGACCGCGCTGCGCGGGGAGGCGGCCGACCTCAACGATGACGGCAACCTCGACCTCCTGCTCGTCACGCCGTCCGCGCCCACTTCGGTAACCGTGATGAGCGGCAACGGCAGCGGCGGCTTCGCGAACGTGTCGATTACCGCGCTTGGAGCGATCGGCAACGCGATCACCGTCGTCGACGTGGCCGTAGTCGAATCGCTCGGCTTCAACCAGATGATCCTGGCCGCGACGGCCGGCGGGGAGCTCGTGTCGCTGACGCGGAGCGCGACGCTCCTGCCGACTTGGTTCGGCTTGCCCGAGATCGTGCCCCTGCACGGCAGCGGCACGATCACCGATCTCGTCGTGGCGGACGTCGACGGTGACTTCGACGAGGACGTGGCGGTGCTGCGCGAAGACGCGACTCCGCTCGTGCTGTTCAACCGCGACCTGCAGATGACGTCGCTCGCCGTCGCGCAGGTCGGTCGCTGGATGTCGCTCGAGCTCGACGCCGACCCGGGCGACGCCTGCTCCGTGTTCTTGTCGTTCTTTCCCGGACGTCTGCCGCTGTTCGACTGGGGCGTGCTCCGCGACCTGAATCCACAGACGCTGCTGACGGTCTCGATCGGGCCGACCGGCCACGCGAGCGTGCCGTTCTTCTTGCCCGTGGGGATGATCGGCCTCGAGCTGCGGACGCAGGTCGCGGCATTCCGGGCGCAATCTGGCCGTATCGTGCTCGGCAACCTGCTGACGACGTCGATCGTCAACTTCTGACGTCGCGCTCGCGCGGTTCGACCTTTTCGAATTGCGTGTCGCTTCCGCGGTGGCGGGGTTCGTTTAGGCTTCGATCATGGGGCCATGCAAACGATGACCGACTCGGCGCTGCCGCGGCCCCGCGAGATGTACGACGCGCTGCTTCAGCGTGATGCGTCCTACGAAGGGATCTTCCTCTTCGGAGTCAAGACGACCGGTGTCTTCTGTCGGCCGACGTGTTCGGCTCGGAAACCGAAGCAAGAGAACGTCGAGTTCTTTCCCGCGGCTCGTGACGCGCTTCTCGCGGGCTATCGCGCTTGCAAAAAGTGTCGGCCGCTGGAAGCGCTCGATGCGCCGCCACAATGGCTGCGCGCCCTGCTCGCCGACGTCGAGGCGGACCCGAATCGACGGTGGACCGACGCGGACCTGCGCGCGCGCGATCTCGAGCCCGCGCGCGTGCGGCGCTGGTTCCAGCAGCAGCACGGGATGACGTTCCACGCATACCAGCGCGCGCGCCGGCTCGGTGGCGCGCTCGGACGGCTGCGGCTCGGCGAGGACCTGACGCAGGCCGGGTACGCCGCCGGATTCGAATCCCCGAGCGGCTTCCGGGACGCGTTCCACAAGCTGTTCGGCAACGCGCCGGGTCGCGCGCGCGCGGACGCGCGCCTCGTCGTGACCCGTCTGTCGTCACCGCTCGGTCCCCTCGTCGCGGCCGCGACCGAAACACACCTGTGTCTCCTCGAGTTCGCAGAGCGGCGCATGCTGAAGACGCAGATCGACCGTCTCCGCAAGCTGCTTTCGGCGCACTTCGTCCCGGGCGACAACGCGGTGCTCGAGCAGGCGCAGCGCGAGCTCTCCGAGTACTTCGAAGGTCGCCGCCATGACTTCGACGTGCCGACCGTAACGCCGGGCACCGAGTTCCAGCAGGCCGTGTGGGCCGGCCTGCGTACGATTCCGTTCGGTGAGGTGCGGTCCTACGCCGAGCAGGCGCGCGCGATCGGGCGGCCCGCGGCCGTGCGCGCCGTTGGCAAGGCCAACGGCGACAACCGCTTGGCGATCATCGTGCCCTGCCACCGCGTCATCGGCGCGAACGGCGAGCTGGTCGGCTACGGCGGTCAGCTGTGGCGCAAGAAGGCGCTTCTGGGACTCGAGCAGGGCGGATCCATCGCGGCGCAGCGGTCCGAGTGACCCTTTCGCGCTACGATGTCCGGCATGAGCATCGCGTGCTGGCGTCGCGTCGGTTTCGTCTCGGTGGGGTTTGCGCTCACGTGCGCCCTCGACACGGTCGCGGCGCAGGAGTCGCGTATCGATGAGGCCGCGCTCGAGCGCTTGGTCGCGCGCGCGAAGGAGACGAACTCCGACGCCCTCGTCGTGATCGAGAACGGGCGCGTCGTCGTGGACGAGACGTTCGGCAAGTCCGCGCGGCGCATCGAAGCCATGTCGGTCACGAAGTCCGTGGTGTGTCTCGCCGTCTTGCGAATGCTCGAGCTCGGGAAGATCGAGTCGCTCGATGTGCCGGTGTGTGAGCTCTTCTCCGACTGGAAAGACGATCCGCGTCGCGAGGTCACGATTCGCCACCTGCTCAACCACACGTCGGGGCTGCACGCGAATCGCACGACCGAGAAGATCTACGCGAGCGATGACTTCGTGCAGTTCGCGCTTGCGGCCGAGCTCGACCATCCGCCGGGCGAGGCGTTCTTCTACAACAACCGCGCGGTCAACCTGCTGGCGGGCGTCGTCGAGAAGGCGTCCGGGCAGAAGCTCGACGACTTCCTGCGCGACGAACTGCTCGAGCCGATCGGCATCGACGACGTGACGTGGACGCGAGACAAGGCCGGCAACCCGCACGCGATGGCGGGCCTCCAGATTCTCCCCCGCGATCTCGCGCGGATCGGCGAGCTGATGCTCGCGCGCGGCAAATTCGGCGAGACGCAGTGGATCGCGGCAGAACGGATCGACGAAGCGACCAAGGCCAGCCAGTCGCTGCAGTCCAACTGCGGTCTCCTGTGGTGGATCATCCCGGGCTGGCGTCGCGCGGTGATCGACGAGTCGATCTTCGGCGCTTGGCGTGAAGCGGGCGTCGAGCGACAGTTCCTCGAACGGGTCGCACCGCTGAAGGATCGCCTGCTCGACAGCGACGAGTTCTTCGCCGAGCTCGAGAAGATCTTCGGGCGCGACGGCATGGAGGAGTGGCACAACATGACGTGGCGAGCCGGTCTCCCCGACGCGAAGCCCGTGTTCGGTCCACCGATCGGGTATCAGGCGAACGGCTACCTCGGCCAGTACCTCGTCGTTCTACCGAGCGCCAAGCTCGTCGCGGTGCGCATGATCCGCGCCAAGTCCCACACCGGACAGAAGGACAACTTCGGCGACTTCACGGAAGCCGTGAAGAAGCTGGTCGGCAGTTAGCCCGTGCGTGCATGATGCGGGCGTGAGCCAGATCCCCGACGAAGCCGAGTTGCGCGCCATGGTCGGCGCCTTCGACCAGACCCAGAAACGCTGTTTTTCCGGTCTGATCGTCGCGATGATCGAGAACAGCGACCAGGTGCGCGACATGGAGTGGATCTCCGAGCAGTTCGCGCAGACTGCCGCGATGGCGCTCGACCTCGACCTCGAAGCGCCGGACGGTCCGGCCGCGGTCGAGGCGGTGCAGACCTACGCGAAGGAGCACATGTCGACGATCGTCAACGCGGCGTTCGGAGTCTTCGCCGCGGTTGCGCAGGCGATGCAAGCGCGCGAAGGCGGCTTCTCGTTTCGCGACGCCGTCGAAGAGGCGTTGGGATACGTCAAGGGAGAGAAGTCGTGAGCACGTCGCAGTACGACCTCGAAGCGAAAGTGATGTTCCTCGAGCGGACGTTGGATGCGTTGAACGAGGCGCTGGTCGAGCAGAATCGGGTGATCGAGAGGCTGGAGTTGCGTGTGCAGCGATTGGAGAAGCGAGCGGAGGCGAAGGGCGGGCCGGAGGTCGGGCCGCATGATGAGGCGCCGCCGCATTATTAGGGCGTGGGTGCGGGGGGTGGGCGCTACGCGCCCGTGCCCGTCCTACCCCGTGCCCCGCGCCCCCGCTCCCCTCAATACGTCCGATGCGACGGCTTCACCGGCTCTTCCCCGGTATCCAACACCCCCAATACCTCAACCCCCCGCACCCGAATCCTGCTCATCGCGGGATGCACCGAAATCGCCCCGTGCAACGGGGCTTCGATCTCGCGCTCCCACACCACTCGCCCATCCAAACACACCTGCACCCGTTCGCCGACGTCACAGATCAGCACTTCGTGCTCCTTGCCTCGACGGAACAGATGGCCGCGCACCGTCTCCGCCGACACGTCGCCGCGCGGAACGTAGCGGAAGTGGTTCTCCTTCGCGCACTCCCAATTGAAGATCACGCTCGTCGGGCCGACCGAGCAACGGAAGTTCTCGTTGTTCACCGAAGCGATCGAACCGCGGATGCGCACGGCGAAGATCTCCGAGTAGCCGTAGCGGTAGGTCGCGCGCGCGCGGTCGTCGCCGGACTCGCCGATGAGCTTGCCGTTGCGGCGCGACCACTTGCCGCCGCGCATCGACCAGTCGGCGAGGTCGTGCTTGGCCTTGAAGACAGCGTGGCCCGGGCCGGACTTGGGCAGCATCTCGAGCATCAGCTTGCGCGTCTTTGCGGCGAGCTTGTCGCGGGCGGCGCCCTCGGCTCGCGACACACCCCGCCGGTACCAATCGAGCGCGCGGCGACGAATCGAGAACTGCGCGAAGTCGGGACCTTCCGCCGGCTGGCGAAGCCACAGATCGCCGAGTCGTTCGCATTCGCGGGCATCGAGCTTGGGAACGTTCTCCGCGGCGCTGAGTGCACGCCATCGGCGTGACGAACCCGTCGCGGCGAGGTCGATACCGGCGTCGAGATCGCCGAGCCAGAGCGCGCGAAAGGCGCCGCGCGCGCTGATCGTCGCGCCATCGGTCGGATCGAGAGTGGCCAGGCGTTGGCGTTCTGCCGTGCACGCGGTGAGCCATGCGGTCCGCTGCTCGACCCAGGTGAGGAGTGTCTTGCTCTGTGTGCGAGTCGCGTGTTCCGCGGCCTCGGCGAGGCTCCGACGGGCGCTGTCGAGCTCCCCGTCGAGGAGGTCCCAGCGGCTCGCGGCGCAGGCGCGCAAGGCCTGGATTCGCGGCGGCGTGTGTTGACCGAGGGCGGGTTTCGCGAGCGCGAAACCCGCGATGACGGCGGTGAGGACAGTCGCTACGGCGTTCACAAGTCCCGAGACGGTAGGGGGCTACGGATGGTAGCGAGTTTTCCGAGGTTTCCCCGTGCGGATCCGGGCAGGAACGCATTTGCCGCGATGGGCGCGCCTCGTGGCCCCCAGGAGTCTTCCCCGATGAACAACCGTATCCACCTCTCTCTGCTCGGCTTGGCGCTCGCGTCCGCGAGTGTTTCGGCGCAGCAGCGCTCTTCCGATTTCATGGCCGATCAGGCCACGCGAGCCGCGATGGCGCGGCCTGACGTATTCCTCACCCCGATCCACGACGAAGCGGGTATCGACGACCGACCCGGCGGAACCTGGGCGACCGGGCCGAACTACAAGGTCTCGTTCCACGCCGGCATGCGCTTCTTCCCGCTGCTCGGTTCGCGCTACCCGCACAACCTGCCGCTCGGTTGGCAGACGACGAGCGTCGCCGTCGGTGGCACCGAACTGCTCGTGCCCGGTGAGCAGGCCGTGTCTGCACCGGCGGATTGGCGCATGGAGTACCGCTACCGCAACTTCACCGAGGCGTACGACGTACTCGCCGAAGGCGTGGAGCAGACGTTCGTGATCGAACGGCGACCGCAGACCGCGGGTGACCTCGTCGTGCGAGGTCGGGTCGAGACCGATTTGCACGTGCAGTCGCAGGGGGCGACACACGGCGCGATCAACTTCACAGATGCGGACGGGAAAACGATCCTCGAGTACGGTGCGGCATTCGCGGTCGACGCCATGGGCGCCAAGGCCGAGATGACGACCGCGGTCGTCGATGGCGAGGTGGTCTTGACGGTGCCGGGCGCGTGGCTCGAGTCCGCGACGTTCCCGGTGACCGTGGATCCCCTGGTCACGTCCGTGCCGCTCGACACGACGAATTCGCAGATCGTCGCGAACGGATGCGTCGTGCACGAGCCGGGTGCCGATGAGTACATCGTCGTCCTGACCCGGTTCTTCTCGGCCTCGGACACCGACATCTACGGCATCAACTATCTGCCGAACTGGACGCTGCCCGTGACGGTGTTCTTGAGCTCGCTGGAGTTCTCGATCGAACGGAAGCCCGAGATCGCCTACGTGGCCGAAGCCGGTCGCTGGGTGACCGTCTTCGAACGCCAGTCGTTCGGCTCCAACCCGGAGCACCGCATCGCGTATCACTCGCGCGGAGCCGGTCTCCTCACGCTGGACACCACGATCTTCGACCTTCCGCAGGCTCCGGGAACCTCGCGCAGAAACCCGGACGTCGGCGGGACGCGTCCGAACTCGCTCGGTACTCGCGCCGCGATCGTGTGCGAAGAGGAGAACAACTCCACGAACAACAACACCACGACCACGAAGATCCGGCTGACGATGCTCGACCTCGCGACCGATACCGTGGTGGCCTCGAGCACCGTCGGTAGCAACCAGACGGACCTCGAGTACCCGACGATCAACCAGGAGACGACCGGTGGCGGTGCGCCGTGGGTGTTCGCGTATCAGGGCTACAGCAACCTGATTCCGGGCGATGACTGGGACATCCAGTTCGGCAAGCTGTTCACGGACGGGCTCTACTCCCCGAGCGCGTTGATCCTCGGAGCGGCTTCGAATTCGCAACACAGCCTCGCGCCGCAGGTCGCCGGCACGGGCGACCGCTACATGGTTTCCTACATCGTGCTCGGCAACACGGGTACGCGGACGGCCGCGACGACGGGCACCGAGCTGCGCGCCCTCCAGTTCACCTGGCCGGCCGCGTCCGCGATCAACGTGCGCCACGACTTCCGGATGCGCCTCGCCGGCGCGCCGCTCGCCAACGTCGATCTCGCGTTCGACACGAACACGCAAGGCCACTGGGCATCCCTCTCGCACCTGGCGAGCCCGGTGTTCGGCGCGCGTGCGATGACCGTGCAGCGCGTCGTCGATGGCGCGGTGGTCGAGACGGAGAGCGAGGGCGGCGGCCCGGGCGAGCTGACCACCGGCCACGGCGTTTGCTTCGACTCGTTCGGCGACAACTTCCCGATCTTCTTCTCCAGCGGAAGCGGGGCGGACACCTGGGGTACGTGGCTCGAACAGCCGGCGACCGTCCCGCCGTCCGAATACGGCCTTGGCTGCGGAACGGCGACGATCGCGACCTTCGGCGACGCGCTGTCCGGCAGCAACAACTTCGGCTGCAGCCTGAACCCGCCGGGCACGATCGACTTCACGCCGGCAGTGCTGTTGATCTCGACCGGATCGAGCTTGCCGATTCCGCTCGACGTTGCGGGCTTCACGGGTTGCTTCGCCAACGTCGATCTCGCGGGCGGGTTCCTCGGCTCGATTCCGACCGCGACATCGCCGTTCGGGGCGCTGGTTGTGTTGCCCATCTCCGGCTCGTTCGCCGGTGACATCTACTTCCAATGGGCCTACGCGGCGCCGGGCCTCAACCCGTCGGGCTTCGCCTTCACGAAGGGGCTCAAGGCGACGATTGTGCCGTGATCCAGTCGGCGATGAACCGCAGGACGTCGGCCTGATCCGGATCGTTATGCAGCTCGTGCCGGCCGCCCGGCCACGATCGAAACTCGACGCCGCGCGTCGCTTCGGCGAACGCGCGGCTCGCTTCGTGAGACGTCAGCTTGTCGGCGTCGCCGTGGATGATGAGGATCGGCTGATGTGCTTCGTGACCGCCCTGTAGCAACCACTCGCCGGACTCGAGGACGTCGAGCCCCAGCCGCACGCTGATCCGCGAGTGGGTCAACGGGTCACCGAGGTAGTCGTCGATCACGGCGCCGTCGCGCGCGAGCGCGTCGAGATCGATCCCATTGTGCATGCGGAAGCCCGGCACGAGCGGCCGCAGCATTCGACCGACCAGCACCTTGATCCGTGGCGGGGGTTCGTAGGTGCGAATCGCCGGCGCAGACGCGACGACGCCGGTCCAGTCCGAACGACGTCTTAGAGCGTGATTGAGCACGAGGTTGCCACCGAGGCTGTGCCCGTAGAGGAACACGGGCGCCGGCGGCAGGACGTCGTCGACTTCGCGCGCGAATCGGTCGATGTCGTCGAGCAGCGTCTCGTAGGTCGGTGCGTCGCCGCGGGGTCCGCCGGAGTGTCCGTGACCACGCATGTCGAATCGCGCGACGTCGAACTTCTGCGAGAGCAGGAACTCCACGACGTGGTCGTAGCGGCCGGAATGTTCGCCGAGGCCGTGCACGAGAAGCACGCGGGCTCGCGGTTCTTCGCATCGATGTGCTCGGCCGCGGAAGTGAACGCGACCGTCGGTCCATTCGATTTGATCGGTTCCCATGGTTCGCGACCTCTGGCATTGTAGCGCGCGTCGTCTCCAGAACCGTTCGGTCGGAAAGGACGGAAAATGCGCGTATCGGCTCAACAGATCGGGGTCCTCCTCGCCGTCTTCAGCGTCGGGTGTGGGCGTTTGGTATGCCAAGACGTCGACCTTGCGCAAGGCCCGTTCCTCGGGCATGTCGAACCGACGCGTGCGCTCGTCTGGGCGCGGGCGACGGCGGATGCCGAACTGCGGCTCGAGGCCGTGGCGGGCGAGCAGACCGTCAGCTGCGCTGCCGAGGCCGATTCCGAGCGCGACCGTTGCTTGGTTTGGGATCTCCGTGGCCTACGCGTGGACACCACATACACCTATCGCGTTTTGCATGGCGATCGTGTGCTGCGTGATGGCGACGACTACCGGTTGCGCACTGCGCCCGACCCGGACGCGGACGGCACGGTGCGGCTGTGTTTCGGTTCGTGTGCGCGCGAGGACCTCGGCACGGCCACGGTCTGGAGGCGCCTCGCGACGGAGGATATCGACGTGCTGTGTCTGCTCGGGGATACGCCGTACATCGACACGACGAACTTCGCCAAGCAGCGGGCGCGCTACGCGGCGTTCGCGAGCGTCAAGCCGATGGCCGAGCTGTTGCGATCGACGTCGTGGTACGGCACCTGGGACGACCACGATTTTGCCAGTAACGACACCGACGGCCGGCCTGCGGGCAAGCCACGCTCGCGGCGTGCGTTCGTCGAGTATCACGCTCATTCGAACTACGGTGACGGTGAGCACGGGGTCTACACGCGCTTCCGCCGCGGTCCGGTCGAAGTCTTCTTGCTCGACACGCGCTACTTCGCCGCGACCGAGCCGTCGCCGTACCGCAAGCACCATGCGTCGCTACTCGGCAAGAAGCAGTGGCGTTGGCTTCGCAAGGGACTCGAGCAATCGACCGCTCCGGTCAAAGTGCTCGCGTGTGGCATGATCTGGAACGGCGCGACGCGGCCCGGCAAGCAGGATCACTGGGGCAGCTACGCCTACGAGCGCGACGCGCTGTTCGAATTCCTCGGCGAGAAGAAGATCGGCGGCGTCGTGCTCGTCGGCGGCGACATCCACAGGTCGCGAGTAATCCGCCACGCGGCGAAGGACCTGGCGGGTTATGACATCCTCGAGCTGATTTCGTCGCCGATGCACGCGGGTATCATCGTGGCGGCCAATGCGCCGCATCCGGGGCTCATCAAGGACATGGGTGAGCCGCACACGTTCCTGCTGCTCGAAGTCGAGCGACGAGACCGTAGGGTGGCCAGCGCCCGCGCCCGATTCGTCAACGGCGGCGGCACCGAACACTTCCGCATCGAGATCCCGATCCAGTGACCTACCTCGACCTAGACTTCGTCCGTCCGAAGTTCCCCGCGCTCGCTACGGACTGGGCGTTGTTCGACAACGCCGGCGGCAGCGTGCCGCTCGGCGGGGTCATCGATCGCATTCACGACTACATGAGCACCTGCATGGTGCAGGTCGACGGGAGCTACCCGCAGTCGCTCGAGGCGACGGCGCGGATCCAGGCGGGGCATCGCGCGGCCGAGCAGTTGTTCGGTGCGGGTGAGAACGAAGTCGCCCTCGGTTCGTCGTCTACGGTGCTGATGCGCACGGTGTCGAGCGCGCTGCGTCCGCTCTGGAACGATGGGGATGAGGTCATCGTCACCGACCTCGACCACGAGACGAACATCGGCCCGTGGCGCAACCTCGAGGCGACCGGGATCACTCTCCGCGAGTGGCGATTCAACGAAGAGACGATGCGGTTGGAGCTCGAGGATCTCGAGCCGCTGCTCAACGAGCGCACGCGGCTCGTCGCGTTCACGCACTGTTCGAACATCGTGGGCCAGATGCGCGACGATGCCCGCCGCATCGTCGATCGAGTTCACGCGGCGGGTGCGCTCGTGGCCATGGACGGCGTCGCCTACACGCCACACGCGCGGGCCGACGTCAAAGCGCTCGACGTCGATCTCTACGTCGCGAGTATCTACAAGGTGTTCGGGCCGCACATCTCGGCGCTCTACGGTCGGCACGAGCTGCTGGCACGCGCGGCTTCGCAGAACCACTTCTTCATCGGTGACGACGAGGTGCCCTACAAGCTCGAGCCCGGCAACGTTACACACGAGCTGGCGGCGTCGCTGCCGGCGGTCATCGAGTATCTCGAAGACCTCGATCGACACCACGGCGGCGCGGGAACGATCGAAGGCGCATACGAACGGATCGGTGCGCACGAGACCGAGATCGTGCGGCCGCTGCTGACGTTCCTGCACGAGCATCCGCGGGCGAAGATCATCGGATCGCCAGTGGCCGCGACGGGGACACGTGCGCCCACGGTCGCGTTCACGGTCGACGGCATGAAGGCGAGCGAGATTCCGGCACGTTTGGACGAGCGCAAGGTCGCGGTGCGGTGGGGTCACTTCTACGCCCATCGCCTGATCACTCGGCTCGGCCTGCACGACCAGGACGGCGTCGTGCGCGCGAGCATGGCGCACTACAACTCACCGGAAGAAGTCCATCGCCTCGTGAACGAGCTGGACGCGGTGCTCTGAGATGACGGACGACCGAGAGCACGAGCAGACCTACGAGCGCATGCGCGCCGGGGATGCCGATGCGCTCGAGGACCTGCTCCGGATGTATCTGCCGCGACTCCGCGCGTTCGTGCGGGCGCGCATGTCGGCCAATCTGCGGGCGCGAGAGTCGAGCTCGGATCTCGTGCAGTCGGTGTGTCGCCGGCTCGTCGCGGGATGGGACGGGCTCCAGTTCGATGGCGAGACCCAGTTCCGTGGCTGGCTGTTCACGGCTGCGGCGAACGAGATCCGCGAGAAGCATCGCTACCATCGCGCGCTCAAGCGCGATGCGGAGCGCGAAGTGCGCCTGGAAGCGGGTTCGACCTCACCCGATCCGATGTTGAGCATTGCCTACGGCGAAGCGTTCACGCCGAGTCGGGCGGCCGCGACCGACGAGTTCGTGCGGAAACTCGAGGCGTCGATCGACGGGCTGAGCGACGAACACCGTGAGGTCATCATGCTCACGCGGATCGCGGGCCTTCCGCATGAAGAAGTCGCCACGCGGATGGGACGCACGGTGGGCGCGGTCCGCCAGTTGCTGAGCCGGGCTCTGCTGAAGCTTTCGTTTGCCCTCGAGAGCTAGTGCCCCGCGTCCGAAGTCCGCATCATAAGTAGCCGGCCATTCGACCCGCTCGCTGCGTTGCTGCTCCTCGACTTGTCCACTGACAAGCCGTGTCGTCGCAGCGCCTTGGGCGCGAATCGACTGACGCGGCTACTTTCGCTACGGACTTCAGACGAGGGACACTAGCGCTCGAGCCGAGTCCACACGTCTCGCCAGCGTGCGGCTTCGCTTTCCGGCAAGGAGTCGAGTGCCTTGCCGCGCACGAATGCCAGTCCCGGCATTCGCTGTAGGCGGCTGAACTCACTCTTGACCCAGAGGGGCGCAAATTCGTCGAAGTCCGTTCGCAGGCCGGTCACATGTGCGTCGACGTGGGCGTATGCGCGGTCGAGCATGGCAGCTCGAATCTTCGGATCGGCCTCACGTTCGGCTGCGGCAAGCGCGACGCATGCCGCGTCGATCAGCCAGCCACCGCCACCGTCCACGTGAGATGTCGGTTGCTCGGCGAGTCCACGGCGAAGGAAAGAGCGGCTTTCGTTCAGTTGACCGTTTCGGAACGTGTAGAGCGCGGCGGTGAACAGCTCTTTCGCGCTGGAACTGCTGTCGGGACGTTTCAATTCGTCGAGTCGTTCGGCAACCTCGATCAGCTCTTGAGCGTCCGAGATCCATGCGTCGGCGCCGAATATCCAGTTGGGTCGCGATTGGCCAAGGGCGTCGCCGCGCTTGAGGTGGGTGCGCGCTTCTTCCGGCTTGCCGATCCGAAGGAGTGCCAGTCCCGCGTTGCACCATGCTTCGGCGAAGTCCTGACGCGATTCGATCGCGGCCTGGAACGACTCGAGGGCCCTCTGATCGTCCGCGAGTGCGAACCATCGTTCGCCGATCCAGAAATGTAGCTGCGAGGAGTGCACCGTCATGTCCCTCAGCGCGAGCGCCGATCGGTATGCCTCGATCGCTTCTCGATCGCGGCCGAGGTGTGCGAGCGCGCGCCCCTTCCCTGCGCGGAATGCGCGGTTGTCGTAGTAGCGCGCCGCGCGCTCGAATGCGTCCGCCGAGAGCTCATAGTTGCGGAGGACGAAGGCTGCGTCGGCGATGATGCGATGTGCCGAAGCGTTGCTCGGTTGCGATCGCGCAGCTTTCGTAGCCCATTCGATCGCTTCCTGCGCGCGGCCAAGAGGGAGGAAGATCGATGCGAACACGTACTGAATGGACGGGTCGTCGGTCCCGATGGACTCCGCTGCGAGTTCGATGTGCTTCAGAGCTTCCTCGGCGCGCTCGGTCCTCCGAAGCAGTCGCGCGAGGAACTCCTGAGCGCGTCCGATGCGTGGGTCGATCTCGACGGCGCGGCGCAGTGCCGGCTCGGCGCTCTCCATCTTGCGCTGCTGGAATCGCGAGATGCCGAGGTTACCCCACGAATAGCCGTCGTTCGGCGCGAGCCGAACGGCGCGCTCGAACGCCGGCTCGGCGTCTTCGAATCGCCCGTGCCGAATGTGGAGCGAGCCGATGTGATACGCCCAATGCCCGTTCTCCGGGTCGATTCGGTCGAGCTCCCGCCACTCTTCGAGAGCTTCGTCCCAGTGGCCTTCGTACTGCAGCACCATGCCGAGGCGGTGCCGCACTTCCAATGAGCGCGGCTGGAGTGCGCGGGCCGCCTCGTACGCGCGCAGCGCCGCTGCGAAGTTCGGGGGATCCGCGAACTCGTGCGACATACCTAGCGCCAACACGACGTCGAAGTCGTCGGGGTGGCGGCGTTCGAGCGCTTCGAGCAGCTGGCTCGCGTCTGCCGAGGCATTGGTGACGACGAATAGCGAAGCGAGGACGAGTGCGATCTCCGTAGTGCGATCGGCATCGGAGAGTCCGTCTCGGATCGCGATGACGTCATCGCGGGTGAACTCATCGCGCCGCAGGAGGTCTCGAGCTTTGCGCCGGCTCGGCGTCGCATCCAGCGCGTCTGCTGCGGCGAGCACCACCGCCCAGCGCTCGAGGCCCAGGGACTTCCTCGCGATCGCCCAAAGGTCGAGTGCGACGGCTACGTCGCGACGACTCTCGTCGAGTAGCTGCATGACGAGCGCGTTGGGTGCGGTCGTCGGATCGATGCCGAAGTCGGCGAATGCTTTCGTGAACGCCTTGTCGACCTGCTTGCGCTGGGCCTGTTCGAACATGGCCCCGCCCGGGCGCGCGTGAGTCGGCAGACGACCGATACGCAACCGGTCCCGAAGTTCGCGTTCGCTGGTGCGCTGGGTGATCAGCCGGTCGGCAGCCGATTGTTCGCGTCGTGCTTCGTCGGCGCGTTCCGCGGCGCGGTCGACGAGGAGAGACTCGTCCGCGCCGATTCCGGCCTCTTCGAGCAGCTGCGGCGCGCGCTCGGCGCGTAGCACGGCGTCGTCCCAGCGGGCGGCGGCGCGGTCATCGTCGTTGGCTTCGAGGGCGAGCCGAGCCTCTGTCGCATACGTGTCGAAAGCCGCCCACTCGTCGCGGACGAGCTGTTCCGTACGATGGATCTCGTCCGCGCGCGTCTTCGCGCTCCACCACGCGGTTCCAGTGCCGAGTGCGGCGAGCACGAACACCGCGATGGCGAGAGAGATCGTCAGTCGGCGTGCCTGCCGCTCACGTTCTGCGCGACCGCGCGCCGCGGCGGCCGCCAGCTCGGCGTCGTGCGCGCGCTCCTCGACGGTGTCGAGATGGTGACGCAGACCGGCGGCGACGGAGCGCGCATCTTTCGGTCGTTCCGAGGTCTCCTCCGACAGGCAGCGCTCGGCGAGCTCGACGAGTTCGGCGTCGGCCGCGCAGGCGCGCAGTCGAGCACGCGCGGGTTCGAGGTCGGCAGCGAACGCGCGTTCGAGCAGCGTGTTGCCGTCGCTTTCGTGCTCGGCGTAGGGCGGGTGGCCGGTCAGGATCTCGCAGAGGATCGCGCCGAGAGCGAACACGTCGCTCCGTCGGTCGAGCTTCTCGAGTTCGGCACGCGCCTGTTCGGGGGGCATGTACGGAGGCGAGCCGAACGGTGAACCCGGCCGCGACATCTCGTCGTCTTCGGGAATCGGCGCGCTGATGTCCGTGTCGCTGTCGTCGAGAAACTTGGCGAAGCCCCAGTCGAGGACCTGCACCTCACCAAACTCGCCGACCATGACGTTCAGCGGCTTGAGGTCGCGGTGGACGATGTCGCGTTCGTGCGCGTAGCCGACAGTCAGGCAGATGTTCTCGAAGATCGAAAGGTGGCGAACCCGATCGTCGGCGGTGTTCTGTCGCGCCGCGAGGATGTCGCCAAAGTTGCGGCCCGCGATGAGCTTCATTGCGAGGCATGGGCCCGATGAGCCCTCGGTCACGAGGTCGTAGACCGGCACGATGCCGGGGTGCTGCAGGCGCGCGCTGACCCGCGCTTCGCGCTCGAACCGAGCGCGCGCGTGCGGGTTGGCGCGGTGCTCCGGCCGCAGGAACTTCAGTGCGACCTCGCGCTCGAGGTGCGTGTCGTCGGCGCGGTAGACGACGCCGACGCCGCCCATGCCGAGCACGTTCCCCAGCCGATAACGGGGCGCGCAGACGGGCGTGTCCTCGTCGTCGCCGAGCGCTCGGTAGAGCCTCGCGATCCGTCCGATCGTGTCCGCGTGCTCGGGATGCTCGGCGCACAACGAATCGAGCGCGGTCTGCGGGGCGTTGTCGTCTTCGAGCGCCGCGATCACGCGTTCGTGCAGCTCTGCGGGGAGGTCGGGGCCGGACTCCATCGCCGTCGAGCGTACACGAAACCGCGCCGCACCCGAGCGGGGCGCGACGCGTTCTCGTCACGAGATTCGTGGCTTACGGCTGGATCACACCGCGCGCGACGTTCGAGAGAACGACGTTGAGCGGGTTGGCGCCGAACTCGACGTTCGCGCCTTGGCCGTGCAGCTCGAGGCCGACGAGGCTCGGATCACCCGAGATGGTGATCGTCGTCTCGGCGGTGCCGTTCGTCGTGTCGACGGTCATCGGAACGTTGATCGTCGGGTTGACGTAGAGCGTGCAGCACTCGAGGCCGGGGCCGAAGATCGGGCCGAGGGCGCCGAGATCGATCGGGTAGCCACCCGGAGTCGGACCGAGCTGCAGGAGCAGGGTCGTCGACAGCGAGCTGGACGGCACGCCTTCCATCGTCAGCGTGTACGGCTGGCCCGAGCGCGGCTCGGTCCAGTTGCGGCCGATCAGGCTCGCGCCGTCGATCTCGTGCGGGTAGAGCATCGTGTGGACGTCCGGACGCTCGGTGTTGGAGTCCCAGAACTCGTAGATGCACGGCTCGCCGATGGCCGGCGGGAGGCCGGTGCCCTGCATGACGCCGGTCGTGAAGTCGTATTCGCCCGGATCCGGGTGCGGGGTGCCGCCGGAGTCGGCGCCCGGCGAGCAGCCGATGAGCACGTGGTCACTCGTGAAGCCCGAGCCCGTCGCCCAGTCGTTGACGTCCTTCAGGTGGATCGAGAACGAGTCGTCGTCGCGCATGACGCACTGGAACGTCAGAGTCAGCGACTCGAAGAACTTCGGCGTCTTGTCCCAGGTGATCGAGATGAAGTTGCCGGCAGGATCCTCGTAGCTGCGAAGCGAACCGCGCTGCGCGCTCATGTCACCCCAGAACAGCGCGATCTGCGGCGCGGACGAGTCGAGGAAGTCAGACACGCTCGCGTTGAAGTCGCCCGGATCGGTGTTGTTCGGCATGATCCGCGCGTTGTTGTCCATCCAGTACTCCGCAGCGTCGAACGACTGGCCCGGGAATTTGAAGCCGCCGAACCCGGACGGCACGAACGGACCGGCGTTGTTGTCGTCGCCGAGGCCAACGCCCCACTCGATCGTGTTCGGAGCGCCGACGCCGCCGTCATCGAAGAAGCCGATGCCGGAGCCGTCACCGAAGTCGAGCGGGCCGCGGAGGACGCTGTAGCCGCCGGAACCGTCGGGGATGAAGTGGAACGAGACCGGGCACGACGCGCCGAACAGCTCACCGCCGCAGGGCGTGATGCCGGCATCGCCAACCGAGACGTCGTAGCCACCGCCGACGGCCGGCGTGTAGGTCAGCGACTTGCCCATCAGGTCGAACGGCTCGCCCGACGTGCTGAAGTTCTCGTACAGGTTCGTGTCGTCCCCACCGAGGCCCGAGGTGTGGCCGTCGCTCAGGTTGATCTCACCCGGGTCGATGGCGCCGTTGCCGGCGCTCGCGCCGACGATCAGCGAGTTCGTCGAGAAGACGCGCTCGTCGTAGACGAACGCGAAGCTGCCGTCCGCATTGATCTGGCACTGGATCGTCCACTCGTTGTGGTCGAACGTCGTCGTGCCGAAGCGCTTGATGTTGCAGAACGTGACGTTCGCGGTCGAGACACCGTCCGTGAAGAAGTAGATGCGGCCACGCTGTGCGGGCGACAGGCCGATCGGCGTCATGTCGTCCCAGTACGGGCAGAGCGAGGAGGGAGCCGCGACGAGGTCGGCCGGGCTCTCATCGAAGTCCGACGCCGCGCCGGAGCTACCCGGCAGGATGCGGCAGTTCGTGTCGATGTCGATCGTGTTCGCGACTGTGCCGTCGGGGAACGTAAAGTTGAAGCCGAGGCTGAGCGGGCCGAGGATGCCGTCGTCCGGCGTCGCTACGCCCGAACCGGCGTCGGTGCCGATGGCAGAGCTGAACTGGGCGAGACCGGGAGTCGCGAGCAAGAGAGCGCCCACGATCGGGAGAGTGAATCTCTGCATGTGTATTCGTTCTGGGGAAGAAAGAGTTGGGTAACCGAGCGCCCATTGTCTTGCCCCCACGCAGAAGCGCAACGGGGCAAGAAGGCCGGCGAGTTGCGCGACGCGCAACGCGATTACGCTAGCGCGTGTCGAATACACCGTCGTGACGACTCAGAGCTTGCGGCTGATCTTCTCGAGCAGCTTTTCGAGCTTTGTCAGCCTTTCGCTCAGAGCTTCGAGTTCGTCGGCGACGTCGGAGTCGTCGTGCTCGCCGCTGGACTTCTTGCTCTTCTGTACGTTCGCGGGGAACGAGCCGCCGCGATTCGTGTATGCCCAGAACGGGTTCTCTTTCGCCTGCAGGTTCTTCGCGATCTCATAGCGACCCTTCGGGTCGGCGAAGATGCCCGGGTACTCGTACGCGGTCTGGAAGCCCCCCTGGTAGTTGCCGAGTGCGTCGTTGAAGAAGCTGACCGCGGCGTCGTACGGCGCGTGGCCGAGCGTGATGCTGAGCGGCAAGTCTTCGCCGCGGCGCAGCACGACGAGATCGAGCGAATCGCCCGGGTGCTTGGCCTTCAGGATCTGCGCGAGCCGCTTTCGCGTCGCCGGTCGCTTGCCCTCGATCTCGAGCACGATGTCGTGCTTCTCGAGGCCGCCCTTGTCCGCCGCCTTGCCCTCGGTGACGCCGGTGATCTGGAACACGTTGGTGCGATTCAGCTCGAGATGCTTCGCGAGCGCGTCGTCGATCTCGTTGAGCGTCACACCGAGAGACACGTGGCCCTTGCGCTTCGGCACGGCCTGGAACGAACCGCCGTTCCTCTGCAGTCGGAGGATGGCGACGGTTCCACCGGCCGCGTCCATACAGCGGATCGTGTTGCCCTTGCGGACGTAGCGGTCTTCGGGCATCTCGTCGCCGTTGAGCCGGACTTCGACGTCCTTGCCCTCGACTTCGATCGTGATCGTGTCCTTGCCGTCGCGCGTGCTGAACGTCATCGGCGGCATGTCTTCGACGGCTTTGCCGTTGAGGGCGAAGCGGTAGTCGTAGACGTCTTGTGCGGCCATCGCGCCGGCGAGCGTCAGGGACGTCAGCAGGCCGAGCATCTTGTTCTTCGCGTTCATCGTGTTCTCTCAGTAGGTAGCGGGTCGGGTGAGCTGGTCGGGCGATACCCGCGCGGGCACGGGGTCGCCGTATTCGTCGAGCTCGAGCTCGTAGAGCTCGGGCAGATACTTGCGTTCGACGATGCGGCGCATCACGAACACGTCGAAGCCGGTGCCGTTCGCCGCGGGTTCGGCGCGCACGATCATCTCGGGCAGTTCGCCGATCACGGCGGCGGGTTCGACAGTGGTGACGGCCGATTCGTCGGGAACGTCGCGTTCCGGCGGCGCGGAGAAACCCCAGGCGAACGCGATCAAAGCGGCCGCGGCCCAGCCGGCGAACGACACCAGAGTCGACGCGGCCGAGCGACGCCGGCGTGTGGTGGGGGTTGTTTCGACCGGCGCCGATTCGAGTGGCCCCGACTCGACCGGCCTGACGTGGGCGGACTCGAGAACCTCGCCGACGCGCTGGCGCAGCGCCGTGTCCTGACGCAGGGCATGCCAGAGATCTTCACGCGCCTCGCTCTGCGGGAGTCGATCGAGTTCGTCCCAGTCGGCCGTCGTGTCTTCTCGATCGATGACGCGGCTGATCAAGATGTCGAAGCGGTCTGCATTCATGATCGGATACTCCATGGTGCGTTCGCGGACTCGTGCTGTGGTTCGGTCTCGCGTTTACGCGTTCGTTCGCGCAGCAATCGCCGTCCGCGGGCGAGTCGCGACTCGACCGCTTCGACGCTCAGCTGCATCGCGGCCGCGACCTCGCGTTGGCTCATGCCGTGCACGGCCTTGAGGATCAGTGGTTCGCGCAGGTCGGCGGGGAGGCGTGCGACCTGGTCGAGGATGTCGTCGGTCCGGGGTTCGCGTGCCGGGATCGAGCGGGGGTCGACGAGAGAGTTGGCGTCGAGCTCGCCGGAGTTACGGGACTCCGAGCGCGCGCGGTCACGCGCGACCGAGCGCGCGGCGTTGACGGCGATCGCGCGCAGCCAGGCGCGAAACGCTCCGGGATCCTCGAGGGAGTCGATCGCGCGTACGAAGCGCATCGCGACCTCTTGCAGCAGGTCGTCGACGTCCCGCAGATCGGGCGCGTGCGAAACGAGCACGGCCGCGACCCAGCGCCGGTGCGTGCGCCACAGCGCATCGCGAGCCGGGGCGTCGCCGGCGATCGCGCGGGGGATCAGGTATCGATCGGATTGCTCGCTGCCCACGAGAGACAGGACGCAGGGGCGGACCGAATCCGTCCGAAAACCGCGATTTCTTCGCGGGTGCGTCCGAGCTGGCCAAGCCCGCTACAATCCCGCGATCCGCTGCACCCGCGCGCTCCCATGAACAAGACGCTCTCGCTCGTTTTCTGTGTGTTCGCCTTTTCCACGGTTGCTTCGGCCCAGCTGGAGATCTCGATCGGGCTCCGGGAGACAGGATTCGCCGGCGGCTCGTTCCCCGGGATCGGGGGCAACGGCGGCACGAGCGGGGGCATCGAGTGGATCGATCTCGACGGCCAGACGCTGACGCCGGACGGGACGTGGCAGCAGTTCACGTTCACGCTCGCGTCGAATCCGGTCAGCGCGTTCGCCGGAGGCTCGGCGAACGGTGTGCTCGACGGGGCGTTCGGAACCCTGGAGCACGTGCGCGTGCGCAATACCGGTGGCCACGCCGGCCCGCTCAGCGTGTGGGTCGACGACGTCGCGAACACAACGACGAGCGGGACGACGATCTTCGGCACGTTCGAGGGGTACTCGGCCGGCGCGGAGGTCATGCTGCAGCAGCCTGGCTTCTCCGGTTCGACGTCCGGCAACGTGCTCTCGGGCAGCGCGTCCGGTATCGACAACACGAACGCGCACGGCGGCAGCGGCTCGCAGCGTCTCGATTTTCAGTTCGTCGATGCGAGCACGACGCGGTGGGTGCGACTGACGACGTTCAACACCGTCAACCAGCCGAACCCTTCGGTGCGGTTCGATCAGAACAGCGTGATCACGATTTGGCTGCGGGCGACGGCGGCGACGGGTCCGAGTATCACGTTCATCGATCGTGCACCCGCGCTGGGCTGGCCCGCATCGAACGACAACACGCGCGGGATGGCGTGGGCTGACTACGACGGCGACGGTGACTTCGACGTGTATCTGCAGAACCAAGGCAGTTCGAGTCGACTCCTTCGCAACGACGGCACGATCTTCGTCGACGTCACGGCATCGATGGCGGCTTCGCACCCGACGAGCGGATGGTCGGCCGCGTGGGGTGACTACGACAACGACGGCAGGCCGGATCTATACACCGGCAACTACACAGACAACAACCTGTTCCGAAACAACTACCCCGCGGCGTTCACGGACATCGCGAGTTCGGTCGGGTGCGCGGATGCGTCGTTCGCACAAGGCGTGCAGTGGATGGACCACGATCGCGATGGCGATCTTGATCTGTACGTCACGCAGGAGTTCGATCCGTTCCGCTTCTTCAGCAACGATGGCGACGGCACGTTTACGGACTTGACCGCGGCGACCGGGCTCGGGGATCCGCAGTCTCACGGCTACGGGGTCGCCTGGGCGGACGTCGACGATGACGGCGACTTCGACTGCTTCGTGTCGACGTGCGGCGGCGTCACGATCAATCGCCTTTTCGTCAGTAACCTCGCGAACACCGGCTCGCTGCTCTACACCGAATCGGCGGCGAGCTACGGAGTCGACTATGGTCCGAACACGTACGCATGCGAGTTCGCGGACTTCGACGAAGACGGCGACTGGGACCTGTTCGTCGCGGGAGCCATGTTCGAGCCGAACCACCTCTACGAGAACACGGGGTCTCCGCCGTGGCCGGACATCGCGGTCGCGGCCGGTGTCGCGGGTCCGCCTTCGAACGGGCACGGAGCGGTGCTCGGAGACTTTGACAACGACGGATGGGTCGACATCTACGTGCTCGACTTCCACCCGACGGGTGCGAACCGCCTCTATCGCAACCTCGGCGGCATGAACTTCGTCGAGGTGCCGGGCGCCGGTGGCGCGAACCCGGTCTCGTCAGCGGGCTACGACTGCACCGCCGTCGACTACGACAACGACGGCGACCTCGATATCCACTCGGCGGTCTACGGTCGGGACCACCTCTTCGAGAACGCCGGCAACGACAACCACTGGTTCCAGGTCGTGCCGCGCGGCACCGTCGACAACGCGCTCGCGACGGGCGTGACCGTGGAGCTCGAGGCTGGCGGTCGTACGCAGCGTCGTTTGGTCAACGCCGCGGCGGGAGCGTTCAGTCAGAACCTCCTGCCAGCGCACTTCGGCCTCGGCGCTGCGACGGTCGTGGACCGTGTGACGGTACACTGGCTCGACGGCACGAGCGACACGCATCTCGGTGTCCCGGGCGATCGCCGCATCACGATCGTGCAGTCGTCCGGAACCCTGCCGCTCGTCGCGTTCGGGGATGGCTGCCCGACCACGTTCGGGTCGCTGCCGCGGCTCGACGGTCAGGGCGCGCCGACGCTCGGCAACCTGGGCTTCGGCATCGAGCTGTCGAACAGCGCGCTCAATGCGCCGGTTCTGTTCACGTGGGCTGCGGGGCCGGGCGCGACGCCGATCGATCCGGGCAATGGCTGTCTTCTGTGGGGCGACGCTGCGTCGCTCTACCTGTTCGTCACGGGACCGACGACGTTCGGTGGTGACTTCACGCTGCCGTTCCCGCTGCCGAACATCCCGCTGCTGGCCGGCGTATCGATCGCGTTTCAGGCGCTCGTCGTCGATCCGCTCGGGACACCGCTGCCCTCGGATCCGACGTTCACGATCACGACGACGCCGGGTCTGTTGGTCACGCTAGGCCTGTGAGCATCCAAGCGGCGGCGATCGTCACTGCGTTGGCGCAGCACGCGATCGCGAGCGCGCGGTTCTCTGAGACACCGGCCGCGAAGTGGTAGCACGCGCACTCGACGAGGATGACGAGCGGCTCGAGCAGAAGGAACGGCTGTCCGGACCAATGCAGAGCCGTGGCGATCGGATGCGTCAACAGGTTCGTGAGGATCGCAGTTGCGACGACGGATCGCCGCCGCTCGCGCGGAGCGACTGCGTGGGCGACCGGGAGCTCGAGCGCGATCGTCGCCGCGAGCAACAGCAAGTAGAAGCTCATCCGGCCTGCTGCATGCGGCGACGCGCGGTGAGCACGCCGAGGCCGATGCCGCCGATCGTCGCGATGATGATCATCATGTAGACGACGTACGAGTTGAGCGGCTCACCGTCTTCGCCGAACCGCGTCTCGCCGATCACTTCGAGCGTGATCTTGCCGCCCTCGATCGATCGCACGACGCACGTCGTCTCGACGCGGGCCAGGGGACTGCTGATCGGTACGCTCGAGACCTCGCGGACCGGCGGATTCGCGACAGGGTGCCCGGTGAACCAGTCGTCGTCGCCGCGCTCCGGTGGCTTCTCCTCGGGTGCGGCTGCCCAGATTCTGGTGCCGTATTTCGCGGAGAACGAGAACGGCTTCTCGGGCTCGATCGCGGTCACGCCGAAACCGGCCGTCGGCGCCGCGAAGAACCGCCACTTCGCGGCGAGGTCCTCCTCGACGTGCAGAACGAGCTCGTGCTTCACGCCCTTGTGACCGGGCGGCAGGATGTCGGGGGTTCCGGCGAGGAGACAGGCCAACGCGACGAGCCGAATCATGCGGCGATCCTAGTGCTCGGGCCCCACGGGGGCCCGCAAAACGGCATGATGGTGGGATCATGAGCGATTGGAACGAACGGTCGGACAACACCGGGATCGTCATCGCGATCCTGATCGTCGTGGTCTTGCTTGGCGCTGGCGGGGTCTTGTTCACCTACCGCCAGGCTGCCGTGGCCGAGGAATCTCGGATGCGCGCGATACTGGACGAGCGGGAAGCGCGCATCGAGGCGGAGCGCGCGCGGGAGCTCGCCGAGCGCGAGGCCGACAAGAGCGCGGCACTCAGCGAGTTCATCGCCAAGATGATCCGCGATGCGGATCCCGCGGAGGACGGCGCGCCGAACATCACGTTGCGCGACGCTCTCGAGGCCGCCGAGCGAGAGGCCGCGAAGCCGGAGATCGACGAGGACCTGCGCAAGGCGCTGGAGCTCGTGATCAAGCGCGCGCGCGCGGACCTCGACGAGAAGAAGTAGTCGCTACTTCGTCACGCTGACGACGAACAGCAGCTCCCGGCCCTGCCCGAGCAGGCGCGGCGCGGCGCGGCGCAGCTGCGCGCTACCGTCAGCCTGCAGCGTGAGAACGCTGCGCACCTGATGGCGACTCAGCACGGGTCGCTCGATGGCGACGACGTCCTGGGTCAGGACCACCGTCGGCGACACGGTGCCACTGTCTCCGGACGGAACCCCGCCCGATCGCATCGACGTGTTGAGCTCGGTCTCGATCCGCTCGATTTCGAGCAAGCGTTCGAAGGCGGCGTCGATCGCGACTTCAGTCGGCTTCCCGCGACCGTCGCTGACGACCTGCAGATCGAATCGATGACCGAAGCTCAGGACGTCGATCTTGGGATCCGGGACCCGCGCGGACTGCGCTACTTCGGCGTCCCAATCGCGGATGTAGAGTTGCTCGGCGCGACCCGCGAAGCTGACCCAGCGGTCGCCGAGCACCGAAGCGCTGACGCGCGCGATTTCGTTGCTCTGCTCCGGGCCTTCGCCGGTCGCGACTTCGAACACGCGAATCGAAGCCTCGAACGGCACGAGTGCGGTCTGGAGCGCGTCGACCATCTGTCGGTCCGTCGCGGCGGCGGCGCTGCCCAGAAGCACGAGCTTACCGGAGCCGGAGGCGTCGTTGCCGATGTCGACTTGGTCCCCGCGCGAGCGCTCGATACGGGCCATCTGCAGCAGGGTCGGTTCCTGCTTGGGCCACACGGATTCGGGGTCGATCCCGATGATATTGCGGAACGAGTGAATCGGTCGGTCGAGCCGGGAGCCACAGCGCACGACGAGGTCGTTGCGGGATCGCGGCGGACGCGGCGTCCAGTTCGCCGAGCACGTCAGCCGCAGCCGCTGCCCGGTACTGCCGGTCCACTCCTGCTGCGTCGATTCACCGCGCGGGACTTCGAACGCGATGCCGCATTCGTCGATCTCCCGGCGGGCGCGGTCGATGTCTCCGAATCCGTCGTGCTCGAGTTCGATCTTGTTGTTGCCCTTGGCTTCGGCGACGCGCGCGACGGTTTCCAGGATCACCGAATCACGACCGGGCATCACTCGGGTGCGCACCATGACGCACGCGCCGATACCGATGTTCTGGACGACGGGATTCGCGGTTGCGGCGCCCTGTGCGATCTCGACGTCGTAGTCGCGTAGGATCCCTCGTTCGATCACGTCCGAGACCTTCGTCGTCGCGCCGGGCCGCACGGTCCTCTCGGAACGGAGGAGGGTCTTGGCGTTGTTGCCGTCGAGCTGCTCGAGAACGATCGTCAGCACGACGCGCGGCGGAATCTGCTGCCGCAACCAGGCGAGTGCTTCCTCGGCGGCGGCGAGCCGGGCCGAGGGCAGCATCATCGTGCGCGCGCTCGTGTCCATGTCATTCCCGGACATCCGCGTGATTTCGCAGACGAGTGATTCGACCTCGTCCGGACTGAACCACGCGGCCGAGCGGCCGAATTCGAGTAGCGCGGTCTCACCCGTGAAGGCGCCGCGGGGCTCCTCGCGGCGACCGGCCTTGCCGAGGTGTTCGATCCAGGGCGCGTGTTGGTCAGCCAGGTTCAGCGGCGGTGCGGCGAGGTCGCCGATCGGGATGAAGGCGTTCTGAGCGACCGCGTGGGACGCGAGGGCGATCGCGAGAAGGATCGATGTCGGGCAGCGCATCGGGGTCTCCGTTGTGGGTCAGTGTCCTCAGCGGGAGACACGCGATACTGCGGAAGCGTCGTCTTCGGGCCGCGCGGGACGGATCACCCGTTGGACCTGCAACCTCTGTGCCTCGATGGCGGTGCTGGTCCGAGCCGGGCGTGACTCCTACTCGGGAATCGACAACGTCGCGCCAGCTGCCGTCAGAGACACTCGCTGCCGCGTGAGCACGCCGGATTCGTCGGTCGTGGTGAGCTGGTAGTCTCCCGGTGGAAGGTTCCATTTCCGACTCCAGGTGCCCGTCAGCCCTCGTCGCGTGACGATCACTCCGGATGCAGTCTTCAGTTCCATCGCCACGAAGCCGGCACCGACGTTGTTCTCGACGAGGAGCGGAGCTCCTGGCCGTAGGTCGAAGCGAATCGGACCGTCCGGCGGGGCCGTGAGATCGAGCTCCCGAATCGCGACGCCGCTCGCAGTGGTCGCCAGGAAACCGTAGCGACCCGGATAGACGGAGAGCTCGATGGGCCGGTCGGGTTCGGCGCGAGCGTACATTTCGTCGCACGTTCTGCTCGGAGGCAAAGCCTCGATCCAGTTGAAGCGCACGCTGCCCTTGCCCTCGAACTTGCCCAGATCCAGCTCGATGGGTGTACCTCGCAACGCGACTACGTCGCCGAGGTCGAGCTCGGCTCCAGACGGCACGTCGATCTGAATCGGCGGGGTGCGCAGCATTCCCTTGTGCATCTCGAGGTCGAGCCGACCCGGCTTCAGGTGCTCGAGCGTGACGCGGCCATCGTCGCCGGTCTTCTTGCCGCCCACGCCGGTTTGAGCGTCGTTGAGTGCAACCTGTGCGCCGGGCACCGGGTTTCCGTCGCGGTCGACGATGCGAAGGCGGACGGTCGCGAGCTTGGCGAGGAACGTGGCCGGACTGATCGTGAAGGTCAGCTCCTCCTGATCGGGTGTCGCCGACATCTGCGCGACGACGCTGTTGCGGATCAGCAGGGCAACGTGCACTGGACCGTCCGGAGGTAGGGTCAGCACGCCGACGGTTTGCTTCGGAAGCGCGTCCTCGCCGCGCTGTCGTCGAAAGACGTCCCGCGTGCGAAAGGTGCCGAGACCAGCCTCGACTTCGGCGCTGTTCGACAACGGGAGGTCGCCGGCGAGTCGCTTGTGGAACGCGACCGCGGTGATCCCTCTGTGCGCGATGCCAGAAGCTGTCTTGGATACTTCCGCGAGCAGTGGCTCTCCGGCCTCGGTCACGGCGTGGACGTGCAGCACCCAGCGGGCCGGCAATTCGATGTCGACGCGGGTGCTCGGCGCGGTGACGACGACTTCGCGGTCACGGTTCCGCGCTCGGTAGCATCGGTCGTCGATGCTGTCCGCACGGCATCGTCGCGTGGCTGCGGCGCAGACGATGTCCGAGCCGGGACGACTTCCGAGTCGATGGCCTCGCGGTTCGGACTGCTCTTGGGAGGAGGGCCGTCTCGACCGGCCAGCACCTGCACGGCCAGCACAGCGACGACCGCGATCTCAGCCAAGCAGAGCAGTGCGACTCGCGCGACCATGACTCATCTCCTTCGCTCCGAGGACGGCTCGATCGTCAGGCTTGCGAACCGGGCCAAGATCCAAGGGGGGCGCGGTCCCGTCAATCTGCTTTGGCGGGTGGGCATCCGGGTCGTATTCCCGCAACCCTGCACCCCTCGTGTAGGCTGGCTCCTTTGCTCTCGCGCTCCGCACGAGCGGCGTCGCTCCGTGGCCGTGTTTTCTCGGATTCCCGGAAACGTCTACCCTCACCGAATGAAGGAGCAGTGACAACCGATGCGCGGCAATCCCGAACGACTGTTCGAGCGCTTCCGATCCTCTGGTGATGCGGCGGCGCTCGAGGCGTTGTTGGACCTCTGTGGATCCGAGGTCTACCGCGTAGCCAGATCGTTGGCGAGAAGCGGCGATGAAGCGAACGAGCTGCTCCAGGAGACGTGGCTGGCCGTGCTCGAAGCCCGCGACACGTGGGATGGAGGGCGGAGGCTGATGCCGTGGATTCTGGGTGTGCTCGGCAACCAGTTCCGGCGGATGCGCCAACGGCAGGTGCGCCAACACAGGTTGGAATCGGAGGCGGTGCACGAGCCCTCGGCACCCGAGAGCCAACGCCCCGACGCGGTCGCCGGGGATCGTGAGTTCTCCGATGAATTGGACATGGCGTTGGGCAAGGTCCGCGAGCCGTTCCGGCGCGTTCTCGAACTCACGTTGAAGCACCACAAGGGACCGTCCGAGATCGCGACCGAGTTGGGGCGCGAGTCCGCCACGGTGCGAGGTCAGCTACATCGGGGCATGGCGATGCTGCGGAGCGCGTTGCCTGCGGGGCTCGGCGTGGCGGTCACGAGCAGCGCGGTGGCCGCGGTCGAACGGGTCAACCGCCGTGTTCTGGAAGTCGCGATCGAGCGTGGCTGGGCTTCGGCGGCGCCCGCGCCGATCACCGGGACTTGGGCGTCGAAGGCGGCGATTCCCAAGGGAGTCGGTTTGTCCATCGGCCTGTGTGCGGTCGCGGCGGTCGTGGCGTTCTTCCTTTGGTCGACCGACGCCGGTCCGCTCCGAGAAGAGGTGTTGCGAGAGGGCGAAACCCACGCGAGTGACGGCGCGAATGCCTCGGATCTCGATTCGTCTCGCGATGAAGTGTCGTCGGACGGTGGCACGACTGCGCCCTCGCTGCCCGCGCCGCCGATGGGCTCGATCGTCTTGGAACTCACGTGGCCGGACGTCACGCCTGCGGCTGGTATCGGCATCTGCTTCGTGGCCGAGGGTACGGACCCCCGCCTCGGGCAACGACGCGCGGTCACCGACGGACGGGGCGTCGCGCGGTTCGACGACGTGATCGCCGGGGACTACATGGTCTATAGCGACCGGGGGTTTGCGTTTCCCGCTCGCGTGGAAGCCGGGACGAGCCGTACCGCGAGGATGCCGATCCCCGAGGATGGCGCGACGGTTCGCGGCCGGGTCGTGGATCGACATGGTTCGGCGGTGGTCGGCGCCCGGATCTGGCATGCGGAGCAGATGCGGCGCGACGAGGGCTTCGCGGTTGCGGATTCGGCGGCGGACGGTTCGTTCGAGGTACGCGGTGTTCCGTTCGGTGCGTTGATCGGTGCGAGGCACGATCTGTTCGCGCCGAGTTCCCGGATCGAGATCCTGCGAGCCGGCGTCGACAGCGGCGTGGTCGCGGTCGAGTTGGTGATGGCCGGACGCGGTGCGTCGTTGCTCGGAACTGTGACGACCGTGAAGGGAGAGCCGCTAGCGGGCGCTCGCGTTCTCGTCGGTCCTCCCGGTGGGTGGGTCGGCAACGCCGCGACGCTCGACAGCTCGGCTCCGGGTCCGGCCAGGTTCGTCGTCGAGACCGATGCGGCGGGGCGGTTCGAGTTGAACGGTCTGCCCGCTGGACAGGCGCCGATCCGGGTGTTGGCCGCGGGGTATCGCGCGTGGGATGCGTGCATCGACTCGCAATCCGGGGCGCAGAGCGAGACCACCGTGAGGATGGTCGAGGGTTCCCGACTTCGGGGCCGCGTCGTCGAGTTGGGTGGCGGTCCGCTTCCCGCCGCTCGCGTGCGGCTGACCGACGGACGCGCGTTGTCGAATGCGATGACGTTCACGACGAGGAGGGGGGAGTTCGAGTTCGACTGCCTCGCTCCGGGTGCGTACCAACTCGAGGTCGGAGTGAGCCCCGTGCGAATGACGCGGCAGCACGTCGTCGTACCGAATGAACCGAGCACGGTGAGGATCGAGGTCTCGGTGCCGCCGGCCCGCTCGCTAACAGGTACCCTCGTTCACGCCGATGGCTCGCCGTGCGCGAACTGGGAGCTCCGCCTCGTGGATGCGTATGGCGGCAGCGGTCCGCTCGGCTACTGCGACGAGCAGGGTCGGTTCTCGATCGGACCGTGCGACGACGTCGAGTACGAGATCTACGGTAGTGCCTTCGGGGCGTTTGGTTTCCGGCCATGTGCTACCGGGCGTTGGTTTCGTGCTGGCCCAAAGATCGCGATCACACTCGATGGCAACGTGTCGACCGGGAGTATTCGCGGCGCGTTTCGCGATGAAGACGATCGCCCGTTGTCCGATGCGCGGCTCACGGTCGCGCAGCAGGGATTCCTCTCGTACGAGCTGACCGAAGCGACGGACATCGATGGGTGTTTCAGGCTCGAGCACGTGCCGCCGGGTCGGTACGAACTCGTGTTCGTCGCTGGCCGCGGAGTCCATGCGGCGGTTTCGCTGCAGGTCGAACCCGGCGAGATCGTCGATCTCGGTGTCCTGCGTCCGGATCCGGTCGGGCGCCTGGTCGTCGACATCACCGCCGAAGCTGGTGAAATGCCCTGGAACACGACCTGCACTGTCAGGGATGCCGGCAATCCGGCGCATTACTGGATCGCCAACTACGCGGCGATTCGCAAGGGCATCGCACTTGGCGCCGGTCGCTACCACGTCGAAGTGCGTGGCCCCAGGATTGCGACGAGGTCGAGAGAGATCGAAGTCGTCGCAGGAGGCGCGATCGAATTGCCGATGCGCATGCCGGCCGCCGTGTCGCGTCCGATTGTGGTGCGTTGGCCGGAGAACGTCGAGATCGGTGCGTTCGCGCTGCGAATCTTCGAGGAAGGTGGGGAGCGCTGCTTCGAGGACGAGTTCGTAACCGAGCCGTTTTGGGGAGACGTGGACTGGCCGGCGTTGCCGGTAGGCCTGCACACGGTGGAGGTAGGGCTGCGCGACGGTCAGACGATGCGCGGGACTTGCCGGGTCGACGATCTCGTTCCCTCGACGGATGCCCTGGTGGTGTCGCTGCGCTGACGGATTTCAGCGATTCCCGGAAACGTCAGCCGCCCGCCGGTGAAGCAACGGCAGGAGGAACGCCACTCATCGCGGCCCCCTCGGAGTGAGGGGGCCGCACCCTTTTCGAGGCGAGTGATTCATGGTTCGACTCATCTCCACGCTGTTGGTGCTCTGGGGTGTCAGTGCCCAAGCTGTCAGTCAAGAAGCCCGCGACGCGACGGCCACGAAGCGTTCGGGGCCGGTTGCACTCGACAAGAAGCAGGAGCGTGTGAAGCTCGACAAGTTTCGCAACAACGTTGCCGCGAAGATGGTGCCTCGCAAGGTCGAGAAGAAGGGTGAGCGCCAGGTCCGTGCTTGGCTCGATCGATTCCAAGTCGTCCAGAGCGAGCACTACCTCGTCTACACCAACGGCCCGAAAGCGACGAGTCGCAAGTTCGCCAAGACGCTCGAGCAGCTGTACTCGTTCATGCAAGAGCGCTTCCCGTTCGAGGATCTCAGCCGTCATCTCGAGTGCTACGTCTTCAAGACCAAGGAGCAGTACTTCGACTTCTGCGTGCGGCTCCGCGGTTGGTCGCGGGAGCAGGCCGAGGGGACTGCGGGGCACGCGACGGCTGCGTACTACGCGGCTTACTACCAATCACCGAAGTCGGCGACGGTCATGCACGAGGCGGCCCACCAGGTCGTGATGGCGTGCCTAGGGGTCCCCGGTGTGGGCTCGTGGTTTCAGGAAGGTTTCGCCGTCTACGTCGAGAAGAAGATCCTGAACCAACGCATCCCCGGGAGCATCAAGGCCGACCTGCGCTCTGGTCGGTTCTACGCGTTGCGCGACATGGTCGGTATTCGGCGTCTGCTCAGTGATCGCCACGGTCTACGCAACTACGACCACGCGGGCACGATCCTCGCCTTTTTGATCGAGTCGAAGGCCGAGCCGTTCCGCGGTCGCTTCCCCGAGTTCCTCGCCGCCTCGCGCCGCTCGTTTCGCCGCGGCGAGGAGGTCGCCGAGAAGTTGTTCGAACGCGTCTACGGCCTGACGATCGAAGAGGTCGAGGCTGCGTGGATGAAGCACTACGGCGCCGCGAAGTCGAAGTCCGAACAACGGCCAAGTCGGTCGAAGTCCGGTTAACGCGAACCGCCCGGCCGTCACCAGCCAGGCGGTTCACCTCGGCCCGCGACACGACTTGCGCCCGAGCCCGTGCCCCCGCCCGCGCCCGAAAAAGGGCGCGCGCGGAGCGCGCTCCATCAGAAGTCCATTCCGCCCATATCGTCTTCGCCGCCGCCCTTCTTCTTCTCGGGGACGACCGAGACGAGGGCTTCGGTGGTCAGCAGCAGGGTGGCGACCGAGGCCGCGTTCTGCAGAGCCGACTTCGTGACGTTGGCCGGGTCGATGACGCCCGCCTTGATCAGGTCCTCGTATTTGCCGGTCGCGGCGTTGAGGCCGAACTCGGGCGACTTGTCGTCGCGCACGGTCTGCACGGCGATCGAGCCTTCGATGCCCGCGTTCTCGGCGATCTGACGCAGCGGCGCTTCGAGCGCGCGGCGGACGATGTCCGCACCGATGCGCTCGTCACCCGACATGCGGGTCTTGTCGATGACTTCCTGGCAACGCAGCAGCGAGACGCCGCCACCCGCGTGGACACCACCGTCGACCGCAGCGCGGGTCGCGTGCAGCGCGTCTTCGACGCGCGCCTTCTTTTCCTTCATCTCCGCTTCGGTCGCGGCGCCGACGAGGATCTGCGCGATGCCGTTCGACAGCTTCGCGAGGCGCTCTTGGAGCTTCTCGCGATCGTAGTCGGACGACGTCCCGGCGATCTCGTTCTTGATCTGCTCGATGCGACCCTGGACGTCGGCGTTCTTGCCCTTGCCCTCGGTGATGATCGTCTCGTCCTTGGTGATCACGACCTTCTTGGCGCTGCCGAGGTCGCCCGTGCCGAGCGACTCGAGCGTGATGCCGAGGTCTTCGAAGATCGCCTTGCCGCCGGTGAGGACCGCGATGTCCTCGAGCATCGCCTTGCGACGATCGCCGAAGCCCGGGGCCTTGACCGCGGCGCACTTGAACGTGCCGCGGAGCTTGTTGACGACGAGCGTCGCGAGAGCTTCGCCTTCGATGTCCTCGGCGATGATCAGCAGCGGGCGGCTGGACTGCGCGATCTTTTCGAGCAGCGGCAGCATGTCCTTGATCGAGCCGATCTTCTTCTCGTGGACGAGGATCCACGGGTTCTCGAGGACGCACTCCATCTTGTCGGTGTTCGTGACGAAGTGCGGCGACAGGTAGCCCTTGTCGAACTGCATGCCTTCGACGAGCTCGACTTCGGTCGCGAGGCTCTTGCCTTCCTCGACGGTAATGACACCGTCTTGCCCGACCTTGCTCATCGCGTGCGAGATCATCTTGCCGATCTCTTCGTCGTTGTTCGCGGCGATGCAGCCGATCTGCGCGATTTCCTTCTCGCCCTTGATCGGCTTCGCGGAGCCGTCGATGTGCTTCGTGACCGCGGCGACCGCGTTCTCGATGCCACGCTTGATCGACACGGGGTTCGAGCCGGCGGCGATGTTCTTCAGGCCTTCTTCGAAGATGGCTTCGGCGAGGACCGTCGCGGTCGTCGTGCCGTCACCGGCGACGTCGGACGTCTTCGAGGCGACTTCCTTGACGAGCTGCGCGCCGAGGTTCTCGTACTTGCCTTCGAGTTCGATCTCCTTCGCGACGGTGACACCGTCCTTGGTGACCGTCGGGCTGCCGAACGACTTCTCGATGATGACGTTGCGGCCGCGCGGGCCGAGCGTGACCTTGACGGCGCGGGCGAGCTGGCTGACGCCGTCGCGCATGCGCTCGCGGGCTTCCTGGTCGTAGGCGATTTTCTTGACTGCCATGATTCGTACCTCAGTTCCGTTCTTCAGGGTCAGTCGATGACCGCGAGGATCTCGTCTTCGGACAGCACGATGAACTCTTCGCCGTCGACGGTGACTTCGGTGCCGGCGTAGCTCGAGAAGAGCACGCGGTCCTTGACCTTCACGGACAGCGGGGCGCGTTCGCCGTTCTTGAGCTGGCGGCCGGAGCCGATCGCGACGATCGTGCCTTCGCGCGGCTTCTCCTTCGCGGAGTCGGGGAGGATGATGCCGCCGGACGTCTTCTCTTCGGCTTCCGTGCGCTTGAGCACGACGCGGTCGCCGAGCGGGGTGATCTTCGTGGCTGACTTGGTCTTCGCCATGATGGGAACAGGCTCCTGAGGTCCTGGTCGAGGGGTTCTTGTTTGTTAGGGAATGCTTGGGATGCGGGACGGGCTTCAGCGACGCGGTGGGCCCCTGCGTGGGTCGTGGGGGCTGTGTGAGCCGTGGGGGCTACCGAGCGGGCCGTCCGGCGGGGAACCGAAGTGGTGTGCGATCAGCAGGTCGAAGCACTGACGCAGGTTGTGCATGTCGAGAGGCTTCTTCAGGAAGCGGAACATCCCGAGGTCGAGCGCGCGCTTCGCGTCTTCCGGGGTCGCTTCACCCGAGATCAGGATCGACGGCAGGATGCCGCCCATCTCGACCTTGATCTGGCGGAACACGTCGATGCCCGTCGTGCCCGGCAGGTGCATGTCGAGGATCGAGAAGTCGATCGTCTGCTTGCGGACGAAGTCGATCGCCTGTTGCCCCTGGGCCGTCGAGTACACGACACAACCCCACTGGCGCAGCAACTCCCCAAGGACGTTGCGCAGCGGGTCGTCGTCTTCGACCAGTAGGACGGAGAGATTCCTCGGCATCGGTTCAGGCAGACGGATCGTGATTCGTCGGCTTCGAGTAGAGCAAGCGGTGTGCCGAGACCGCGTGCTCGACCTAAGTCCCTTCTTGACAGCAGGTTCAGGAACTCGCTCCTCCGGGGGTCGCTGTCAGGCTGTCAGTCCTCGCCGCGGCAGGCCCTGTCAACCTGTCACTCTGGCGCGCTCACTCGTCGTCGTCGTCCCCGAAGTCGTCGTCATCGTCGTCGTCGTCATCGTGGTCGAAGTCGTCGTCGATCTCGACATCGCCGCGCCAATCGTCGTCTTCGTCGACATCCATCGCGTCGACGTCGTCCAGATCTTCCTCTTCGTAGGACGCCATGACGCGGTCCCAGTCTTCGATCTCGATGGGCGCGTTGCAAACCACGCAGATCCCGTCGTTGTCGCGCAGGTTCTCGATGCTTTCGAGGTCTTGGTAGACCTCGCCACACTCGGGGCAGCGGACGATTCGACCCATGGTGCTTGGAACGTTTGGATTGCGGTTGGAGGTCGCGGAAATCCTCATCCGCCGATGTCGAGGGTGCAAGCCCGAAGGGGCCCGAGGGAGCGGAAAAGGCGCGGCGTGGCATCGGTCCGGACCGGCGGATTGCCGATAGGAACCCCGTGGGACGCACCAACCTCGTCATCCTCGGAATTGGCATCGGCGCCTGTGTCATCTTGAGTCTGATGATGCAGCACGTCCTGAAGGTCAAGCAGGACCGCGACGTGCCGGCGATCGTCGGTGAGCTCATGCAGGCGTTCGGGCAGCACTTCTCGAAGTCCGCGGAGTTCACGATTCGTCATGAGGATGTCGGGCCCGTCGGGGAGGTCGTGGTGTATCCGCTGATGTCCGCGAGCCGGCGACGGCTCGCGCGCAAGGTCGGTCACTACGCGTGGCGGAACCTCGGCGACGACTACGAAGTGGTGGCACTCGTCGTCGTGTGTGACGACGGCTTCGACAAGCGCAGTCGCTACCTCGTGCCGAGCCCGCGCGACGTCGGGCGGAGCATGCGCGAACTTCGCGAAGGCGAACGCGTGCGTCATCAGGAGTCGACGAACCGCTTGGGGCCACGGCGCGCCGGAGCGAAGACCGGCAAGGCGCGGCGCACACGCCCCGAGGGTCTCGCCAAGCCGAAGGCTCCGCCCGCGACCGATCCGAAGGCGGCGGCCGAACCCGCGACGCCCGCGGCGTCTGCCGAGAAGAACGGCCGGAAGAGCCAATCGAAGCCGGCGAAGCCGAAGTAGCGCGCGCACCCGTTCCCGCGTCCAATGGGGCGCATGGGCGCGATGACGAGAGCGGCCGCCGCGATCCTGGGGCTCCACGCCTTGTTGGCGGCGCAAGCACCTGAGAATCGCATCGTTGTCCTCAACCGCGGGGACGCGGGATGGCAGGGCGTCGTTCCGGTATCGGTGCCGTTCTCGCGCGGTGCACACAAGGACGTCCAGCGACTGCGCATCGGCGACGACGTGGCGCCCTGCGAGACGATCATGCGTTGGCCCGACGGATCCGCGCGAGTCGTGCGCGCTTGGCCGAGGCTCGTGCTCGACCCGGGCGAGCGCCGCGAGTGCCGCGTTTCGCCGACGGACGCGCCGGTCGAGTTGGTCGAGCGCGATCGGTTCTTCGACGAGCTCCCGATGCGGACGGTCCTCGAGGATCCGTGGGGTCGGCGATTCTTCGCGCGCTTCGAGCCGGACTCCGCGGCCGGACCGGACGGCTGGTCGCGCCGCGGGCTTCGCTGCGGGAAGCGACGGTTTCGCAGCACGCACCGCGACGAGGGGGATTCCTCGCTCGGGATGCGCGCGTACCTGACGACGTTCGCTGGCGATCGGCGCGCGACTCTGACGGTGCTCCTCGACAACGATCCGGCCGATCCGGCGCAAGCACTCGGGCCTGCGCGCTTTCGATCCTTCGCCATCGAGAGCCGGGATCCCCGGCTGCGATTCCGTCCGCGATGGTCAGAGGAGAATCTGCTGCCGCATCCGGAGGAGACCCGCACTGGGTATCGACAGGTTCTCCTGCGCCCGAGCGACCAGCTGTATCTCGGGGATCGCACGGCCAAGGCGTTTCGATTCGACCTGTTCGCGGACGGCGTCGGCGTCACCGACGGGGAACGCGAGCGCGCGCGGCTGCCGCGCCCGTTCGCGGTTCCGACGCTGGCGTGGACGCGGCACACGCGGGCGTTCGGGGCGCACGGCGGTCCTGCTCCGGCGGATGACCGACCGGACGTTCTGGTCAAGACTCTGGAGGAGGAGTGGCGAGAGGGTGCTTGGTTCGGGCCGTTCGGAGACTTCGGCGACCCGGCGGACGCAGCGCACCAAGGGACGCCGCGGAACGGCCCGTGCGCGCTGCACAACGTCTTGCGATGCGAGTCATCGATCCTCCTCGGTATCGCGGAGACGCAGGTGCTGCAGCACACGCTGCGGCCGACTCCCGGCCGCGCGCCGCGCCTGCCCCGCGCGCATGCATCGCTGCGTCAGGGAATGTCCCCGCGCACGATCGATCGCCCGCACGGCTTCACGCCGGTCGACTACGAGCACTTCAGTGTCGATCTTCTGTACGATTACTACTGGCTGACGGCGGATCCCCTCGCGCGTGACGAGCTCGTGCGGATGGGCAGTGGTCTGTGGGACGTCCTGGGCGGCGTGCCGTTCCGCACGCCGCGTGGCGAAGGCTGGTGTCTGCAGGCTGCCGTGTCGATCGCCCGGGCCACCGGTGACGATTCGCTCGTTCGCGCCGTGCATCGACACGTCACGGACACGTTGCTGCCGCGCCTCGGTCGCGATCAACAGCCCTACGTGCTGCCGCAGCCGCCACACGAGCACGCGTTCGGCGTCACGGACCACCCGTTCGATGTGCCGTGGCAGATGGCGGCGCTGATTCACGGGCTGCGCGCGCTGTGGGACGAGACCGAGGATTTGCGAATTGCCGGTGCCATCGTCCGCACCGCGCGGATCATGGCGACAGTCGGTTGGGTCGACGACGTCGGCCCGAAGTACCTCTACAGCACGGTCGATCCGCGGCGATACCGCCTGCCGGTCGGCTTCGGACCGACCGAGGGCACGGCACGCATGCAGCTCGGCGCGTTCGTCCTCGCAATGGAGCTGCTCGAGGCCACGGAATCCGAACCCGACAGAAGTCTGCTCGCCTCTCGTGCCGATTTCTTGAGAGCGGGCGATGAGTCTCCAGCGGAGGTCGCTCGCGACCCCTGGTCCCAGATCCACCTCGACCGTCATCGCTGAGTCACCCGTCAACGCCGTGATGTTCGCGTTCGCCGCGGACAAGAGTCGACCCGCCCCCGAGGGTTCGGCGCCGCTCGCCGTGTTGGCTCGGCAGCTGCCGCGCCTGCTCGTGTCGCGTCTCAACGACGGATTGGATCGAGGCATTCGCTTCTTCCCGTTCATGGGGGTGGTCGAGGGTGAGCGCCGATTCTTCGACGTCGACGAGATGTTCGAACCGAACCAGCTGCGCGCGATTCACGGGCAGGAGGGCATCGAGCTGATCGTCGACGGAGAGATCAGCGCGGACCGCGTCGCGATGCGCATTCTGTCGAGCCAAGAAGACGGACGTGTCTTGCTCGAGGTCGAGGCGCCTCTCGATCCGCTCGATCCGTGGCCTGCTCTGCACCGACTCATGTTCGAGCTGACGGGCCAGCTCGGTTGGCACGGCGCGGTGCCGGCCCTGCCGAATTGGAGCGGACCCGCACTCGGTTGGTACCTGATCGCGAAGGACGAACAGCTCGGTCTGGACGCGGACATGCCGTGTCCCGATCCGGCGCGCACGTTGCGCGCCGCGCGAGAAGCGCTGCTGCTCGAGCCCGACGCACCCGAGTTCGGCGCCGTGCTGATCGACACCTGTCGGACCATGCTGACGCGTGGGATCGATGGTGAGGTCGTCGGGGATGCCTTGCTGGAAGCGATGCGTTCGGTCGACGGCGTCCCGCTGTCGGTTTGCGCGGACGCGGCGCTGATCGTCGAGGTGACGCGTGGGATCGAGTACGCCGCGCCGATCTACGTTCACGTCGCGCGGCGAGACCCCGCACACCCGCAGGCGCCGCTCAAGGCGGGCTTCGGTCTCTACCAACAGGGTCGGACGGCGGAAGGTCTCGAGATCCTCCGGGCCGCCTACGATGCCGGCAATCGCGATCCCGCGCTTCGCGCGCAGCTCGCGGCCGCCGAAGAGGAATGCGGCGACGTCGAGCAGCGCGATCGATTGCTCGAAGGTCTGGCCGACGAAGAAGAGCTACCTGTCCCGGTCGCGCGCCTCGTCGCGTCGTTCCTCGTGGACAAGGAGCGCGCGGCGCAGGCGATCGCCCTCATCGATCGCGTGCGTGACAAGGGTGTCGAACACGCCGGGCTGTGGCTCGAACGTGGTCGCGCGCAGGTCTCCAGCAACGATCTCGCCGGTGCGCGTCTGTCCCTGGAGCGGTGCCTTGCGATCGAGCCGCCGGCCGAGGTGCGCGTCGAGGCGAAGCGTTTGTTGCGCCTCACCGAGGACGAGGAGCTCCTGCCGAGCATCGAAGAGCTCGAAGACGCGCTGCGGGAAGACAACTCCAAGCTCGCGGTTGTGCTCGCGCGGCAGATGATCCGTCGCCGCCCGGAGCTCGCGGAGGCCTGGCTCCTCCTCGGCGTCGTGCGGCAGCGCAATCGTCAGTACCGGCGGGCGACCCGCGCCTACCTCCATGCGGTGCAGCTGCAGCCGGACCTCGGCGACGCGCACAACCGGCTCGGCGTGCTCCTCGCGTCGCGCGGTCGCGACATCGACGGTTACAACCATCTACGTCAGGCCGTCGAGCTGATGCCGCACGACTCGTCGCCGTGGCTCCACCTCGCGCAGGTTTGTCTGCGATTGGGATGGAAGCAAGAAGGCGCGGAAGCCTTCGAGCGAGCGCAGCGGATCGGTGGGCACGAGGCCGAGATCGCGGAGATCCGCACGCTGTTCGAGAGCGACGACTGATCGCAAAGCGCCGTCGTTGCCCTCGTGCGTGACGTCAGGACGCGGCGCTGCAGACGACGTCGACGAGCAGGCGCGTGACGACGTAGGGGTCGACGTTCGCGTTCGGGCGACGGTCTTCGATGTAGCCCTTGCCGTCGCGTTCGACCTGCCACGGGATACGGATCGACGCGCCGCGGTCGGAGACGCCGTAGGAGAACGTGTCCCACTTCTGCGTCTCGTGCGCGCCGGTCAGGCGGTCCTGGATGCCGTGGCCGTACTGCTCGACCATCTCCATGAAGCGAGAGCCGATGGCTTCGCACGCGGCGACGCACGCGTCGTACGACTCGCGCATCTGCTTCGTCGAGAAGTTGGTGTGGCAGCCCGCGCCGTTCCAGTCGCCCTTCACGGGCTTGGAGTCGAAGCTCGCGTCACAGTTGTAGTGCTCTGCGATCCGGCACAGGAGCCAGCGCGCGACCATCAGGTGGTCGGCGACTTCGACCGGGCCGAGCGGACCGACCTGGAACTCCCACTGGCCGGGCATGACCTCGGCGTTGATGCCGGACAGGCCGAGGCCCGCGGTCAAGCACAGGTCGAGGTGATGCTCGACGACGTCCCGACCGAAGATCTGGCTGCCGCCGACGCCGCAGTAGTATGGACCCTGCGGAGCGGGATAGCCGTTGGACGGGAAGCCGAGCGGCGTGCCGTCCGACTTCAGGAACGTGTATTCCTGCTCGAGACCGAACAGGCACTCGAAGCTCGCGTACTTCTCGGCGACTTCGCGCAGTTTGGCGCGAGAGTTCGAGCGGTGCGGCTCCATGTTGACGTCGAGCACCTCGCAGAGAACGAGGATGTTGTCGCCGCCGCGGATCGGGTCCGGGCACTGGAACACGGGCTGGAGCACGCAGTCCGACTGGTGGCCTTCGGCCTGGTTCGTCGACGAGCCGTCGAAGCCCCAGATCGGCGGCTCCGCACCCTTTTCGAGGATCTTGGTCTTGGACCGCATCAAGGTCGTCGGCTCGGTGCCGTCGATCCAGATGTACTCAGCTTTGTAGACGTTCATGGCAGTGTTGTTGCGGTGGACCGAACGAGAGGCTCGGGAATCGGGCTCTTCGCGCGGCCAGTCGGGAGGTCGTTGTCAGAAGTGTAGCTGATTATCTGCGGATTGTGCAGTTTACAAGCGGCAGCTCGTCATTAATCGGCCAGATTCAGGTCGGCCTGCTTGGAGAAATCTGCACGTTTCGCATTTATCCACAATCGCTCCAGATCCCCTGGCGGTCCCGATTCCCTGTCATTGCGGCGGTTGTGGTGCGTGGGCCCCTGACCCAGGCTACGCTCCAAGAAACGCATGACGACCGAAGACCCCCTGCTCCGTTGGCGATCCGAATTCCCGATCGTCGAGCGGACCAAATACCTGATCAGCAATTCCCTCGGGGCGATGCCATCGAGCACTCGCGACAGCATGCAGCGCTACGTCGACGAGTGGGACAGCCGCGGCGTCCGTGCGTGGGCCGAGGGCTGGTGGAACAAGCAGTTCGAGATCGCTGGCGATCTCGAGCGAATCCTCGGGGTCGACTCCGGCACGGTCTCGATGCACCAGAACGTTGCGATGGCGACCGAGGCGATTCGATCATGCTTCTCGTTCGAGGGCAGCCGCAATCGCGTCGTGTACACGGATCTCAACTTCCCTTCGGTCACGTATCTCTACGAAGCGTTCGCGGGACACGGCGCCGAGATCGTGCGCGTGCCCGCGGCTGCGGACGGTATCACTGTCGACCTGCAGCAGCTGCTCGATGCGATCGACGAACGCACTTGCCTCGTGCCGATCAGCCATGTGCTGTTCCGCTCGGGGTTCATCCAGGATGCCGAAGCGGTCGTGAAGCGTGCGCGCGAGGTTGGCGCTTTCGTGATCCTCGACGTCTACCAGTCGGTGGGTGCCGTTCCGCTGAAGCTGAAGGACTGGGGTGTCCACGCCGCGGTCGGCGGTGCGCTCAAGTATTGCTGCGGCGGACCCGGCAACTGCTTCCTCTACGTCGATCCCGACGAGCGCGCGAAGTTGAAGCCGCGCTTCACCGGCTGGGCCGCGCACAAGAATCCGTTTGCGTTCAGTGCAGACGGGCAGGACTACCGTGAGGACGGTGGACGCTTCCTCAACGGCACGCCCAACGTGCCCGCGCAGTATGCCGGCGCGGAGGGCGTGAAGATCGTCGCCGACATCGGCGTCGAGGCGATCCGCGCGAAGAGCGTCGAGGTCTCTACCAAGATGATCGAACGCTGCGACCAGCTGGGTCTCGAGATTCAGTCACCGCGCGACGTCGAGGTGCGCGGCAACCACCTGTCGATCGACGTGCCGCACGGCTACGAGGTCTGTCAGGTGCTGCTCGAAGAAGACGTCGTCTGCGACTACCGGCCGAGTGCGGGGATTCGCCTTTCGCCGCACTTCTACAACACCCTCGAAGAATCGCTCGGCGCGGTCGATCGCATCGCCGAAATCCTCGAGCACCGCGAGTACGAGCGTTTCGTCGGCCAGGAACGGCGGCCGGGATGAGGGTCTGGGACATCTCGGAGCCGGTTTCGCCGGCGACGGCGGTGTTCCCCGGCGACACCCCCTACTCCGCTGAGTGGGTGATGCGCATGGAGGATGGCGCGTCGTGCAACGTCTCGACGATGCGCATGTCGGTCCACTGCGGAACGCACACGGACTCGCCGCGCCACTTCGACAGCGACGGGCTCGACATGGCCTCGGTGGGGCTGGAGCCCTACATCGGCCCGTGCCGCGTCCTCGACGTCCGCGGCGAAGGCGATCCGTCGCACGTGCCCGCGGCGGCGCTGGAGGGGAAACTCGACGGCGTGACTCGCGTGCTGTTGCGCACGCACGACGAACACGACAGCACGGCGTTCGACCCCGGCTTCACGGCGCTCGGTCCCGAGGCCGCGAAGGTGCTCGTCGACGCGGGCGTAACGCTGATCGGTATCGACACGCCGAGCATCGATCACGCGAAGAGTCAGGACTTGCCCGGTCATCACGTGCTCTATCGCGGCGGTGTGGCGATACTCGAGAACATCGATCTCAGCGACGTCGAGCCGGGTGACTACGAACTCATCGCGCTGCCGCTGAAGATCGTCGATTCCGATTCTTCTCCTGTGCGAGCGATCCTGCGGCGATGAGTGGCAAGCGACCGATCAATCCCGAAGACCTCTGCGCGCCCGTCGGCTTCGCGCACGGCTGGCTCGTCGAGGGGAGCGACACGAGGACGCTCTATCTCGCCGGACAGTGTGCTTACGACCCCGAGGGGGCGATGCAGGCGGTCGGCGATCTCGCCGGGCAACTCGAGATCGCGATGCGGAACATCGGCAGCGTGCTGCGCGATTCGGGCATGACGTTCGACGACGTCGTGCAGCTGAATTTCTACGTGCTGAGTCGCGACGACTACGCGACGGCGCGGCGCGAGTTCGGCCGCATCTGGAAGGAACTGTGCGGCCGGCACTACCCGGCGATGGCGCTGTTCCAGGTCGGCGCGCTGTTCGATCCGCTCGCAAAGATCGAGATCCAAGGGATCGCGGCGGGCAGCGTGTAGATGCCGACGCGGCGCGAGTTCCTCGGGGCAGTCGCGGCCGGAGCGTCGGCCGCTGCCTGCGCGGGGCCCGGCGTCGTGCGGTCTGCAGAAGCCGCGGCGAGCCTGAGCGCGGCGGACAACGCGCGGGACGAGGACTTCTGGGCCGAGATCCAGCGCGCGTACTCCGTCGACCGGTCTGCGATCAACCTGAACAACGGTGGCGTGAGCCCGTCGCCGGGATTCGTGCAAGACGCGATGGAGCGTCACCTGCGCTTCTCGAACGAGCTGCCGTCGCACAACCTCTGGGACGTGTTGCAGCCGCAGCGCGAAGAAGTGCGCGTCGAACTCGCGCGGCAGTTCGGATGCGACGCCGAGGAGATCGCGATCACGCGCAATGCATCCGAGGGGCTGCAGACGTGCCAGCTCGGGTTCGATCTCGAGCCAGGTGACGAGGTGCTGTGCACGGAGCTCGACTACCCGCGCATGCTGACGACGTTTCGGCAGCGTGAGCGTCGCGACGGCGTGCGGCTGGTGACCTTCCCGATCCCGGCGCCGAACGAAGATCTCGCTGCCATCGTCGATCTCTACCGGCGGCGTCTCAGCGAGCGGACGAAGCTGATCCTGTGTTGTCACGTGATCAGCGTGACCGGGCAGGTGCTTCCCGTGCGCGAGATCGTCGCGCTCGGTCGCGATCGAGGCATCCCCGTGATCGTCGATGGCGCGCACGCGTTCGGTCACCTCGACTTCTCCGTGCGCGATCTCGATTGCGACTACTACGCGACGAGTCTGCACAAGTGGATGTGTGCTCCACACGGCAACGGCATGCTCTACGTGCGGCGCGACAAGATCGGCTCGCTGTGGCCGCTCATGGCGGCGCCTGCTGGCAAGTCCGACGACGTTCGCAAGTTCGAAGAGGTCGGTACGCAGCCGCTCGCGAACTCACTCGCGATCCGGGAGGCGTTGGCGTTCCACAAGGATCTCGGAGCGCAGCGGAAGCTGGCGCGGCTCGTGCACCTACGCGATTCGTGGATCGATCGTCTGACGCGGCACGAACGCGTGCGGCTGCTCACCAACGTGCGTCCCGGATTCGCGGGCGGCATGGCCGCGTTCACGCTCCGAGGAGTGAAGGCCTTCGACCTCACCGCGCATCTCTGGAAAGTTCACCGGATCAAAACATCGTGGTTCCGGATGGGGGAATTCGGTGGCGTCCGCGTTTCGCCACACGTCTACACGAAACCGTCTGAGATCGGTCGGTTCTGCGACGCGATGGACGCGATCATCCGCGGCGGCATCCCGAGCTGAACGCGAATCGACTGCCAAGGCTTCTTCTACTACGGATTTCAGACGAGGGAGACTAGGTTGCCGGCGTTGAGCGACGAGCAACTGCGAGTGACGGCCGACGTGTGCGTGGTCGGTGCCGGCGCGGCCGGACTGTGGGCCGCGCAGGTGGCGGCAGCTGCCGGTTGCCGCGTAGTGTTGCTCGAGAAGACGCGCCGGACTGGCACGAAGGTGCTCGCGAGCGGCGGCACCAAGTGCAACCTGACGACGACGCTGGGATGGCAGGACGCTGCCGCGTTGTTCGGCACGCGCGGCGAGCGTTTCCTGCGTCGGGCGTTCCGCACGCTGCCGCCGGATGCCGTGCGCGATCGCTTCGAAGAATGGGGTGTTCGGACCGAAGTTGCGCCACTCGAGAAGATCTTTCCGTCGAGCGGAAAAGCGGTGCACGTGCGTGACGCGCTCGAGCGGGCCGTGGACCACGCCGGCGTGCGCACGATCACCGAGGCTCCGGTCGCCGATCTCGAGCGCACCTCGGACGGTTGGCGGGTAATGACGATGGGGGGCGGCGAAGTGCGTGCGTCGCGCGTCGTGCTGAGCCCCGGCGGCATGAGCTACCCGTCGACGGGTACGACCGGCGATGGCTACCCGTGGCTCGAGGCACTCGGGTGCGAGATGGTCGAGCCCGTGCCCGCGCTCGTGCCGTTGACGAGCAGCGACACGAGCATCACCGATTTGACCGGCATCGCGCTGCAGGAAGTCGTCGCCCGACTCCTCGACGATCGCGGCAAGACGCTCGGCGCGCGCGAGCGTCCGGTGCTCTTCACGCATCACGGAGTATCGGGTCCCGGTGCGATGGATCACTCGGTGCACGTCGCGCGCGAAGTCGCGAGTGCGCGGCGTGAGGGTCGGGCGCCACGCGCGTTTCGCCTTTCGCTGGACCTGCTTCCGAATCTCGACCGGGACGAAGTTCGCGCTCTTCTGATCGATGCCGCCGGCCGACCCGGCGCGCCGCGGATCGGTCGCGTGCTCCCGGCCGAACTCCCGAAGCGGTTGGTCGCGGTCATTTCCGCGCAAGCCGGACTTCCCGAAACGGATCCGCGCGCCGGGGAACTCAACAAGTCCCAGCGGCACGCCCTCGTCGAGGTGCTCAAGGGCTTCTCGGTCCCGATCGACGGCACGCTCGGATTCGACAAGGCCGAGGTGACAGCGGGCGGACTCGCGCTGCGCGAGGTCGATCCTGGCACGATGGCGGTGAAGAGGCATCCCGGGCTCTACGCCTGCGGCGAGATCCTCGATCTCGCCGGCCCCATCGGCGGTCTGAACTTCCAGTCCGCGTTCGCGACCGCGGAGCTCGCCGGACGCGCGGTCGCAGAAAACGGATAACATCGCCGGGCAGGCCGCGTCCTCTGCGCCAGGAGGCAATGATGCAACGATCCCTACTGTCTGGTTTGTGCGCCTGCGCGCTGTTGGTCTCGAGTTCGATGTCGAAGGAGGCGCCGGTCGTGTCGGGGCCTGTTCTTCCGGGACCTGTTCTTCCGGGGCCAGGCGGCGTCTACGACGCGGTCGTCGACCTCGTCGACGCGCTCGATCGGGGCGACACCGAGTACTTCGAGAAGGCGTTCACGAAGTCCCGCCACGGTTTGGACTTCTACCACAAGAAGGACGGCAAGCTGTCGACGCGAGAGTCCGAAGGGCCGTTCGACTTCTACGACGTCGCCTGGGACGGTACGCCGAAGTCGGCGCGATCGCTGAAGGAACTCGACGCCTACGCTAAGACCCTCGATCGCAAGGGCGAGGGGCGACCGAAGACGAACGTTACGGCCGTCTACGCGGACTGCCCGAGCGGCAACTGCAGCTACGCAGTCGTCGAGTTCGACAGGGTTTGGGGTGGTGAGAACCTCAAGCAGCGCGTCGTGCAGATGCGTGCGACCGCGCTCGTGAAACACGTCGGTGGCAAGGCGCCGCACTTTCGCGTGTTCCATTGGCACGCGGCGAAGCGGCACTGATCAGTTCGCGCGCGCGCCGCGTCGCTGACGCAGGCCATCGCCGACGAGCGCGAGCAGGATCAACGATCCGCCGACCCACGAGTGCCCGCTCGGCTCCTCGCCGTGCAGCGCCCACGTGAAGACAGGGTTGAGCGCGGGCTCGACCATGAGGATCAGAGACGCCTCGAACGCGGGGACGCGCGGCATCGACTTGGTGACGAAGACGTACGCGAGGCCGACCTGCGCCACGCCGAGATACGCGAGCCACGCCCAGTCCGTGATGGTTTCGGCAGACGGCAGCGCGATCGGTAGGGCGAACGGCATCGCGATCAACGCGGCGAGCACGTTGCCGGCGAGCACCGAGGTGGCCGCCGTATTCGCGTCGTCCTTCGCGAGTTTGCGGATGCCGACGATCGTGAGTGCCCAGCAGATTCCCGACGCGACACCGAGCAGGTTGCCGAGCGTCGGGTTCGGTGCGATCGACGTCGCGTTCTCCTCGCCGAGGAAGATGACCGTCAGGCCGATTCCGATAGCGCACGCGACGATCAGCTGCGCGCGTCGAGTCCGTTCACGCAACACGATCGGACTCAACGCGAAAATGTAGAGCGGCGCCGTCGACTGGAGGAACACGGCATTGGCGGATGTCGTCAGCTTCGTGCTCGCGATGAACAGCGTCAGCATCGCCGCGTACGCTGCGGCGACAACCAGCGTCGCCCTCGACCACGCGCGCCGACTGCCCGGGATCAGCGCAAAGATCACGAGGGCGGCAAACGCGGAGCGGAACCCGGCGACCTGCCAGGTGTCGAACGCGCATGCCTTGGTCGCCGCGCCGCCGGTGGCGAAGAGGAGGCCGCCGAGGAAGACGAGGGCGCGGGGGTTGGTGGGGAGGGGCACGTGGGGAGGAAGGGCAGAGGGTGTTGAGAGGTTGTACGGTTGGTCCGGCTGGGTTCACGTTTTCGGGCCCGGACCCGTTGCCGCCGTTGGATCGACATGGAGCGGCGATCCGCTACGCGGATTCACGTTCCGCGGGTCGTTTCACGTTCCACGGACTGAGACTCGGGCCGTGAACCGTGTCCCGACCCGCGGAACGTGAACGCGCCCGGGTCCGGGCCCGAAAACGCGAGCTACCAAGCTCCCCACTCCCAGGGACTTCCTACTTTTCCCGTTACGCTCCCCCCCGACCCGGGGTCTCACCTCTGACCCCGCGTCCCACAACCAAAGGAGGCATCCTTGGAACGTCCTCTCGCGCTCCTCGCAGCAGCGCTGTTCCTCTCGATCCCAGTCAGCGGACAAGCCGTGCTCGCACCACGGTCGCTGAAGGAGATCCCGAAAGCCGACCAGGACACACGTGTTCAAGTCGGCCAGTTCCAGTCCGTCCAGCTGAAGGGCAAGCAGCTCAAGAAGGCGGTCGACCGTGTCACCAAAGAACTGACGTGGCACAAGCATCTCGAAAACGCGCGGCTCGATGCCGTGAAGTCCGGCAAGCCGATCCTCTGGGTGCAGATGCTCGGCGATCTCACCGGGCACACTTGAAGCGCGGCGCAGAGTCTGAGGGGAGTTACCCTTCCGCATCCGTCCGTCTACGCGCAGCTCGAAAAGGACTTCGTCCTCGGTTGGAAGAACATCCGCAAGGAGGACTTCGTCGGCTACTCGAGTGGCTACAAGAAGACCCAGTGCTCGGTCGGAACGACCAACGGCGCCGGGCCGCGTAACCTGCAGATGTTCGTGCTGTCGCCCGACCTGGTCGTGCTGCACGCGCTGCCGGGCTTCTGGCACCCCGAGGATCTCGTCGACGAGCTTCAGCTCGCCAAGCGTGTGGCGCGTCTCTGGGAAGACGGCAACAAGAACCGGGAGACCAAGGAGAAGATGTTCCGCCGCATGCACCGCCGCCACGTCTACACGTCGACGACGGACACCTATGCGCGGAGCACCTGGCAACACTTCGACGCGCACACCGAGCGCAACCGTGCGCAGCGTGAGCGGCGCGACACCGTGTTGCGCAACTCCGACGGCACGATGGCTGTCGCCAACGGCCAGCTCCGTCTCAAACCGCTGAACGTCCTCGTGCACGAGCGCATGGCCAAGCGCCCGTTCCAAAAGTTCGACGAGTTCGACATCGAGTCGTTCGTCGATTACGGGAAGCTGCACTACGACAACAACCGCTTCGAGAAGTCGCGTAAGCAGTTCGCCGGCCAGAAGACGCTGATGAAGAAGCGTCGCAGGGCTGCGAAGCGCGCCGCGAAGCGCAGCTGAGTCGCCGCGCCCGGCCGGGATCGCGCCGGCCGGGTTGCTGGGCGGCGGTGCGCACGGCGTGCTAAGCTCGCCGCCGCATGACGACGACCGACCCAGGCTTGCCCGAGGAATTGGAGGCACGGGTCTACGAGATCTTCTTCGACCTGGAAGAGTCGAAGGAGGCCGCGTTCGCCGAGTTGCTCGACGAGAATCCGGACGACCGCGAGCGCCTGCGACTTCTGTGGCAGCAGCTCGTGGGAGGTGCCGACGCGTTGATCGCGGAGCCGATCGAGGTGCAGGACCCCAGCGAACTCGGCCCCTATCGAATCCTGCGGAGACTCGGTGTCGGTGGGTTCGGAGTCGTGTATCTCGCCGAGCAACGAGAGCCGATCTCGCGCCGGGTCGCGATCAAGCAGCTGCTGGTCGGACTCGAGAGTGAGCGTGTCCTCCGTCGGTTCCATGCGGAGCGCCGCGCGCTCGCCCGGATGAGTCACCCCTGCATTGCGATGGCGATCGATGCCGGGGCATCCGCCGACGGGCGTCCGTACCTGGTCATGGAATACGTCGACGGGCAGCCGATCGACGACTACTGCGATACCGAGCGTCTGACGGTGCGCGAACGACTCGAGATCTTCCTCGAGGTTCTCGACGGCGTGCAGCACGCGCACCACAAGGCAATCCTGCACCGGGATCTCAAGCCGACCAACATCCTCGTCACCAGCGTGGAGGGGCGAGCCCTGCCGAAGATCATCGACTTCGGAATCGCGCGCCTGTTCGAAGACGACGAAACGTCGGACCTCCCGGTCGAGCGGACACTCGAGGGGCATTTCGTCGGCACACCCGAGTTCGTGAGTCCGGAGCAGGCGGCCGGGAAGTCCAGTGCTCTCGACACGCGTTGCGACGTGTATGCGCTCGGCGTCGTGCTCTACCGGGTGCTGACCGGAACGCTGCCGTTCGCGCGCGACGAACTCATGGAGTCCGGGCTCGCCGGGATCGCGGATGCGCTGCGGCGTCGCTCGATCACGGTCGTGTCACAGCGAGTGCGTTCCCTGGAGTCCGAGCGAGCCGAGCAGATCGCCGCGTCTCGCGCGACGACGACTCGCGAGTTGCAGCGAAGGCTTCGTGGCGACCTCGACGGAATCGTTCGCAAGGCGATGGAGTTCGAACCGTCGCGTCGCTACGCGTCTGCCGCGGAGTTCGCGAGTGACCTCCGGAACCATCTCGCGGCGTTGCCGATCTCGGCCCGACCGCCGTCTCGGCTGGACGAGCTCGTTCGTTTCGTGCGGCGACAGAAGGTGGCCGTCGCCGCCGCGGCCATCGTCTTCGTGACGCTCTCCGTGAGCTCGGTGGTGTCGTCGATGTTGTATGCCGATGCGGTCCGGGCTCGAGAGGGAGTTGAGCTGCGGGAGTACGAGAGCGCCATCGCGCTCGCAGACCACGCGATTCGCGAGCAGAACGCGGTTGCGGCCGCCGCGCGGCTCGAGGCCTGCGACCCGCGATTCCGGGGTTTTGCGTGGCGACATCTGACGCAGCGGCTGGGGCGATCGACTCTGCTCGCTCGGTTCGACACGAAGGCGTATTGCCTACCGGCTGCCCATACGCCAGCCGGCAACGTGCTCGTTCCGGCCATGCTCGAGCGAGGCACGATCTGCGCTTCGTTCGCGCCGGACGGTTCCGAGCGCTGGCGCCGCAAGTTCGAGACCCGCGGCGCCGCCGCATGTCGTGAATACTTCGCCCTCACGACGGCCTCCGGACGGACGACGTTGTTCGACAGTGACTCCGGTGAGGAAGTGGGGGTGGTGCCGAACCCGCCAGGCAGCCGAGTGTTCGCGATATCGGAGGACGGTCGTGAGTTGATGTTCCTCGGAGGTGCGACGTTGACCCTCGTGGATCGTGAGACTCACGAGGTCATCTGCTCGACCCGTGCCCGCACGAATCGGTATCCGATGCGTGCCAGCACCGATGCGCGAAGCATCCTCGTGCATCGCGAGAGTCGGATTCGTCAGCATTTCCATCCGCGCGGCGCGCTGCTGTACGTACTTGGTGAGGAGGGCGCACGCGAGTACGAGGTGGACATCCCGGACTTCGTCGCGTGCGGAGCGATGCTGAGCGAACAGCGGCTCGCGGTCGGCACCGGGCGCGGAGTTTCGGTCGTCGATCTCGAGTCCGGACGAGTCGTCCGCGAGTTCGCGGCAAACGGCGGAGGAAGAGTAGAGTCGGTCCGCAAGCTCGGGATCGACGAGGTGATCACCGGCGGCGTTGACACCGCCGTCGAGATCTGGAACTGGCGCACGGGAACTCGGCGGACGGCGTTCCTCGGGTCGCGCCGAAGCGTGACGTCGCTCGAGGCGAACCGTGACGGCACGTCGATCCTCGCCGTGTCGTCCTACGAAGGCGTCCTGCAGATCGACCCGACCGATCGCAGTGGACGACTCCAGATCGAAGCGTCGGACTGGGGGATCGCCGAGCTGCGGTGGTCCCCGAACGGTGAGGTGCTGTTCTCCGCGGACGAGAACGGCGTGTTCGCCAAGTGGAATTGGCGGACCGGCCAGCAGCTCGCTTCGGCTTCGGTGGGCAAGCGCATCAGCCAGATGATCCTCCATCCGGATGGAGAGCGCATCTTGACCTGGTACAAGGGCTCGACGCTGGCGGTCCTCGGCTTCGACCTGGAGGTGCAGCGTCGCTTCGATGTGGACGTCACGACTTGCTGGGAAATCGACGTGCTCCCCGGAGATGAAAGTGTCGTCGCGGCCTGTGGGATCGACGGTCTCATGACGATCGATCTCGAAACGGGGGCGATCGAGGTGCGCGTCCCGCCGGATGGGCACGTGTGCCGCGCGCTCGCCCTGACACCGGATCGTTCCGAGCTTTGGTTGGCCTGGTTCCATCGAATGACCGGAAAGGCGTTCCTCGAGTGCTGGGATCTCGCAACCTGGCAGCGCCGCTTGCGAGTTCCGTCCTCGACCAGCATCCAGCGCTTGAAGTTCGCGAGTCGCGACCCGGACCGGTTCTTGGCGGTCGGTCAGAATGGCGAGCTCCAGATGCGCAGGCGTGACGACTGCTCGATCGAATTCTCGCGCCGCGTGCACACGGCGACGACGTCCGCGCTGGATGTGCTACCGGATGGATCTAGGATCGCGACCGGGTCGATGGACGGCACCGCGCGAATCTGGTTCACGCCGACCGCCACCGACGTGCTCGTGCTCGAGCACGGGAACGACTGGGTCTACTGCGCCGAATTCCATCCGCAGCAGCGCGCGATCGCCACGGCTGGCGAGCAGGGCGTGATTCACGTTTGGTTGGCTGAGCCGGTTCGGTCGCGGTAGGTGGCAGTCCGTGGCGGGCCGCGCGTCCTATCTCATGCCGGGGCGGGTAACATTCGTGCCGTGACGTGGGAGCAGACGAACTCGAAGTTCTTCGAAGATGCAGAACGCGATCCGGACGCGGTCGAAGGGCTGCTGCAGAGCTACCTCCCGCGGCTGCGTGCCTACGTGCACATGCGTTTGCCCAGAGAATTGCGACGCATCGAGGGAACCGAGGACGTCGCGCAGTCGGTGTGTCGCGACTTGCTCGGCGAGATCGGGCGGTTCGAAGTTCGTGGCGAGCCCGAGTTTCGCAGCTGGCTGTTCACGACGGCGCTCAACAAGATTCGAGAGAAGCACCGCTTCCACTCTCGCCAGAAGCGCGACGCAAAGCGCAACCTCGAGATCGACGCGACGCTCGCCGACTGCTTGAACACCGCGTCGACGCCGAGTCTGCACGCGATCGCGCTCGAGGAAGCGGCCCGCTTGCGCGAGGCGATCGATGGCTTGCCCGACGAGTATCGAGACGTCGTCCTCAACGCGTACGTCGTCGGGATGTCGCGCCGTGAGATCGGTGAGCTGATCGGGCGCAGCGAGGGTGCCGTACGGATGTTGCTGGGGCGCGCGCTCGCGAAGCTCGGCAAGATGCTGCAGGCGGAGTGAGTTCGACGCGTCAGAAGCCCAGCGTCGACACCAAGATGTCCGAGTGGCTCACAGGCAGATCGCCGGGCGACGTCACGTCCGGCACGAACGCCTGGCTCGCGAGCGGTAGCCCGATCGCCGCCGGGTCGAACGGAATGGGGAGCACGAGGCTACCGTTGCCGCCGCTCAGCATGACGGTCGGCGTATCGAGCGGAGTGTCGACCATCGGCAGGAGGCCGAACAGCGGCGCCTGGGTGGGAGTCGCGGTCAGTGCGAGCACGATCGTCGCGGGACCGGTGCCGCCGTTTTGCACCCGCAGTCGCAGCGTCTCACCGATCGTCGGCGTGGTGCAGCTGTGCAGCGTCGGCGTGTTCACGCCACCGACGGCGGTGCCGGTGTTGACGTTGGTGCCGATGATGCGTTCGCTGAAGAGCCAAACTGCCGGCACATGGTTCGCGGAAGTGGTCGGGAACGAGTCTCCTCCGCTATTGTAGCCACCGGTCACTTGGAACACGTTCTCAGGTTCGTCGTACGGCAACGCGTTCGGGAACGTCAGCGGGATGTATCCGTCCTCCAAGTAGACGCTGACGCGATAGTCGGTGTCCGGGAACACGTAGATCGGCTCGATCGGAAGCGCCAGCTCTTCGTACAGGCCGGGTGTCGCGGTCAGTGCGCTCGTTGCGAGGAGCGTGCCGGTCGCGCTGTCCCAGATGCGAGCTACGATGTCGTTCGTGCCGATGGTGGTGAAGTCGCGGACGCGAATCGACGTGACGCGACGGCGCGTCAACGGTCGGACGTCGACGCCTCGCGTCTCGTTGAGGCTCCAGGGAACGATCTCGGTTCCGCCACCGCCTTCGTCGAGTTTGGAGTACCCGTCTTCCGGGAAGTGGTGCAGCTCGATCCACGGCATGTAGTTCGAGGGGGCCGACGGGTACGCATCACCGAGGCTTTGGTATGCGCCGTGCACGATGAACTGCACCGTGTGATCGCCGTACGGGAACGAGATTGCCTGCGGCATGTCTGCGGGAACGGCACTCGGGAAGTAGAACGCGACCCGGTAGTGCTTGAAGAACTCGAGGTGGGCGCGGATCGGCATGGTCAGCGAGGCGGAGCTCGACGAGCTCAGCCAGGTGGTCTGGTGACACGCGATCAGACGCTGTTCGTCGACGTCGTAGACTCGTGCCCCGATCACGGTGCTCGGGGACGTGCTCAGATCGAGTCCGTGGATCGTCATCGACTCGAGGATGCGGCCGCCGGGATACGCGTATTGGATGTCGATCCCGAGTGTGCCCACGGCGGTGACGTTGTCGACGAATGGCCCGGGGCCGGGGGAGGCGAGGTCGCTGTCGCTCTGAGCGGAGATGCCGCTTGCGGTCAGCGTGAGCGAGAGGATGAGTCTGGCGATGTTCATGGTGGTCCCCGCGGTCGAAGCCGCTGCGGGACTCACTTGGGTGGGGTGTGGATCGTTACAGCTCGAATCGGCTCATCGCGGACCGAATTCTGAAGCCGCCTGACGACGTCAGACGTACTCCGGATGGAGCATCTCGAATCGTCCGTCGTCGATGCGGGGCAGTCCGTGGGACGAATGCCGGGTCCGTCGCCCTAGCATGGGCGAGTTCCGAAGGGATCTCTCTCAGACAGGAAGAAAGCATGGTTCGGTCCACGTTCTGCATCGCCATTCTCGCGTTCGCCACCGCGTTTCCTCTTGTCGCGCAGAGCACGGTGACCACTCACGTCACCACGGTCGGAGAGATCGGACTGCAGTCGCTCGCGGATGACGGTTCGGTCGTGACCGATACGTTCTCGGGTGATCTACCTCCCTTCTTGGAGCTGACGACCAACCCGCAATATCAATCGGCTGCGCAGACCCTGGTGCGCCAACCGCAGTCGTTCGAGATGTATCACTTCATGGCACCCCTCGCGTTCGGTCCGAATGTCCGCACGATCGGCGGCCCTCCGCCGGCTCAGCCCGACGCGCCGCAGGAGTTCGCCGGCTCGTTCACGTCACCCCAGCCCGTCTCCGGGCAGATCGTCGTGCGTTTGGCACTGAACGGGTTCGACCTGTTCAACGCAGCCGACCTGACCTTGCAGGTGGCAGGACAGACGTTCGCGATCTCACTCGGTGACGACCAGCTCGTGGCGGCCGTCCCGGTGACCGTCGACGCGAACGGAGTCGACTGGACGGTCGAGGCGAGCCTCGTCACGACGGAGACGCCGTCGGGGATCGTGACCAGCCCGATCTTCAGTGCGCTCGCCGTCGAGTTCACCGAGAACCGCTGTTACTCGGCTCTCGACGCCGCGCCGTGTCCGCCGGCCGGAAACCAGAACGTCACGGTAGGAGGACCGTTCGGTACGGAGCTCACCTTCTACGCCCAGATGATGACGGAGCCGGACAGTGCGGGTGCGCTCTTGCTCGCGTCGTCGCCAAACACGTTCGTGACGCCTTGGTCGCAGTGCCCGGTGCTGCTCGACGTGATCGTCTCGGTGCCGGTCACGTTCGTGCCCGCGATGTTCGGCGACTTCACGGTCGCTTCGGTGACGATCGTCGTGCCGCCGACGGCGGTGGGCACGATCCGGTCACAGTTCTTCGACCTGCTCCCAGAGCTGAAGACGTCGCCGATCTGGCGCGTGCAGTGCGGCGGCTGAGCGACCTACGTCGTCTTCGCCTTGCGCCAGCGCTGCGCCAGCGTTGGGATCGGCTCGACGAGGCAGTCGAGCACTGGAATGCCCTCGAGCACGTCCGTGCGCACCGACGCTTCGGTTTCGGTGATCGTCTCTTCGAGCGTGGCCCAGCGGTCGCGGTAGGCGGTCAGGGCGCTGCGTAGCGTCGTTGCCTCCGCCGACTCGACGAACGACACGTGCAGGAGCGTGATGCCGGTCGTCTGCTTGCCGTCCGTTTCGGGAACGATGATGACCGTACGGTCGTCGCTCTGGCCGCGCGCGACCAGCAGTTGGCGTTCGCGGGAGACGCGGTGCTTCGTGCCCTTGAGCTGCGGGTTTTCGCCGGTGCGGGACACCATGTCCTTGGCGATGCCGCCGGTCGCGACCTGTTCGATCGACTCGGCGCCGTCGCGTGAGTCGATGCGATAGCGGCTGAAGCCGAGCACGTTGTCGACGAGCGGGGATAGGGCGGCGAGGGCCCGCAGTTCGTCGTAGGCGAGCGCTTCCTTCGGCGCGCCGCCTTCGAGCACGGCGCGGACGAGGTTCTCGTTGAGGAGCGTCTCGTCGGAGCGCGAGATGCCGACCGTGACCGTCTTGGCCTGGTGCTTGATCGCGTCGACCGGACGCGTCAGCTGTTCGATCGCTTCGGTGAGCGCGGTGGTGAGATCCTCGATGACGACCTCGGGCGTACCGACCTTGCCGTGCTCGATCTGGAACGTGCCGAGCGGCGCAATGCCCGTCGCGTAGCGCAGCAGCGACGTGAGCTGTGTCGCGGTGCGAGCTTCGAGCTGGCCATCGAGCGCGCCGCTGCGCAGGCTCGTCGAGAACTCTTCGGTCGCAGTCGCGAGGCTCGGCGCCAGCGAGTTGAGCAGCTCCTCGCCGGCGACGCCGGAGCGGGCGGCGCGTTCGACTGCAGCGCGGCATTCGCGCAGCGGGTCGGCAAGGTCGTCGATTGCCAGCGCGGCTTCGTAGCCGAACATGTGGCCCACGACCGCGGACAGCACGAAGTCGATCGCGGCGTGAACCGTCGGGACCGTGATCGTGCGGCACGCGGCCGAGAAGCGGTCCTCACCCTCGCTCGCAATCACGATCGGCGCGGACTGGTGCGCTGCGTAGATCGCGACTTCCTTGGCGACATCGTCCGCGGTCGAGCCACGGAGGCCGGCTGCGCATACGAGGATCAGCGGTTCGGCCGAGAGGTCGATGTGCTTCTTGTCTTCGGTCGCGTCACACGCGATCGACTTGTAGCAGAGCTCGGACAGCTTGATGCGGATCTCCGCGGCGGCGATACGATTGTTGCCGTTCCCGACGACGGCCCAGTAGCGGCGGCTCGTCGCGAACTCTACGGCGGCTTCGCGCACGGGTTCGCGGTCGCCGATCACTTTGCGCATGGCGTCCGGCATCTCGCGCAGTGCGGTCAGCGCCGCGTGTTCGTCCGCCGGAGCGACGCACCCCAGTTCGTGTGCGAGCGCGTACGCGAGCAGGAAGCCCGCTGCGATCTGCGCGTAGAACGCCTTGGTCGACGCGACGCTCATCTCGACGTCGCGACCGTCGGACGTGTAGAGCACGCCGTCGGCCTTGTCGGTCAGGTCGCTGCCGCGGCGGTTGACGATCGCGATCACGTGGGCGCCCCGCGCTCGCACGAGGTCGACCGTGCGGTTCGTGTCGGTCGTCGTGCCGGATTGGCTGATCGCGACGATCAGCGTGTCCGACATGTCGGGGCGCATCTGGAATCCGGACAGCTCGGTCGCCGGAGTCGCGAACGTCGCGATGTCCGACGCGGCGAGCGCGGTGTCGATCGCGGCGAGCACGCCCTGGCCGGCGACTGCGGCCGTGCCTTGCCCGATCACGAGGATGCGCTTGATCTCGCCTGCGCGCAGGCGCGTGCGGATCCGTTCCGGCAGAGTCTCGTCTCCCAGCTTCACCCGCAGTCGGCCGTCGACCTCTTGGATGCGACCCCGCAGCGTCTTGCGGAACGAACGCGGCGACTCCGTGATCTCCTTGAGGAGGAAGTGCGGGTAGCTGCCGCGGTCGACGTCGCGCGTCGTGACGGGTGCGTCCGCGAGGTCGGCTTCGGTGACCGGCAACGGCGTGCCGTCGTAGGCCATGCGCTGGATGCCCTCGACCGTGCCGGCGCGGTTGCGATCGAGCGTGACGATCTGGCCGCGGCTCCCGGTCGGGTTGTTGGGGTTGCCGGGGGTTTCCCCGTCCATCCGCAGGTAGCGGTTCGTGAGCTCGGTGACGCCGTACGGTTCGCTGGCGACGATGAAGGTGTCCTCCGCGAGGCCGACGTAGAGAGCCTGCCCGCTGCCGCGCAGGGCGAACACCTGGCGATCGAGGTCCTTCGCTGTCGTGATGCCGATAGCGACCGAGCCTTCGAACGCCTGGACCGTTTGGCGGAACGCTTCTCCGATCGGATCACCAGCGTCGAGTCGGCGCGCGACGAGTGTCGGGATGACCTTCGCGTCGGTCGTGATCTCCGGCTCGATGTGGAGGGCGTGCTGTTCGACCAGTGCTGCGTGGTTGTCGACGTCGCCGTTGAGCGCGCCGATGACGTAGTTGGACGGCGAACCCTCGGTCTCCTCGGAGTTCAGCGGGTGCGCGTTGCTTTCGCTGATGATGCCGATGCTCGCCCAGCGAGTGTGGCCGAGCACGCTGATCCGGGAGGTGCCGCTGCGCAGCGCGCTGTGCAGAAGCGTGTCGCCCGCGATCGCGGCGCGCAGTGCGGCGACGTTGTCGCCGAGCTCGCCGATTTCCGCCGCGCGCTTGTAGACAAAGCTCAGAGTGTCGTCTTCGAGTCGGCGCACCGACATCGATCGGAATGCGGCGTCGGTGGATCGCTTGGCGAACTCGTCGCGGATCGTGGGGTCGTCGAGGTCCAGCTCGTGGCCGGAGACCATGACGTGGAGGCCCGCCGAGTCACGCCCTCGGACCTCGAGGCGGTCGATCGCGGACAGCGCGGACTGAATCGCGAAGCAGCCTTCGATACCCGCGCGACCGGAACTCCCGTTCAGCGCGACGACGGCGTCGGCGGTGTCGAGGCGGTCGTGCTCGACGGCCCACAGTGCGTCACGCAGTCGCACGACCGCGGCGTTGATGTCCTCGAGTTCGCTCGCGGAGCGGCTCGCCTCGGAGTCGAGCACGGACTCGCACTCGTCGAGGCGTGTCTGGATCGCGCGGATCGACAGGCGCACGCGGTTCGCGAGGCCCTCGTTCGTCGCGACGCTTTCGATTCCCGCCGGTCCGAAGAGTTCGCGGTTGGCAGCTTCGATGAACTCGGCGGCGCGCGTGAGCGTCGCCGAGAGATCACGCGCGCGGGGGTCGAACGTAAAGGCGAGCGCCTGCTCGATCGGGCTCTCGACGTGGTCTGCGGCCGGCGCCGGGCGTTGGCTGCTCCGGTGCAGGATGGCGATGATTCCGCACATTTACTTCTTGGTGGCTTCGGCGAACTGGGGGAGGCGATCGAGGATCGCGTTGGAGAGTTCGGGCTCCCCTCCCTTTTCGACGGCTCGAGCGAGGGCTTTGAGCCATTCCGCCGCCGGCGAGGGCAGGCGCAATGGTGCGAACTTGACGTGTTTTTCGACAGTCTCGTCCTTCAGCCGCAAATAGTCGCAGACGACCTTGCCGCGCTGTCCCCCGACCGTGAGAGCGGTTTTCAGTTGGGTGCGCAATTCGCGCATCGTCGCGGCATCGACCGGCACGCTGCGCGGGGCCTCGAGCCCGAAGTGGATCGCCGATTCGCCCCAGCGCACGAACAGGTCGCCGTGCCGGCACGAGCGGATCTCGACGCCGCCAGCGTGGGGCGGAGCGGGTGCCGTATCGACGTCCGCCAGTGGGGCGCCGAGCTTGCTCTCGATCCAGCCGCGCATCTTCTGGAACGCCACCTTGCGCGCGTCCCGGTCGCCCCGTGCCTCGCGCCAGCCGAAGTCCTGTTCGGCGACTTCGATCAGCGTCTCGACCGCGAGCTTGGCATCACGCTGGCCCCATGGGTCGCCGAGGAACTCCGCTTCATCACGGTCGAGACCGCGCGCGAGTTCGGCCAGGCCGGAGAAGTCACCGGAGAGCGCGAGGTGACGCGCGACGCGGAGACGCGTGCGCGAGTCGGAATCGTTCAACAGGCGGCGCGCGCGTGCGATTCCCTCGTCACCGCCGAGTGCGATCAGGCCACGTGCGCCCTGCACGCGGTAGAGGTGGGACGGGTCGGTCGTCGCCGCGGCGAACAGGTCGCGCGCGCTCTCGACCTTGCGTTCGGCCAGGCCGCCGAGCGCCTGCGAGCGCCAGTAGAAGTCGCGGTCGCGTGCCCAGCTCTCGAGCAGTTCGAGCGTCGCGTCACCGCCGGCCTTGGCGCGCGCGATCGAGTCGACGAGCATCAGGTCGATCTCGTTGCGACTCCGCGAGCGCTCGAAGTCGCGCAGCGCGGGGACGGCCGCGTCACCGGCCTTCGCGATTTTGTTCGACACCGCGCGGCGCACCGCGAAGCGTCGATGAGTGTTCGCCTTCTCGACGGCGCTCGCCCAGTCGTCTTGCGCGACTGCGGCGGTCGTAGCGGCGAAGATCGTCAGCGCGACTCGAAACGGACTCACGAACCCACCGACTCGACTTCGAGCGCGTAGATCCCGATCACGACTTCGTCTTCGATCTCTTCGCCGACGTAGAGCGTGCCGGTCACCGTCACGACGCTCGGATCGATCTCGTGCTCTTCTTCGGACTCGCAGTAGATGAACTCGTTGAGCATCGGCGTGCCCTCGCAGCCGCACGCGTCGCTGATGAGCATGAACGTGCTCGTCGCGCCGTCGCCGCCGTCTTCACGCTTCATGAAGCCGCGGACCGTGACCTTGGTCTCGTCGAGCTTCGTGACCTCGTCCGGAAGCTCCATGCCTTCCTCGTAGTCGAAGCCGGCGAGCACGTCGAAGCCGACTTCGGTCGGGTCGTCGCTACCGCCGAGCACGAGCGTGCCGAGCAGGGCTGTCAGGAGGCCGAGTTTCATGGGGCGAATGGTACTACTTCGGTCGGGCGGGCAGAACCGGGCAAGGCCCGAACGGGGCAAAAGCCCACGAACCGTCATGCCGGCCGCTATCCTGCGCTCCGCGGCTCGAGCTCCCCCCACACCCGAACTCGCCTCCCATGCCGAAATCTGCGCGTCTCCTCGCCCTGCTGTGTGCCGTTCTGACGCCCTCGACGCCGAGTGCCCAGACTGCCCCCGCGCCGCTCGCACCCTATCGTTACACGGCGGCGCCAATCGTCTTCCCGCCCGGCTACGAGGCGGCCCCGGTTCCGCTCGCCCCGCCGATCACCGGCGGCGGAGTCGTCCTCGGGCAGGTCACGGACCCGAACGGAAGGGTGGTGCCCTTTTCCTGGAGCGCTGCGACGGGATTCCTGGATCTCGCCGACGTCATCGATGCGGCCTTGCCGAGTCCGATCGTCTCGTTCCAGCAGCGACGCATCAACGGCTCGGGAGTCGCGACCGGCTTTCTCGTGTATCACGAAGACGGCGCGGTCGTGTCTCAGGTCTTCGTCTACGACGCGATTGCGCAGAAGCTGTCACTCCACGGTGACGGTATCGGCGTCGCGATCAACGAAGCGGGCGACGTTCTCATCGGGTCCCCTTCCGGTTTCGAGCTGCTGCAAGACGGTGTTCGCACGAGCAACTACTCGTTGTCGCCGTGGCCGGGCGGCGGCGGCTGGCTGGCGACGTTGCTCGAGGATGGCTCGTTCATCAGCTTCAACTTCGGCCTGAACGGAGTGTTCCGTTGGATGAACGATGGCACGACGGTCGAGATCACCCCACCGGGAGCTCTCTCCCCGATCGATTCCGTGAATGCGAACATCCACGGCGATCTCCTGATCAGCGGACCGAATCAGCAGATCCTCACCGATTCGGCGGGCAACGTGCTCCGAGAGTTCGAGACCTGGAGCAACCTCTACTACCTGAGCGACGATCGCGCGGTGTTCCGAGCCGGGTATTCGAGTGCCCATCCACCGGTGGTCGCGTGGAACGGTCATTGGGTTGCTCTGTTGAGTCTCCTCGATGCGCCACAGCTCAACTCCGCTCCGATCTCATCTGTCGATCGTACCGGGAACATCCTCGGACTGGACTACGCGTTCGGGGGTGGCGCACTGCAGTGGGACGGAGTTCCGGTCGATGGGGTCTATCTCGAGCGACAGCTTGACGTGCGGCCGGTGATCGCGATGCGTACGCCGTTCCCGGTCACCAACGAAGGGTCGCAGCATCAGTTGTTCCCCACGACCTCCGACACGGAGATCGAGATCGACTTGTTCGGTGGGGAGCCGTCATCGCCCGCGGCGATCCTGCTCGCACCTCCCGGCGTGCCGCCGTTCGTGATGGCGGCGGGCACCCTGTCGGCGGACGGCGAGTTCACGTTCACCGTCCCGGTTGCGGCCGGCACGTCGTATCCCGGCGCCTCGTTCGACGTGATCGGCGTGAGCCTGATGTCGAGTTCGCCGCTCGAGCTCGGGATCAGCCTGCCGCAGTCGTTCGAGCTGCTGCCCTAGCTCGCCGCGCCGTCTTCGTACTGGATCACCTCGACGGGGCAGTCGCACGCCGCGTCGCGGATCTCTTCGTCCTTGGCCTTGAAGTGCTTCGGCGCATCGCCCTTGATCACGCAGTCCTCGCCGTCGGGGACTTCGAACACCTCGGGGCAGATGTCCTGGCAGAGGCTGCACGAGATGCAGCCTTCTTCGATCCAGACTCTCTTTATGTCGGCCATGGATTGGTGGGGGGCAGATGGTGCACGATCTGGGGCCCATGTCCACTCCCCAGGTTCACTACGAAAAGCACGGTCACGTGGCCGTTCTGACCCTCGACGCTCCGCCGGCGAATACCTACAGCTACGAGCTCATGCAGGCGCTGGACGGGCGCGTGCTCGAGGCGCGATTCGATCCCGACGTGCAGGTGATCGTGCTGACCGGCAAGGGGGAGAAGTTCTTCTGTGCCGGCGCGGACATCGCGATGCTGCAGGCGGCGGACCCGACCTGGAAGTACTACTTCTGCCTGCATGCCAACGAGACGCTGTCGCGGCTCGAGCAGACGCCCAAGCTCGTGATCGCCGCTCTCAACGGCCACACGGTCGGTGGCGGGCTCGAGGTCGCGATGGCGTGCGATCTGCGGATCGCGCGGCGCGACGGCGGCAAGGTCGGACTGCCCGAAGTGAAGCTCGGTGTGCTGCCCGGGACCGGTGGCACGCAACGGCTCGTGCGGATGGTCGGCAAGTCCAAGGCGATTCGGTTGATGGCACACGGCGAAAACATGGGATTCGACGACGCCGCCGAATTGGGCATCGTCGACGACGTGTTCGAGTCGGGTGACTTCTTGGACAAGGTCGTCGAGTACGCAACCGGATTCTGCTCGCCGAACGGTGCGTCGATGGCGGTCGGCCACATCAAGCGGGCGGTGCAGACCGGCGCCGAGCTGCCGCTCGAGGCCGGGCTCATGCTCGAGCGCGAGCTCCAGGCGAAGCTGTTCGCGAGCGCGGATGCGAAGGAAGGCATCGCGTCGTTCAACGAGAAGCGCGCGCCGAAGTTCGAGGGGCGCTGATGCGGGCCGTCGTCGTTCGCGAGCACGGCGGCTTCGATGCGCTGCGGTTCGAGGAGCGCGACGTGCCGGAACCGGGCCCTCTCGAGGTCCGTGTGTCCGTGCGTGCAGTCGGGCTGAATCACCTCGACACGTGGGTGCGCCGTGGCGTACCCGGGCACACGTTCCCTCTCCCGCTGGTCGGCGGTTCGGATGGTGCGGGCGTCGTCGACGCGCTCGGGCCCGGCGTCACGACGGTGTCCCTGGGCGATGAGGTCATCCTCGTGCCGGGCACGTCCTGCGGGCTGTGTGAGGCGTGCACTTCTGGCAACGATCCGCTTTGTCGGCAGTACCACATTCTCGGCGAGTCGCGAGACGGCACGTGCGCCGAGTCCGTGGTGTTGCCCGCGGCCAACGCCTTGCCCAAGCCGCCGGCGATGTCGTTCGAAGACGCGGCGAGCATCGCGCTCGTCTTCCAGACGTCGTGGCAGATGCTCGTGGACAAGGTTCGGGTTCAACCCGGGGAGACCGTGCTCGTGCAGGCGGGTGGCTCGGGAGTCGGGATCGCGGCGATCCAGATCGCGAATCTGTTCGGTGCGCGCGTCATCGCAACAGCCGGCACTCCCGAGAAGTGCGCGAAGCTCGCAGCCCTCGGTGCGCACGAGACGATCGACTATCGCGCGCAGGACTTCGTCCAAGAGGTCAAAAAGCTCACGGGTCGTCGCGGCGTCGACGTGGTCTTCGAACACGTGGGCGGTGAGACGTTCCAGCGCAGCATCCGCTGCCTCGCATGGGGTGGCCGTCTCGTGACGTGCGGCGCCACGACCGGCGGCAAGGTCGACATCAACCTGCACGAGCTCTTCTTCAAGAACATCGCGCTGTTCGGCAGCACCGGTGGCAGCAAGGGCGTGATGCCTGCGATCCTGCGCTGCTTCGAGGATGGACGCCTCCGTCCCGTCGTCGACCGCGTGTTGCCGTTCGACGACGTCGCCGAAGGACATCGCATCCTCGAGGAGCGCGAGGCGTTCGGCAAGGTCGTATTGCGAGTCAGCTGACTGGGGGCGCGATAGGAGGGATAAGCTGTCGATCTCTCGCCCCACGCGGACTTCAGCCGGGATCGTGACGAGTCCCGAGAGCAGCCGTGCCCGGCATGCGCACCACAACAACTCGGGAGTTCAGCGCTCTCGAATCGCGACCGAGTTCCTGACCCAAACGGCAGTGCCATCGGCGGTTCTCGCGCCGGCGCCTCGGTGGGCAGATGGAGGTGCTACAGGATCTTCCGGATGGCGACCGGTTCGGTGAGGACTGCGAGCACGGTTCGCTTGCCGCTGCAGTGTGTGCAGGTGAGCACGTCGACGAGGTAGACGCGTCGGAGCAGATCGGTCCAGGAGAAGCGGCGCGGTGTGCGGGGTTTGGGCACTGGTACGGTGGGGGAGTCGGTCGGCGCAGTCTTGGTCTCGACGCGGAGGACACCGCGGAAGCCCTCGCTTCTCTGGTGACCGCTGCTCGAGCGCTCAGCGATGCCGACAAGAACTCGCGCGGCGCAGGGCGCCCTCTTTGGGGCGTACTTGACGCAGCATTTTTGCCCGCGATGTCGGAGCTCTTGACGGGGTAGGCGAGTGCGGGTCCAATGAATGAAAGAGAGAAGGAGCTGTCGAATCGACGGGGCAACGGGACCTGCGCATTCAGATTCGCCTCATCGATTGGAGCTCGTGCTATCTGCGCCTCTAGCGGCCCGTTGCGAGATGACCCGAGTCTACGCCAGTGTCTAAGTCGATTCCCCAGCACAGTGAGCTCCTGCGAGAAGTCGAGGACGTTCGCGCCCAGTTCGAGTCGCTCTCAAGGCGTTCGGCCGCGGTTCCGCGACTGACGATCTTGATCGTTCTTGTCCTGGCGGGTGGCGTGGTCTTCACGTTGGTCACGCGACGTTCGATTGTCGAAGAGCATCGCGAAGAGATGTTGTTGGAGATATCGCGACGACTGCAAGATCTTCAAGCAACTGAGGTCGACGACGACGCGAAGCGAGCCTTGCGACAGGAAATCGACTCTATGCGTCTGCGTCAGAAGTTCGTCCTCGAGGAGCTTCAGAACGCCACGGAGAGATTGTATTTCGTGTTCGGAACAGTCGCCGCGTTCTTCACGGTGCTTTCACTCTACTTCGCTTACCGACAGATCGCCCATGACTCGCGTCGCGACGAATCACGCGAAAATCATGATCGAGACATGCGAAATCTCGTCGGGTCGTTTCAGCAGAACATAACCACGATCAGTGCGCTGATTTCGACGCTAGAGCAGAGCTTCGACTACCGTAACGAAATCGAAGACAAGCTGCGTGCTATCGATCACCGGGCGCAGTCGCTTGAAGACCACAAGAAGGAGACCGAGCGCGGATACCTAGATGCCATAAGCAGCTTGAACGAGGAGTCCGTGGAGCTGTTCGATGCGAGCGTGGATCGAGCTTCGTTGAGCCTCAAGGAGACTCGTGACAGGTTGCATCAGTTCGCGACACGCATGAACCAAGTCGCTGCCGCACGGGATGTCGGAGGACGGCTGAATCCGCTCTGCTACTACGTGCGAGGGCTAAGCTCGGCTTCCGAGTACGAGTACGACGCTGCTATCAAGGATTTCTCCGATGCCAGGGATTTCGGGCTTGCGCAAATTGAGGATCCGCGGCCGGACGCCTACCACGAACGCCATCGCGAGCGGATCCGCGCGGATCTTCGAGAGATGCTGGTGTCTACATCGTTCTTCCGAGGTATCAGCCAGAAGAACCTAAGGCGCTATGCCGAAGCCCGAGACGCCTTTCGCGAGGCACTGAGGCGAGACTCGAATCACTGGTCGTCGCGCAACTACCTCCTGCAACTGATGTACTTTGACAACGCATACGCTTTTCACGAGATCGAGCAGGAGTTCGACAAAGCGTACAGCGAACTCAAGGATCTGCAGCGGACCGAGGGTGACAAACGCATTCGGGTCGACTCGCGCGCGGAGGTGGGTGACCCCGTCAAGAAGATCATCAACGTTCTCAAGACCAGCCACGGAAACATGTACTTGCAGAAGGAGATTCCTGCTCCGGATGGTGGTCGGTTCCGGAAGTTTGAGAATCCCTCGAGAGCGGTGCAGTGTTATTGGGATGCTTACGATCACCTGCCGGATGACCTGGCATCGTTCGGGTTGGCACAGGCTCTGCAGCACGTCGGTCCTGCGGAGTGGCGTGGGAAGACTCCCGAGCTGCTCTTCGACGAGGCGTTGCAGTCTCTGAAGAAGCGCGTGGCGAAGGACAACGATCGCCTCTACTCCATCATGCTCTACTACATGATGGCGATCTGCGCGAAGAACACGAGTGGCGACGAGCGACCAGAGGTCTTTCTTGCGCAGGCTCGTACGAATCTCCGAGAGGTGCCAAGCAATGTCAGTTGTTTCTCGCCGGTCAGCAAGGTGCGATTGTCGAGGGCTCAGATACTCGATGAAATGTCGCTGTTCGAACGTCAGATCGGTGGCTAGAAGGAGGCACCCATGTTGAGGAGGAAGATCCGGCCGGAGAACGGCTACTGCCTGTTCTTTCCGAACCGAGAGTCGGGCCGCCGCTTCGAGGCAGGCCGACGCGTCGGTGTCTGGGCGTGGGAAGAGTGGAAACAGGTCCGGCTTGGGTTGTTTTCGGTGCACTTGGACGGCGATGCCGATCATCTCATCACGACGTCGGAAGGGCTTGAGTGCGTAGTGCGTGGAACTTTCGGAATCGTCGTGTCAGGGACTGCTGAGGATCGGGAGCAGCGGTTGGAACGTGCCACTGCGTCGTGTCCGCCGACTCGGTCTCCAGACGAGAGAATCGAATCGGAGTTCTTTCGGGACTGGGCCACCAACTACTGCGTTGGAGCGGTCAAGCAGACGATCAAGCAGTATTCATTCTCGGAACTGCTCGACAGTCCTGACGTGCGCAAGCAGGTCAGCGTCGAGATCGAGGAGCGTCTACGGGGCAGTCTAGACGAGATAGGGCTCGTGCTTGTCGAGAGCACGGTGATAGTCGAGCCATCTGAGCCGTCTGGTTTGCTGGCGACTCAGGCGGTAATGGAGCGTTGGCGTGAGTATCAACGCGTCGTGGACGAGGCTGACTTGGCGACTCAGGAGGCAGCCCTAGAAAAGCAGCGACGAGTCCTTGCGCTGCAGCAGACGTTTGAGATTGACAAGATGAAGAGCGAGGCGCGTGTCCACGAAGAAGAGGCCGCACTCGAGATCGAGCGGAAGAAGACGAATCGAGACAAGGAGGACGAGCTTCGAAAGATTCAGAAGAGCATGGATGAGTGGAGTCTGGAGTATCAGATCGGACGCATCAGCAATGAAGAGTCCATCGACAAGCGAAAGCACGAGGCAAAGGCTCGCTTGGAGGGTCTCAACAGGGCTCGTGAGGAAGAAGCTCTCACCGCCGATCTTGAGACTCTGAAACTGCGGGAGACGACCGAGCAGAAGAGGATTTCGGTTGCGAAGCTCACCGAGGAGCTGTCGAAGCTCGAGGTTGGTCGAATTCAGCGAGAGGGCATGGCCGACGCAAGTGTTGCGAAGGCCAGAAGTCTCGCGGAGATGGCGGGTCCTCTGAAGATGAGAGATCTGACGCTCGACGCGCTGCCGAAGATCATCGAGGGCGCGAGTCGGCCGATCGAAAAGATCGCTGATATGCGTGTCTTGGCGGTCTCGGGAGGTGCTGGTGAGTCGCAGGAGAACGCGTTAGGCGGACTGCTGGCTTCAGCGACTTCTCTTCCCATCATGAAGGAAGTGATGAGATTCCTTCATGAACTAGAAGACCCAAAGCAGGAACTGCTGGAGCCGATGGCTGGCGAATCGCCGGACTGAGCGCCTTCGCTAGGCTGTGGTCGGACTGAGTCTCCACTCAGAGGCAAGGCTCAGCTGAGCGATCGCAGCTGCGCCATAGGCGTCGACGCCCGCACCTATGGCGAGACCGGTTCCCTAACGACCATCGACTTGGACCGTGCGAGATCCGCCCAGGATGTCATCGCCGATGAGCGCTGGCCGGCACGGACGAGATTCGACGACGTCGCCGAAGGACATCGCGTGCTCGAGGAGCGCGACGCGTTCGGCAAGGTCGTGTTGCGCCTGTAGAACTAGGCGCCTCTCGAGCTAGAAGCTCGGCCGAGAAGTCGCTGTTCGGCCCCGTAACGCGCTGAGAGAATGTGGTCGCGTTAGGGAGGCCATGCTCGGACGACATTCACCCCAAG
>JANQJF010000048.1 GCA_028281765.1 Planctomycetota bacterium | reverse complement strand
TGGTCGTCGGCCTCGACGATCGCGTGGACGTGGTTGCCCATGACGGAGTAGTGGACCAGGCGGAAGCCGAAGCGGTTCTTGGCCTTAGCGAACGCCTCGCGGAGCACGGCGTACGTGTCCTTGCGTCGCAACGAGGGTAGTCCCTCTTTCAGTCGAATCGTGACATGCAGCGGACACCCCTTCACAAGCTCGGCTTTCTTCTTGTGCGACACACGTTCGCGAGCGGCCTGTCGCTTTCGCCCCGCACCCTTCCGATGGCCGCCCCAGCCGAGCGGAAACGCCAGCAAGCCCTGCTTCACCCTCGATCTCATCTTCGATGCCCTACCCATCACGAGTTCGAAACAAGATACCAGACACGACTTTAGTAGTCAACTGACTTTCATGCGAAGAAGGTTCCCCAATCATGTTTCGAAACAGGACTAATCTGCATCGTGCGATCGCGCGCAATCACAGCTCGACCGACTAGTTCCCAACTGCGTCGGCCGCCATCGCGTCGCCCGCGACCCGCGCCCGCCCGTGACCCGTGCCCGAACCGTCCACTGCCCAAGCATCGCCGGCCGCTGTACGGCGTCCGCTTGCCCCGCCGCCCCCGCCAGCGTGTTGGCGTTGCATTCGCAGTCGGAGGGAATCCGCGGGCCAAGCCCGCCCGCCAACGTCGCCGCTCGGCCCCCGTCTTAGGCCATCCCGTGACCCGTTCCCCGCGCCCGCCTCCCCCCAAAAAGAAGCGGGCAGGACCAAAAGCCCTGCCCGCCAACCCAAAAGGAATCGGAGTCACCTCAGGCAGATCGCGAACTCGGGAACGGATCCGAGGTCACGAGCCGAAGCGCGTGCCCGGAGCGCTTCGGCTGCTGCTCTCGGGACGACGAGTCGGACTCGTCGCGCCGTCGCAGGAGTTCTTCCACCTGAGCGTCGCCCAAATACAGAGCGGCGTAGTCGAGAGCCATGCTTTCGAATCGCGCCCGTCGGTTCGCCGACGCGCGGGATGCCCTTGCACCGAACAGTCCATCAGTCCACCGCATGGTGTGCCCTCCGACCGATCTCACGGTTGTGGTTCCTGCCGTCGCCGTTCGAGTGGCTCTGCGCCATGCGCGGCGGCGTGGCGCGGTCCTCTTCGGCTCGAAGGGCCGGGTGCTCACCCAGCGTGACGCCGCTGACCGGAACGCACTCGGCTCGCAACACGGCCCCGTGCCGGCCGTAGTAGACGCGGACTCGGCAGTTCAGCTCGGTGAGCGGCAGTTCGAGAACCAGCGGCGTGGCGGCGCGGACTTCGGCCAGCATCGGACACTCGAACTCGAGGCGTCCGAGGTTCAGGTCTCGCGTCGCCACGGATCGTCCCGACGGCGCCCAGACCGTCGCTTGGATCGGTTTGTCCGCAGGAACGGAAACCGAGTAATGCGGACCCCAGTCGCCGCCGGCAGTTCTCGGCGCGGAACGAAGGTCCGGCATCGTGACCGTGAGCCGAGTTTCGTGGCCCCAGGGTCCGCCGATCGTGAGGGAGATGTCGTGCGCTCGAAGCACGTGGTCCATGAGTTCGCTGCTTTTCATGACTCTTGTTTCGCTCCGATCCCGCCCCATGTAAAACAGATAACATCGATACTAACTATACAATAATCAGATCATCATGGAGTGGCTCAACTTCCGACACCTCTACGCGTTCTGGATGGTCGCTCGCATGGGCAACTTCACGCGCGCCGCGACCGAAATGCGCGTCGCGCAATCGGCCATCAGCTCCCAAGTAGCGTCGCTCGAGGAGTACTTCGGCCAGCAACTCTTGGCGCGAACCAATCGATCGGTGGAGCTCACCGCGGTGGGGCGCGAACTCCTGGGATACGCGAACGCAATCTTCGCGCAGAGCCGAGCCGTCAACGCCAAGATCAAGGAAGGTGACGGGCCGGGCAGCCACCAGTCCATGCGCGTCGGCGTCGTTGGAGGCGCATCGCGGAACTTCGTCTACCGGCTTCTCGAGGACTACCACCAGCGCGCGCCGGACGTGCACGTCTCCGTCACGACCGGATCGTACGAAGAGCTCTACGCGCAGCTGAGGCAGCTCAAACTCGACGCGATCATCACGATCGACCTGCCCAAGAAGACGGACATGGACGAGGTGTCCTACGAGAAGCTCGGCGAGAGCAAGATGTGCATCGTCGGCGTCCCGAAGATGATCGCGAAGATCCGCAACAAGAAGTTCAAGGGCAGCGTCGACGTGTTCAAGTTCCGCCATCCCTACGAAGCGGACGTCCTCGGCAAGCACGTCAAGCCGAAGGTCTCGTGCGAACTGAACCTGCGCATGGTCACCGACGACATTCCGCTGCTGCGATTCTTCGCGAACAGCGGCCACGGTGTCGCTGTCCTGCCCAAGGTCGGCGTGCTCGAAGACCTCGAGTCCGGAGCGGTCGAAGCAATCGAGCTGAGGCGCTGTCCCGAAGTGATGATCTACGGCATCACCATGCATCAGGCTCACGAGATCTCGGAGAGCGTGGGGTTCGCGGAACTCTGGGCGCATGAGTCGTGATCCCGCTCCCGTCTAGCGGATCATCCCCGCGCCGACGGTCTCGTTGGTGAGCTCGTCGACGAGAATCACGCTACCGGTCATCCGATTGCGTCGGTATGGATCGTGGAACAGCGGCGCGGAGGTGCGCAGCGTGACGCGACCGATGTCGTTCAGCTGCAGGGACTCGACGTTCCCCTCGACGCGGTGCAGCGAGTTGACGTCGACCTTGTAGTGCAGCTCCTGCACGATCGCGCGCGCCTCCTGCGTCGTGTGTCGCACGGCCCATCGCGACCGCGCTTGCAGCGGCTTGTTCGGCGAGAACCAGCACACCATGAGCGTGAGGTCCTGATCCGCCTCGGGCCGGTTCTGCGGTTTGGCGATCATGTCGCCTCGAGAGATGTCGATCTCGTCCTCGAGCGTCATGACGACCGACATCGGCCAGAACGCTTCGTCGAGCTCCCGGTCGACCAGTCGGATCTTCTCGATGCGGGTCGTGAAGCCGCTGGGCAACGCGACCACCTCGTCGCCCGGCTTGAACACCCCGCCCTGCACCTGGCCGGCATAGCCACGGAAATCGTGCCACTCGTCCGAGTGCGGGCGAATGACCGTCTGGACCGGGAAGCGCGCGTCGACCAGGTTGGTCTCGCCGCCGACGTGCACGTGCTCCAGGTGATAGAGGAGTGACGGGCCCTCGTACCACGCCATGTTCTGCGACCGCTCGATCACGTTGTCGCCGTGTAGCGCGCTGATCGGGATGAACGTGATGTTCGAGACGTCGAGCTTCGACGCGAACGCCTGCACGTCCCGCACGACGGCGTCGAAGGCGTCCTCGCTCCAGTCGACAAGGTCCATCTTGTTCACGCACACGACGATGTTCTTGATGCCGAGCAGCGTCGAGATGAACGCGTGGCGTCGCGTCTGCTCGAGAATGCCCTTCCGCGCGTCCGCGAGCAGGATCGCGAGCTGCGCCGTCGACGCGCCCGTGACCATGTTGCGCGTGTACTGCACGTGACCCGGCGTGTCCGCGACGATGAACTTGCGTCGTGGCGTTGCGAAGTACCGGTAGGCGACGTCGATGGTGATGCCCTGTTCACGCTCCGCGCGTAGCCCGTCGGTCAAGAGCGCGAGATCGAGTCGCTCGTCGCCTCGCTTCTTGCTCGACTTCTCGACGGCTTCGAGCTGGTCTTCGAAGATCGTCTTCGTGTCGAACATGAGACGCCCGATCAGCGTGCTCTTGCCATCGTCGACGCTGCCTGCGGTGAAGAATCGCAGCATCGGAGTTTCGTCGTTTCGTGTCGTCATCTCGATGCGCTCGCTCAGAAGTAGCCTTGACGTTTGCGATCTTCCATCGAGGTCTCGCTACGGCGATCGTCGGCTCGGGTGCCTCGCTCGGTCTTCCGTGCGGCGGCTACCTCGGCGATGACGTCCTCGAGACTCGACGCCTGCGACTCGACGGCGCCGGTGCAGGTCACGTCCCCGATCGTCCGGAACCGAACCGTGCGAGTCTCGACTCTCTCGCCGTCCGACGGCCGCGTGAATTCCGTCTCGGCGAGCAGGGAGCCATCTCGCTCAAACACCTTTCGATCGTGCGCGAAGTAGAGAGACGGTAGCTCGATCTCTTCGCGCTGCACGTAGCGCCATACGTCGAGCTCCGTCCAGTTCGAGAGCGGAAAGACGCGGAAGTGTTCGCCTACGCGCATGCGGCCGTTGAACAGGGTCCAGAGTTCGGGGCGCTGGTTCTTCGGATCCCACTGACCGAACTCGTCGCGGTGACTGAAGACACGCTCCTTGGCGCGCGCCTTCTCTTCGTCACGTCGCGCCCCGCCGATCGCCGCGTCGAACCCGTGTTCCTCGATCGTGTCGAGCAACGTGACTGTCTGCAGCGCGTTTCGCGACGGGTTGGGGCCGGTCTCTTCGTTCACTCGACCGCTGCGGATCGACTCCTCGACGCTGCCGACGAGCAGTCGGGCTCCGACCTTCTCCGCGAACGCGTCGCGGTATTCGATCGTCTCGGGAAAGTTGTGGCCGGTATCGACGTGCAAGAGCCGGAACGGCATGCGCGCGGGCCAGAACGCCTTGTAGGCGAGATGCGCGACGCAGATCGAATCCTTGCCGCCGGAGAACAGCAGGCAGGGTTCCCGAAACTGGGTGGCGACCTCGCGGAGCACGAACATCGACTCCGCTTCGAGATGGGTCAAGTGGTCGACGTGGTAGTCGGGCATCGGGGTCACCGCCGTTCGTGCCAGTCGCCGCCGGCAGCGCGCTCGTACACGGTGCCGGCATCGTCGATTCGAAAGAGGTGGAGCCAGCCGTTGTCGACGAGATGGCGCACGTTCTCGTGGCGTTCGATCACGCCGTCGATCGAGTCCTCCGGAGCTTCGATGAACACGCTGAGTCGAAGTGGCGTGTGCCGCCACTGCTCGCCGTCGTGCAAAGACTGCATCGCGAGTCCGATCCGGAGGTCGCCGCCGTTGCCTTCGAACACCCCAAGATCGCCGCCGACGACGTTGTGCAAGACCTTGTTGCCGCTCCCGAACACGCGGTTGTCCACGGTCGAAGCGTAGTACTGCATGTTGATCCAGTTCGTGACGACCATCGGCGCCGTCATGATCAGCGTCAGCGTCGCATCGTCCACGTCGAGCCGGTGATCGTAGTCGTGCAAGAACACGCGGCCGTCGAGGTCCATCCCGCGCGTTCGCCAGCGCGGAGCGACGACGAACGCCGCGTTGTCGGCGAGCCCCCACTCCGGCCGCACCTGGGCCCAGTCCGCGGTCCGCTGTCGCATCGCGTCGTGCAAACCCGCCAGGTCGTCGCGCAACGCTCCCAGCCCCAGGCTCGGCGCGCGCTCGACACGTGTCACGTCACCCGCCGCCGCGAGCCAGCGCTGGAGATCCCGCATCTCGACTCGATGGGACTCCGGAAGCTCGACATCGAAGAGCCTAAGCTCGTCGGTCGTCGTGTCGTGAAGACCGGCGACGAAGTAGGTGTCCCGAGGAATGCGAATCCCGCGCGCCCGCAGTCCTCTTCGAACCTCGGGCTTCTCCAGGAGCTGCGCCAGCAGCCGCGCGTTCACCTCGCCGGTCTGCCCACCGCAGGCCCCACAATCGAGTCCCGCGGCGTGCGGGTTGTTCGTCGTGCTGCTGCCGTGCCCGACCAGGAGGACCAGCCGCGCGAAGCTGTTCACGATGCCCATCGACCGCAGCACGTTCTCGGCCAGGTCGATTCGCTCGGTCCAATTCGTCGAGGAGAGCTTCGGCCACGTCGGGCGCAAGCGTTCGGCGTGATCGTCGGTGACCCCGGCATCCTCCGCGCGCGCCGGTCGAGTGGTCCCCACGATGGAGTTGCTCACCAACTTCCAGAGGTAGAGCAAGCCCATCGACTCGACGAACGTGAACATCGACGAACTCGCGGCGCTGAACCGTTCCCAGATGCCCCGCCGCCTCAGGTTCGTGTGGCGCTGTGCCGTGATGTCTCGGTCTTGGCGCGAGTCGAGAGTCGACTCGCTCACCCTGTGTGCCGGCGCGAGCAGGCCCGGCAGCTGCGGTCGAGCCGCCTCCGCGCCGATCGGTGCGAACTCGACGGGCACTCCGAAGAAGCCGGCGAATCCGCGTGTCTCCACCGCGTTCTCGCTCACGGACTCGAGCGCACGACGAAACCTCTCGGACCGCACGTCGATGCAGAAGACCGCCTGCGCCGCGCTTCTGAGTCGGCCCTCGGTGCTCGGCCGCTCCCGACGCAAGCCGTCGACGATCGGCTCTTGGAACGCGATCTCCAACGCGTGCTGCAGGAGCCAGTCGACCCGCTGCGACTGCGCGGCTCGGCGGCATGCGTGTCCTTGTTCGCGAATCCGCTCGCGCCATTCTGGCGTGCGATCCGCGAGATCCAAGTCCTGCACGATCAGGTACTCCCACGCCATTCGGATCGCGAGTAGGTCGACGATGTGATCGTCGCTCGATCCTTCGAGCTCCGCCTGCCAACGCTCGTAGGCGCACCACGCTCCCCAGCCGCGAATGTCACCGAGCAACGCCGTGAAGTAGGTGGTGCGGTCGTCGCCCTCCAAGCCGAGCTCGCCAATCACGAGTTCGATGCACGCGAGGCCCGATGCGGGCAGAGCGCGCACTCGCGCCTCGAACGCCGCACGACTCGAGCGACGCGGCAGTCCTCGATCACTCGCGAGCCACTCTCGCCACGACCCGAAGAGACCCGAGTCGCGCGGTAGCGACCATGCGGACTGCACCCGGTCGAAGTAGGCAGCCGCGTGCTGGCTGATCTGGTGTTTGACGACGTCGCTCCAGAGCTGCGGCTCGTCGCGAAAGCGCACGCCGTCGGCGACATCGGTCCACAGCGGCAGTCGGCGCGGCTCGTAGCCGGATTCGTCCAGCGCCGCGACGAGATCTTGCACGGACTCGTCCGCGTTCGCCGCGCGGATCGCATCGGCGAGATGCTCGCGCCGCAGCCGCCCGCTGCGCCACTGCTCGGCGAAGTAGGACCGGCGCATCAACACGCGCGCGCCATCCAGGGTCGCGTGCTCCGCAGCGACTTCGGAGATCGGACGCTCGACGTGCCCCCAGAAGGGGTTGACCGCGATGAAGCGGTCGAGCGGCCACGTGGGCGCGATGCGCCGACAGGCGCTGTCGATCGCGGCGGCGAGAGAGTCCTGGGTCGGGGAGAGTACTGCGGTCATCGATCGAGACCTCCAGAGGCAGACGCGGATGTCGTTCGCGCGGACGGTGCGCGGAACGGCCAGATGCGGAGGGTCCACCGCGTGAACCACTCGTCGAGAAACAGCCCCCCGTAGAAGTGCGCGTGCATGCGACGCGCGAGCGAGTGCTGTGGGTTGCGGAGGAGCCAGGAGGTCGCGCAGAACAGCACGACGAAGAGCCCGAACGCGACGGCCGCGAGCACGGGCGAAGCAGTTCGGTCTGGCGCGATCGCGAGCCCGCTGTGGAGAGCTCCGTGCAGGCCGAAGTAGATCATTGCCACCGCCACCGGCGTGACGAGGTCGCGTGAGATTCGGCTTCGCGTCCCCGCCGGGCGTCCGAGTAACGGCGTCAGAGCGAGCGCGACGATGCCGGCCATCGCGAGCTCCGCGGGATCCCCGCTGCCGAAGGGCGAGCCTTCGACGAGCCCGACGAGAGCGACGATGCCGAGCGCAGCCAGCACCCGCGCGATGCCCCCCATTGAAGGCCGCT
>JANQJF010000073.1 GCA_028281765.1 Planctomycetota bacterium | reverse complement strand
GCCGCGTCCTCGACGACTTCCGCCAGCACGGCACCGTTCGGCAGGACGACGACCATGCAGCACGCCGAGCGCAGCGAAAACATCAGCACCTGGGGCACCGAGTCGTGCCTGTCGACCGCGAGGTCGATCTCGCAGCGCAGTCCGGACTCATGCGAAACTTCGGCCGGAAGCTCGATGCGGCGCTCCCACGCTTCGGCAATCGACAGGTCGTCGCCGGTCATGAACGCGCCATCGGGCCGTATCTCCCACGCGCCGTGCAGTTCGAGCTGCTGCAGGGCTCCGAGCGAGTACTCGATGCGCTCCGACTCGTCGTCGCCGACCGTCACGATGGCGCCGGCCGGCACCCGACCGCGCAGCTCCTTGAGTCGAGCCAGGCGCTTCGTGCGCCGCTTGCTCCACCGTTCGACATCATTGCGCACCGCGAGATCCGCCGCGTCGACCTGCGCGCGGGGCAGCTTGTCGAACTGGTCGAGCGCAACCTTCACGCCGCCGACGTCGCCGCGATCGCGCGCGCGCACCATGTCCGCGAGGATGCGATCGGCGCGGAACGACACGCCGCGGTCGCTGCCGAAGTCGCGCACCCGCGTGGCGTCGACGAGCCGGAACGCGTCGATCTTGAAGAATCGGGACCACTCGTCGAGCTCCTGGACCAGCTGGAGCCCTTCCCCGGAGCGACCGGCGAACAGATACCAGAAGCACAGCCCGACTCGTCGCCGACTGTCGTCCTGGCCCGGTTTGAGCACCATCTCGGCAGGCACGAGCTCGAGCAGAGCACGCGCGACGATCGCGAACGGCAACGGCTCCTCGGCGGACTCGGCGCGCAGCTCCAAGCGGCCGTCCGACCGCACGACGAGTACCGTCCCCCCACCACGAATCGGCACGCGACGCAACGCGACGTTGTCGGAGATCAGCTTGCCGAGCACGAGATCGCGCACCTCCCGCGCCGCGCGGAACGCGTCCGCGTGCCGATTCGCGCGCTCGAGCTCGAGGTCGCGAGACGAGCTCTCGAAGATCCCCAGCGCGATGTCGACGCCCGAGTCGGCGATCGACTGGTAGGCGAACTCGAGGTACTGCGTCAGCTCCTCGTCTCGCGCGGTTCGGTCCCGCCCCTCGATGTCCCGCAGCAGTCGGCTGATGTCCGCGTCGACTTGGTTCCAAGGGTTCACGGCGATCGAGAACGCCTCGCTGCCGGGATAGTGTTCGGCGAGGCGCCGGCGACGGAAGGTCTCGAGGCGCCGGCGCACGTCGACGGCCGATCCGCCCTCGTCGAGCTGTTGGCGGAGGTTCATGACCTCCTTGTCGACCTCGGAGCGGAGCTGCGCCGCGACCTGCCGCTCGGCGGCATCGACCCGCCGGGTCCAGCGCTTCTCGAATTCGCGCGCGCCCTCGTCGAGCTTGCCGCGGAGCTCGTCACCGACCTGATTCAGCGCGGGACGCCCGGTCACTCCGTGGAACTCGCCGAGGCCTTCGCGCACGACCTGCCGCGTGCGCTCGAATTCGTCCCCGGCGAGCGCGGTCGCGGCCGATCGCTCGAGCGTCTCGCCGAGATAGCGCTCGAACGCCTGCAGGTATTGACGATCGCGCTCCTCCATCCGCAGCCGCACCGCCTCGATGACGCGACGCGTCGATGCGCGCCAGCTCGGCTGCACCGACTTCGGGAGGGAATCCGCGCGATAGCCCACGGCCGCGTACACGCCGGGCACGACGACGTCGCGCACGAACCGGTCCGCATCGCGCCAGTGCTCCGGCTCGTTGATCCAGGTGTCGATCTTGGCCGAGTCGATCGCGTCGTCACAATGCCGATCCAAGAGATCGCGCAGCTCGGCGAACAGCGGCGCGCTCGCCTCGTCGACGACGCGCTGCTCCGCGGCGCCGGTCGCGCGCTTGAGATACGTCTCGCACAGCTCGATGCGATCCCGCAGCGCCTCGATCGTGTCGAGCTCTTGTTGGAGCTCCGCGGCGAGCACCCGATCGGAAGGGATCTCGCTCGCGCCGGTATCGCCGACCGTCGCCTGGATGAGGAGAACGAGACCGATCACGCACGCAGCCGAGACCAGGAGCCCGGCGACCCACTTCATCGCGTCACCCCGGCGTTCGGCGCGCTCGAGCGAACGATCCGCCTTCTCGAGCCGCCGCAGATCGACGCCCGGGCGCTCGTTCTGCTGCACACGGCGCAAGTCGGCGAGCAGCTCGGACGGAGTCTGGTAGCGCAGTGCCGGATCCTTCGCGAGCAGCTTCTTGATGACCAGGCTGAGCCCCTCGCTGATCGCGGGGTTGAGGTCGCTGGCCAGCGGCGCGGGCTCGTTCAGCACCTGATCGATCAGCTTGCCGATCGTCTCGCCCGAGAACGGCGCGGCACCCGTCGCCATCTGGAACAGCGACGCGCCGACGGAGTACAGGTCGCTGCGCACGTCCGCTTTCTGGGGATCGACCGCCTGCTCGGGGCTGATGAACTGCGGCGTGCCGACCGTCGCGCCGTCGCGCGTGAGCTGCATGTCGGTCGGCCCTTTCGCGAGGCCCATGTCCGTGAGCTTCACGAGGCCGTCGTCGTCGATCAGGATGTTGCCGGGCTTCACGTCGCGGTGGATCACGCCCTGCCCGAACGCGTGGTCGAGCGCCTCGGTCACCTGGATGCCGACGTCGAGCACCTTCTCCTCGGGGAAGAAGCCCCACTCCTGAAGCAGCATTCGCAGGGACTGGCCCTCGACGAACTCCATGACGAAGTAGTGGTAGCCGCCCTCTTCGCCGAGGTCGTAGCCCGTGACGATGTTGGGATGGTTCAGCGCACCGACGATCCGCGCCTCGCGTCGCAGCCGCTCGACGTACTTTTCGTTGCGCGCGAGGGACGGCCGCAGCACCTTCAGCGCGACGATGCGGTTCATCTGCTTCTGCCGCGCACGGAATACCGTGCCCATCGCGCCGGCACCGACCTTCGCGAGGATCTCGTAGCCGGAGAACGGCTGGACAAACGTCAAGACGCTTCCTCGGAGTCAGCCGGGGGCGCTGGCGCTGCCTGCTTCTGGTCGTCGGTCTCGATCGCGTACTTCTCGAGCTTCCGCTGCAGCGCGAAGCGGGAGACCCCGAGCATTTCGGCCGTGCGGCTCTTGTTCCCTTCCGACTGTCGCATCGCGCGCGTGATCTCACGGATCTCGAGCTCACGGATCAAGTCTGGAAGCGTCGTTCCGCGTTCGGCCGGCACGAGCCCGGAGTCGCCGTCTTCGACCGGCACCGGATCGCGCACGCGCTCGCTGAGGTGGGAGCGCATGATCACGCCGTCGGCGAGGATCGACGCGCGGCGCACTTCGTTCTGAAGCTCGCGGACGTTGCCGGGCCAGCGGTAGAGAGTCAGCGCCTCGAGCGCGTCCGAGCTGATCCGCGGCTTCGGACTCTTCTCTTCCTTGCTCAGTTCAGTGAGGAACCGATCGACCAAGAACGGGATGTCCTCGCGTCGTTCGCGCAGCGGCGGCAGCGTCACGGGGAGCACCGCGAGCCGATAGAACAGGTCCTCGCGGAACTCACCCTCGCGCGCGAGCTCTTCGAGGTTGCGATTCGTCGCGGTGATCAGGCGCACGTCGACCTTGACGACCTTCTGGCTGCCGAGTGGACGAACTTCGCCCTCCTGCAGGACGCGCAGGAGCTTCTTCTGCAGATCGACGTGCATCTCGCCGACCTCGTCGAGGAACAGCACACCGCCCGACGCCGCGACGAACAGCCCGTCGCGCGCCTTGTCGGCGCCGGTGAACGCCCCCTTCGCGTAGCCGAACAGCTCGCTCTCGAGCAGCGACTCGGGCAACGCCGCACAGTTCTCGGACACGAACGGCCCCTTGTTGCGCGGACCGAGGCGATGAATCGCACGCGCGATCAGTTCCTTGCCCGTGCCGGACTCGCCGAGGATGAGCACCGGGTCTTCGGCATCGATGAACTTGTCGAGGAGGCCGAACACGTCGCGCATGCGGCGACTGTCGCCGACGATCTGCGCGTAGTCGTACTTGAATCCGCCCCCGCCGCCGGCGCCACCGAGCCGCTCGCGCATGTCCGCGATCTCGGCGAGCTGCTCCTGGACCTGACCCCGCAATGCGGCGTTGAGTTGGGCGACGCGATCGAGAGCGGACTGCAGCTCGGTCTGCTTGGCCCGCAGCTCACGCATCGTCCGCGCGTTGTGCACGGCGACGCCGGCGTGATCCGCCAGCGACATCAACAGCGCCTTCTCACGCTCCTTGAAGACCTGGTTCTGCAGCCGATTGTCGACGTAGAGCACGCCGTCGACGATCCCGCGGATGCGCAGCGGGATGCACAGCACCGAGCGAAGCCTCAAGTCGGTGACCGACGCGAGGCTGCTGAAGCGGTCGTCCTCCTGGGCGTTCGTCGTGAGTTCGGGCACGCCGGAGTCGCGGACGCGCTGGGCGATCGTCCGAGAGATCTTGAACTCCGGGGTGTGCACCTCTTCTTGCGCGAAGTTGCGCGCCACCTCGACGGTGGACTCGCCGGACTCCCCGAGCAGGAGAAAGCCACGTTCGGCGTTGGTCAGCTCGATCGCCGCATCGACGATCGCGGTCAGCAGCTGGCTGAGGTCGGATTCTTCGTTCAGCGCCTTGGCGACCCGGATGAACGCCTCGAGGTCCTTGGCGTTCTGCGCCCCGTCGGCGAGCGCCGTCTCGTCCAGGGACGGCCGCTCGGCCTCGACGGCCATCAGCTGGATTTCGGTGCCGCCGGCGACGAACACGTCGCCGTAGTGGATTTCCTCCTGCTCGACCTTGCTGCCGCGCAGCTTGACCGGGTTCGAGGCGCCCTCGTCGATCAACAGGAACTCCCCGCCGTCCCGGCGCTCGAGTCGGCAGTGCCGACGGGACACGAGGCGGTCGCCGAGCACGATATCGCACTCTCTAGACCGCCCGATGACCACCGCGTCCTGGTCGAAGCGGTGTGTCTTGCGGTCCTCGCCCTGCCTTACGATCAGAAGGAATGAGTCCACCACGGATCATCTTAGTCCGCGAATCCGGACCGGCTACAGGCAGCCAGGCCGCCGGACCCACCCGTCGGGCGCGGCGAGCCCCGCGACGGGCCGGAGCCGCGCCGAGGCCGCCTTCGCATCGAACGGCCGGTTCACGACGATTCCGGTGCGCTCGGGGCGGATTCGCACCTTAACATCCGCCGCCGAGCCCGCGCACCCGCGGGCCCCCGACATGAGCGAGCTCCAGCCCGGCCTGACCCGACCGATTCTCCGCCATCTCGAGATGCACGAGATCGACGACGGCGAGCAAGAAGGCATCGTGCTGATCGACCCGATCGGCCTCACGGAGGGGCAGATCTTCGTGCCCCGGGGTCTGCTTCCGGTCGTCGCCAAATTCGACGGCGAGCACACGATCGACGAGATCCAGGCCCAGCTGAAGGATCCGAGCGGCGCGCCGATTCCGCCCGAGTTCGTGCGCGGGCTCGTGGCGCAGTTCGACGAAGCGCTGCTGCTGCAGTCTCCGCGCTTTCACAGCGCGTTTCGGGAGACGGTGGACGCGTTCCGTAGTGGCTCGGTTCGACCCTGCGCCCACGCCGGGTCGGCGGGATATCCCGCGAACGCGCGGGACTGCCAGGACGCGCTCGACGATCTCGTGCCGCAGCCCTCGTCCCCCGCGGACGCGCCGCTCCGCGGCATGATCGCGCCACACATCGATCTCGCGCGCGGCCGGGACGGCTACCGTGCGACGTACGGTCGCCTCGCCGCCAGCGAGCCGGCCGATCTCTACGTGATCTTCGGAACCGGACACCAGGGGCCGCGCGCACCGGTCACCGGGCTCGCGATGGACTGGCAAACCCCGCTCGGCGAAGTGCGGACCGATCGCGCCTTCGTCGCGACGGTACACGATCTGATCGGCGAACCGGATCCGGTCGACATCTACCTGCACAAGGGCGAGCACAGCATGGAGTTCCAGGTGCTGTTCCTGCAGCACGCGCTCGGCCGGCGCAGTCGGGACTTCGAAGTCGCGGCGTTCTTGACCGGCTCGCTCCCGGAGGACAGGACCGAGCGAACCGCGGTCTTTGACGCGTTCGCGAACGCCGCGCGCGCGTGCGGCAAGCGCGTCTGCTGGGTCGCGGGCGCGGATCTCGCGCACATCGGCCCGTTCTTCGGCGACCCGTCCGCCGTCGACGACGCATTGCTCGCACGCCTGGAACGGGACGAACGCACGAAGCTGGACCGCCTCGCCGCGGGGGATCCCGACGGCTTCTACGAGGCAGTGCACCGCGACGGCAATCGGGACCGCATCTGCGGAAGCGTGCCGATGACTCTGACCGCAACGCTGGCGGGCGGGGCGGGCGAGCTCCTCCACTACGGTCAGGCGCGCGCGACCGACGACTCCCAGGTCGTGTCGTTCTGCGGGATGAGCTTCGCCGGAACCGACCCGCGATGACCCCGGGCCCCGAGAACGGCGACCAGCGCGCTCGCGCTCCGACCGAGCACGCGGCGCCGCGGCGCGGGCTTCCGATCGCCCGCACCGTGCGTTAGCCCACGACGGCCCGCACGACGTCGAGAAGCTCGCCGCCGCGAAACGGCTTTTGGATGTAGCCACTGAGACCCGACACGCCGAGCCGATCGCGCGCCGCGTCCTCGGAGTATCCACTGAGCAGCACGACCGGCAAGTCCCCGTGGTCCGCGCGTATCCGCGTGTAGACCTCGTCGCCCCCCATCTTCGGCATCGTGAGGTCGAGGAGCACGAGCGCGACCTCGTCGGCGTGCTCGGCCATCACCTCGAGACCTTTGGCGCCGTTCGCCGCAGTCAGCACGCGCAGCCCGTAGCCCTCGAGCATCGCCTGCGCGACGTCGAGCACACCGGGCTCGTCGTCGATCACGAGAATCGCGCCGCCGCGAAGCGCGCGAGTCTCGCGCGGGACCGGGGCCTCGTCGAAACCCAACGCTTCGGTCGCGACCGGCAGGAGCACCCGGAACCGCGTACCCTCCCCGACTTTCGAGTCGACCTCGATCGCGCCGCCGTGGCCACGCACGATCCCGAGCACGACGGCGAGTCCGAGACCGCGGCCCGTGAACTTCGTCGTGAAGAACGGATCGAACACGCACTGCGCGGTCTTCTCTTCCATGCCGCACCCGCGATCGATGACGTCGAGCGCGACGTATTCGCCCGGCTCGAGGTCGTCGTCGAGGAACGTCGCCGCGAGATAGGCCCGGTCGGCGCGCACCCGCTCGAGTCGCACTTCGACGTCCGGTGTCGCTTCGGCAAACGCTTCGAACGCGTTGACGAGCAGGTTCATGACGACCTGTCTCAGCTGCGTCGGATCGCCTTCGACGCATCGCTCCTCGAGTGACAGCTCGGAGTGAATGCGCACCTGCCCATCGCTCGGCCGCTCGAGCAGACCGTCCATCTCCTGGACGACGCCGAGCAGATCGACCGGCACACGCTTGCGAGCGCCCCGGCCCGAATACGCGAGCATCTGCTGCGCGAGGTCGGCCGCGCGCAGCGCGGCCGTCTCGATCCGAGTCGCGGCGTCCCGAGTCTCGTCATCAGTGGCACGCTGCTTGAGCAGCTCGGAGTTGCCGAGGATGCTGACGAGTAGGTTGTTGAAGTCGTGGGCAATGCCGCCCGCGAGCACCCCGAGACTTTCGAGTTTGCGCGCGCGCTCGAAGCGCTCCTCGAGCGCGCGCCGCTGCTCCTCGCCGCGACGCAGCTCACTGACGTCCGCGACCGTGCCGATCCAGCCGCGCCGCGAGTTGCCGGCGCGTGCGGGCATGACCTGGAATCGCGCGACCGGGGCCACGGCAGAGGCCTCATCCGTCGAGAACTCGATCTCGAATGCCCGCCCGTTCTCGATGCCGGCGAGCCACTGCTCTTCGACGAGCTCGCGGTCGCCAGCCGCGACGGCCTGGAGCCAGCCGAGGGCACGCATCCTGTCGGAATCCGCACCGAGCAGCTCTTGGCACCGCCGGCTCGCCCAGACGAGCGCGCCGTTCGCGTCGGCCTCGAAGATGCCGAACGGCACCACGTGCACGACGTCGCGGAAGCGCTGCTCGGACGCCTCCAGCTCGCTCGAAGCGTCCTGCGAAAACTCGCGCAGCTCCCGATTCAAAGTCTCCGCGCGATCGCACTCGCGCGCGTACGCGGCACGCAATCGCAAGAGTAGGCCTGCGAGCACGACGCAGCAGATGGCGAGTAGGACGATCGCGGGAGTCAAGGCGAGGGCCCGAGTGCGTGAGAATCGGGGAGTCACCCAGTCGACGGCAACGCGCGTCTCAGGGCAAGCTCCACTTCCTCGACGGTGATCGACTTCATGCAGTCCTGATGCCCGAGAGGACAGACCTTGCGCTGGCACGGCGAGCACTCGAGGTCCTTGCGGATCAGCGTCGTGCGATCCAACGAGTAGTTCGTGTAGCGCGGGTCGGTCGGACCGATCAAGCACACCGTGGGCTTCTCGAGTGCAACGGAAATGTGACGTGGCCCGGTGTCCGTCGTCACCATCGCGACCGAGGCTTCCACGAGCGCCTTGAGTTCGTTCAGCGGCAACACGGGCTGCGTCGCCGCGACACAGTCGGCCGCTGTTGCCAGCGACTCGGCCATCTCGACCTCGGCTGGCCCGGCGAGAAACACCGCCGCGTGACCCGGGATCTTCTCGATGCGGCGCGCGAGCTCGGCGAACTTGTCCGGCTCCCAGAGCTTGCTCGCGCCATACGCCGCACCGGCCGTCAGGAGGACGAGCCGCCGATCGCGCAACCCGCGCTCGGCGCGCCACGCCTCGATCGCCGCGCGCTCGTCGTCGGTCACACCGAGCAGTGTCTCCCGGTCGACGCGCGGGATGCCGAGCAGGTCGAGCAGCTTCGCGTAGTAGTCCGTCATCGGTTCGGGCACGCGCCTGGGTCCGCGACGCTCGAACAGACCGCGATTCCGGGGAGCGGTCAGCCCCAGATTCATCAGCCCGGGCCGGCCCTGGCGATAGCCGAGCCGGCGCGGCACGCGCGCGAGGAATGGCACGAGCCCGGTCTCCGGCGAATTCGGCAACACGACCGCGAGTTCGCACCCGAGCGCACGGACCTCGCGCACTTGGGCCCACAAACCTCGCAACCCGCGTGCCGGCGGGGTCGGCAGAAAGTCGTCGAACCAGTCGGTGCCCGACAGCAGCCGGCGCAGGTGCGGACGGGCACCGAGCACGATCCGCGCCTCGGGAAATCCGCGCCGCAACCGCTCGAACGCGCCGGTCGCCATGACGAAGTCCCCGACCCAGTTCGGACCACGCACGTAGATCGTCCGGATGTTTCGGGTCCACGAGGTGTCGGCCACGCGCGGAGTGTGCCGGCGAAACGGGTGCCCGTCACGCGAATTCGCGATCGCGCACGAGCGGCGTCCGCGACGCGAAGGGGGCCTTGCTTTGCGTTTTCGCCCTCCGTTCAATGAGCCGCGAACCGGAGGCACTCCTGCCCAGACGCCGGTTCACTCCTCCCATGGCTGCCGAAGCGATCCTCCGCCGTCTCGAGGCCGAGTTCGACACTCCGCCCGAGCACATCCGCGCCGTCGTCGACCTGCATGCCGCAGGCTGCACGCCCGCGTTCATCGCCCTGTTCCGACGCGGCGAATCCGGCAACATCGCGGAGTCGCGCGTCATCGAGCTGTGCGAGCGCTACGCGCACCTCGACGAGCTCGACCAACGCAAGTCCGCAATCGGCGAGAAGATCGCACACGCGCAGGCGAGCGACCTCGCCGAGGTCGACCTCGCTGACTGCTACGACCGCGAGTTCCTCGACGACATCGACCACTCGCTGCGCCCGCACGAACAGACCGAGCGCGCGCGCGTGACCGAGCTCGGCCTGACCGAGCTGCTCGACAAGCTGCACGCGCACGAACTCGACACGCCGAGCGCCCAGGAGTTCGCGGCCCGGCACGTCGACGAGGCGCGCGGCCTCAAGGACGCGGACGCGGTGCTCGAAGTCGTCGTGCGCGCGCTGTCCGAGCGGTACGGGGAAGACCCGCTGCTGCGCCGAAAGGTCCGCGACGAGCTGTCGCGCGGCATCCTGTCCGCGAGCGCCAAAGCGCCCGGCAAGGGCGGCCCCAAGAAGGGTGCGAAGCGCTACGCCGAGTTCTTCGACTTCCAAGAGCCGGTGCGCCGCATCGCCGCGAACCGCATGCTCGCGCTGCGCAAGGCCGAGCGCGAAGGCATCGTGCGCGTCCGATTGGACCTGCCCCAGGGCCGGGAACTCGAGCTCTATCGCGAGCGCTTCTCGAGCGACATCCCGCCGGACACGCCCGTCGGCCAGCTACTCGACCTCGTCTACCAGCACAGCTACCGGCACCACATGCACGACCCGTGCGACTTCACGGTGCGGCACGAGCTGAAGGAGAGCGCGGACCGGGAGACAGTGAACCAGTTCGCGCGGAGCCTGCGCGCGCAGCTCATGGGCCCGGGTCTCGGCCCGAACGCGGCGCTCGCCGTGCGCGCCTCGGGCAAGGCGCTGTGGATCGCGAGCACCAAGGAAGACGGGTCGCTCGGACCCCGCCACACGCTGGGCCTCGCCGAGCCCTCCCACCACGAGGAGGCCGCCAAGGTGCTCGCCGAGACGATCCGCGAAGTGTCGCCGAAGGCGATCGCGATCCCCCACGGTCGCGGCCACGGCGCGGCCCGCAAACATCTCGACGCCGCGTACTCCGCGACGGCCGAGCTGCCGCGGGCACCGATCGTCGCGATCGACGAAACGGCATCGATGGTCTATGCGAGCAGCGCGACGGCAAAGCGCAAGATGCCCGGCACCGACACCGGCATGCGCGCCACGATCAGCCTCGTGCGTCGCCTCCTCGACCCGCTGCGCGAGTTGACGCGCATCGAGCCGCGCGGCCTCGGCCTCGGCAACAACATGAACGAGGTGCACCAGGGGCTCCTGACGCGGACCCTGGAGGCCCTCGCCTCGTCGTGCATCGCCCACGTCGGCGTCGACGCGAATCGCGCCGACACGGACTTCCTCGCGCACGTGCCGGGCTTGTCCCGCGACCAGGCCCGCGCGATCGTCGAGCACCGCACGAAGAACGCGCCGTTCCGGACTCTCGAGGAGCTCCGCGGCCTCGAGGCGATCGACGACAACACGTTCCAGCAGGTCGCCGGCTTCCTGCGGATCCACGGCGGCGAGGAGCCGCTCGACGCGACGTCGATCCACCCCGAGGACTACGACATCGCGCGCGCCATTGCAGCGAGCAAGAGCGCCGAGGTGTCCGAACTGCTCGGCCAGCCGAATCGCGATGTCGAACTGACGCCGCTCTGCGAGTCGCTGGACCGACCCCGCGCGCGCATCCTCGACGTGCTGAAGACGCTGTCGCAACACGGCACGCACGGCGGCGGCACCGGCATCGAGTCGTTCAACAACTTCGGCGTTGCGACGTTCGACGACCTGAAGCAGGATCTCCAGCTGCGCGGTCGCGTCACGAACCTGACCGAGTTCGGCGCGTTCGTCGACCTCGGCATCGGCACGGACGGCCTGGTGCACGTGTCGCAGATCCCCGAGAACCGGATGCGCCAACCGGAGAACTGCCTGAAGGTCGGGGAAGTGATCGACGTGTTCGTCGTCAGCACCGACGAGAAGACCAAGCGCATCGGACTGTCGATGCGGCCCCCTCGCCCGAACTCCGAAGGCCGTCGCTCCGGCGGCGGCGGCGACCGCGCGCAAGGCGGTCGGGGCGGCGGCGGTCGCGGTCGCGGCGGTCAGGACCGACGCGATGGGCAGGAAGGCGGCGGACGGCGCGACGAGCGTGGACGCCGCGGTCAGCGTGGCCAGAAGCGCGAAGGCGGCGGCGGCGGATTCGGTGGCGGAGGCGGCGGCTTCGGTCGCGGCCGCCGTGACGACCGCGGCCGACGCGGCGATCGCACGCCGCGTGTCCACACGATCGAAGCGAGTCGCGAGGTCGAGGAGTCGCGCGGCCACAAGGGCGAGCTACGCTCGCTCGCCGGACTGAAGGGCCTGCTCGGCGGCGGCGACGCCCAGCCGAGTAGCGAGAAGTCCGAGAGTTGAGCGAGCGCGAGCAGGTCCTGACGGTCGCTCGTGCGGACCACTTCGGCGGGGACTGGCCCCAGGGATTCGAACCCCTGCACGGCTCCGCGGCCGCGAGCCTGTTGGCGCGGCTCGAAGCCTCAGCCGCGTTCACCGACCGGGAATCGGCCGAGACCGACCCGTCGCGCAAGCAGCTGATCCCGTACTGCGCCGTGGTTTGCGGCGATCGCGTGCTCTGCGTGCAGCGACTCACGACGCAGGGCGAGCGTCGGCTGCACGGGCGACTCTCGATCGGGATCGGCGGGCACATCAACCCGGTCGACCAGCTCGGGCCGGGCATCATCGCGCGGGCCCGGGACCGCGAGCTCGACGAGGAGCTCCACTGCCCGCCCGAGGCCATCGAATCGACCGCGTTCCTCGGCATTCTCAATGATGACGGGGACCCCGTCGGGGCGGTCCACGCCGGCCTCGTCTTCCTGCGCCGGATCCGTCCGGGTCGGGAAGAAATGGTGCAGGTTCGTGAAATCTCCAAGATGGCCGGGTCCTTCCGTGGCCTTGCCGGATCGTCCGGCCTATGGCAAGATCTTGCAAAATTCGAGTCTTGGTCCCGCCTGCTGGTTGGCGGTCTTCCCCGCGTCATCGGGGTTTTGGCGGACCGAGACTCTCTCGAAGGTGCAGACGACTGATGATCACGACGGATGGGAGGAACGCAATGGCTCAACAAAACATCGTGAAGCCATCCCGCGAACGCATTTACGACTTGTTGATGAACGCACGCCAGGCGGACTGGGTCGAGCTGAACCTCGACGACGGCCGCTCGGTGAAGGGCGCGATCATCTTCAACGAGTTCAAGGGCACGGGTCGGTTGATCAACGTCGATGACGAGATCAGCATGGACTTCAATGTCGACCAAGTCCTCGACGTGAAGATCTGAGCCGAGCGCTCGAACGAGCCGCAACGGGGGCCGAGAGGCCCCCGTCGGCATTTAAGGACCCATCGAGCCCCGCGCGGCCGCCCGCCACCACCGGCGGCGCCGCGGACCGCAAACCCGTTCCAACCATCCGTACAGAACACCGCCGAGGCCTGTCGACCTCGGCGGCGTAGCACCTTCGTGTTCGTGTCGTGTGTTGAGGTCGCGCTCCGGGAACGTGCCTGAACCATGTCGGAGCGCGGGATCGCGAAAGTGCACCGTCCCGAGCTGACCCTCGGGCCGGACGTGTTCGGTCCCTCCCTAGTTCGGTGCGACCGCCCAACGCGTGGATCATTCTGTCGGCGGGGTGCCGCGTGAGCAAACGGTTTTTGAACGGCACCCCCAAAAAATTGCGGCTGTTCGAGCACCGAGACACAACACCCCGTCAAAAGATCGGGGCGACGCGTCACCGTCGCGGCAGCGTGATCGTGAACCGCGAGCCGATCCCGACCTCGCTCCCGACGGTGATCCGTCCCTCGTGGCGCTCGACGAGCCCGTGACTCAGCGCCAGCCCGAGGCCCGTGCCGTGGTCGACGTCCTTGGTCGTGAAGAAGGGATCGAAGATCTTGTCGAGGAGCTGCGGCTCGATGCCCGACCCGCGATCCTCGATGTGCACCGAGACCTCGACGTCGTCGGACGCCGTCGACACCGTGACCGCGGAGCCCGCGCTGGAGGCGTCCCGCGCGTTCAACAGCACGTTGACGAGCACCTGGAGCAGGTGGTTCGACGAACCCTGGATCGGCAGCGGCCCGGTCGGCGGCACGAGGACGATCCGCACGTCGGCGTGCGCGAAGGACACCTTCGAGAGCTCCGCGGCCTCGCGGACGAGCTCCCCGAGGTCCAGGGGCTGCAGCTCGAACGGGGCTTCTCGAGAGAACGCGAGCAGCCCTTCCGTAATCGCGCGGATCCGACCGACGTGCCGATCGATCGTCTCGACCTCCTCGAGCAACACCTCCTCGGGATCCCCGTCCTGGATCCGGTAGCGGATGATCTCGGCCTTGTTCGCGATCACCCCCACCGGGTTGTTGATCTCGTGCGACACTCCCGCCGCGAGCGTGCCGATCGACGCGAGCTTCTCACTCAGCGCCAGCTGCCGACTGAGGCCCATCAGTTCCCGCTCACTCGCGCGGAGCCGCGCGAGGATCGTCGACACGAAGTAAACGGTCACCCCCAGCACGAGCGCGAGGGTCGCGATCCAGATCGCCAGTCCCGCGCCGCCCGAGTCGTGGAACAGCCCGATCCGTAGCGGCCGCTGCTCGATCCAACCCCAATGTCCATTCGCGCCGAGCGCGACGATCAGCACCACGGAGACGAGCGCGACGAGCCGCGCGATCGGCACCGAGAGGAGCAGCGACGCGATGAACGTGTGGAACGTGTAGAACAGCACGACCGGATTCGCGACGCCGCCGCTGAAGTGCAGGAGCAGAGTCAGCACGAGCAGGTCGATCGCGATCTGCAGGAGCACGTGACGGCGCACCGCGCGCTCGCTCTTGAGCCGGGCGTGCCACGCGATGTAGCCGAAGTTCACGACGAGCGTGAACGCGCCGAGCACGTAGAGCGGCGCGGGATCGTCGAGCACCGCGAACAACTCGCTCGCACCGACGGTCGCGATCAGCATCGTGCCGACCGCCAGAAAGCGCAGTCGATTGAACCACCCGACCTGCTGCAGCAGCTGCCGATCCCGATCGCGGAGCGACCAACCGAGCTCGCGCTCCATCACGGGCGACCCGCCCGGACTTCGGCCATGCGAAACGCACGCTTGGAGCCATCCCAGTTGGTCTCGATCGGATGGACTTCCGTCACTCCGATGTCCGGCAGAGCCGCGAAGAGATCGTTGCCGGTCGGCCGGTCGGGATCGAGCAACCAAGCTTCGCCCCCACCCGCGACGAACGACTCGATCTGCCGCAGCAGCGGGCGCACGTGCCGGAACTCGTACGCGAGGTCCGCGAGGATGAGGAGATCCCCGATCGGCACGGTCGCTTCGGTCCAGTCGAACACCAGCGCCTCGTAGTCCGCAACGCCGTTGCTGCGGGCGTTGAACTTGGCGAAGTCCAGGGCGTGAGGGTCCCGATCCAGGAATCGCACGCGAGCCCCACACATCCCGGCGGCCACGCCGGCCACGCCGACGCCACAGCCGAGATCCACGACGGTTCGCCCTTCGACGTTGCGATCCCGCATCAGGCGACGCGCCACCGCGACCGACGCCGGCCAGATGTCGGCCCAGTGCGGCAGCTGCTTCTGCGACCAGCCGAGCAGCAGGAGATCCCGGGAGGACTTCGGCGCGACGATGCGCAGCTTGCCGCCCGCCCCCTCGACGTCTCGCCGCCGCAGCGGGAACCGTCGGAGCTCGGACTCGCGCATCGCGTCGGGAATCGTCATCGAGGCCGAGCATACCCAACGTACGTAGCCGCTTACATTCGAGTTACGGCGACGACACGTCCACCGTCTACACTGTTCGTCGCATGCGCCATCGCGTTCGTCATCTGCCCGCCTACCTCGGACTGCTCCTGCCGCTGGCCGCTCTGGCGTGGCTCGGCAGCGTCGAGCTGAGTCGACAGACCGAGCGCGCGGAAAAGGCGCTCGCGGACAACGCCCGCACGTTCGTCGTCGACGCGAGCCGCAAGCTCGAGTTCGAGATCGTCCGGGCGACGCGCGGGGTCGACGAGCTGTTCGAAGTCGCGTTCCAGCCCCTGGTCTTTCTCGATCAGGAAGTGCACGCGGTCGACGAGCTCGCGAAGGGGCTGATCGTGCTCGACTCAGAGGGCGCCCTCGTCTACCCGGACACCCCGCCTCCGGACTCGCCGGACCTGCCGTTCCACACGCAGTCGTACGTCCCGGACATCCGCGCGGCCGAGCAGCTGATCGCCCTGCAGGACTTCGCCGGTGCGCGCGCGCTCCTCGAGGACTACCTCGAGCGCGAACGGCCGCGACGCCGCAGCGCGATACGATCGAATCAGCGAGCCCGGTTCCGGCTCGGCGGCATCCTGCGCAAGCTCGGCCAGCCCGAGGAAGCCGAGGAGCAGCTCGCGATCGCCAGGCGCGGCAGCTCGCGTCGCCCCGATTCGGTCGCGCTCCTCTGCGACGTCGCCGTCGCGGAGATCGAAGCCGACCGCGGCCGCGGCTACGGCGCGATGGTCGACGTCATGGAGCGGATCGCCGGCGGCGAGAACTGGCGCTACGTCGGCGACGGATTGCTGGCCGAGGTCATGCGCTATCTCCACGAGAAGCTGCCGCCGGCCAGCGACGCGGCGATCGACGGCTTCGCCGCGATCGAGGTCGACCGCGTGCGGCGGGACGGCCGGTCGTTCGCCCGTGACTACACGTCGTTGCGCCGCGAGTCCGTGCGTCGCCAGCTGCGCTCGTTCGACGGCGATCGGCTCTACGTGCTGCACGACACGCCCGACGGGGCGTGGTTGCTCGTTCTGCGGCCGATCGAGGAGATCGAACGCGAACAGGCGCTTTCGATCCTCGACGACGCCGAGTGGATCGGCATCCGCTACGAACTCGCGGACCTCCTCGGCGAGTCGCTCGAGCGACTCATCGAGCCGACGTTCCGCGACTTCTACCTCGCGATCGAGAGCCAGGACGGCAGCCTGATCCTGCCACGCGAAGTGCCTCCGACGCCGGAGGGCGTCGACTTCCTTGCGCCGCGCCAGCGCTCGATCGCGGGCATGACGCTGCGCGCGGAACCGGCCGACCCCGAGTCCTTCATGTCGGCGAGCCGCAGCACGGCGCGCAATCAAGCGCTCCTCGTGATCGCGCTCTGCGTCGCCGCGGGCGGCGGCGCCCTTCTCCTCGTGCGATCCGTATCGCGCGAATCCGAGGTCGCCTCGCTGAAGCTACAGCTCGTGTCTCGCATCTCGCATGAGCTGAAGACGCCGCTCGCGCTGATCAAGATGTACGGCGAGACGCTGGCCCGCGGCCGCGCGAACTCACCCGAGCAAACCCAACAGTTCACCGGGATCATCACCCGCGAGGCGGACCGCCTCACGGCGATGGTCGAGCGCGTGCTCGACCTGTCGCGACGAGAAGGCGGCGAAGAGACGGACTACGTCAAGGACCGCACCGACCTGAGCGAGATCGTGACCACTGTAATCGAGGCGTATCGACCACGCGCCGCATCGCGCGGGATCGAACTCTCGACTACGGTACACCCCACACTGATAGCATTCGCCGACGACGGAGCCTTCGAGAACGCCGTACTGAACCTGATCGAGAACGCCGTGAAATACACCGCCAAGGACGCGGTCGAACCCACCGTGGAAGTCGACTTCGAAGAGTCCGAAGGCCGAGCCGTTCTCGAAGTGCGCGATCGCGGCGTCGGGATTCCACCGAAGGAGATCGGCCAGGTGTTCACGACCTTTTACCGCGCGAGCAACGCTCGCGAGACGCCCGGCGCCGGCCTCGGCCTCAGCCTGGTGAGCGACTTCGCGGCCGCGCACGACGGCGACGTCAGCGCACGCGCGCGCGAAGGCGGCGGCACGACCTTCCGGCTCGCGGTGCCACTCGAAGCCACGACCGATTCATGAACGACACGCCCATGGAACCAAACCCGAAGATCCTGGTGATCGAAGACGAGTCCGACCTCCGCGAAGGCCTACGTCACAACCTCGAGATCGACGGATTCGAAGTCGCGACAGCCGCCGACGGTGGCGAGGGACTCCGTCTGGCCGAGAGCGGCGAGCACGCGCTCGTCATCCTCGATCTCATGCTCCCGGACATGGACGGGCTCGACGTCCTGCGGCAGATGCGCTCTCGCGGCGATCGGGCGGCGATCATCATCCTGTCGGCCCGCGGCCAGGATCACGACAAGGTCGCAGGCCTCGAGTACGGCGCGGACGACTACATCACCAAGCCGTTCGGTCTCGCCGAACTCACCGCGCGGATCCGCGCGGTCTTGCGGCGCACCTCCGAAGCGGCCGCGGCCTCGACGAAGCAGCGCGAGACGTTCGACTTCGGCTCGTTGAAGGTCGACTTCCGCCGGTTCACTGTCGACAACGGCCAAGAGGAGAGTCAGCTCTCGCGCTACGAAGCCGACATCCTGCGCATGCTGATCGACCGCCGCGGGGAAGTCGTGACCCGTCGTGACCTGCTCACCGAGGTGTGGGGCTACGTGCACCTGCCGACCACCCGCACCGTCGACAACCACATCGCGAGGCTGCGGAAGAAGGTCGAGATCGACGTCGAGAACCCGAAGCACGTCGTGACCGTCCACGGACTCGGCTATCGCTTCGACGGGGAGGAGCACGAGTGAAGACCGCGTTCGTCGTCCTCGGAATCACGGCGCTCTGCGCGACGTCAGCCGCGCAAGAGCGGTCGAACCCGCTGTTCCGCGGATGGCTCGTCGAGAACCTGTCCCTCGAAGTCCCGGCCGCGGCCGCCGAGTACCGCCGCGGCACCGAATCGGACGTCGCCGAGACGACGCGCGCGCTGTGTCTCGCCCGCCTCGCCGAGATCGATCACGACCGTGGCGCCGACGCGGCCGCGAGCCACCGAGCCGCACAGCTCGAGACCGTCGGCATTCCCGGGATCGAATTCGACTCCTCGATGCCCTCGACCGCGCCGATGCGGAAGGCGCTGGACGACGCGTCCGAAGAACTCGACCCCGATCGCCGCGACGAGATCCTCGATCCGGCGCGGCGCCAGCTTCTCGAGGCGCATCGCGCGGTCCGCCGACGAGCGCGCGGCCTGGTCGAGCAGGTACACGAACAGGTCGCGGACCGCGATGTCGACTTCGGGCCTCGTCGCCAGCGTGCCCGCGTCGGCAGCGTCGGCATCCGTCGCGAGTGGATCGAGGTCATCGAGCGACACCTCGCGGGACGACACGAATCGGCCGAGCGCCTGGCGTGGTTCCTGCTGAGCTTCAAGCCGCAGACGATCGAGCCCGATCCGGAGACGTTCGCACGCGCACGCTTCGCACGCGTGGAACGCCTGATCGAGAGCCCTCGACGGACACCGAAGGAGAAGCGTGTGCTCGAGGAGCTGCGGGCGCGCACGCAACGGATGTTCGACGCGCGCGACTTCGCGGCAGCGGCGACGCTTCTCCGCCGCATTCCTCTGCCGGTGCAGTAGCCGTCCTCAGTAGGAGATCTTCGGCTCGGTCGCCTTCGCGGCCTCGATCCACTCCGCGACCATCGACGACGACGGCACCGACTTCGCCAGGTTCTTCTCTTCGTTGACCTCGCTCATCTTCGCGGCGAGGTTGTCGACGTTGCGCGTGCGCAGCTCCTTGACGGTGTCGACGCCCGAGGCTTCGAGCAGCTCGGCGTACTGACGACCGACGCCGTTGATGCGCATCAGGTCGGCCATGTTCGCCCACGTGAGGATGTACTTCTCGCTCAGGCCTGTGCGCTCCGAGATGGCCTTGCGGCCCTTCTTGTCGGCACAGTGCTCGAGCAGGTCCTCGGTGGTGTGAATGCCGGCTTCCGCAAGCTTGTTGCCGTAAGCGGGGCCGATGCCTTCGATCTCTTCGATCTTGTACGTCATCTGTCAGGGTCTCCTGGAGGTTGGTAGGGAATAGGGGAAATCGATCAGCCTGCGAGCACCTGGAGATCGGGCATCCGGCGTAGCAAGCGGTTGACGAGAGCGCCGCCCGCGGAGTCCTTCGCGAAGTCGAAGAACAGGAACGCCAGCGTGCGAAGTCGAGGAACGTCGAGGCCCGAGCCGAGCAGCGATCGCAGGGTCTCGGTCGTGCCGACGTTGCCGAGCGCAGCCCGCGCGAGGCTGACCAGCCCGCTGAGCGCGTCGTTCTCCGCCGACTGTGGCGCCCCCGGAATCAGGCGCTCGGCGTCCGGAATCTGCCGCATGAGCTGCTGGAAGTCCACGTTGTCGGAGCCCGCGCGGATCATGCCGAGCAACCCACCGACGGCGGATTCCACCTTCTGGGTGTCTGCGCCGAGTTGGACTGCGGCAGTTTGGACGAAGTCTTGGATGCTCATGCGAACTCCTGGCTGGCGAGCAGGGTCGACGCGAGGATCTTCGGCAGCTCCGGCCGATCGCGATATCGGGGCAACCCCCGATTTGGAGGTGGGGAAAGCCCCGATGGTTATCGGGGATCACGCCGCTAGAGTCGGCGCGCTTTCCGATGAACCCGACCTCAGACAAGCCACGTCGCTCGTTCGGACGCACGGTGATCGGCCTCCTTGCGATCGCCGGCGTCTTCGCCCTCAACCACTTCTTCGGCGTGGACCTGTTCGGCGCGTCCTCCGCACGGACCGGCCCCTCCACGGAGACCGGCGGAGGCGCGGTGGTCTCCGACGACCGCCGCGCATCGAGCGCCGGCGACCGCGTGATCGCGGAGGCGTTCGCGAACCGCAGCACCGACGTGCCGGTCACCGCGCGAGGCACGATCATCAAGACCCTGCCCGACGACAACGTCGGCTCACGCCATCAGAAGTTCATCGTGCGGCTCGCGAACGACCGGACCGTGCTGATCGCCCACAACATCGACCTTGCGCCACGCGTTCCGTTGCGCGAGGGCGAAGCCGTCGAGTTCCAGGGCGACTACGAGTGGAATGACCGTGGCGGCGTCGTCCACTGGACCCACCACGATCCGCGGGGTCGCCATCGCGGCGGGTGGATCCGCCACAAGGGCAAGAAGTACGAATGAGCGAAGCCTCGGCGCTGAGGGATTTTCCCGTTCCGAATCAGGCCTGCCCCGATTTCGCCGAGGTCCTGGCCCCCTAGCATCCATCGTGTCCGTTCCACCACCGACGTAGAATGCTCGACGCCCAGATGGTGAAGTCCAACGAACTCCTCGCAGCCCTCAACATCGTGGGTCTCACGTCCTTGGACGGCTCGGAGTTCCAACCGGTCGCGACCGTGCCCGCGTCGATCACGGCGCGGTTTCCGGCCCTCGGCGGCACGTCCGTCGAGCTCGCGCGCGAGTTCCCCTTCCTCGCGACCTACCTCGAGGACGCCGAGTCGTTCTGGCAGTCAGGGGCCGACCCGAAACTCCGGTCGGGCGCCTGGACGCAACTCGACGCGAACGGCGACGAGTGCCAGCTCGAGGCGACGGCCGTGCGCAGCGAGTCCGGCACGCGCACGCTCCTGCTCGAGTTCCTCGGCCAGGACTTCGATCATCTGCAGGGCATCCTGCAGTCGGCGCGCGAGAAGAGCCTTGCGATGGAACAGCTCGAGCGGATGCAGGCCGCGCTCAACGAGGCGCACGACCGGCTCGAAGAACGCGTCGCGGCGCGAACCGCGGAACTCACCGAGGCCAACCGCCAACTCGTCGACTACCAGAACCAGCTGCGACTGCTTGTCGATCAGCTAGCGATCGCCGAGGAGCGTGAGCGCCGCCGAATCGCAACGTACTTGCACGACCACGTCGGCCAGAACCTCGCGCTGGTGCGGATGAAACTCGGCGCCCTGCTGAGCGAGCTCACGACGCAGTGCAATCGCGACGCCTGCAACACCGTGCGGGAGCTGATCGAGGCGACGATCCAGGAGACTCGGACGCTGACGTTCGACCTAGGGTCTCCCGTTCTCTACGAACTCGGTCTCGAGTCGGCCCTCGAGAGTCTGGCCAACCGACTCAAGGACGACCACTCGATCGCAACGCAGTTCAGCGACGACGGCCACCCGAAGCCGGTTTCGAACGAGCTGCGCTCGCTGCTTTACCAGGCCGTGCGCGAGCTCTTCCACAACATCGTCAAACACGCGCACGCCCGAAAAGTGGTGGTCTCCGCGCGCCGCGTCGACGAGCGCATCGAGATCGTCGTCGAAGACGAGGGCGTCGGCTTCGACGACTCCACGCTCGAATTCCGCGTCACGCGCGACGGAGGCTTCGGCCTGTTCAACATCCGAGAACGGCTCGACCACTTCGATGGGTCGATCGACGTTCGTTCTCGCCCGGGTGAAGGCACTCGCATCACCCTCAGCGCCCCCGTATCGGACTGACTCATGGCCCCGACCACGATCCTTCTCGCCGACGACCACAAGATCATCCGCGATGGTCTCCGGAGTCTGCTCGAGGCCGATGCCGACCGCTACGAGATCGTCGGCGAAGCGACCGACGGCAGGGAAGCGGTCCGCCTCTCCCGCAAGCTCAGCCCGACGATCGTGATCATGGACATTGCGATGCCCGAGCTGAACGGCATCGAGGCCACCCATCAGATCAAGGCGGACAACGACGCGGTCAAGGTCATCTCGCTGTCGATGCACTCGGACGCGACCTACGTCGGCCGCATGCTGAAGGCCGGCGCCTCGGCATACCTGCTCAAGGAGAGCGCGTTCGAGGAGCTCGACGCCGCCATCCGCGAAGTCCTGTCCGATCGGGTCTACCTGAGCCGAGGGATCACCGGCGTCGTGGTCGAAGACTACGTGCAGAAGCTATCGAAACAGGGCGAGGAGAAGCCCGCCGCCGTGCTGACGCCGAAGGAGCGCGAGGTCCTGCAGCTCATCGCGGAAGGCAAGAGCACGAAGGAGATCGCGGCGACGCTCCACGTCAGCGTCAAGACGATCGAAACCCACCGCCAGAACATCATGAACCGTCTCGAGATTCGGACGATCGCGCAGCTGACGAAGTTCGCGATCCGCGAGGGCCTGACGTCCCTGGACTGATCCGGTCGCCACGTCCGTCGTAAGCCGTTGGATACCTGGCTCTAGGGGAATTCGCCGCGCGATATCGGGACTTCCCCCGATGGGGCGAAATCCGCCCCCGCGGTACGAATGGTGCCACGGATCGCGGGCCCACGAGCCCGTCGCATTCCGCGGACCCCGATCTGACATCGCACCATGTCCAACCTCGCACCGAAGATCGCTCTCGTTCTCGTCTCCCTGTGTCTTGCCGCATGCGGCGGCCGGTCCGGCTCGTCGAGCGCCTTGCCGATTCCGACCGCCACGCGAACGAACCCGATGCCGCCTGCGATCGGGTTCGAGAACCGTGAGATCCTCGAACGGGACGAGTCCGAACAGTTCGCCGACGACGAGTACGGCGTGTGGGACGAGGAGCCCGAGCAGTCCGAATCGTCCGGTGACGACGACTCGGGGAACGGCAACGGCGGTAGCTCCGGAACCGGGGGCGGCAGCGGTTCCGGCGGCGGTGAGCCCGTGCCCGAGCCGGGCACGCTGATCCTCGTCGGCGCCGGTCTCGCGATCGCTGGCTGGAGCCGTCGCCGCAGCGTTCGCGCGGGAGGCGCGGCAGACGCCGAGCACTCCGTCGATCTCGGCGACGACCTCCCGGCCGTATGACGGCTACGCTTCGACGCATCGATGGCTTGCCCGCCGCCGCGGGCGACGTATCGTCATCATGGGGAGGCGAACGGGCACCCTCCGTTGCAAACGACGAAACCCATGGCTCAAGCTCGCAAGCAGACCCAGAAGCAGTCCCGCGCGCAGAACACCGCTCGTCCGGCATCGTCGCCGGCCGAACTCGAGCACCTGCGCGAGATCTTGTTCGGCAACGAGCAGCGCTCGGTTCGTGAGCGCACCGACAAGCTCGAGGAGCACGTTCTCAAACAGCTCGAGTCGATCCGCGCGGAGTCACGGCGCCGCGCCACCTCGCTCGCATCGAGGCTCGACAAGGAGATCGAAGCGATCGGTCGCCGTCACAAGGCGCTGTCGGCGCGCATCACCCGCATGTCCGAGAGCTTCGACGAGAAGCTGTCCGAAGTCCGCAAGAAGGCGTCCAAGGGCGACACCGAGCTCCGTCAACGCATCGACGCGAGCTGCGAAGAGCTGCGAGAGGAATTCGACGGCCAGGTCACCGAAGCAATCGAGCAGCTCGAGGCGGATCTCGCCGCGTTACGCAAGACGCGTCCCGATCGCGAGGCACTCGCGAACTTGTTCGGCGACTTCGCACGCCGCATCGGCAACGCGCGCGCCACGGGCAACGGCCAGTAGCGCGAGGCCGCGTCCATGGCCTCGATGATCCGTAAGAAGGTCGCGATGCTCGGCTCGTTCGCCGTCGGCAAGACGAGCCTCGTGCGGCAGTTCGTCAGCGGGATCTTCTCGGATTCGTACCTGACGACGGTCGGGGTCAAAGTGGACAAGAAGACGCTGCACGTCGACCAGCGAGACGTCGCGCTCGTGCTGTGGGATCTGCACGGCGAAGACGAGTTCCAGAAGATCCAGTCCACGTATCTGCGCGGCACCGGCGGCTACTTCCTGGTCGCCGACGGCACGCGAGGGCACACGCTGGACATCGCACGCAACCTCCGCGAAAGCGCCCGACAGGTCGTCGGGGACGCACCGTTCAGCCTGCTGATCAACAAGCACGATCTGCGCGCCGAATGGGAGATCGACGACGCAGCGATCGAGCAGTGCCGAGCCGACGGCTGGATCGTGCACCTCACGAGCGCGAAGACGGGAGACGAAGTCGAGCACGCATTCGTCGATCTCACGCGGAGGATGCTGGATGGGTGACGCGCCCGATCCGCTGCGCGGACAGCTCCTCGATCTCCTCCTCCACGATCGCACCGCGGCGTGGCTCGAGGTCTCGGACGCGATGCGGGTGCTCCGCTCCGGTGGTGATCTGGCCGCGTTCGGCCTCGAGTCCGCAGTCGAGGACGTGGAAGTCCTCGGCTACGCGAGCTTCCTCGTCGGACTGATCCCGGTGCAATCCGGACCGCTCGTGCTCCCCCAGGTGAAGACGGCGAACGGTCGCTACGCGGACGTGCACGTGAGTTCGACCGGCGGTCGCACCCTCGTCCTCGTCGTCGACGCGACGCCGCAAGCGGAGCGCCTCGCGACGCTGCAGCAATGGGGCAACGACCTCCAGCTCGACCGCGAACGTGACGCGGCGCGTGGCGACCGCGAGACGCGCGAGCGCCGCGGCCGCGCGCAGACGCTGACCGCAGCCGTGTTCTTGCTGCGCGTCGACCCCCACGAGCACCAGACCACCGCGCCGGAAGCCGTGCTCAGCCTGCGTCAGCGTGGCCTCGCGTCGCTGGCCCTCTGCGTGAGCGAGCACGCCGGGTTCATGCACCGACACTCGGTCACCGAGTCGCTCGCCCTGTTCGGCATCCTGCCGTCGGACGGGTCACCCGCCTACCAAGCCGCGGCCGCCGCGGTCGACGCCGTCGATTCCGTCCGGGAGCTTGCCCCTAGGACCGACACGCCGACTCCGTTCACGATCCACGTCGCGGCCGGGATCGCGACCGGCGAAGCCGTTCTCGGCAATTCGGCTGTAGGAAACTCCGTCGTTCCGGCCGTGTTCGGCGACCCGGTGGACCGCGCGCTGAATCTGGCGCTCCGAGCGCCTCCGCACGGCGTCCTGGCGGACGAGTCGACTTGGTCGTCGTGCGACAGTCCGGGACAGCCGCTGGCCGCGGAACGGCTCTCGGAGTCCGCGTCCGGATCTCCGCTGTTTCTGTTCGAGCGAGGCTGACGCGGAAGGCCCGCTGCGGCTACGCTCGCTCTGCTCCCCGTGGCCCAGCCGCCGCCACCGGGTCGCCACTCTCTGTCGCCGAGACCTCGATGACCGCCCCCGAGAATTCCCTCGCCAAGCAAACCCGCTCCGCCACGAAGGCCAGCTCCGCCGGCAAGGACACCGCGCCGACCGAGACCGACCTCAACAAGATCCGCGACATCCTGTTCGGGGACTCCGTCCGCGATCTCCGCGACGTCGTGCAGGACATGGAGCGCGCGATCAGTGACCGTATCGACGCACTCCGAGCCGACCTCGACGCGACGCGCGACCAGCTCGAGTCGAGGATCGAAGAGGTCGCCCGCGACGTGCGCGACGAAAGCGCGCAGTCGGTCGACGCGCTCAAGTCGGAGGTCCACACGCAGTTCGAGACGCTGTCGGAACGCATGAGCGATTCGTTCGACCAGGTCCAGGACAAGGGTATGAGCAAGGCACAGCTGTCGAAGCTGCTGGGCGATCTCGCCAACCGGATCATCGAGAGAGATGGCGACGGCGACGAAGGCTCCTGATCCGTCCGCGGACGAAATCGTCGAGCTGTGCCGCCTCCTGGTCGGCGCCGACCGCGAGCGCATTCTCGCGGCGATCGACCGCATCGACGACCGACACCAGTTCGCCGAGTATCTGAGCACCGTGCTCGGCGAAGCGATGCGCCTCGGCGCGATTCGCGACGACCAGCTCGGCAAGGCGCTCGGGCCTCTGATCTCGACGGGCGTACACGCGACGGTGCGTCGCGATCCGGGCAAGTTCGGCGAGGCGCTGGCGCCCGCGATGGGACCCGCGATCCGCCAGGCCGTGCGCCAGATGATCCAGAGCCTCACCGAGGGCTTCGAGCGCACGCTCGAGCAGAGCCTCACGGTACGCGGATGGAAGTGGCGCGTGCAGGCCTGGCGCACGGGCAAGCCGTTCGCGGAGATCGCACTCCTGCACACGCTGCGCTATCGCGTCGAGCACGTGTTCCTGATCCACCGCGACACCGGCCTGCTGCTCAACGATGCCTCTCGGCAAGACGTCGAGTCGCGCGACGCCGATCTCGTGTCCGCGATGCTCACGGCCATCCAGGACTTCGTGAAGGACGCGTTCGAAGCGCCGGAAGGCGACACGCTCGGTTCGTTCCAAGTCGGCGACCTCCGCGTCTGGGTCGAACAGGGCTCCCACGCGGTGCTCGCCGTCGTGATCCGCGGCCAGGCGCCGCAGTCCGAACGCACGCAGTTTCGCCAGGCACTCGAACAGATCGAACTCGGCTACGCAACGCAGCTCGCGGAGTTCGACGGGGACGTTTCGATCTACGAGGGCACGACGCCCCTCCTCGAGACGTGCCTGACCGAGCAACGGCGCGACGGCAGTGACGACGACGAGAAGCCGGCCAGGAAGAGAGGGACGAGCATCGTGCTCAGCCTCGTGATCATCGGCGGACTCATCGCGCTGTCGATCTGGTGGTTTCTCTCGTGGCGCGCAAGCGCGCGCTGGCGCAGCTTCGTCGATCTCGTGCGCCAGGAAGCGGGGATCCAAATCACGCATGCCGAAGAATCCGATGGACGCTTCCGGATCGAAGGGCTGCGAGACCCGCTCGCGCGCGATCCGCTCGAACTCGCGCGGCAGGAGTTCGTCGACGTCGACCAGATCGACGCCCGGTGGCAACCGTTCCATGCGCCGCATGCGCCGTTCGTGCTCGCGCGGTTGCGGGAGGACTACGGGGTGCCGCAGGGGGTGACGTTGGAGTTGAACGACGGGGTGTTGCGGGTGCTCGGGGACGTGCCGGAGGGTTGGATGGTCGGGTTGCGGGAGTACGTGCGGCATGTGCCGGCGGTGGTGCGGGTGGACTGACGCTGGCGGGCAGGGGTCACGGGGCGCGGGCCACGGGCGGCCAGGGGTCACCACCGCGCAGGCGCAGGCGCAAACGCACGCGCAGCACGGGGACACTGCAACCTCCCGTGCTGCGCCTGCGCCTGCGCGATGGTGACCCGTATCCCGTGCCCCGTGTGAACGTCGCACGTGGCCCGTGCCCCCCAACCTCTCACCGCACGAAAAAGGCAACGCGCAACATTGCGTCGCGCGCTGCCAGGTGTCGAACCGAGGTGTACGTCCGTGGGCCGAGGTGTGTGGCGACCCAATCGGTGGATAGGGAACTCCCGAAACTGGACGTACGCACCCGGAACGATGTTCCGTTGCGTTCGTCGAGGCTCTAGAGATCGCCGAGCGTGATGTGCAGGCCTTCCGACATCGCCCAGCCGTTCGGGCCGCAGGGATCGATGCAGACCCACTGCAGGAAGAACTCGACGCCGTTCTGGCACGAACCGTCCAGGATCTGACACGCGAAGACGAAGCCGCCCGGATCGACGAGCTGCGTCGTCACCGCCGCGAACGGCTGCGCGACGAGCAGGTTACCGCCGAGGAACGGCTCGAAGACGTTGTCCGGGGCCAGCGACCAGATCATCGCGCCGGTGTGCTGCTGGTCGCCGTCGTTGCCGATCCGGATCTCCGGGTTGCCGCCGATGTACGGCAGGTTCAGCATCGTCAGCGACGGAACGCCGTCACAGCCGGGCGTGCCGGTGCCGTAGTTGTTCCACGAAGCCTGGACGCCGTTGAGCGCGTACTGCTCGAGACCCCAGAAGTCGACGAACTGGCCCTGGGCGAAGTAGCCGAAGCAGCCGTCGATGTAGGCGGAGTAGTCACCGTCACGGTCGAACTCGAGCGAACCATCGACGAAGACCTTGAGGTTGTCCTCGCGCAGCTCGACCCAGAAGCCGTGCGGCACGTAGCGGGTCCAACCCTGGTCGCCGAGCGTGTTCGCCGTCGCCAAGACCTCGACGCCCGAGTTCATGTCGGAGCACGGCAGCATCAGGTTGGTCTGCGACCAGAACTCCTGCGGGTCGGGCATGCCGAAGACGCGGACGAGACGCATGCCGCGCGGGTGCGTGCCGGAGCCGGCGCAACCGGGCAGCGTCGCGGTCGCTTCGTCCTTGTTCCAGAGAACCGCGAGGTAGTCGGCGTTGGGGTCGTTCTGGTCCCCTTCGCAGAAGCCGAGCACGAATCCGAGCGTGTCGTTGTCGTCCTGCTCACCGCGCCCCTTCGCGAAGAACTGCATCTGGCGGCAGCCGACGGTGCAGGAGTTGTTCCAGATCGCGGGGATGCCCGACTGGTCACTGATGCACGCGACGTCCCAGTCCGGCGTCGGGTTCATCGTGAACCATTGCGGGGTTTGGCCATTGGCGGAGTAGCTGCCGTTCGACCAGCCATTGGCGAAGAAGTACTGCGGTCCGGTGCATTCGGATTGCGCGACCACGGAGGATGCGAGAGTCGTCAGCGCAAGAAGCGAGATGGTCCGAATAGGAAGCACGACGAGGTCCTTTTGTTGGGTGTCCAGTTCCGAGTGGGTGCTCGCGAGCGACGGGATTCGCCCGCGATTGATGGACCCATTCGTATGGATGGACCGCCTCGCGCTCTATCGGGGGAAGGCCCGATCTGGAGGGGGGAAATCCCCGAGATGCCGGCGCCGGCCTCGAAGAGGCGCGTCAGCGGGCGACGCGGATTCGCGTCGCCGGGAACGCCATCAGGCGACCGCCCTACGAACGAGGGCGGGCGACGGCGCGCGCTCGATCAGCGGTTCTCGCCGCTCTCGGCGTCGGTGCCGGAGGCGTTGCCGTTCTCGTCGAACCAGGTGCCGGTGTAGATGTCGATCGGCTCGATCTCCGGACCGTAGGGGTGCAGTTCGGCGGCCCCGTAGAGCGGGGTCAGGATGAAGTCGCCGGCGTGCAAGAAGCCGTAGAACGTGTGCTTGATCGCGTGACCGAAGAAGGCGATCGGAAACACCAGGAATTCGGTGACCGCGCCACCGTCGAGTCCGGCGCGCACTTCCTTGGCCGTCGAGACGCCGTCGGTCGAACCACCGTAGATGAGGTTGACCGGGGTCGAGAGGGCGATGAAGACATCCTTGCCGGCCCGGCGGGCAGTGCCGCAGCTGGAGAGACCGAGGGCGAGGAGAGCAACGGCGGTGAACGTGATCTTGCGCAGGTTCAAGGGACGACCTCTACGATCGATGCTGGGAAAGCGTGCGAACCGGTCCCGGACGCACGTGAGGGGTTCGGGCATCGAAGCGACTGGAGCCGGTCAGCACAAGCCGCGGGCCCAGAAATCCTGATGCGACGGGCAGTTCGCGTGACCGCGGCGGAATTGCGATCCCGCGTCACACTCTCCTGGACGCCCGGTCCCTCCGCTCGTAGGCTCCGGCACTCCTGGACCCCTCGAGAGAGGCGCCCGACGCGCTTTCTTAGATGAGCGAATTCGGATCCAACATCTTCGACGACGACGATCGTCCCACCGACGCCAACACCACCGCCGAACCGGCGGATCAACCGCAGTCCAAGGAGTCGGGCGAACCCGCGGAAGAGGCGCCCAAAAAGCGCACCCGCCGGCGCAAGGCACAGTCGGAAGGCACTGAAACAGAAGAGCCTGCGACGGATACCCCCGCGGCGGAGTCGCCCGGCGACGGCGCCGACGCCGAGGACGCCGAGGCGCCGAAGAAGAAGGTCAAGAAGAAGCGGGTCCGGAAGAAGAAGGCGACCAAGTCCGCCGCGGATTCCGACGCCGACGATTCGGGCGCCGAGACCGAAACGGCGGCCGCCGAAGACGCCCCGGCCGATGCCCCCCCGGCGGACGCCGAGGACGCGACCGAAACCGAGGAGGCGCCGGCACCCCGCAAGCGGCGCAGCCGCCGGAGCAAGCCCGACACAGAGACGCAGGCCGACGAAGACGCGCCGGCCGAAGATCTCGACGCCGACCGTTCGTCGGACGACGACGACGGCGACCGAGACGGCGATGCGGACGCGGACGGCGACGACGACGCCCCGACCGGCAAGAAGAAGCGCCGCCGCTCGCGCCGCAAGCGCGGCGATCGGGATCGCGACCGCGATCGGGACGGTGGCGGCCGCGACCGCGAGGAGCGGGAAGAACGCCCGCGCCCGGCCCGCCGGATGAACTCCGCGCGCCCCGGCGCCGCCTCGAACTGGACGACGCCGAGGTCGCGCTTCCCGTCCGTTCCGGGCATGCGGACCGCTCTGCTGCTCGACGCCGATCTCCTCGTCGAGCAAGCGAAGGACCTCGACGGCGAGATCGCGTTCAGCAAGATCGAATCCGCCCTCGCGGGACGGCGCTCGATGATCCGTCGCGTCGCCTACGGTACGCCCGCGGTCGACGAAACGCTCGACGGCCCGCTCCGCGCCGCCGGCTTCGAGATCCGCAAGGCCGCGGACCGAGCCCAGCTCGCGGTGGCCATCGCGGTCGACGCCATGGCGATCGGCCCCCGGGTCGACTGCATCGTGATCGCGCCGGGATCCGTCGAACTCACCGCCCTCACCGGCGCGTTGCGCTCGTCGGGGATCCGCGTCGAATCGGCCGGCTTCGGCGAGGAGCCCGCAAACGCCGATTTGGACGTCGAGGGCCACAGCCAGCTCGGCAACGAGTGTATGTTCACTCCGTGATCGCCGTTCGTGGCGGCGCCCCCGCCCCGGATCTGACGAGCGAAGGAACAGCATGATCAGTCGACAGTGCCTAGCCGCCGTGTTCACCCTGATTGCGGGCACGGCCGCCAACGGCCAGGCGACAGAGCGCCAAGTCGTCGAGGTGAAGAGCCACTCGTTCGGTATGAGCTGGGCGTTGTTCGCAGCCTGTGACGACAACGGCGACGACCGGCTCGACGTCTTCGAGGCGAGCGCGTCGTTCCTCGGAGTCGACGCGACCGAACCCGGCTCGTTCCGCAAGCTCGACCTCGACGCCGACGGCAAGCTGCACTGGGACGAGTTCGACGCCCGATTCCGCGCATCGCTCTACAGCGCGAAGTCGTTCTCCGTGCGCGTCTCGCGCGCAGTGCAGAAACCGATCGACCCGACGGGCTCGGACACCGTCGAGTCGCGCGAAGAGATTTTCGTGCGTCTCGCCGACTCCAACCACGACACCCGTATCTCGCAGCGTGAGCTGCTCGATTTCGCCGACAAGGCCGAGCTCGAACCCGCGCCGGACTTCGCGCTCCTCGACAAGGATCTCTCGGGCCAACTGTCGGCCGCCGAGTTCGCGGCCCTCTTGGGCTCGCTTCCGAACGGAGGCGAGACGCTGATCCGCCGCTACCAGAGCGATCCGAAGACCCTGCCGCGCGAATACCAGCGTGCGGACCTGAGCCGGGACGGCACGATCGACGGTGCCGAGCTGACCGAAGCGCTCGCCGCGATCGACCCGTCGCTGCGCCGCTGGAGCGACCGAATCCTCAAGGACGCCGACTACAGCGGCAACGGACGACTCGATCGCGCGGAGATCCAGCGCGCCGTTCGCTCGAATGACGCGCTGCGAAACATGGCTCTTCCGACCGAGACGGTCGGCGGCGCCGAAACCCAGAACAAGTGACCCACGCGACGCTACCCCGGCGTACGCGAAGGCCCCCCACTGACCCCAAGCACCGGAGGAGACTCATGCGCGCATCCCGCATGATGTCCTGCATCGTCGCGGTCCCGCTGTGGATCGCCGGCGTCTGCGCACAGACGACCACGTTCCCGGCCGGCGAGGCCGAGGCGTTCCGACTCAAGTCTCGCGGCGAATACCGCGCAGCGATGAACGCGTTCGTAGGACTGCTCGAATCCGCGCAGGACGACGAGCGGAGCGCGGCCCACGCCGAATTCCACGCGACGGTCGCTCAGCTCTTGGCCTCGCGACTCGGTGACCTCGGCTTCCGCGCTCGGCTTCGCGAGTTCGCGGCCGGTCCGGTCGCGGAGCGACACCCGTCGTTGCGAGACCGCTGTCTACACCTCGCGCTCGACCTCGCCCGGATGGCGGGTGACCACGGCGGCGTCGCGGACCTGACGAAGCAGCTCGGCTATCTGACGCGCTGGACGATCATCGGTCCGTTCGACAACGAACGCGGCGGCGGCTTCGATCGACGCTTCGGACCCGAAGTGGGGCTCGACCTCGACGCGTCGTACGACGGCAAGAAGCGAGCCGTGCGGTGGCGCGACTGCCCGGTGTCCAATCCCGCGGGCGGCCGCATCAACCTCAACGCGATGCTACGCCCGAACGATCAGGTTCTCGCCTACGCGATCGTCGCGCTGCGTGCCGACGTCGACACCGACGCGATCCTGCACCTCGGCAGCGACGAAGCTGCCAAGGTGTTCTTGAACGGAGCCGAGGTCTGGAAGCGTGACGTCCGGCGCCGCTTCGCACCAGACCAAGACGGGGTCGCGCTGCGACTGCGCGCGGGTTGGAACCGCCTGATGATCAAGGTCTGCGACCAGGAAGGCGCGTTCGAGTTCGCGGCGCGCCTCCGCGCGATCGACGGCTCGCTCCTGACCGGGGTCGTCGAGAGCGCGAGCCGAGAGGACCTGATCGCCAGTGCGAGCGTGAAGCCAGCACCGGAGCAACCGACAATGCCAAAGCGCGGTGCTTACGCGGTGCTCCAGCGCTCGGTCGACGAAACCGGCGACGCGACCGACGCCGTGCGGCTCGGCCTGTTGCTCGCGCTGAACCACGGCGACGACGACACCGCACGCCGCGACCACGAACTCGCGAAGCAGGCCGTCGCGGCGATGCCGAACAGCGCGACCGCCCGATACCTGCTCGCGTTCACGCGCGTGCGCAGCGGCCGCTCCGAGGAGCGGGACGAGAACGCGCGGCGGCGGGACTACGAAGCGATCCTCGCCGAGCACGCGGAACACGCGGAAGCCATGCGATCGCTCGCCGAACTCGAACTCGACGACGTCGGCAATGCCGGTCGCGCTGTCGAACTGCTCGAGCGCGCGCTGACGATCAACCCCGAGTTTCGGGCCGCCGAGGTCGCGCTCGCTCGCGCGTTGGCGAGCTTGGACATGCGCGTCGTCGCGGACCGTCACCTCGCGAACGCCGCGGGCGCGGGCGCCGACGGACTCGCGTCTCCCGAGGCCATCGCGCGCCTCTTCGACCGCCTCGAAACGCAGCGCGCCTGGCACCGTGCGGCGCGCCTCGGTCCGGCGCGCCTCGAGTCGGCGTTCGACTCCCCGACCGCCGTCAGCGTCGCCGACGTCGCCCTGAGAACGGGGGACGACGAAACCGCGATGCGCGTGCTGCGGCGCGCGGCGACGCATCTCCCGTTCTCACGCGCCCCGCGTCGTCGTCTGGCCGGCCTGCACGAGGCGCGCCGCGAATACGACGCCGCACTCGCCGCTCTCGGTGACTGGCTCCGCGTCTGCCCCGAGGACGACGAGGTGCTCGTCGACGTCGCGCGGATCCACGGCCTGCGGGGCGACACCGAGCAACAGCGCGAGACGCTGCGCACGGCCGTCGAGCTCAACCCCAACCGCAAGAACGAGCGCCGTCATCTCGAGTATCTGCTCGCGGACGAAGTCCCGTTCTACGACGCATTCGCGATCGAGCTCGACGCCGATCTCCGCGACGCGTCGCTCGTTCCGGACGATGCCGTCGCCGCGAACGACCCGCACTTCTACCTGCTCCAGCACGACGTCGTCCGCGCCTACCGCAACGGCACGACGAGCCGCTACCACCACGAGGTCTTGCGCATCCTCAACGATCAGGGGGCGCGTGACCTGACGACGTTCTACGTCCCCCACTTCTGGGGCGAACAGCGCGCGCGACTGCTGTCCGTGCGCATCGTCAAGGCGGACGGCCAAGAGCTCCGCCCGCGGCTCTCGGGCAGCTACGTTCGCTTCCCGCCGCTCGCACCCGGCGACACGTGCGAGATTCGCTACCGCGTCGACGACCTCGCGCCATCGTTCTTCGGGGACTACTTCGGTCTTGTGCACCCGTTCGCGGCGAACGACGGAACGCCCGTCCGCCGCTCCGTGCTCGATGTGATCCTCGAGCCCGGTCGCGACTACAGGATCCAGAGCCGCAACGGCGCTCCCGAAGCTCAGCCGCGCACCGCGGAAGACGGGACGACGATCCACCACTTCGAGATGCGCGACCTCGCGCGCCGCAAGCCGGAGGAGCTCCGACCGAAGCTGGCCGAGACCGAACCGCTCGTCCGCATCACGACCTACCGCGACTGGGACCACTTCAGCTCGTGGTGGTACAACCTGATCCGGAAGCAGAGCGAGATGACTCCGACAATGCGCGAGAAGGTCGCCGAACTCACCAAGGGCCTGGACGACGAGGTCGCGAAGATCGACGCGATCTATCGGTTCGTGACCACCGACATCAACTACAAGGCGTGGGAGTTCGGCGTCCACGGCTACAAGCCGTACAGCACGCCCGTGATCTTCGAACGGCGACACGGCGACTGTAAGGACAAGGCGCTCCTGATGAACGTCATGCTCGACGCCGTCGGCATCGAGGCCTATCCCGTCCTGATCTACGCCGATCCGCAGCGCAGCACCGACGACCTGTCGCTGCCGATGGTCGAGCACTTCAACCACTGCATCAGCTACCTGCCGGCGACCGAGTCGCGCGGCGCGATGTTCCTCGACGGCACGGCGACCTACCACCCGCTGGACACGCTGCCCGACATGGACCAGGGTGCGAAGGTCCTCGTCGTGCGCGGCGAAGACGGCAAGCTCCGCGACATCGACTGGATTCGCGCCGAGCAGAACCTCGACGCGCGCGAATTCGACGTGCAGCTCGAGCCTGACGGCGCCGCGACCATCACGATGACGCATCGCCCGAAGCGCAACCAGGCGGTCTGGGTCCGCGACCGGCTCGGCAACGAACCGGCAAAACGTCGCGAGCGCATCGAGCGCCAGCTGACCGGCTTGTTCGGCAGCGTCGAGATCCTCTCGGTCGACACCAGTGATCTCCTCGATCTCAACGTGCCAGTCGAAGTGACCGTCAAGTTCCGCTGTCCGGAGTTCGCGTCGCGACAGGACGGCGGGCTCGTCCTCAAGCCGACACTCCTCGACCGATCGCTGCAGGGGCTGACGAGCGCCAAGGAGCGCGACTTCGCTCTCGTCCTCGGCGTGCCCGGGGAAACCGCGGAGCAGGTCACCTACCGCTTGCCCGAGGGCTTCGAGGTCACGTCGATTCCGGACGGCGTCGCATCGGACACGCGCTTCGGTTCGTTCCGCTCGACTTGGCAGGCCGACGGCGGCACGCTGCGCCTCGAGCGCCGGCAGGCCCTGAAGACCAACCGGATCGAGCCGCAGGAATACCCGGACTTCCGCGAGTTCGCGGCGGAGATCGACCGCGCCGACCTTCGCGTCGTGCTGATCAAGAAGGGAGAGCGCTGATGCGCACCGGACTCGCGCTGTTCCTCGCGCTCACGCTTCCGACGCTGGCGAGCGCACAGAACGGAAGGCTCCAGCGCATCGCCGACGCGATCGTCGAAGCCACCGTGCCCGCGACCGACGACCCGGACGTGCTCGCAACACAGCTGCTGACCGCGGCGCGCGGCGCGGCGCGAAGCTCGGCGTCGGCACTGGCATTCCCGATGGTCGACCGAGTCGCAGCGCGTCTCGCCGCTCCGGACGAAGCGCTCCGCCTACTCGACGAGTATCTCGCGGCCGAACCGCACGGCCTCGGTGCGCACGCCGCCCGTCGTTCGAAGTCGCGCATCCTGCGTCGCCTCGGACGCCTCGACGCCGCCCGCGCGATCGGCACCAACGACTCCTACGCCGGGCACTTCGTCGTCGTCGGGCCGTTCGGAGATTCCGGGGACGACTACCTCGGCGTGCCGTTCGCGCCCGAGTTCGCCTTCCCCGAACCGGATCGTGCGATGCCCGGCCGCTTCGGTCCGGTCCGATCTCGCGTCGTCCGGCGGCAGACGCACCGCACGACGATCCGCATGCGCAGGGAGAAAGACCGGAACCACGACGGCTGCTACTACGCCCTCAACCAAGTGCGCACGGACGCGGCCACCGCCGGATATCTGGAGATCACGACCGGCGGATCGTTCGAACTGTTCGTCAACGGCACGCCGACCGCGCGCGTGTTTCGCGCGGAGGACCGCACGCCCAATCGTCGCGCTGTCCCGATCCGACTCGCGGCCGGCAACAACGCGATCCTCGTGAAGACGGTCGAGAACGGCGAAGACACGCTCGCCTTGCGCTACCTCGACGCCGCCGGTCACCCCCTCGCCGTGACCGAACTCACCTCGCACGCTCCTCTACCCGTCACGACGGAAGCCCCGGACGTTCCCGAGCTCGGCCCGCTCGTCGACGGATGCCGCGTGCTGGCCGACACGGCGCGCGCTGCCGCACCCGAGCAACGCACGCTGTTCTCGCTCGCGGCGCTGTTCGCGTGCCTCAACGGCAGCCACATCGACACCGCGCTCGAGATCCTGCACGGGTTCGACGATGAGGTTCTGGAGTCGGCTCGATTCCGTCTCGCGCTCGCGGTCGCCGTGGAACGATCGACGACGCTCCCGCGCGAGCTGCGCAGCGCCCGCGTCCGCTCCCTCGTCGAGTCGGTGCGCGACGCTTTGCCGGATCACCACACGGCGCGACTGCGCGCAGCCCGGCTGCTCGCCGACGAAGACCGTCGCGAAGACGCCGTGAAGCTGCTGCAAGAACGCGTCGCGAGCCACCCGGGCGAAGCCGCGACGTACGCCACGCTCTACTCGCTACTGCGCGGCCTCCGCTTCGAGGCCGAGGCGCGCTCGATCTGCGAGACGTGGGCGCGCCGCGTCCCTCACGACGAGCGACCGACGCTGACGCTCGCCCGGATCCTGTCCCGCGGCGGCGCACAGCGCGAGGCGCTGAAGCTCGTGAACGCGGCCCTCGAACGCCACCCGGGCTCGACGACGCTGCAGCGCCGCGCGCTCGATCTCGCGATCGAACTCGACGACACGGCGATGCGGGATCGCATGCTCGCGGCGCTCTACGCGGATGACCCGTCCGGCCTGCCGGCGCAGCGTTCGCGCGCGCAGTCGCTCCACCGCTCGAGCGACTTCGAGGCCGGCCTCGAACTCGACCGACAGCTCGTCGAGCACCCCGACGCGGACACCCGCACGATCATCGACGCCGCCGTGCGCCTGGAGCGCAGCGGCGACAGCGACGCGGCCGTCGCCGCGTACCGACGCGCGCTCGAAGCCGACCCGTCGCGCCACGCCGATCGGCGCACGGCCCGGCGGCTGACGAGTGAGGGGCATGCCCCTGAGTTTCCGTGGATCGCCCGCTTCCGCCGCGACGCCGATGCGCTGATTCGTGCGTTCGAGCCGACCGAGCGCGAGCGCGGCTCCAGCTCCTCGCTGCTGCTCGACCAGATGATCGTCCGGTTCTATCCCGACGGCTCCCACGTCGTCGAGACGCACGAGGTCCGTCGCCTCAACGACCTTCGCGGCGTCGAGGCGTACGAGGAAGCGGGCGGCGCCGCGAACGCGGACGAAGTCCTCCGCGTGCGCACCGTCACGGCATCCGGCGAGTCGTTCGTCCCGAACCGAGTGCGCGGATCGTTCCAGATGCCGCGCATCGAGCCCGGCGCGATCATCGAACAGCACTACCGCGACTTCCGCGGCGCGGCGGGTGAGAACCCGTGGCGCGGCGCATCGTTCATGTTCCAGAGTGCGTGGGAGCCATACCTGCTCAGCGAGCTGGTCGTGATCCTGCCGCCCGACCACCCGGGCACGTTCCGGCTCCGCCGGTTCGACGGCACGCGGGAGCAAGTGACTCTCTCGGACGGCTACGTCGCTCACGTCTTCCGCTGCGAGGACGTGCCGCGACTCGAGACCGAGTCGATGACGCCCCCGGTCGACGAGCTCGTGCCGATGGTCGCGTATGGAGAGGACACCGACTTCGCCGCCAGCGCCCGCGCGGCGTATCGATCCGCAGTCGAGCGCGCGCGCACGAGCCCGTGGGTGGCGGAGCAGACCCGCTCGATCTGCGACGGCATCGAGGGCGATCTCGCGCGCGCCAAGGCCCTGCACGCCTGGGTTCACGAGAACATCCCGCAAAGTCGCGGTCCGGCGAACCCGACCTCGATCGTGCTCCGCAAGCAGGGTCCCCGCTTCTTCCTGCTCGTCGCCATGCTGCAGGAGGCCGGAGTGCCGTTCCGGCACGTGGTCGCCAAGCCCACGATCGAAGGCGTATCCGACGAAGCACTGCCGCTGTTCGACGGCGGCGACGAGTTCCCGGCACCGGGAGTTCTCGCCGAGCCTCGCGGCGGAGAGCCGTTCTGGATGTTCGTCGACGACGCGCGCTTCCAGACGATGGGCATGATCTTCCCCGAGCGCCTGGGGGCCGCGGCACTGATTCTGGGCCCGGGCACGCACCGCCTCACGCGGCTTCCGGGGGGCCAGCGCGCGCCGGACCTCGGCTGGCGCTTCCGCGGTACGCTGCGCGTCACGGAGTCCGGCGGCGCCGACTTCGAGATCGAAATCCGCAAGCTCGGAGACACCGGCCTGAGCCTGGCAGACCAGGGCCGCGATTGGCCCAAGGCGCAGAGCAGTGTGATCGCGCGACAGATCGCGTCGCAGGTCGTCCCCGGCTGGACGGTCACAGGCGCGGACATCGGTGACCTCACTCCGGGCCAGCACTTCTCCGCGAAGGCCCAGCTCCAGCGTCGGACGGCGATCCAGTCGGCCGGCGACTCGACGTTCTTGCCGCTGCCGCTGACCCCACTCGACTTCGTCAAGAACTTCGCGGACAAGGCCGAGCGCACGCTGCCGATGCGGCTCACCATCCTCGACGCGGACGATCAAGAGATCGTGATCGACCCCGGCGAACACTTCGAGATCACGACGGTCCCGGACGGCGTCAGCTATCGATCCGAGCAAATCGACTACGCGCTGACGTTCACGCGCGTCGGCCGAAAGGTGAAGATCACGCGTCGCACCGAACAACGACCAGGCCGGATCGACCCGCAGGACTACGACGGCTGGCGCCGCATGCTTCGCAGGATCGACCTCGCGGAGAAGACGCGTATCGGTCTCCGGCGCCGCGCTCGCTAGTGGAAGTCCCGGCTCACCACCGGGCCGGGACGCTCCTCGAGGCGTGGCACCCACAGGCGCTGCGCCACGAGGTGCACGACACCGTCTTCGCTCTGCACCTTGCCGGCGACCGCGAGGAACGTCTCCGCCTTGATCAGCGTCGCGAACCGTTCGAACACCTTCTCCCAGACGACGACGTTGACGAAACCCGTCTCGTCCTCGAGCGTCAGGAAGACGACGCCCTTCGCCGTGCCGGGACGCTGACGGCAGATCACGAGACCCGCAGACTGGGCGTACGCCTGATTGCGCATGCCGCGCAGCCCGGACGCGGAAACGAGTCGCTGCTCGTCGAGCTGGTCGCGCACCGCTTCGAGTGGATGGCCGCGGGCGCTGTGCGCGCTCGCGCGGTAGTCCCACGCCAACGCCTCGAACGGCTGCAGCTCGTCGAACTCCGAGCCGGCCTCCCCCTCGCGCAAGGGCAGACCGTTCCGTGGATCGTGCACGTGCTTCCAAACGTCCCACAGCGCGCCGCGTCGCCCCGCGCTCAGCGCCTCGAGCGCACCGCACTCACCGAGCGCCGTCAGCTGCTTCTCCCCGAGGCCGGTGCGCCGCACGAAGTCCCCGAGATCGACGAAGGGCTCGTCTCGAGCCGCATCCAGAATGCGCTCCCCGTCGGCGACGCCGAGCCCCTTCACCCACCGCAGTCCCATGCGCACCGCGAAGCGATCGCCGCGCAGCTTCTCGAGCGTGCAGTCCCACGCGCTGTGCACGACCGAGACCGGCCACACCTCGAGACCGTGGCGCCGCGCGTCGTCGACGATCGTCGCGATCGAGTAGAACCCCATCGGCTGCGCGTTGAGGAGCGCACACGTGAAGACGTCGAGGTGATGGCACCGCAGCCACGCCGTCGCGTACGCGATCAGCGCGAAGCTCGCCGCGTGACTCTCGGGGAAGCCGTACTCACCGAAACCGCGAATCTGTTCGAACACGCGCTCGGCGAACTCGCCGGCGATGCCCTTCGCCTTCATACGCGCGGTCATCCGCGCGCGGTGCCGTTCGATCTTGCCGTGCTTGCGCCACGCCGCCATGTCGCGGCGCAGCTGGTCCGCCTCGCCCGGCGTGTAGTCCGCCGCGACGACCGCGAGCTTCATGACCTGCTCCTGGAACAGCGGCACGCCGAGCGTCTTCTTCAGCACCGGCTCGAGAGACGGATGTGGATACTCGACGGGCTCTTCACCGCGCCGTCGCCGTAAGAACGGATGCACCATATCGCCCGCGATCGGTCCCGGGCGCACGATGCTGATCTCGATCACGAGGTCGTAGAACGTCCGCGGCCGCAATCGCGGCAGCATCGCCATCTGCGCCCGGCTCTCGATCTGGAACACGCCGACGGTGTCGCCGCGACACATCAGGTCGAACGTCAGCGCGTCCGCGGGCGGCACGGTCGCGAGACCCATCTCGAGGCCACGGTGCGCACGCAGCAGGCGGAAGCTCTCGTGGCACAGCGTCAGTGATCCGAGACCGAGCAGATCGACCTTGAACAGTCCGAGCGACTCGATGTCGTCCTTGTCCCACTGGATGACCGTGCGGTCCTCCATCGCGCCGTTCTCGATCGGCACGAGCGTATCGACCGGCTCATGCCCGAGTAGGAAGCCGCCGGGATGGATGGAAAGATGCCGCGGGAAGTCGCGGATCTCTTCGACGAGCTCGATGAGCAGCTGGTTCTCGCGCGCGTCCTTGTCGAGCCCGGCGTCGGTGAGCAGCGCATCCCAGCCACCACCGCTGTCGAAGCGGTGCGCGAGCTTGCTGAGCCGGTCGAGCGCGGTCTCGGGCAGCCCGAGCACCTTGCCGACATCGCGAATCGCCGACCGGCGCCGGTAGCGAATCACGTTCGCGACCATCGCCGCGTGGCTCCGCCCGTACTTCGCGTAGACGTGCTGGATGACCTCTTCGCGACGCTCGTGCTCGATGTCGAGATCGATGTCCGGCGGCTCGTGCCGTTCGACCGACAAGAAGCGCTCGAACAGGAGGTCCATGCGCACCGGATCGATCGACGTGATGCCGAGGCAGTAGCACACCGCGGAGTTCGCCGCCGAACCACGCCCCTGGCAGAGGATGCCTTCGCGACGGCAGAACTCGACGATCTCCCACATCGTCAGGAAATAGCCGGGATAGTCGAGCTGGTCGATGACCCCGAGCTCCCGGTCGAGCTGCGCGCGGACGTCCGCCGGCACGTCGTCGCCGTAGCGCGCGCCGGCGCCGCGGAACGTGAGCTCGCGCAACCACTCCATCGACGTCTTGCCATCGGGTAGCCGCTCGGACGGATAGCGGTAGCGCACCTGCTCGAGCGAGAACGTGCAGCGGTCCGCGATCTCCACCGTGCGCGCGATCGCGTCGGGATCGTCCTCGAACAGCTGTCGGAACGCCGTCGGTGCGCGGAGCGCGTGTTCGGCGTTCGGTTTGGTGCACGTCCCGGCATTGTGCAGCGTGCGCCCCGCGCGCAGGCACGCGAACACGTCCTGGAGCGGCCGCCGGGCCGGCGTGTGGTAGAGCACCTCGACGGCGCCGGCGACCGGCACGCCGAGCTTGCGCGCATCGGCGCGCAGGCGCTCCTCGGCCTCGACCTCATCGGCGCGGCGATGGCGCGTCACGAGCGCGTAGAGCCGGTCTTCGAACGCCGCGCGAAGCGACGCGCCGGAGTAGTAGTCGCCGTTCCAGAGCGCGATCAAATCGGCCGACAGTTCGCAGACCTCGTCGCGCGACACCGAGCACTCCCCCTTCGGTCGCCGCAGGCGCCCCCGCGTGATCAGGCGACAGAGGTTCGCGTAGCCCGCCCGGTTCTGGGCGAGCAAGGTCACGAACGACCCGTCGTCGATCGACATCGTCGCGCCTGTGATCAACCGGACGCCGAGCTCTTGGGCGCGGACGTGCGCCCGCACGACGCCGTACACGCCGTCCCGATCCGTGATCGCGAGAGCCCGCAAACCGTGGACGTGCGCCTCCTCGACGAACTCCTCGGGCAGGCTCGCACCCTCGAGGAACGAGTAGGCCGACTTGGTCAGGAGGGGAGTGTACATCGAGGGGAATGAACGATAGTAGACTGATGTATTCTTTATGGGAAGAGGTGCGTTCGAGAAGCCGGCGGCGCCTACCATCCCCCCCACCGTGCTGTTCCGCTTCTCCCTCTACGGGTTCCTCAAGAACCAGCGGTACTTCGAGCCGTTCCTCGTCCTCGCCTTCCTCGAGAAGGGGCTGACGTTCTTCTCGATCGGCTGCCTGCTCGCATTCCGCGAGATCGCGACGAACCTCCTCGAGATTCCGTCCGGCGCAATCGCCGACCTGCTCGGCCGCCGGCGCGCGATGATCACGTCGTTCACGGGTTATCTCGCGAGCTTCCTCGTGTTCGGCCTGTCGAACGACGTCTGGGCCCTGTGGCCGGCGATGCTGCTGTTCTCGGTCGGCGAGGCGTTCCGCACCGGCACACACAAGGCGATGATCTTCGCGTGGCTACGCCGTGAGGGGCGAACCGACGAGCGCACGCGCGTCTACGGGTTCACGCGGTCGTGGAGCAAGCTCGGATCCGCGACATCGGTCGTGTTCGGCGCGGTGTTCGTGTTCGTCTCCGACGGCTACTCGGCGGTGTTCCTCTTCGCGGCAGTCCCGTGCGCGGCCAACATCGTCAATTTTCTGGGGTACCCCGCCGATCTCGACGGCGAGCGCACGACCCGTCCGACGATGGGCGACATCGTTCGGCACACGATCGACGGCACCCGCGAGGCGATTCGGCTGCCCGCGCTGCGCAGGCTCGTCGGAGAGGCGATGGGCTTCGAAGGCGTGTTCCACGCGGCCAAGGACTACCTGCAACCGTTGCTGTTCGCGGTCGCGACGATCTGGACCGCGACGTGGGCCGGCCCCACCGAGGAACTCTCGGCGATCCAGCGATCGACGCTCTGGATCGGGCCGATCTACTTCGCGCTGCACGTCGGGTCGAGCATCGCCAGCCGCCGGGCACACCGGGTCGTCGATGCGTGCGGCGGCGAAGAGCGGGCGGCGCGCGCCCTCTGGCTCGTCGCCGCCGCGCTGTTCCTGATCCTGTTCGGCAGCGAACTCGGCGGTCTCTGGGTCGGCTCCATCCTCGCGTTCGTCGGGCTGCACGTCGTCCAGAACCTGTGGCGCCCGATCCTGATCAGCCGCTTCGACACGCACTCCGATCCGGAACGCGCCGCGACCACGCTCTCGGTCGAGAGTCAGGCACGACGGCTCGCAACCGTCGTGCTCGCGCCGCTGTTCGGCCTGTGCGTCGACGCAGCGCAACGCTCCGGGGCGCAGGGGCCCTACTGGATGATCGGTCTCACGGGGAGCATCGTCGCGCTCGCGATGTTCGGCACCGCCCGGAACCGCGACGGCTGAGCCGCCGCACCGTCCGATGGCACGGACGGTTCGCGCACCCGCTCGATCCCGTCTCGGAGGGATGTCGATGAGTCCCCGTAACCATGCGCGAAGGCTCTCGGACTCGTCCACCGTGGGAAGTGCTCCTGGCCGCCTGCTTGACAGCAGGCTGTGGCGGTGGCGATCCCGACTCATCGAAGCAACCGATGCCGTTGCCGATGGCCGCTCCGTCGCCGATCGCAGAAACGACGGCGCCCGTGACGCTTCGCGTCGTGCCGACGCCCGATACGGACACGACGGACCTGTACCAGGCAGCGCGCCTGCTCCGTGCCGAACTCGACTGCGTCCGTGCCGAGATGGGCAAGCCACGCCCATCGGTCTCGCCGATGGTCGTCACGAACGCGCCGCACAACGAGCTCTTCGCCCAGGTCTGGCAGACGCACCAGCGATTGCGCGTGCTGCGTCAGGAGCTGACGCACGACCGCAGTGCCGCCCTGCGTCGTCCGTCGAGCACGCTGACGGAAGGGCACTCGGCATTCGTCCTCACCGCGGCGATCGAGGAAGTCCGGGCCATCAAGCACGCCCTCGAGATCGGCGAGGTCAATCACGTGACCCGACCGCGCACGCGTCCCAGCTCGACCGACGTCTACCTGACGCTTCAGGAGGTCGAACGACAGGTCGACGTGCTGCTGAACGCGCAACCGCGGCCCTGCGACGTCTTCAGCGAGGTTCGCGCCGCGCTGACCCGCGTGCGCACGATCGGACGATTGGTCGGCGTGCGGGAGTGGCCCGGGTTGCCGCAGTTCGTCCGCCGCAAGTCACCTGCCGACGTCTGCCGGACGCTGCTGCACTGCTTCGAACGCGTGCAGTCGATCGCCGAGGAGGAGAACGTCGAGACCCTGCACACCGTGCAGGCGATCGGCGACAGCCTGGAGGACGAGCGAATCACGACCAGTGACGTGCTGCCCGTCATCCGGCTCCTCAACGCAGAGCTCCGCTACCTGCACGATCAGCTGGGATCCGCGACGAAGATCCGCCGCCATGTGAATCCGTCCCGCGTATTCCCGTCTCACGTCGACCAGCAGGCACGCCATCTGCTCGAGTGCCTCGACACACTCGCAGCCAAGTTGCGGGAGAAGCGATGAGAGGAGCGGCATCTCGGTTCGGCATCTGCGGGGCGATCCTGGTCGTCGGCATCGGGCTGACGCTGTTCGCCGCGGAGCGGCGCGCATCGCTCCAGGCGACCGCGCGCACGACCGAACTACGCCGCGAATCGGAGGAGATCGTCGCGTCCCTGCAGACCTCGATTCGCGCCTGCGAACACGAGGTCCGGCTGCTCGCGGCGTTCTTGAGCGAGCCGGACCAGCGCGAGCGCCGGCGATTCCAGGGGTTCGCGGAGACTTCGCTTCGGCGTTGCCCACAGGTCGAAGCGCTGGAGTGGGTCCCCCGTGTCTACCGCGAAAACCGCGAGTTCTACGAGCGCGCGGCCCGCGAGCAGGGTCTCGGCGACTTCGCGATCTCTGAACGCGACGTCAACGGCCAGCTGACTCCCGCGCGCATCCGCGAAGAGCACTTCCCGATCTATCTCGTCGAGCCGATGGAGCGCAATCGCTCCGCACTCGGCTTCGACCTCGGCTCGAACGCGATCCGGCTGGAGGCCCTGCGCACGGCGTGCGACCGTGGCCGCATCACGGCATCCCGTCGCATCCAGCTGCTCCGAGGCGAGCGCGGCAACGCGGGTATCTTGTTGCTCGCGCCGGTGTACGACGACACCGAGAAGTCCCATACCGTCGAACAACGCCGATCGAGTCTCGCTGGCTACGCGATTGCCGTGCTGCAGGCGGACAGCCTCGTCGACCGCGCGCTCAGCGGCCTGCGGAAGGACAACATCGACACGCGTGTCTTCGACGCGACTGGCCTCGAAGACGTGATGCTCTTCGGTGCCGCGGCACCGGCAAGCGAAGGGCTTCCGGTTTCCCGGACGATCGAGGTCGCGGACCGTGGCTGGCGGATCGCCTGCACCTCGCGCACACCGCCACCGTCGCTCATGACGGCCTCTTTGGGCGCGATCGCGCTCGGGATCGCGCTGACCATCGCGCTCTCCGTGCTCGCGTTCGCGTTGATCGGCCGCACTGCGCGGATCAATCAGCTGGTCAAGGAGCGCACGGAGGAGCTGGCCAACGCGATGAAGCTGCTCGACGACGCACGTGCGAACGCCGAGTCGGCGAACGCGAGCAAGAGCGCGTTCCTCGCGAACATGAGTCACGAGATCCGCACGCCGATGACCGCGATCCTCGGATTCTGCGAAGTCTTGCGCGAAGAGCTGGTAGATCTCGACTCGAAGTCGACCGTCGACAGGATCCACCGCAACGGCGAACACCTCCTGACGATCATCAACGACATCCTCGACCTGTCGAAGATCGAGGCGGGCAAGCTCGACGTCGAGCAAGTGGTGTTCGAGCCGTGGGAGCTCATCCACGAGGTCATCGACCTGATGTCGGACCGCGCATCCGGCAAGGGCATCACGATCTCGCTCTCGCACCGCACTCCCCTGCCGCCGGCGATCACGTCGGACCCCACTCGAATCCGCCAGATCTTGATCAACCTGATCGGCAACGCGGTGAAGTTCACCGAGGTCGGCGGCGTCGAAGTCCTCGTCGGCGCGGAGTCGCACGAGGGCTCGATGCAGCTCGAGGTGTGCGTCCGCGACACCGGCATCGGGATGACCGAGGAGCAGCTCAGCCGCCTCTTCCAGCCGTTCGAGCAAGCGGACACGTCGACGACACGACGCTTCGGCGGCACCGGACTCGGACTCGTGATCTCACTGCGCCTCGCAGAGCGACTCGGTGGCGGTATCACGGCCTTCAGCCAAGCCGGCAAGGGCTCCGAGTTCGTGTGCCGCATCGACACCGGACTCGCGCACGACGCCGAGGTGCGAATGCCTACGACCGTGAAGCGGCGAGCCTCGGCACCCGTCCGCGAGAAGGCGTCCTGCGACGGTCGCCGCGTGCTGCTCGCGGACGATGGTCCCGACAACCAGCGTCTGATCTCGCACGTGCTGCGGAAAGCCGGCGCGGACGTTGTCGTCGTCGGTGACGGCCAGGAAGCGCTCGACACCGCGCTCGCCGCCGACGTCGAGGCGACGCCGTTCGACGTCGTGCTCATGGACATGCAGATGCCCGTGCTCGACGGCTACGAAGCTACGCAGCAGTTGCGCGAGCAAGGCTACGACCGATCGATCGTCGCGATCACCGCACACGCGATGGACTCGGATCGCGAACGCTGCCTGAACGCCGGCTGTGACGCGTTCACGACGAAGCCGCTGAAGATCGAGGAGCTTCTCGGGCTGGTGGCGGAAGCGCCGCGCAAGTCTCCGTAGAGCCAGCGGGCGTGCGGTTGGATTGGCGTCCACGGACGCTACGCTGCGCCGATGCTCACCGCTTGGCGCCTGCTGATCTTGCCGGGACTCGCGCTCGCGAGCTGTTCGACTCCGTCCGACGCTGACCTCACCAGCGTCCTCTGGATCCAGACCTCGGCGGAGTACCAGGCCGCGTGCATGCAGACGTTCGACCGCGCACTCGCATCGCTCGACGAAGCGCTCGCCGACCGGACTCCTGTGATGACCGAACAGAGTCGCAACACCTCGACGCTGCCACCCGCGATCATCACGGACATCGACGAAACGCTGCTCGACAACTCGCCGTACAACGCGCGGCTGTTGCGGGGCGGCGCGAGCTTCGACATCGAGACTTGGAACGCGTGGGTTCGGGAGGCGCGGGCCGAGCCCCTGCCCGGAGCCCGTGACTTCCTGCAGACGGCCAGCAACCGCGGCGTGACGATCTTCTACGTGACAAATCGAGACCACGTCGTCGAAGACGCCATTCGTCAGAACCTCACGACCGCCGGATTCCCGCTCGACTCGGGTTCGATCGACACCGTGCTCACGCGAAACGAGCATGACGACGCCGGCTCCGAGAAGTCGCCACGTCGCGCCCGCGTCGCCGAGACGCACCGCGTGATCATGCTGCTCGGCGACGATCTCGGCGACTTCGCGGCCGGGGCTCGGGCGATGTTCCGCGAAGAACGACGGGACGTCGTCGCGAACCAACGCGCGATGTGGGGTCGCCGCTGGTTCTTGCTCCCCAATCCGATCTACGGTTCGTGGACCAAGTCCCTGCCTGCGGATCGACGGACCGCACTCGACACCGCGGACTGATCACTCGACGAAGCCGTGCAAGAACCAGCGCCGCTGGCGCCGGTCGTAGTAGACCCACAGCACGTCACCCCGTGCGGTCTCGGCGAAGTGGTACGCCCGCGACACTTCCCGACGCCACCATCCGCCCGACACGACGTACGGGCCGAACGTGCGACGCACCGGACCACACGAGAGGCCGGCCGCGCACCAGCCATCGAGCTCACGATGGTCACGATCGAGCATCCGCGGGCGCGCCAACATGCGTCGCACGAGCCGCGGCTGCGGTCGCGGCACCGCGCTCGCGCGGCCGAGACGTTCGAGCGGACGCCAGACGAACGCGCCCTCGGGCAGGTGTCCGGCGCGCGGCTCCGCGCGCACGACCGCGCCGTTGCCGAACTCCGCGCGTAGCCGCGCGAGCGCGCGATTTGCCGCGGCGAGATCGCGCCGCGGTTTCTCGGCGAACAGATCCAGCTGCTTGCGCGTTGCGCGCACGCCTTCGGCCGACAATTCGAAACCGACCGAAGGCGCCTCGAGATTCGTGTTCTCCAGGCGCAGGCGAATCAGATCGGTGAGCTGCACTTCGTCGAGCGTCGGGTCCGCTGGCCGGATCGTCTCGGGGCGCGCCGGCGCATCGTCGAGCAACAGCTTCATCTGCAGCCCCGCGACGGCCTCGCCACGCCGGGCGAGTTCGGTGCAGACCCGGCCCAACCGCCCTTTCAGCAGGAACAGCAATGCACTCGCGTCGAGGACCGATTCGCCCGGCTCGATCTCGAAGCGCTCGACGACCGGCTCGAACCCCGGCGTCGCGACGAGCAGGTCGTCCGCCGTCCCCGAGACGAATCGCTGCAGCCGCTCACCTTCGGCGCCGAAACGCTCCTGCAGGCTCCCTTCCGGCAGCCGCCGCAGCCCGTCGACGTCGGTGATCCCGAGCTGATCGAGACTGCGCCGCAGCTTCGGCGGTATACAAAGCAGGTCGAGCGGAACGCGCGCGGACTGCACGAGCTCGTCTTCGCGCGACTCCAGGACGCGCGCGCCGCGCCCCTGACGCGCGACGGCGTAGACTCCGAACCGATCGAATCCGACCGCGACCGACGCGGTCAGACCGATCCCGCGCAGGCTGTCGACGACGCGCCGCGACCATTCGTCGAGAGACGGGAACACGCCTTCGAACCCCGACGCATCGAGCCAGAACACGCCGGGCTCGGACCGACTCGGCTCGATCCCCGGCGAGAACGAACGCAAGCGTCGGACCAGCCGTTCGACCGCCTTCTCACACGTCTCGTCGTCGATGACACCCGCGCGCAGGCCCGGCTCGAGCGCGAGCGCTGCGGCATACCGCATCCCCGGCCGGATGCGCTGACGCCGCGCGGCCACGTTGACCCAGAGCACGGTGCCCTGCGGCTTGTCCGCGTCGATGACGACGATCGGCACGCGATCCGCGTCGTCGACTCGCTGGACACCGTCCCCCTTGCGCAACCGCAGCACCAGGATCTGCAGCGGAAGCGCCGGGACATCAACGCAGGCCCACCGTTCCATCACACACGTGCGTATGCTGCCAACGCCGACCGCGTCGCTTGTCCTTGAGGACGCGGACCGAACATTCGAACACCCCGTCGTCGACGCGCCGACGACCACACTCGACGCGCATCGACGCGAACGAACCGAGCGCGTTCGCGCCCTCGCGAGACAGGCACACGAGCGTCGCGTCGTGCTGCTTGGCCAGACCGACCAAGCGCGCCTGCACGCCGAGCGGGATCGACTGTGGCTCGGCGAAGTCCAGCACGACGAGACCGAACGCGCGCGAACGCAACAGCGTGTCCGCGGCCCGCAGCATCTCGTGACCTTCGCGCAACGCGACCACCGCGAGTGCCGACAGGTCGACCCCGTACTCCCCGACGTCCGGCGGATAGAACGTCAGGCCACTCTGCGTGACCCACGCGACCGGCTCGTCGACACACTGTGCCGCGAGCACGAGGTCGACGGCGATCGTCGTGACCGCGGTCGCGCCGCCGCCCTCCTGATCACAACGCAACTCGACGACCCGGCCGCGCAGCTCCTCGAGCCCCCAGGCCGGCGCCTCGTCGGCCCCGACGGAGTGACTCCAGCGGTGCACCGAGCCGGATTGCAGCAGCTGACGGAGGGACGACGAGGGCATCCGGCCATGAAAGTGGACATTTGTCTCAGTGTCAAGATGGTGCCGAGAACTCGCGCCCGCAGGCCACCTCGACGCCGTTACGATGCGCCGTGATGACTCCTCGCACGACGTTGTGGATGCTTCTCCTCTGCCCCGCCCTCGCGGCGCAGGACCTCGAGTGGCCGGGCTTCCGAGGCCCGGGCCGCGACGGCCTCGCGACCTCGGCATCGCCGCCGACGAAGTGGAGCGCGACCGAGAACATGAAGTGGCAGCTCGACCTGCCCGGACCCGGATCGTCGAGCCCGATCATCGTCGGGGACCGGATCTACCTGACGTGCTTCTCCGGCTACGGCGAGAAGCAGGATCGCTCCGGCGAATCGACGAGCCTGAAACACCACGTCGTGTGCATCGATCGCAAGAAGGGCGAGATCCTCTGGGATCGAGAGATCCCGTCGGCGATCGAGGGCGAACCCTCGATGATGCAACTCAAGGAGCACGGCTTCGCGAGCCCGACGCCGGTCACGGACGGCAAGACGCTCTACGTCTACTTCGGCAAGACCGGGGCGCTCGCGCTCGACCTCGACGGCGGCGAGATCCTCTGGCACGTCAAGCTCGGCAAGTTCGAGTACGAAGAGGGCGAAGACCCGCTCGGCGAGGCCCGCCCGCGGCAACCCGACGGCACGCCGGTCTCGATGCGCTGGGGCGCGGGTTCGAGTCCGCTCCTCTGCGACGACCTCGTGGTCATCAACGCCGCGACCGACAGCGACTCGGTGCGCGCGATCGACCGCAAGACCGGTAATTTGGTATGGAAGCGCTCGTCGCCGCGCTTCGAAGGCTCGTCGGTCTCACCGCAGGTCGTGGGGAAGGGCGACGACCGCCTGATCGTGATGACCCTCGCAGGCGAGGTCTGGGGCCTCGAGATCGAAGACGGCGCGCTGCGCTGGAAGATCGAGACGAAGACCTCGACCGGCATGGTGCCCACCCCCGTCGCGGACGACGACGTGGTCTACACGTTCGGCGGCGAGGGCGATGCATTCGCGATCCGGTTCGGCAAGGACGTGAAGGACGACGATCGCGTCGCGTGGAAGGGCAAGAACGTAGGAATCCCCTCGCCGGTCCTCGTCGACGGCGAGATCTTCCTCGTCGACTCGCGCGGCATGGGTAGTCTGCTCGACGCGACGACCGGCGAAACCAAGACGCACAAGCGACTCCCGGGTCGCACCGGCGGCGTCTACGCGTCGCCGGCCATCGCGGGTGACAAGCTCTACGTCGTCAGCCGCAAGCGCGGCACGTTCGTCTACTCGACGGACGGCGAGTTCGAACTCCTCGCGCAGAATCGCATCGAAGGCGACGACACCGACTTCCACGGGTCGCCGGCGTTCGCGGGGGACGAGATCTTCCTGCGCTCGAACCGCCGTCTGTACTGTTTCGGCGAAGACGGCTGAGGGAAAGACTCAGAAGTTTGCGAACATCCTCAGCCCCCGACTCCACGACACACCCGCGGGCACGCCGAAGTCGAGCTGAGCGATCTGAAACAGCGTGGATCGCTCAGCCAAGAATGGGTCGAGTGGAACCTCCAACGGCACGACCAAGCCTCCGACCGGCACTTGGAACGGCACGCCAAAGTGCGGCACCAGCAACAACGGACCGCCGAGCACCTCCGGTCCACTGAGGTTGGTGGCATCGAACCCGCCCAGGAACAACGTCGGCGCATCGACTCCTGCGGCGTTGCCGAATTCGAAGCCCAACGTGGTACCGAGAATAGGCGGCCCATCCAGAGTCAGAGTCAGCTCCCCGTTGGATCCGGGCGACCCGAGCCGGTAGTTCGAGGAGAACGCGTCCAACAACCCCTCGTTGCGCAAGCCCTGCTGGAGTGAATCCGCGACAGCCTGGTACGCCGGGTCTCCGTACAAGTTCACGTACTCGCCGGGGTCGACCTGCACGTCGTAGAGCATGTGCGCGCCGTCCTCGTGGTGAATGTACTTGTAGTCACCGGACCGAACCATGTGGTGCCACTTCGTGCTCCAGCCGCGGGTCACCATCGAATACACGTCGTCTTGGGGAGCCGTCGGATCGTCCATGAGGGGTTGGAGGTTGTCGCCCTCGAGACCCGCCGGCGGCGCCAGATTGCAGTAGTGCATCAGAGTCGGATAGAGGTCGATGTGCTCCACGAACTCCGACGTCACCTGTCCTGCGTTCGGCAACCACGGAACGGAAAGCAGCATCGGCGCCTTCACCGCACGATCCCAAAGGTCGTTCTTGTCGTAGCGACCGTGGTGCCCCATCGACCAACCGTGATCGCTCAGGACGACGACGATCGTGTCGTCCGTTTCTCCGAGTGCATCCAACGCACTCAGCACCCGCCCGATCTCGTGATCGATATACGTCATCGTCCGCCAGTACGCGACGGTGGCTTCGCGACGACGCTCATCCTCGGTAGCGCCCCAGGCCGGATCTACGTACGTGAAGTTGTAGTAGTAGGCCGGGTCGAGGCTGGCGCTCCAGTCGGTCGACTCTCCGGGCGGCAACGCAGGCACATCGACGGCAGGGTCATACAGCGAGTCGAACGCTTCCGGGTACACATAGGGGTTGTGCGGAGACCGATATCCGACCGCGATGAACCAGGGTTCCTGCGCCAGCTGCATCATCGCGATGGCATCGTCGGACGAATTCGTGTCGTCCATGTCGCCGAGCGATCCGTCCGGACCGTTTTCGAACGGGCCCCCGTAGATCGTTCGCCAACCGTCTTCGGGCGCAGGATGGGCCGGTCGCGGAATGCCGAAGTCCGAGGGCGGGGAGGTGTAGAGATCCCAGGTGTTCGGATGCACCTGGTCGACGTGGAAGATCTTGCCTACTCCCCCTGTCCAGTAGCCCGCGTCCCGAAAACGCTTCGGCATGAGCGGTGTGCCGTCGAACACGGGATCTTGGATCCCGGATCCGGCCTGATTGCCGAGCAACCCCGTCCGAGCCGGACGTCGCGACAGCATCGTCGCAAGTCTGGACGGCCCGCAAACCGGGTATGGACAATAGGCGTTCATGAACACCGTGCCGCGAGTCGCGAGGTCGTCGAGGTTCGGAGTCTGCACTACGGGGTGGCCGAACGTCCCCATCTCGTAGCTCGCATCATCGATGTAGATGAAGAGCACATTGGGCTGAACAGGCCCTTGCGAAACAAGCGGAGAGCTCGAGAACGACGCAACGGAAGCAAGAACGAGCAACCTGACCGAGGTGCGGAACATGGGTGTCAATCCTCCGCTCGCGATCATAGCCAATCGCATGCCCCACAACGATCTCGGCGCCGGCTCAGTCCAGACGACGCCGAACCTCGACGACCTTGCCGAGGATCGAGCAGTCCTCGGGCCGCGGTCGGATCGGTGCAAAGTCCGGATTCGCCGGCTCCAAGACGATGTCGCCGCGCCGCATGCGCAGAGTCTTGACCGTGGCTTCGTCCCCCACGAGCGCGACGACGACATCTCCGGAATCCGCGTTCTGCTGGCGACGCACGATGACGGTGTCGCCGTCGAAGATGCCGAGGTCGCGCATGCTCTCGCCTCGCACGGTCAGCGCGAACAAGCGCTCGGATCGCTTGCGCCCTTCGACGAGCACGTAGCCGTCCGGAGACTCGATCGCGGCGCGCAGACCCCCGGCCTGCACGCCTCCGAGCAACGGCACTTCCGCGGGTTTCTGCTCGCGGTGCGGCAAGCGATAGCCGCGCGCGCGACCGGGCTCCTTGAGCAGGCGCCCCTCGTCGACCAGCGCTTGCAGCTGCTTGCGCGCCGACTCGACCGCAGCGAACCCCATCGCATCTTGCACTTCGCGGACCGACGGCGGCGAGCCGTCGAGCAGCCGATCGCGCACGAAACGAAATACCTTTTCTCGAGTCTGACCCGGAGGCGTATGTGCCATCTCAGTTTCGCTCCTCGAACAGCGCGGCAGTGTCCGCGAGTTCTGCACCGTTCGCAACCAAGCGCGCGTACTTCGACGGATACATCGAGCCCGCCCCTACGTCTCCGGCCTTGTTGATCGCGTAGAACTTGAGCTGGAAGTCCGGCTGCCCGCTCGCACGGAGCAAGCGAGCCGTCCTCGTCATGCGCGCGACGTCGCGCAGCGTCGCGAGGCACGCATCGGTCGGCGACATGCCTTCCGCCATGTACCGCACCGTGCGCGCCGCGCCGTTGGCGATGATCGCCGCTTCGCCACGGCCGGTCGCGCCCGCGACACCGTGGTCGTTGTCGCAGTAGTTCCCGCAGCCGATCAGGGGAGAATCTCCGACCCGACCCGGAATCTTGAACGCGAGACCGGACGTCGTCGTGCAACCGCCGAGGTCCCCCGCCGCGTTCCGCGCGCCGATGTGGATCGTGCCCGTCGGCCGCTCGATCCACTCCTTGCCGTAGTCCCCGTTGTCCGTCGGATCGATCCAGTCGTCCTTGCCACTGTGCTGCTCCTTCCATCGCAGCCAGCGCTTGCGCGCGCGTTCGGTCAGCAGGTTCTCCTCGCGGAAGCCGTGCGCACGCGCGAACTCGAGCGCACCCGCCCCGACGAGCAGCACGTGGTCGGTGCGGCGCATGACCTTGAGCGCGACCTGTGCCGGGTTCTTGACGTTCTCGAGGTGCGCCACCGCACCCGCGAGTCCCGACGGCCCGTCCATGACGCACGAGTCGAGCGTGACGACGCCGTCCTCGTTCGGCAATCCGCCGTAGCCGACGCTCGTGTCGTTCGGATCGTTCTCGACCGGCTCGACGCCGAGCACGGCAGCATCGACCGGCGGCAGCCCAGCCGCCATCTTCTCGCCGACGAGCTCCATCGAGTTCAGACCGTTGCGGCTCGAGACCGCGACGGGTCCCGGTTTGCGACCACCGCGTGGCGCGTACGCGCATGAAGCCGTCGTCGCCGCGCCGGCCGCGGAGATCTTGAGGAACGAGCGTCGAGTCACGGGTCTCGGCATGGATCGGATTCTCGGGAAAGTCGCGCTCGATCGCACACTAGAATCCGCGGCGTGTCTCAGTCTCGCCGCATTCTCCGCCGGATCGCGCTACTCCTCGCGAGCATCCTCGTCGCCGTTCTCGTCGTCGAGGTGCTACTCCGAATCGTCGATCCGTTCTCGACCGGCGAGCTGATCGCGCGGCAAGAGTTCGAGCGAACGATCCTGGAGCCGCATCCGAGCCCCGACATCGCGGGCAACATCCTTCGCGCCGGTGTGAGCACCGAGTTCCTGGGGCACGAAGTCGTGCTCAGCGACCAGCGAATGCGCAACGCAGCCGTTCGCGCGGACAAGCCGCAGGGCACCTACCGCGTCGTCGTCGCCGGCGATTCGATCGCGTTCGGCTGGGGCGTCGCCGAATCGGAGTCGTTCCCCCGGGTGCTCGAAGCGAAGCTCAACTCCGGCCCGAAACCCGCCGGAGTCGACCGGTTCGAAGTCGTGAACGGCGGCGTCCCCGGCTTCGGAATCCCCGGATATTTCCTGTATCTACGCGACACGGGCCTGCCGCTCGCCCCGGACCTCGTGATCGTGACGTTCATCAACAACGACCTCACGGACATCATCAAGGTGCTCGAGGGCGACCAGGCGCAGCCCGAGGAGCTGATGTCGCTGCCCGGCTGGGCGAGCGGGCTCTACACCGCGCGCGCCGTGCAGCAGACCTACGCGGTCGTGGCCGGCACCAAGGGCGACATGTTCCTCGAACTCGAAGCGAGCCCCGAACTCACGCAGACGGCGTGCGCGCAGGCGTGCGTCGGATTCGGCCACATCCGGGACCTGTGTGGCGACACGCCGATCGTCATCATGGACACCTTCGGCGACTCGAAGGGCCAGCCGCTGCCGGACTTCGCTCGCGGCATCACCGAGCTCGGGATCCCGCGCATCGAGGCCTACCTGCCGCTCGCGAACTATCGCGAGGAGTACGCGATCACGGCGATCGACCTACACCCGAACGCGCGCGGCCACGAGGAATTCGCGACGACGCTGTTCGAGTGGATGCACGCGCACGTGCTCGCGGACTAGAAGTCCCGACTAAACGTACTTGGAGATCAGCAGGTCCAGGCGTCGGCGCGCGTCGGGCGTGATCCGATCGGGCGCGGTCATGACCGCGTGCTCCATGACTCCGGCGCACGAGATCGGCTCGGCGTCGACGAGCAGACGCGCGGCGTGATCGATGACGAGCTTGGCGCGGTCGACGTTGGCCTTGAGCACGGCGATGACGTCCGCGACGTTCACATCGGCCTCGGACTCGTGCCAGCAGTCGTAGTCGGTCGCGAGCGCGACGGTCGAGTAGGCGATCTCCGCCTCACGCGCGAGCTTCGCTTCCTGCAGGTTGGTCATGCCGATCACGTCGACGCCCCAAGAGCGGTACATGTGCGACTCCGCGCGCGTCGAGAATGCGGGGCCTTCCATGCAGACGTAGGTGCCGCGGTCGTGCACCTTCGCGCCGGACTCGCGGGCCGCGGCGAGCGCGACCTGTCGCAGCGGCTCCCAGATCGGATCGGCGAAGTGCACGTGCGCGACACATCCGTCGCCGAAGAACGTCGACTCCTCGGTGCGCGAGCGCGTGCGATCGATGAACTGGTCCACGATGACGAGGTCACCAGGCACGATTTCCTCGCGCATGCTACCGACGGCCGAGATGCCGAGGACGCAGTCCATGCCGAGCTGCTTCATCGCGTGGATGTTCGCGCGGAACGGCAGCTCGTTCGGCGCGATCCGGTGGCCTCGGCCGTGCCGCGGCAAGAACGCCATCTGCACGCCGTGCAGGGTACCGGTGATCAACGCGTCCGAGGGATCACCGAACGGAGTCGTGACCTGCTTCTCTTCGCGGTTCTCGAGACCCGGGAGGTCGTACAGACCCGATCCGCCGATGATGCCGAGCGTCTTCTGGCTCATTTGCTCTGTGTCTTCTGCTCAGGAGTTCGTGGGCGCTGCCGATCGCGAGGACGACGCCACGGCGTCGCCCACAGGCACTTGAGCAGCATGGTCGCGTAGGATCCACGCGGCAGCCGGAACTTCAACCCGGCCTTGTGCAGTCCGCGGTTCGCGTCGTCGCGCTCGACCCGTGGCTCGCGAAGTCCGTCCGGCATCACCAGCTGCATTCGCGGCTCTTCGCGCAGCGCCATGCCGGAGATCGCATGGATGTCGAACGCCGTTTCGGAGAGATTCGCCTCGCGCAGCGTGCGCTGCATCGTCTTCCGAAACGCCGGGCTGCCGCCGTTGCCTTCGGGTCCATAGAGGGGCGTCGACTCGTCGCGAAGTCGATCGCGGAGGGACGGCGGAAGGTTCCACCAGCCCATGATGCGACCCGCTTCGGTCTCGATCATCGTGCGCCGACGCGGGTCGAGGAGACTCTCGACGTGCCGCGACACGGCACGATTCCACAGGTAGGACTGGTACGCGAACGCGTGGATCAACTTGCTGCGCGACGGCATGAGTTCGAGCGCGCCGCGGAAGTCCTCCGGGTTGCGCTCGAGGTGCTCGAAGACGCGACCGTAGATCGGACCGCGCGCGATCCGCCGGCAGCGCGCCCAGTCGGTCCAGTGGTCGTGCAGCAGCTGCTTCAACTTGACGTCACCGCCGCGCGCGATGCGCGACGGCGTCGCGATCAGCTGCTTGAGAGCCTTGTCGAAGCGTCCCTCGAGCACGGACTTCATGACGAAGCCCTGCCCGTGTCGCAAGCAGTTGAACCTCTGGTCGTCGAAGTAGTTGGGGAAGCCCGATTCGACCAGCTCGGGGATCCTTCGCTGCAGTCGATCGACGTCGCGTCGCTCGAGACCTCGGACGGTGATCAGGAACTCGTTGCCACGACTGACTTTGCTCGTGATCGGCTGCTCGACGCGGCCGACGCAGTGGATCTGGATCCCGGCGCGGCGAAACTCGACACGCTTGCCCTTGATCGTGACGTACTGCTCGGTGATCCCCTGACGATCTTTGAGTCCGGCGAACGCGATGTCGGCGCGATCGACGTTGCCTTCCCGCGCGACGATGCTGATCGCCTCGAGCGTGTCGAGCTTTTCCTTGCGGAGGAAGTGGACGAAGTAGTCGCCGCGATCCATCGGATCCGGCAAGTCGACGATTTCCCGGACGCGGAAGTCCTTGGGATAGCGCTTCAGCTGCATGACACACCCCGGTCCGTCGAAGCGAACCTGCGGACCTTGGACAGCGCGAGTTCGAGATCGTCCGGCAGCGGCGCCGTCACGTCGATCTCGGCACCGTCGCCCTCGGGCATCGGCACGGTCAATCGACGCGCGTGCAGGAAGAAGCGATCGAGCAACGGTGTCTCGATCGCGCCAGCGCGCGCCTTGTAGCCGCGCTTGATTCGGGAGAGGAGCAACGGACCCTGGGCTCCATACTTCACGTCTCCGACGATCGGATGGCCGATGCTGCGGAGATGCGCGCGGAGCTGATGGCCACGCCCGGTCGTCGGACGCAAAACCAGCAGCGTGTGGTCGCGGAATCGCTCGAGCACTTCGACGTCGGTGTGCGCCGACCGCGACTTCTTGGTTCCGTCCGCGACTACCGTGACGTAGCCGGGACGGCGCGGGTCGGGTCCGAGAGCACGGCGAATCTCGACGCGCGGCCGCGCGAGTCGCCCCTCGACGAGCGCGACGTATTCCTTCTTCACGCGCCCGCCGCGGAAGCACTCGTCGAACCATCGCGCGGCCTCGAGACCTCGTGCGATCAACAGGCACCCCGAGGTGTCGCGATCGAGACGATGCGCGATGCGCAGGTCGTCGCCCGGACGCAGCGACTCGAGCTCGCCGTGCACGCCCGAGTCCTTGCCGGCGCGATCCGGAACGGAAGGCATGCCAGCCGGCTTGGCGACGACGAGGCAGTGCTCGTTCTCGAGCAGGACCGAGAGCTGCCGACCGCGCGTTCGACGCACGTGCTCGCGCAGTCCGTTCTTCGGCAGGTCCACGGTGACGAGGTCGCCCGTGCCGAGCTTCTGGTCCCCGCGGGCATCGTCGTAGTTCACCCGCACCGCGCCATCGCGGACGAGCTCGCGCAGCTGCGCCCGGTCGGCTCGCGGCCAGCGCCCCTGCAGGTACTCCTGCAGACGTACCCCATGCGCATCCTCGGACACGGTCAGGGTCTGTCGGTTCGGGCTATCCAAGAGCGCAGGATAGCTCGGAATAGGCCCAGCGCAATTCGCGGCGCACTCCGATCGCGAATCCCGTCAGATCCCGCGTCTCGAGTCTCATTCCGTCTCGTCTCATTCCCAATCCCGCGACACGCGGGTGAGACGACGTAGCAGCCATGAATCGGATGGAACGTAAATCACTGCAATATCAAGGCCTAGGGCACACCACGAGATTTTCGAGGATTCTGTCCCTTGTGGCACGCGCATTGCATTTCCTCTTGCAGATGCGGAAAAGAAGCCAGTGTCTTGGATCCGAGGTGACCGCGGGCTCGCGAGAGTTCGCGGCCGAGGGATCCGTGCGCAGCCGGCGCTCCTGGGGGGGATGCGAAGGCCACGCACGCCGCAAGAATGTGAAACATGGGCGACTTTTGGATGGGCGAGATCCGGAAGTCGCTCCGCTCAGCGGTCGGTCAGCGTTCTCCCGTTCGCGGGTGAGCGCGCAATGTGAGCGAGGTGTGCAAGCCGTTCGCGGCTTGTCGTGAACTAACCGATTGTTGAGTTTCCCTGGGGCTCAGCCCCTGGATCGCCCGGGATCGAGGAGGTCCCGGGCGATCTCTTTTAATCGACCTGCGTCGCCGACGCATGGAACGGCCACCTGAGACGTCGGTGCCACTGCAGGATCCGCGATGCGAAATCCGATGAGACCAGGGTGAACGCGAATCCTCTGATCTCGGTCGTGATTCCCTGCCACGGCGGAGTCGCGGACACGCGCGCCTCCCTGCAGGCCCTGCTCGACCAGCGCGACTCGTCACCACTCGAGCTCATTCTGGTCGACAACGCGAGCCCGGACGGCACGCGCGACCTCGACCGCGAGTTCCCCGGGGTGCGCGTGGTGCGCCAGGAAACCAATCTCGGATTCGCAGGCGGCGTCAACGCGGGACTCGCCATCGCACGGGGCGATCGCTGCCTGATCCTCAACAACGACACGGTGCCCGCCCCGCACATGGTCGCACGCCTCGAACACGCGCTCGATTCGGATCCGCGCGTCGGCATCGTTGGACCCGTGAGCAATCGCGTCAAAGGCGCGGCACGACTGGACGTCGGGGACGGCGGGTGCTCCGCGGAAGGGGCACGCGAGATCGAGACGCTGCTCGAGGAGAGCGCGCATCACGCCGTGCTCCAGGACGTCGAAACGCTGTCCGGCCTCTGCATGCTGTTTCGCCGCGAACTCCTCGACCGCATCGGCGACTTCGACACCCGATTCGGCGCGGGGATGTACGAGGACGATGACTTCTGCCTCAGAGCGCGATTGCTCGGGCTTCGTCTCGTCGTCGCGCGCACGGCCTTCGTCCACCACCACGGCCACAAGACGTTCCGCCGGCTCGGCCACGACGTGACGGAGACCATGCTCGAACGGCAGCGCTGCTTCCGCGAGAAGTGGTGCGATCACGACGCGGGCAAGGTCTACATCGCACGCCTCGATTGCCAACACGACGCCGCGAGCGAACACGCCAGGTCCGCGGTGCGTTCGCACCCGGACTGGCCCGACGGCCATCTCGTGCTCGCGGAGGCCGCGCGGCGCGCCCGCGACTTCCCGGCCATGCGCCAGCACGCCGAACGCTTCGTCGCGTCTACGCCGACGCACGGCCGCGGTCGCTGCCTGCTCGGGATCGCCCTGCTCGGATCCGGCGAGAGCCAGGCAGGCCTGGACACGTTCCGTGACGCGCTCGCGCACTGCTACTTCACGCCCGACGAAATCGCCGACAACCTGGCGGATCTCGGGCGCTACTTCGTGGAAACCGGCGAACCCGACGCCGCGGTTCGCCACCTACGGGACGCCCACGAGATCGATCCCGAGCACGCCGGACACATGAACCTACTCGGACTGTGCGAGCTCGAGCGGGGCGACTACACCGCCGCGATGCCGCTACTCGAGCGAGCCGCGGCCACCGGGGATCCCGCGGCCCACAACAACCTCGGGATCTGCGCATGGCGCAGCGGCGACCACGCGCGCGCGCTCAGCGAGTTCGAAGCAGCGGTCGAGATGGTGCCCGAGGACGCGTCGTTCCACGCGAATCTCCAGGCTGCGCGAGAGGCGACGAACGTGGACTCCGCAGCACCTCGTCGATGATCGAGTCGAGCGAACGCTGCGGCACCGCTCCGATCGCCTGACGCAACGCACTCAAGTCGGGCACGCGCCGGCGCGGTCCACCACCGAAGCCGGGGTGATGCGACTCGAACGCCGCGTGCTCGATCCGACTGGGCGAGCCCGCGCGTCGCACGACGCAGTTCGCGAGCTCTCCGATCGTGACCTCGGCCTCGGACCCGACGTTGAACACCGCACCGAATCGGTCCCGGGCGACGAGGGCACGGATCGCGGAGACGACGTCTTCGACGTGCGCGAAGCAGCGCGTTTGCCGACCGTCGGAATAGACCGTCAGCGGCTCTCCCGCCAGCGCCTGGCGCGCGAAGCGTGGGAGCACCATTCCGTAGCGCGCGCGCTGTCGCGGCCCGACGGTGTTGAACAAGCGCACGACGAGCACCGGCAACCCCGATTCGGCAGCATGGGCGAACGCCAGACACTCCCCCCACGCCTTCGCGCACGAGTACCCGCTGCGAACCTCCGACGGGACACCGAGGCACATCGCATCGGCCTCGCGATAGGGCACGGCGTCGCGCGCTCCATAGACCTCCGAGCTCGAGGCGACGACCGTGGGCACGCCTCGCGCCGCGGCCGCCGCGAGCACGCGGAGAGTCCCGAGGGTGTTGGCCTCGAGTCCGTGGCGCGGCGCGCGCCCGACGAGCGAAACGCCGACCGCGGCGGCGAGGTGATATACGTGGTCGACCTCGCCAACCAGGCGCTCGACCGTCGCGTCGTCGAGCACCGAACCGACAACCACGCGCAGCCGGCCGTGCGTCGCGGGCAAGTTGGCCCGCCGTCCCGACGAGAAGTCGTCGAGCACGACGACGTCTTCGCCATCCGCGAGGAGCGACTCGACGAGGGACGACCCGATGAAACCGGCGCCACCGGTGACCAGAACTCGCATGAGGCGCTTCGACCGCGCGAGTTGCGACTTCTTCCCGGAATCGCGTCTACCGGCGAGTGCGGACGCGTCGCACCTCGGCCTGCAGGCTCCGGATCTCGCCGCGCAGCCGTTCGACCTCACGCTTGAGGTCGCGAAGCTCGCGGCGCAGCGCCTCCACTTCGCGGTCCCGCCGCGCGTCACCCACCACGTCGCGCCGGGCGGACCTCGGCGCAGGCCCCGCGGGCTTCGGCAGCCGCTCCAGCCAGCCGCGGAGCTTCGCGGCCGGGAGGTATCCACTCGACGTCGCGAGCGACCGACCCTCGTGGTCGACCGCCACGAGGTGCGGCACGTTCGCGACCGAGAATCGATCGGCCAGCCCCGGGTCCCGGCCGGTATCGACCCACAGGAGCTCGACGCCGCGCCGCGCCCAGGCGACGGCCTCGTCGCGGAACGCCTCGCGCTGCGTCTTGCACTGGGCGCACCACTCGGCGTGGAACGCGAGGAGCAGCGGTACGCCACGCGTCCGCGCCACCGCGAGCGCGCGCTCGTACGGCGACTCCGGGCGCGACGCCAGATCCTGCTCGACGGCGGGCGCCGACGGCTTCCGCCCCGACTTGCCTCCGCTCGGCTTCGCGCCGGTGCGCCGCAGCGCCGGCGCGCGTTCGTGCGGGTCGATCGGCCGTCGCGCGAGCGTCACACTCACGGTCGCGTCGAGTTCACCACGGCGATAGCCGATGTCGATCACGCTACCGACCGCGTGGCGACCGAGCGCTTCGATCGCCGCGTCGACCGACGGCGTCGGCGCCTCGCCGATCGAAGTGAGCACGTCCCCGGCACGCAGTGAAGCATCGGCCGCCGGCGAACCCGGCACGACTTCGACGACCCGCGCGCTGGTCGCATCGTCGAAGAAGACCCCGAGCCATCCGGGGTTCGTCGGCCGCGACGCCTGCGCCACCCCGTTCGAGAGGCACACGGTGACCGCGAGCAGCGCGAGCACGATCGTTCTCGTCATGTTCAGATATCGACCGAATGGCCGATCGGATTTGCACGACTCGTGCTTGACGGCCGTGGCTGGAGCAAAATACGACAATCGCAACGCCTCTCGCTCCAGCATACCGGCCTTCCAGCCGGAGGACAGGCGCCTTGAACCCATGTGGCTGCGCCGCGAAGAGATCGAAGATCACGAACTGCGATCGCTCGTCACGGGCGCGACCCACAGCCGCGGCGCCTACGCATCGCGCCGGCGCGAGGAGTCGCCGGACCCGCTCCGCACGGCGTTCCAGCGCGACCGCGATCGCATCATCCACTGCACCGCGTTTCGGCGACTGCAGCACAAGACACAGGTCTTCGCGGCGTTCGAAGGCGACCACTTTCGCACGCGGCTCACCCACTCTCTCGAGGTGTCCCAGATGGCGCGCGGCGCCGCACGCGCGCTCCGCCTCAACGCCGACCTCGCGGAGGCGGTCGCGCTCGGCCACGATCTCGGCCACCCGCCGTTCGGTCACGTCGGCGAGCGCGCGCTCGACGAACTCATGGACGGCAAGGGCGGCTTCCGCCACAACGCGCACGGAGCGCGCATCGTCGACTACCTCGAGGACCGGAACGGCGACGGGCTCGGCCTCAACCTGACGCTCGCGGTGCGGCGCTCCCTCCTCAAGGGCCGGATTCCGAACGGTTTCCCGATCGCTGAGGACCTCGCGGAAACCGTAGCCGAGCCGGCCGCAGCACCGGCACCGCTCGAAGCCCGCGTCGTCGACCTCTGCGACCGCATCGCCTACCTCGCGCACGATCTCGACGACGGACTGCGCGCCGGTGTCCTCACGCTGGACCAAGTCGACGAACTCCGGATCTGGCGATGCGCTCGCGACGCCTGCGGGAGCCAACGCAAGTCGAAGATCGTCAGCGAAATGATCTCGCTGATGATCCACGACCTGGTGCAGTCGTCCGCGAAGCGACTCGAGTCCGCGGACAAGAAGGGCGTCGCGCACGGATCCGAGATGGCCGTGATGGCACACGAGGTGCTCGAGTTCCTCGGCGAGCAGTTCTACAACTCGCGCCGGGTGCTCGCGGTCATGGACCACGGTCAGGAGCGCATTCGAGCCGCGTTTGCACACTTCGTCGCACATCCTGACGAGTTACCGACAGCGACCCGCATGCGTATGGACACGGACGGGGTCGAGCGCGTGGTATGCGACTACGTCGCGGGCATGACCGACCGCTACCTGATTCGCCAGTCCCCGTAGAACCATGACCCGAATCGTCCTCGACATTCCCGACGACCTGCCGTTCTCGACGGAGATCGAGGTCCGCGTCACGGACCTCAACTACGGCAAGCACCTCGGCAACGACGCGATGCTCGGACTCGTGCACGAAGCGCGCGTCCGCTTCCTCGCGGATCACGGGTTCGCCGAAGCCGGGATCGAAGGCACCGACCTCGTGCTCGCCGACGCCGCCGTCGTCTACAAGGCCGAGTCGTTCTTCGGGGATCGCCTGCGCTTCGACGTGGGGATCGGTGAGATCGGCCGCGTCGGCTGTGATCTGCTGTATCGGGCGACGCGACTGCAGGACGACCGCGTGGTCGCCGAGGCCAAGACCGGGCTCGTGTTCCTCGACGCGTCGTCCCGGCGTCCGACCGCGGTCCCCGACGGGATTCGCGCGATCGTCGACGAGGACTGACCGGTTCAGATCCGCATCGACTCGAACTGCTCGCGCGTCGGAAACAGCGCCGCCGCCACGGCCCACCCGAGCAGCGCGACGCCACCGTTCAACGCGAAGTTGCCGACGAGCAGCAGTGCCACGATGTTGAACAGGATCCCGCCCTCGAGCATGGCGGCGAAGACGATCGTCGAACCGCGGAACAGCTCCATCCGCATGCCCTCGTCCTCGGCGCTCGCGGCCTTGCCGCGCATGACCGACCGCACGACGAAGCCGACCGGAATCATGATCACGCCGACGCCGGCGGCCATCCAGGTCACGATCTCGAGATCGGCCCCGTCGCCGAGATCGAGCAGACCCTCGAGGCGAAGCACGAGCACGATCACGCCGAACATCAGCGCACCGAGCAGGATCGCGGCATAGACGATTTGGAGGCCACGGATGGCGTCGGCGTGGTCGGACTGGTTCATGAGGGTTCTTCGGTCATCGGGACTGTGGGCTCGCCGAAGCGAGGAGACGCTCGAACAGCGCCTCCATGCCTTCTGCCATGCGACGCGCCGTGAAATTCTCCGCAGTACGAATCCGCCCGGCCTCGCCGGCCTTCGCGCGCCGCGTCCCGTCGCCGAGATACCGCCGCAGCGCCTCTCTCAGCGCGCTCGCATCACCCGGCGGCACGACTTCGCCCGTGACTCCGTGCTCGACGATCTCGGGCAGACCACCGACCGACGACACGATCTGCGGCAGACCGGACGCACTCGCTTCCAGACAAGCGTTGCTCAGACCCTCGTGGTAGGACGGCATCACGAAGAGATCGCTCGCCGCGTAGAGGTCACGCACGGGCTTGATGACTCCCGGCACGAGAATCCTCTCCCCGAGCTCTCGGCGAGCCACTTCGGCGCGCAGCGGCTCGAGGTCGGTCCCCGAACCCGCGAGGATCAGGATCGCATTCGGAAACTCGTCGACGAGCCCCGCGAACGCCTCGATGAGGATCCGCTGCCCCTTGCGCGGGCGCAGGCTCGCCGCGCAGCTGACGACGATCGCGTCGCCCGGCAGTGCCAGCAGGTCGCGAGCCGCGTCCCGCCCTTCGCGCGCGCCGCGCCACGGTTCGACGTCGATGCCTTCGTGCACGAGCGTGACGCGATCCTCCGGAACCCCCGCGTCGAGCACGCGGCGACGGACGGACTGGCAGTTGGCTGCGGTGTGGTCGACGAGGCGGCGGTAGCGCATCGCCCGCCACGGCACACGACCGATCGGGTAGTCGATGCGACGCGTCGTGATGCGCAGCGGCACGCGCAAACCCCGCGTCGCGAGGCCCGCCCACAGCAGCGATCGGCCACAGCCGAAGTGCAGCACCTGCGGATCGGCTGCGCGCACGGCGCGACGCGTGCCCGACCACATCGCCGGCGCGAACGGTCGACGCAGCGGCACGTCGTGGATCCGGAGACCGAGCTCGCTCCCTACCCCAGCGAACTTCGCACCGGGCGCGAGCACGAGCTCGTTGGTGTGCCCCTGCTCGTGCAAGTAGCGGACGAGGTGCTCGAGCTGCTGCTCGCCCCCCGAGTATCCCGTCTCGGCGAGAACGTGCAGAACGCGCACGACTCACTCCGACGCAGCCGGCACCGCCGATGCGTGGAGCCCGGAGTCGCGCTCGAACGGCAGCCAGTCCGGGACGTCGACCGTCGCGCCGGATCGCAGCGTCTGCAGGATGTAGCGAATGCGCGAGTCGAACTGGTGCATCGTGTGCACGTAGTCGCAGCCGACCTTCGCGATCTGATCGCGCTCGTCCGGTCGCTCGAGGTAGTAGCCGATCTTCTCGATGCAGTCCTCGACGTCGGTGTACCACGCGAGATGTTCGCGATCGCGGAATACGCGCTCCAGCCCCGGCACGTAATGCGTCAGGTGGAACGCGCGGCACGCCAGACTCATGAAGGTCCGGTTGCTGAAGTAGAGCGAGTCCTGGTTGACCTGGTTGAGGCCGAGCACGATGCGCGCGGACGCGCAGAGGTTGCGGAAGCCGCGCGGCCGCACCGGCCGGTGCACCCGCAGGTTCGGATACAGGTTGGCCCAGCCGTCCCAGTGGCATCCGTAGATGTCGACGCGGTGGTGCTCGGCGATGCGCGACAAGAACTCGGCGCGCTTGCCTTCGCGGCCCGGCCCACCGATGAACACGACGTCGTGATCCTTCTCGACGCCTTCGATGGGGTAGTGCGACGAGGACGAGAAGCCCTCGAGCACGAACGCCGCGTGATGCACGCCCCGGCTCCGCAGCCACGTCAGCTTGGTCGGGTTCGTGATGAAGACAGCGTCGGCTTCGCCGAGGTAGTCGACGTAGTCTTCCGAGATGTTCTCGAACGGCTCTTCGACCCAGACCACGCTCGTCGCGCTCTTGCTGAACTCCTTGAGCAGCGGGAACGGCAGGTCCCGGCAGAACACGAACACGATGTCCGGCTTGAAGCGATCGAACGTGCGGCGCGCACAGCGGATCGCCATGTCGCGTCCCAGCCAGCGGCGCAGCGTGGCGATGTTGAGCCACTTGACCTCGAGCTCGTGCGCACGCAGCGCCTCGACGAGCCCACCGGTAGCACGGCTGCGCGACATGTTCTTGCCGAAGAACAGCACCCGCCGCGGCGGGCGCGGCAGCCTTGGAATCGAGGATCTATCCTGCATGCCTAGTCCGGGTCAGAGCTGGGATCGTGCAATTCGCGCGTTGTCGATTTCGCAAAGCCGGAACATGAGGAGTCCCTGAGCCGCTCGCCCCGGGCATCATCGAGAGACTGCAAGCGTCCAAACCCTTGAAGCAAGCAGACTTCGTGATCAGCCGAGAGCGTGATTCCGTCACCGCCGGAAATATAGAGGGAGTCTTTACCGGGAAGCCACCACGACTTCCGGAACATCGCGCCCAGAACCGGTTTCCGACCATCCACGAGCTCGAGGAAGCGCTCGCCGATCCAGAGTTCGACCGCGCGGGAATGCTCGATCCAGGCGCCTCTTTCATCCTTCAGCGATCGACGCCAATAGGTCGTGCCATTCCATCGCCGCCGGACCGCGAATTGGGTGCTCGTCGTCGTGCAGCGACGCACACGACGCCGCAGGTCGGCCGCAACCAAAATTCGCGTATCGCTCTCTATCCCCGATATTTCGGGGTTCGTAGCCAATCCGCAATCTCGCGCAACAGCCTCGATTCGATCCGACGCATCGAACTCGACGATCAGCTTCGCGACCATGCGCCGGCGCAGCGGCGCGGGGACCCCGCGCCTGTACCAGCGAGCCGACTGCAGGTCCAGCACGGCGGTCTGCCGGTCCGGCAAACCGTGGAAGTTGCCCCGGTTCAAGTCCGGGTGGAACACGCCAGCACGCAGCAGCTCGGCCGTGATTCTCGCGGCGTCGGCCAGCTCGACCGCGTGGCTGGCCGGCAACGCGCGGGTGACGAGCACCGACGCGGCGGGGATCCCGCAACGCCGCCGCCCCGTCGCGACGACCACTTCGGGCGAACGGATCCCCACCTCCGCGAGCCTCGCGAGCATCCTCGCCTCGTGGATCGCTGGCAGCGCTCGGTGAACGTAGCGCACTCGGTCGCGCGCCCGCGGGAACCCCATGACCTTCAGATAGACCTCACCGAGTCCCGGGACGACGCCGCGACCGACCCAGCGCACGAGGCGCGTCTGCACCGGCTCGACTCCGTCCGGCAACGCGTCCGGGCGACGCAGACAGGCGTCGACCCACTCCGCGAGCGTCGGCTCGAGCGTCATCGCGAAGACCCGTGACGCAGACGTTCGTAGAACACGAGCAGGCGCGACGTCGCCGCGACGGGATTCATCGATGTGCGGACCCGGTCGCGCGCGGCGGCGCCGAGTTCGCCGCGCCACTCCGGCCGATCGACGAGCTTGATCCACGCCGCGGCCAGCGCCTCCGGATCCGGGTCGCAGACGATCCCGCAGTCGGGCCCGCCCGGCGCGGCCGGCCCGAGCATCTCCGGCAGCATGCCGAGTCGCGTCGCGACGATCGGCAGGCCGAACGCCATCGCCTCCCGCACCGCACGGCACGTGCCGTCACTGCCCGGAACCATGAACGTGAACGCGTCGAGACCGCGCAACGCGCGCGAGTAGTCCGGCTCGTAGAGGTATCCGGGAAGCACCGCGTGGTCGCGCAGTCCGAGGCGTTCTACGGGCTCGCGCACGAGACTCTCGGTGTCGGCCTCGTTGCCGCGACCGAGCAGCACGACCTTGATGCAAGGCCGGGCGTCCACCGCGATACGCAGCGCCTGCCACAGCACGTCGAACTTCCGGTGCGGCTGGATGCGCGCGGTGATGCCGATCAAGAAGTCGTCGTCACTGGCCGCGAACAGTTCCCGCAGCGTCGCCGTGTCACGCGACGAAGGCAGGTCGACAGGCGGATCCTGCGCGTAGACGCGATCCCCGAACGCGGGGAACCGTTCGCGCATCTGAGTCGCGACGCGCTCGGTCGGCGCGACGACGCCATCGGTGTAGCGCAGCGCCACGCGATCCCGCCAGCTCCGTCGCGACGGCGCGTCGGGATCGTAGAGCGAACGCACGAGCACGGGCCGATGCGCGGCGCGACGCTTCGCGATCGCGGCGATCAGGTGGTCGGCAAGCATGTGCGCGTGCACGACGTCATATTCGCCGGCGTCGAGCCGCCGCCGCAGCGCCCGCGCGTCCTTGAGGTGGCTCGCGGGGTGGAAGTGCTTGCGGAGTTCGAGCCCGGCGATCACCGGCATACGCGACCGCCGTAGCTCTATCGCCATCCGGTGCTCGGCGTCGGGCAGCGTCCACCCCGCGATTGCGAACGTGACGTCGGCCCCCGCTTCACGCAGATGCCGCGCACAGCGGATCGCCGGGTCGGCCGGGCCCGTCCACTTGTAGTTCGCGAAGAGATGCAGGATGCGCACGGTTGTCAGCGGTCAGCGCTGCGCCAGCAGCCGCCAGTACTTCAGCCAGTCGTAGTAGAACGCCATCGCCGCGATGACGAAGCCGCGCCAACCGTCGAGGAAGCCGCGCTTGAGGACCAGGCTCTTCACGAACACCGCCGGCGGTCGGACCAGCAGATCGAGGAGCGTGCCGCGGCGACCCTCGGCGCGCAACGCACGAGCGGCAATCGCGGTGAACGAATCGATCGTCCGGAGGTGATGCCGGAAGTTCCGATAGCTCAGATGCTCGATCGCGCCCTCGAGGCGCCCGAGGCGCGCGTCCGGCTCGAGCTCGACCCGATCGTGCGGGTTCGTGCCGGCCCAGTGGCCCCGAGTCCGATCGAACAGCCGCAGCTTGCGATCCGGCCAGAACAGCCCGCGCCGCACGACCCGACCGAGGTAGTGATTGCGCCGCGGCATCTCGAACCCGTCGTGGTCTAGGCCGGCGGCGTGCCGCGCGACGATCTCCTCGCGCAACTCGTCGGTCACGCGTTCGTCGGCGTCGAGGCACAGCACCCAGTCGTGACGCGCGAGCTCGACCGCAATCTGTTTCTGCTCCCGATGCCCGGGAAACGGCTCGTTGGTCCGCACGTCGGCGCCGGCCGCGGCGGCGAGTTCACGCGTGCCGTCGGCACTGCCGCTGTCGACGACGATCACCTCGTCGCAGAACGCGAGCGACCGCACGCAGGCTTCGATGCGATCCGCCTCCTGGTAGGCGATGACGCAGCCCGAGATCGGCAGGCGATCGTCAGTCGCCGTCACAGCCCTCGCTCCGCTCCCCGGGCGCCGGCGGCGCGGGCTTGCCTTGCGCGATGTCCTTCTTCGCCCGCTGGATCGAGCGCTTGATGTGCAGGGCCTCGCCCTTGAGCCGGCTCAGCCGCTCGTGCCACTCGTGCATCTTGGCGTCCTTGTCGACCGCGCGGACCGCGGCCTCGAGGATCTTGTCGCGCTCCTCCGGCTCGACCTTCACGTAGCGATCGAGCAGGAACTGGTTGGTGTAGCCGAGGATCTGCTGCCAGCGCACCGTCTCGAGGAGCTCCTCCATGAGCTCACAGAGCTCGAGCTCTCGGACGGACATGTCGCGCGACGCGGCGTCGCGCTTGCGCTTGCGATGCGATGGCATGCGCGGGATCGTAGTCGGCGTGACCGACGACTCCCACATTCAGGCCCTGCGCGGGCTTCTCGAAGTCATCGACCGCCTGCGCGGACCGGGCGGCTGCCCGTGGGATCGCGAGCAGACCGAGCAGTCGATGGCCCCCCACCTGCTCGAAGAAGCGTTCGAGGCGATCGAAGCCCTCCAGGCCGGCGACGCGGACGCTGCGTGCGAGGAGCTCGGCGACGTGCTGATGAACGTCCTGATGATCGCGCGGATCGCGTCGGAGGAGGATCGCTACGACACGGCAGCCATCGCCCGCGGCATCGCGGACAAGCTCGTGCGACGCCACCCCCACGTCTTCGGCGATGTCGAGGCCGCGGACTCGGACACGGTGCTCGCGAACTGGGAGCAGATCAAGATCGAGGAGCGGCGCGAGCAGCCCACCCGAAAGAAGGGTGTGCTGAGCGGCCTCCCGTCGGACCTGCCGGCCCTGCTGCGCGCGTTCCGCATCGGCGAGAAGGCCGCGCGCGTGGGGTTCGACTGGCCGGACGCCCACGGCCCGCGGTCCAAGGTCGACGAAGAGCTCGGGGAACTCGACGAGGCCTTGGCCTCCGGCGACGCCACGGCGATCGAGTCCGAGTTCGGGGACGCGCTGTTCGCGCTGGCCAACCTCGCGCGGCACCACGGCGTAAACCCCGAGATGGCCCTGCGCGGGACGATGGGTCGCTTCGCCGCCCGCTTCGAATACGTCGAAGCGCAACTAGGCGAACGTTTGGCCGCTGCCGAACTCGACGAGATGGAGCGCCTCTGGGTCGAAGCCAAGGAACGCGGCATCGGGGCCGCTGGCGAATCCCCGTCATGATCCGTCGGATCGCCGACGGTCTGCCGACAGATCGTCGGAATCCCGTCAAGGATCCGCTCTTTCCAGATCGGCACGACTTTCCACAATCGCGCAGTAAACACCTATTCAGAATCGACTTATGGATTTCGATTCATTTTCGACCAGTGCTGGCACGCAGTTCGCTCTGAGTCGGGCGGTGGAAAGAAATGCAACGGGCATCTAGGCCCTGTGGCAGGGAACAACCCCGAGGAGTCGCCAGCTCCTCGGGGTTCTTTTTTGTACGCGCAGCGGACCGCCTCGAAACCACCACGAGCAAGCCCATAGTCTCAAGACGCTCGAGTAGAAGTGCCGACCTGCTTCGCGACGCTGCCCGATTGCTGAACCACGAAGACCATACGTCGCCAACTTCAGGCCACGTAGGTCGCGGACTTGACCGTCAGGCTGATCCAGCTAGCTCGGCGTGCCCGGGTCACCCCAGACCTGCTCTTCGTCCGGGTTGCGTACCTCGGCTCGCTCTATCGCCGACTCTCCACTGCGCGCTCGATCACTCCCGCAGCCGGCTCTACACACCACGGCAAAGACGCGAACGACCGCATCGTGTCGGAAACCGCGCTGCTGGTCGGCGCCGATCCCGCCAAGGCCACCAAAGCCACCCCCAGGGCTTCGACCGCTTTGCTACCCGCACACAACCGCGCAGACCGCAAGAGTCTTTCGCTGAGCTCCACAACCACGCCTTCAGATTCCGGCCCCAGCAGCCCCGCGATTGCGCCAACGAGCATCGACAACACAAGAGCCTCGCCCTCTGCGTCACTGCGCGCACTGGACGTGAGTGCCTTGGCCGCACTCGCGACACGATCCCGATGCAACATTGAGTAGACAAAGTCACGAACCTCGTGCCGGCGTGATGCGGGAATCTTACTGGACAGACGAACAACCGCATCAACGTCTCGACTGAGCGCCAAAGCCTGAGCCGCCCCACATCGCTCGACATCTATCGCAAACCGCAGGGCCTCAATTGCTTCCTCGTCGGCCACCGCTGGCATGAGTGAAACAACCGAAAGTATCGGACCTGTCACTAAGCCCCCAAACGACGTGTCCCGGGACTGACGAAGCGCAGCGATCCTGGAGAGAACCAGCGACCGACATTTCCGCGCCGCCGCGGCCGAGGCACTTGGTGCTATCGATCGCAGACCCGTGAACATTTGTGGCCTCCTTCTTGGCTTGTGGACTGCGAAGCTAAGCCCATGTTTGACCAGGTCTATCACCAGACCATCCGGCGGAACCCCACAATAGCGCCCCCACGAAGCGAGGAGATCATCGAGCTTTGTAGCCATCGACTCCCCCGCATTCCTCAACTCAACAGCCGGACTCCCCGCATCAGGAGTCCAGATGTCCATGAGAGTTCTGATACGTCCCATCGTCTGTGATGCCAAAGCTGAACGCTGCCGATCAACGATCTTCCGAAACAGCTGCTCACACTCGACGCCGCCACGATACGAAACCCACGGCCGAATCACTCCAAGCAGATCTTCTACATCAATTGATGCCACCACACGCCTCGGCAACGCTGATACCACAAGTAGCTCGTATTCGCTTAGGTATTTCCGCGCCCGAGCTCGCTTGAGTATCGAATCCCAGACCTGGCCTGCGGACTCCATCCCCTCCTGAATCTTGACCAGATCATCCATCGCTCGCGCCTTTTGCTCCGCGGTTTCCGCAACTCTCATCAAATCCCTCAAGTCGCTGGATGCAAGAGACGTGGACAAAGCGCGAAGCTCCTTAGGGTCGTGAGTGGCGTGAATCAGAGACAAGGCGATTCGCGTAGCCGCGGACGCTCCCTTTGCCTCGCCAAGAACCTTGCGAAGAACGCGCCGCACCTTCGGAAAATCACGCGCACGAAGCAGAGGATCCAACTCGGCCAGAACCCTGTCTGGATGCTCCATGTCCAACGCGCAGGCCGCAAAAAATGCAAATGCGTCCGTTTCCGCACCCACCTGCAAAGTCGCAAAGATCCTCGCAAGGACTTGTTGTTGGTTGCGCGGCACCTTGGCCGACGCCACTGCAAGCTTCCACCGAACCTCAGAAACGTCAGGGAAGCTCGCCTGCGAAGCCCACCTGCCCACAAGGTTTAGCATTTGTCCCCGATGATCCACCTGCGACAACGACTCTATGGGATCGGCGAGCACTTCGAGCAACGGCCCGAGAGCAGCAGCATCATCGCAAATCATCAGCATCTTCGCGACTGCGAGCCTCACCCACTGGTTCGGCACTTGATCCGCGCGATCGAGCACCCGCCTGATGACGACAGATTCGTTCTTGCTGGCAAAACCAAACAAGGCCCGACAGACTTCGCTGGTCCTGCGACAAACGCGACGAGCCAATACAGGCTCGCTCAGTATTCTGTCAACCAGCGCCAACTTCACGGGCAGCTCGGCCGCCTCCAACTCTACGAGAGCATCTGCCTCTCGAGGCAAGAGACCTCGAACCGTGAAATCGAAACGATAGCCGATACTGCTTGCCTCAACATACCGTCGACGCTCCCTCTCAACGCAGAGGCTGCTGTATTGTTGCCAGACAATCAAGGCAACAGCAGACAGGAGCACAGCAGCCGCTGTTGTTAACGACCAACGAACTAACCGCCGAACTTTCCATAACGACCCAGCAGCGACCAAGTCGTCCAGCACGGTCTCCGCCGGGGTGCCAGCGCGCAGATTATCCGCGGTCTCAGAAGTCTCCTTCACGTCGATGTTGGGAAATTTCCGATCCGAGCACTGAACGCACGCAATGACGGGATTTCTCTTAGAGAGCGCACACGCAACTTCTTTCCTAACGTAGTCTACTTCGTCATCCACAAACCCGATTGAATGTTGGGTCCGGTACACCTCATCGGACCCAACCAACACGAAGACTCGGCTCCGACGTATAGCACTAGATATTGATCTCCAGAGAGGAGCAGAACCAGGAAGCTCGCTGGCGTCCCGAAAGACTACCCGTCCCCGATTACGTAGACATAGCTCCAAGGCCATGGCGTACGCGAGGCCGTCATCATGCCGGTAAGATATGAAGTAGTCATATCCGAATAGCAATGCCCTGAGCCGTCGCGCAAATGAAATGTCCGGCAGAGTGGGATCACCGAATCTAGGGACAAACCAAGGCGTCATCGCGTGCCCCCTCACCAGGCTCGAAGGCGAAACGAACCCGAACATGGAGAAATCTAATTGCTCGACGTGCTCCATCAGCCCCCCTTCTATTGCGATCTCCTCACCGGGAACAACCGCGCTTCTGCAGTACACGTCCCAGTTTGAAGAAAAGCGAGCCCGAAAATACTCAGGGTCTTCGAGCAATCTAGCCAAGGATTGGGCGACGCCGTAAGGGGCAACGAACCAATAGCGCCCCGGACAGGAGTAGACTCCGTGATACGTGTAATACGCAAACTTGCCAAGTTCGATCCAGACGTCGTTCGGACCAAGTGGGTGTTCGTACCACTTGCACTGATAGTGGTCCCAACTCCCCCCTGAGCGTCGAGCAACTAGATCCCTACCCAGGGAGCCGTCGCCATCGCAGCACTCCACGGACTCGTACTCGCCGAGAAGCGACTGAACCCACTCATGAATGAAGTTCCGCCACTCTCCCGCGTCGAACTGCTGAATCTGGCCGATCGCAGATCCACCTCGGGCGGATCCAACTTCGGTCGGCAACGGCGGCTTCCGAATTGGGTGAGTCGAAGGATCACGCCTACTCTCGTGCGCCAACGCTGATCCTCCCTAGTCGAGTAGCTTGCCTTGCGTACACGGCAGAGATGTAGGCGGGGTTATCACGGGTAGAGAGAGCTCTGACTAAGAGTCACAGAGGCCATTGAGACCATCAGGTACCCCGCAAGAGACGACGAGCCAAGGTGAAGCATCCTTCCAATCGCTCTGCATTATCTCGCTCATAACACACGATTCTAGTGGGGCGTCGCCGGTGTTTGACACATATGTCGCTGCCCCTTCGGCCCGCTCGCAGCGTTGCTGCTCCTCAACTTGTCCACTGACAAGCCATGTCGTCGCAGCGTCTCGCGAGCGCACCGCAGGAACACCGACACACGCATCAAAAATCAGCGACACCCCACTAGAATGCTACAGCCTCGCAAATGACTCGCGAACGCGAGCGCGAGAGTCGAAGGCATCAAGTCGATTCGCGACACAATCATTCCAACGCCACCCCCAACCCATCCGCGATCCGATTCGCGTACGCGTAGTAGGCCACTACCTCCGCGACCCCGAGCACATCCGCATCGTCCAGCCCGACGGCCCGCAGCCCCTCGACGTGCTCACGCCCCATTTCCCCGGGCCGCAGCGTCAGCGCCTCCGCGTAGCGCAGAACCGCCTCCCGCCGCGCATCCACCGCCGCGTAGACGTCCGCCTCGATCCGCGCCAGCAACTCGTCGTCCCCCAACAACCGACGCAGACCGCGCCGGTGGTGCGTGACTCAATAGTGACAGCCGTTGAGCCGACTCACGTGCAGCGCGATCAGCTCTCGGTCGACCTTGCGTAGACCCTTCGTCCCGGTCATCACCGCGCGATACAGCGCGAAGTGCGCTTCGAGCCCGGCCGGGTGCAGAGAGTGCACCGCCATGATGTTGTCGAGCTGTCCGGTCTCGGGATCGAGCACGCGGGCGTAGATGGCCGACAGGCGCGCGTCCGCGTCGCCCGGTTCGATCGTGTCGATGAACGCGCGACTCACCGCAGCTCCAGCTTCAGCTTCCGGAACCGGACTTCGGTCGGCCCTCCAGAGTGCACCTGCAGTCCGATCACGCCGTCCGGCGCGCCCTTCGGGTCGGTGCGATCCACGCAGAGCTGCCCGTTGATCCAGGTTCGCACGCGATCGCCGACCGCCTCGATCTCGTAGCAGTTCCACTCCCCCTTCTTCACGTGCGCCTCGCCGGACTTGTCGGACAGGAGGCCGCGCGCCGACTCCTCGTAGAGCTTGCCCCACCAGCCGGGGCCGATGTCCGCCTGGTAGCCACGCATCTCGCCGCCCTCGATCGGCACGCTGCGGAACTGGATCCCGCTGTTGCCGACGTCGTCCTTCAGCTTGATGTCGACCGTGAACTTGAAGTCGCGCAGGCGCAGCTCACTGATCGCGAAGTCGTTGCGCCGCAGGCCCTGCGGCGCGCTGCCGATGATCTCCCCGTTCTCGACGCGCCACACGTCGGGGTTCGCATTCCAGAACGCGAGCGACTCGCCGTCGAAGAACTTCGCGACGTTGTCCGCGCTCGCTTCGAGCGGAACCTGACGGTCGCTGCCGAGATACGCGATCAGGTCGCGCACGTCGTCGTCCCGCATGCCTTCGAGCTGCCCCGGCGGCATCAGCGAGATCTCGAGGCGATCGATCGAGTCGATGTCGCCACGCGCGAGGACCTGCGACACGTCGATGTTACGCACCGTGACCGCCGAGTCGTTCTCCTCGGCGATCATGCCGGCGACGACCTCCCCGGACTTCAGGGTCACGGTCGCCATCATGTAGTCGCGCGAAAGCTCGGCGCTCGGCTCGACGATATTCGACAGCAGGTAGTCGAGGTCGCGGCGGTTCGAACCGGTGATGTCCGGCCCGAGCTTGCCACCGACGCCGAACAGCACGTGGCACGCGGCGCACGTCTGCTCGAACATCGCGCGGCCGTGCGACAGATCGGCACGCGCGAGGACAGCCTTCGGCAGCTTGCGCTTGAAGCGCTCGATCGTCGCGCGCGCGGTCTCGCCGATTTCCTTCGAAGCGCCCCAAACGGCATCGAGACGCTGACGCACGCGCTCGCTCTTCGAACTCTTGAGGACGAGGCGTGCGGGCGCATCGAGCACGGCACGCGACACGTCGCCGGACGCTACGGCATCCAGCAGCCGCAGCGCGAAGGACTCGCGACCGACGAGCGTCGAGACCGCGGCACGGCGACGCTCGGCGGAGAATCGCGGGAGCCGCGCGAGTAGGATGTCCGCGGTCTTCGCGTCCTCGACCCGCGCGAGCGCGCGAATCGCGGCGCCGCCGAGGGCCGCGTCGTCGACGAGTTCGTGCAGCACTCCGACCGCCGCCGCATCCGGCTTCGCGAACGCGAGGTCGAACACTTTGACCCGACGCTCCGCCGGGAGCGCCGCGTTTCGCGCGAGCTCGATCAGCCGCGGCCGCAGGGACGCATCCCCGAACTTCGCGCCGATCTCCATCGCGACGTCGAGCGTGTCGCCGGTCGCGGTCTTCGACAGTTCGGCGAACACCTTCGGCCAGCTCGGCGGCATCTCGACATCCGCCTGGTTCGCGAGGGCGATGCGGACCTGCGCGAGCATCGCGCGACGATGCCCGACGTCTGCCTCGACGATCGCGTCGAGAACGGCCGCCAGCGCGCCGCCACCCTCGGCGGCCAAACGACGCACGATGTACTCGGCCACGACCGGAATGTGCGCCGTGCGCGCGAGCTCGAGCGCACGCCGAGGCTCCGTCGGCACAGCGGGCTCGATGCCGTACCAGATCAGCAGCGGCAGGTTGTGATCGTCCACGTCCTCGACGCGGCCCAGCAACCCCTCGGCGATCTTCCAACGCTGGCCCTCGGGCAAGCGCTGCAGCGCCGACGCGAGGAAGCGACGCACGACCGGAGAATCGTCGTGCAGTGCCATCGTCTCCAGCTGCGCCAGATGTTGGTCCGTAATCCGCCGATCCTCGAGCAGGAGCTGGACGGTCCATGCGCGCACGTACTCGGACTCCGACTCGAGCAGGTCGCTCGCGAGCCGCAGGCCGAGACCTCCCGTGACGTGCAGTCCCCAGAGCGCGCGCAGCTGCCGCGTCTCGTCGCGATCGGTGCGCACGACGGACTCGAGCGCCGCCGCGACTTGCGCATCCTGTCCGCGTTCCTGGAGCACGCGGCGCGCCCTCCGGCCGTACCAATTGTTCTCGTGAAAGAGGTGTTCGACGAGCTGCTCGTTGTTCGCGGCCTGCAAGTCGACGTTCGGCGCCGCTACGGCATCGCCGTACGACACCTTGTAGATCCGCCCGTTCGAACGGTCCCACTTCTGCGGATCGTTCAGGTGGCAGTTCTGGTTGTCGTACCAGTCGATCAGGTAGACGTTGCCGTCCGACCCGTACTTCAGGTTGATCCCCATGAACCACTTGTCGTTGGAAACCAGGAACTCCGGCCCGTGGCTCGCGACGTATCCCGAACCACTGCGATGCAGCGTGTCGGTGATTACTCGGTGCCCGTGCACGTTGTTCATGAACAGCGACCCGTCGAACTCGCGCGGGAACCGGCCGCCGCGGTAGATCATCGCGCCGCAGTGCGCGTGCCCGCCGCCGACGGCGTCGCTCTTCTGATTGCCCGCGTGCGGATTCCGCGTCGTGAAGTGCAGGTGGTCGGCAATCGTCTTGATGTCGTCGTAGACGTGCGGGTTGAAGTGCCGCCCCGACTGCCGCTGGTAGCGTCCACCCTGGATCATGTGGTACGCGTGCGGAATCACGCACGCCGTGATGAACGCATCACCGTGTTCGTCGAAGTCGACGCCCCACGGATTGCTCGTCCCCCACGCGAACACCTCGAACTCGTGCTTCGTCGGGTGGTAGCGCCAGACGCCGGCGTTGATCGGCTGCCGCTCATGGGCGGGCGTGCCGGGCTTGCCGACGTTCGAATACGTGAAGACGCCGTGGCAGCCGTAGAGCCAGCCATCGGGTCCCCAGATGAAGGCGTTGAGCGTCTCGTGCGTGTCCTCGTGGTGCCAGCCGTCGAGCAGGATCTCCGGCTCGCCGTCCGGCTTCAGATCCCCGTCCTTGTCGGGGATGAACATCAGGTACGGCGCGGCGCCGACCCAGACGCCGCCGAAGCCGAACTCGATTCCACTGATCAGGTTGAGGTCGTCGGCGAACACCGTGCGGTTGTCGAAGCGCCCGTCGTTGTCGAGGTCCTCGAACACCACGATCGCGTCGCGGCCCTCGCCGTCCTTGCGACGCCGGGGATACGCGTAGGCCTCCGCGACCCACAGGCGCCCCTTCTCGTCGATCGCGAATCCAACCGGCTGCTGCACGTCGGGCTCCGCGGCGAAGAGGTCGACGCGGAACCCGTCCGGGACCTGCATCCGCACGCGCGCCTCTTCGGCCGTGTAGGACTTCTTCTGATCGTGGATCGACACCGGCTCCGCGAACGGCGGGCGGCTGTCGTGGAACAGGAAGTCGTCGAAGTTGATGTGCGCCCAGTGACCCTTGCGATCGTCGACGAGGCGGATGTAGATGTCCTGGCCCCGATGATCGGCGAGATCGACGACGACGGGGGCGAGCGCTTCGTCGTCCCGCCCGCTCTTCTGGAAGAAGACGTCACCGGTGTCCGCGCGCACGAGTTCGACCCGCGTTTCGTCCCAGTGCCCCCCGCCGACGAGGAAGCTCGCGAACGGCGCGTCGACCTGGAACTTCGCAGAGGTGAGGCGCCCCTGCGGTTCGTCCGAGTGCTTCGGCTCATAGCCGCCGACCCAGAACTGGCCGACGTGCTTGCTCTGCATGTCACGGCGCCGCTTCGCGACGGTGTCGCCCCGGATCGGCATCTCGCGGAACGCTTCGCCATCCGCGGTCCAGTGACGAAGATCGCCCGTCTCGAACCCGGCGTTGAGCATCTCGCCGTTCGCGAGCTTCGGCCGCCGGCCCGGCCGGCGGTTGTGCGGGACCTTGTCGCCGGCAATCCGCTTGGTCGCGGCGCGCCGCTCGAGCGCGCGCTTCTGTTGCGCGGTCACGCGCTGCACCCGGTGGCGGTGCACGAACGCCCCCATCTTGTTCCCAACGACGACGTCGACGTGCCCGTCCCCGTTGACGTCGGCCGTGACGACCTGCGTGCCGACGCCCGAATCACTGTCGATCTGGTGCGGCACGAATCGCGCCGTGCCGTTCTCACGGACGAGCTCGAACCAGTAGATCTCCGGCGGATCGCGATCGGCCGGGTCGTTGCCCGAGTGCGCCCAGTATCGGTTGCCGGTCACGAGGTCGGGCAGCCCGTCGCGATCGACGTCTGCGATCGCCATCGCGTGAAGGTTGCCGACGGCGATTCGGTGCGGGGCTTCGTTCCGGCGCCGCCCCATGATCAGGTGCTTGTCGAAGACGATCTTCCCGTCCTCGCGCCGGTGCTCGAACCAGTACAGCCCGTAGCCGTGCGCGTTCTCCGCGGACACGACGTCGTTGTCGCCGTCGCCATCGACGTCGAACGCGAACATCTGCGCGCCGCCCCTACCGGCAAAGTTCACGAGATGGCCCTGCCATTGCGGATCGCCCTCGAGGGATGCCGGCTGCTGCCACCAGCCGTGCTTCCACAGCACGTCCTTCCGGCCGTCGCCGTCGACGTCGCCTACGCCCAGTCCGTGCGTGAACCGACCACCGATTCCCTGCACCGAGATCGGATGCCACTTCCACGCCTGCTCGGGCGCGTCCCAGTCGACGCTCGCGTAGCCGAGTCGATCGCTGTGCTGGCACACGAGCTCCGGTCGACCGTCACCCGTGAGGTCGGTGAACGTCGGCGACTCGTTGTCGACACCGTCGAACACCTTGTGCCGTATCCAGTGCCGGTCCTCGCCACGCGGATTCTCGAACCAGCTCGCGTCTTGTCCGGGAAACCCCACGACGAGCACGTCCGTCCACCCGTCGGCGTTCAGATCGTGGGTGAACGCAAAGAAGTTGTCGGAGTAGCGAGCGGGATCGAAGGCCTTCGGCGGATAGATCTCGCGCGCCTCCTCGAACGCGGGGCCGGCGTACCAATACGGTCCCGCGACGATGTCCAGCACCTCGTCGCCATCGAAGTCACCGGCGGTCGCGCCTTCGGAGAAGAACTGGGCCGTCAGCTGCTGCCTCTCGAACGAGCGGACTTCGTAGAGACGCTGCGCGGCGACGGGAGCGGCGCAAACCGCGAGATAGGAGAGGACGACAGGGATGGTCGCGAGCACGAATACCTCCGGATCGCGATCCAGCGTAGCCACTACCCGCGCTCGCGACCAACCGCGTTACGGCCAGTCGAACTCGCGCCGTTCGACCTCAGTGCCCTCGCCCCGCAGCAGGAACAGCACGCGGAACTTCCGATCCGAGAACGCGGCGCGCAGCGGCTCGATCCCGTCGGGGCCGGTGACCATCAGCGCGGTCGCGAGCGCATCGGCGAACGCGCAGTCGGTCGCGAGCACCGACACGGAGACCACGGGTCCGGGCGCGTTCACGCCGGTGCGGGGATCGAGGATGTGGTGCACCCGCTCGCCGTCCGACTCGAAGAACTGCCGGTAGCTCCCGCTCGTTGCGAGCGACGAGTCGCGCAGCTCGACCGTCTCCGCGAGCGCCGTGCCAGGCGCGGCGCCTGGGCTCTCGATGCCGATGCGCCACGCTTTGCCGTCCGGCTTGGCTCCCCGGCATCGCACTTCGCCACCGATCTCGACCATGAAGTGCGCATAGCCCAACCGCGCGACCTCGGCGGCGACTCGATCGACGCCGTGCCCCTTGGCAAACGCGTTCGGATCGACCTCGACTGCGGACAGCGTCTTGCGCACTGCCGACTCGAGCACCTCGAGCTTCTCGAACCCGACGAATGCCAGTGCCTCCTTCAGGGCCGCGTCACTCGGCCGCTCCTTGGCCGCGCGCCCGGGGAACGGATACAGACGAGCGAGTGGCAACACCGTCGGATCGAACGCGCCCTCGGTCACGCGCGCGACGTCGATCGCCATGCGCAAGAGATCGCAAAAATCTTCACCGACCGCGAACGGCTCGAGTTCGCGACTGCGATTGAATCTCGATACGACGCTCTCCGGATCGTAGGTGCTGAACGTTCGGTTGACCGACGCGAGCACCTGTTCGACGGCACCACGCACCGAAGCGGAAGCGTCGCGAAATCCGACGAACTTGACCTGGTAGGTCGTGCCCATCGTTCGACCGCGAATCTCGACAATCTCTGCTTCCGCAGCTTGGCAACCGAGCGAAGCCAACGCGAGCAACCACACGATCCGGCGCATGCCGGAACGATAGCCCCCCTACTCGGGACTTCGCGGGGACAAACCACGTCAATTCCGGCTGATCCGCTGCGATCCGTACCACGGCCGTAACAGTTCACGAGCGAAAGATGTGCGAGCGCACGTCGGAACATTCGCGCTTCGGCGGACGTCACACCCCAGGACGCGAAATCCGACCCCCGCGCGACGGACAGACCGACGAGCCGGCTACTCACAAGTCGTCAAAGCGCGGAGCATCCCCGCGAATAATGCGTTGGGGATGTCGTATCAGCGCCGACTGACACAGAGACACGAGAGGACACGGAGCAACACTATGGAATCGAACGGCACGACGACCCTGAAGCGCGAATCGATCGCCTCCCGCCACGCCCGACTTTATGACCGGAATCAGAAGTCGAGCGTGAGCGAGAACCTGACTCGAATCGTCGCCGGCGTCTTGATCGTCGGGGCGATCTTCGCCTCGCTCTACTTCACGACGACCTGATCTCACGCATGAGACGCGCCCCCGACGGGCGCGTTTTTCATTCCGCCCCGCCCCTGAGGTTGGGCTACGACCCGCCTTCTGGGCTCGGATCTTTGTTCGGCGGGTGAACCATCCCTTCGCTCGACGCGACGATCGTCGCGACCAACGCATCGCCGGTCACGTTGAGCGTCGTCCGACACATGTCGAGGATCCGGTCGACCCCGAGGATCAGCGCGATCCCCTGGTTGTCGACGCCGATCGCACTGAGCACGATCGTCAGCATCACGATCCCGACCCCCGGCACCGCCGCAGTGCCGATCGACGCGAGCGCGGCGGTCAGCACGATCTGGAGTTGCTGCGTGAGGTCGAGATCCGGTCCGTAGACCGACGCGATGAAGACTGCAGCCACGCCCTGGTAGAGCCCGGTGCCGTCCATGTTGATCGTCGCGCCCAGCGGCAGCACGAAGCTCGACACCTCTTCGTCGACTCCGATCTTCTTCTCGACACAGTCGATGGTCACCGGCAGCGTCGCCGCGGACGAACTCGAGCTGAACGCGAGGAGCTGCGCGGGGATGACCGCGCGGTAGAACTCGCGGAAGCCCACCTTCGTGAACGTCTTCAGCAGTAGGCCGTACACGAGCAGCCCGTGGATCAGGATCGCGACAACGACCGCGACCATGTACCACAGCAGCGCCCCGAGCAGCTCGACCATCTGCTCGGGGTTCTTGCCGAGATCCGCGATCACGCCGGCGAGCATCGCGAACACACCGATCGGCGCGATCTTCATGATGATGTGCACCATCTCGATGATCGCGTCCGCAAGCGAGTCGAAGACCTCGACGATGTGCGCAGTGTTGCGCTTATTCGACAGCCGCGTCAGCGCGATGCCGAGCATCAGCGCGAAGAACACGACTTGCAGCATGTTCGGCTTCGCGAGCGCCCCGAACGGATTGGTCGGCACGATTCCGACCAGCTGCTCGATCATGCTGACGTCTTTGGCTGCCTCGACCCGTTCGGTCGCGTCCGCGGTGTAGCCCGAGCTGATGTTCTCGCGCATCTCCTCGGTGATGCCGCTGCCGGGCTGGATCACGTTCACGACCAGGAGTCCGATCGTGATCGCGACGGCCGTCGTGCCGAGATAGAGCAGGATCGACTTGCCGCCGATCCGCCCCATCTTGGACGAGTCGTTCAGGCTCGCGACGCCAGCGACGAGGCTGAACAGCACGAGCGGAACCGCGATCATCTTTAGCAGGTTCAAGAAGAGCGTGCCGATCGGCTTGACGTATTCGAGCACGTGCTGCGTCGCGCCGAACTGGGTCGCGATCAGGCCGTAGCCCACGCCGAGCCCCATCGCGATCAAGATCCACCAGTGCAGCGCGAGCTTCTTCATCTCCGGCACCCTACGCGAGCGTCGTCACGCGCGCGAGCGCGATCCCGCTGACCAGAGCGAGCACGCCGAGGGCGTTCGCGCCCACGGCGTACGCGCCCGCGAGCCATACCTTGCCGTCCTGGGCCAGCGTGACGATGTCGAGCGCGAACGCGGAGAAGGTCGTCACCGCGCCGAGGAAGCCGACCAGCAGCACGGTCCGCAGTTCGCCATCCAGCAGTTGCCGTGCGTCGAGGGCCGCCCAGAGGATTCCACAGGCCAGGCAACCGGCGGCGTTGACCACGAACGTGCCCCAGGGGAACCCGGACGCGCCGACGCCGACGCCACGGACGACGGCGTAGCGGAGCAGCGTGCCGACGCCGCCGGCCAAGAACAACAAGATGAGTGTGCGCAGCATGGCCACAGGAAGATCCCGTGTGACGCGGCGGCGCGCCACAGGATTCGGCGGAGCCGGTATGATGGCGCGATGGACGGTGCTCTCCCCCGATCCGCCCTGGCCGCACTCATCGAACGCGCGTGCGCCCTCGACCGCCGTATCGTCTTCCTGACCGGCGCCGGCATCTCGGCCGACAGCGGAGTCCCGACGTTCCGCGGACCCGAGGGGTATTGGACGGTCGGATCCAAGAACTATCACCCGGAGGAGCTCGCGACGTTCGCCGCGTTCCGCCGCATGCCCGAGACCGTTTGGGATTGGTACCTGCACCGGCTCCGCACGTGCCGCGCCGCCGAACCGAACGCCGCGCACAAGTCGCTCGCCGACTTCGAGCGGTCGACCCCGCGACGCTTTCTACTGATCACGCAGAACGTCGACGGACTCCACCTCCGCGCGGGGAACACGCCGGAGCACACGTTTCAGATCCACGGCAATCTCGAATACGCCCGCTGCAGCGCGGAGTGCAACAAGGACCTGGTGCGGATACCCGAGGACATCGAGTCCGCGACGCCGACCCTCCCCACCGCTCTGCACTGCAGCCGGTGCAAAGCGCCGCTGCGCCCCAATGTGCTGTGGTTCGACGAGTGCTACGACGAAGAGCGCTATCGATTCGACAGCAGCCTGAGCGCGGCGCAGCACGCGGCGCTGCTGATCGTCATCGGCACGACCGGAGCAACACGGCTACCGCAGATGGTCGTCACCCAGGCCGTCTACTCGGGACTCTCGATCATCGCGATCGATCCATACGCGAATCCGGTCACCGAACTCGTCGCCGAGCACGCTCACGGAGTGCACGTCGCCGCGCGCGCCGCCCAGGCCGTGCCGCACCTGGTCACGGAGATTCGTCGGGCGCTGGCTTGAGCCGGATGCCCGGACACAGCCGGATCGCGCCCTCGAGCAACTCCGGCGATCGCAGCAGCTCTTCCCAGAACGGCCAGGTTTGACACTTCCGCGGCCGCGCGGGGTAGATCTCGCACTTCGCGCGGCTACCGTCTTCGAGGAACACGCATCGCCCGGATGGATCCGACTTGAGGACGCCGCGGGACGCGTCGACGTAGCGCGAACGAACGGCGGCAGCCGACATGCCGATCTCGTCCGCGATCGCGCGGATGTCCGCATCGTCGACACGGACGAATCCACCGGGACGCGAACAGCAGTTGCCGGACCGCTGGCAGTCGAACTCGAACGGAAACTCCATCAGCGGCGGCGACGGCGACGCGAGCCGCGGTCACGATCTCGATCCCCTCGCCCGCCGGAGCTGCGACGGCGACCGAGCAACGGCGAAGACGGTCGCTCGCGCAACTCGGCCTCACGCCGACGCTGTTCGAGCACGGCCTCGACCTCTTCGGCGAGCTGCGACGGGTCTTGGAATCGGATCTCCTTCTCCTTCGCCATCATCTTCTCGATCAGGTAGTGCACCTGCGGCGACAGATCCATCGCGCGGATCTCCTCTCCGGACAGCGCCTCGAGAACCTGCTTGGCCATGACCTCCTCGGAGGACTCACCGGCGAACGGCAACGATCCGGTCAGGAGGTGATAGAGCGTCGCGCCGAGGGAGTAGATGTCCGCGCGCACGTCGAGACCGTCCCGCCCACGCGCCTGCTCCGGCGAGATGTAGTGCACCGTCCCCGCCGTCGTCTCGGACTCCGCCGTGTCCGCTCCACCACTCATCGCGAAGCCCAGATCGATCAGCACGACGCGCCCGTCTTTCGACAGCAACAGATTGCCCGGCTTGATGTCGCGATGGACGAAGTTGCGCGTGTGGAGATAGGACAGCGCGTTCGCGACTTGGCGCACGACGTCGAGTGCCAGGTCCTCGTCGAGGGGGCCGAACTCGGCCAGCCGGTCTTGCAGGTTCTCCCCGTCGATGAGCTCCATCGCGCTGAAAAACACCGGGCCTTCGCGCGCAACCCGATTTCCGGACACGATGTTTTCGCACTCCAATTCGATGAGGAGCTTTGCCTCGGCGATGAATCGTTGGACGACAGTCGAGTCCTTGGACAGTTCCGACTTGAGCACTTTCAAAGCGACGACATCTCCGGATTGTCGGTCGCGCGCTTCGAACACGCGGGCCTCGCCGCCTTCGCCGAGATCGCGCAAGAGCTCGTAACGTGTCAATTTCGGGCGCGTTCCGGCGTTCGTGTCGACCCACTCGTCCCACTGCTCGGCCGTCACGATGCCCTGATCGATCAGGAACTTCTTCGCGTCCGGAGCGCTGAGAGCACCTTGCGCCGCCTCTGCACCCAACAATCCACGGTGCACGAGCTGCGCGAGGAACTTGACTGTTTTTGGCGAATTCATGTCGGTCAGGAACGTCCGTCGACGCCCCTCAAGATGTCAAGCAAGCGGTCCCGATACAACTCCCGGATGCACCACGACAGAGGTAACGCGTGAAGCAGTCGGACGACAGCATCGTCATCAAGTACTTCGACCTGATCGACGAGTTCATCAGGGTTCGCAGTTGCTCCGAAGACGTGATGCAGGAGCTCCTCGAGCACGAGATCACCAACAAGGCGAGCTACCGTCGCAAGATCGTCGAAGCATGCGTTCCGGGTTTCCGCTCGGAAGTCATGACTTCGATCGATCGACTCGACGAGAACTACGATCTCGAGGTCGTCGAAGAGCTGCTCTATCAGATCTGCATCGACGTCAATCCGAGCCTCGAGATCCACCAGGTAAGCCTGCCGAACAAGAGCGCGACCAACGAGTCCGCGGACCCGATCGTCCCCTACCCGGGTGGCGATCGTTCGGCGCTCTACCGCAAGGTGCTCGGTCTCGAGAAGCACCTGAAGGCGCAGATCGTCGGTCAGGACGAAGCCATCAGCAGCCTGGTGCGCGCCGTCAAGAAGGCAGCCGTCGGTCTCAAACGACCACAGGCTCCGGTCGGCACGTTCCTGCTCGTCGGCCGCACGGGCACGGGCAAGACCGAACTGGCGAAGGCGCTCTCGCGCACGCTCTACGACGGTTCCGGCCACCTCGTCCGGATCGACTGCTCCGAATACGCGCTGCCGCACGAGTACGCGAAGCTGATCGGCTCCCCGCCGGGCTACATCGGCCACAGCGAAGGCGGCTACCTGACCGAGTCCGTCAAGAAGAAGCAGCACTGCATCGTGCTCTTCGACGAGATCGAGAAGGCGCACACGAAGGTACACAACCTGCTCTTGCAGCTGCTCGACGAGGGCGTGCTGACGGACAGCAAGGGTCAGACGATCTCGTTCGACAAGACGATCGTCATCCTGACGAGTAACCTCGGCATCGAGAAGATCGACGCGATTCGTTCGCGCATGGGCTTCCGCGCTTCGGACAAGCCGTCGATCGAGAACGGTGAGCTGAAGCAGACGACGATCGAGGCGATGAAGGATCACTTCCGCCCCGAGTTCATCAACCGCATCGACGACGTCGTCGTGTTCAACCCTCTCGACGTCAAGGTCTGCACGCGCATCGCACACCGCATGCTCAAGGAAGTCGGCGCGCTGCTGCAACAGAACGGCATCGGCGTCGAGTTCTCGCCGGGCGTGAAGAACCACTTGGCCCGCGACGGCTTCTCCGAGGAGTACGGCGCGCGCGAATTGCGGCGACTGATCAAGCGCCGCATCGAGGATCCGCTGACGGACCTCATCCTGGCGGAAGGCCTGACCGAGAACGACCGGATCAAGGTAAAGGTCCGCGGCGGAACGCCCGAGTTCACGGTGGTTCGCCAGAACGAGACCGAGTGCGTCGGCTCCGCGTGAGCTGACCCGAGCGAACAATCACCCCCCGATCGGGGTGTGCGCTCACACGGGACGCCGTCTGATGCCGATAGGTCAGATGGACCCTATGCCACGCAGATCTCGACGTCCGGAACCGCGCCCGACGACGCAGGGCATGCGTCTGCGTACCGGGATCGTGCTGACGGCCTCGGCCATCACCTTCCACGTCGCCGCCGCGATGGCTGCACTCGGCGTCGCCGTTTCGTCGAGTGAACTCCCGGCGGGCGGGCGCGTCGCGGTCCTGCTCGCGACCTGCATCTGCGCCGTCGCCGTCGCGACGATCGCGATGAACCAGATCGTGTACCAGATGCTCGCGCCACTGCGAACGCTCCGCCAGGCGCTGCGACAGGTGGGAGCGGACAAGCTCGACGTGCAGCTGCCGGAGCGAGGCTTCCTCGATCTGAGGATTCTGACGCGGCGGTTCAACATCATGGCGGAGCGACTGGAGCAGAGTCGCATCGTCGATGCCGCGCACACGCACGAACTCGAGCGCGACGTCGCCGAACGCAACGCGCAACTCGAGCGCGCGAACGAACAGCTGCGCACGCTCGATCAGGCGAAGGACGCGTTCCTGTCGAACATCAGCCACGAGATGCGGACGCCGCTGACGTCGATTCTCGCGGCGTCGGAGATTCTGACCCACTTCACCGAAGACGACCCGCTCGCGCGACTCGAGTTTCTGCAGATCATCGACCGCGAGGGGCAGCGGTTGCTCGCGATCATCGAGTCGCTGCTCGAGTTCTCGAAGATGCAGGCGAAGGCCATCGAGCTCGAAGTCGCGGAACACGATCTCCGCGACATGGTCGAGAGCGCCGTCGAAAGTCTGGGCAAGGCCGCGACGGAGAAGAACGTCGAGGTCGCGATCTCGATTCAGGAGGGCTTCTACGTGGTCGAGTGCGACCGCGCGCGCGTCGAGCAAGTGCTCGTCAACCTGATCGACAACGCGATCAAATTCTCGTTCCCGGGAGGTCGCGTCGACGTCGAGATGTCGGTCGAAGCCAAGCAGGCGACCGTGCGAGTCATGGACGAGGGGCCGGGCGTGCCGCGTGAGAAGCAGCCGACGATGTTCGCCGCGTTCGGCCAGTCCAGCGTCGACCTGACAGACAAGCCGCAGGGCGTCGGGCTGGGACTGGCGATCAGCGCCGGCATCGCAAACGCGCACCGCGGCTCGCTGGAGTTCGAAGAGCGTGACTGGCGCGGCGCATGCTTCGTGTTCCGCCTGCCGCTTGCAGCGGTGACGTCACCGCAATCGTTGACGCATGCACGCTAGAGCCACGACGAACCCCGCGGCCACGTAGATCCAGCGCCACGGCGCAGGATCGAGCGGATGGTCCGATGGGCTCGTCGGTGGATGCGCGAAGAACAGCTGGGCGCGTGCGCGGCCGGAGCGGAAGCGCGCGGGGACGAACCCCGGCGCATCCGCTCGAGTAGCGACCGCCGACACCTCGGCGAGAGCACCCCCACCGTCCAAGACGAGCGCCGGTTGCGTCGGGCCTCGCGCAACCAACAGCCGTTCAGGAGCATCGAGACTGTGCAAGACGCGGCCCCACTTCACCTCATCCGTCGGAGCGAGCTGTTCCCCGGGCCAACACAGGACGAGTTGCGCCACGAGCAGGACGATTGCGGCAAACCCGACCTCGGAGACGGGTGAAGTTCCGGACGCCGCGATCGCGACGTCTTCGCCGAGCGCCAGAGTGCGACGACGAGTGAGCCATGCGGCGAGCACGCCGAGCGGCATCACGACGGACCAGGGGGACGGCCCGGACCAGTGCAACACGGCGCCGAGCGCCCAGAACAGCAGAACCGATCCCGCCAGGAGCCCGATCAGAAACGCGCCGAATCGCACGCCGACATGTCGCCCCACCCTGCTCACGACATCCACCTCGGCAGCGCCGCGGAAGCCGCGACGGCGAGAGCCGCCAGCCCGATCTGCACTCCTCGCGCGCGCGCACGAGACCACCACAACGGCATGGTCACGAGCAATGTCGACAGCAGGCAGCTCCAGACGGCAACGGACCGTGCCCGAAGCTCACGCGCCGCGAACCCACGCACGTCCCAAGACTCGACGGACGCCCGCGCGGTGGCCCAGACCTCGCCGCGGTCACTCAGGAACGCGGTCGACAGCTCCTGCTCGACCCGCATCGAGAGCGGTGGCGGTCCGGCGGCGACCACGATGTCGGCGCGCGCGAACTCTCCGCACGACTGTGCACCATCGGTCGCGAATGCGAACCGACCGGCCTGCACCGACGTCCCGTCTGCATCGAACACGATCCCGAGGACCGAGCGCCGACCGAGTGTCGTCAACGCCATCGCGCGTTCCCCAACGCGACGACCGTGGCCCGAATCCACGATCCACTCGTCGGGCGACGTGCGGATCTGCGCAGCGGCTCGGTCCGTCCAAGCCGCCCGTGCCGCCGGGCGCGTCTCGTGGACGGCGACGTAGAGCATCGGAACCATCACGACCAACGGCGCGACGAGCGCAGCCGAGACCCGCCAGGGCGGCAGCCCCGCGGTGAAGAGAGACTCGAGCTCCCGCCGTTCGACGAGCACGAACGCGCCCCACGCCGCACCGAGTGGCACGGCGCACTGGATTGCCACGGGCAAACTCCAGGCCGCAAGCAGTCCGAGAGCGGCGGCGTCGGGCAACCCGGCTACGCCGAACGTCCCCAACACGGTCAAGGCAACCGACCCGATCCAGACCGACGCCAGCGCGACGCCGGTGTACCGGCAGGCCTGCGCCACGAGGTGTCGATCCAGCCGGGTCACGACTCGGCCGGAGTCGGCGAGTCCTCGCTCGCCCATGTCGTCGCGCGGCGCGCGAGACGCAGGCGATCGAGCTCCTGCGGATCGGCCTGCGACTTGTCGGCCCCCGCGAGCATCGCGGTGATCGCCGCCGTCATGACGATCTCACCCACGGTCGCGTACGGCGCGAGGATGTTCGCCGATCGGTTCAGGCCGACGAGGATCGGTCCGATCGACACTTCCGCGCCGGCGCAGAGCGCGATCTTCTGCGCGATGTTGCCGGCCTCGAGCGATGGGAAGACGAGCACGTTCGCTTGTCCGGTGAGACGGGAGAACGGATACAGGTCCTTCGAGTGCTCGGGCATCAGGGCGATGTCCGCGTGCATCTCGCCTTCCACTTCGAGGTCGGGCCGCCACGAACTCACGAACTCCATCGCCCGGCGCATCCGAGTCGCGGACTCGTGCGCGACGGAACCGAAGTTGGAGAACGACAGCATCGCGACGCGCGGCGTAACGCCGAACTGCTGCGCGAGCTCGGCGGTCAGGCACGCGGTCTCGGCGAGCTGCTCCGCGGTCGGCTCCAGCGTGAGCGTCGTGTCCGCGAAGAAGAACAACTCGTTGTTCATCACCATCACGTGGACGCCGGCGGCGCGCGTGGCGTCGGGCGATGTGCCGATGACCTGCAGGATCGGCCGCAGCGTCTCGGGGAAACTGCCACCGAGCCCGGCGATCATCGCGTCCGCGTGCCCCTCCGTGACGAGCATCGCGGCGAAGTCGTTGCGCATGGCCATGCGCCGCTGCGCGTCGTGCAGCGTCAGACCCTTTCGGTTCCGACGTTCGAACAGCAGGCGCTCGAACTCCGGCCGCAGATCGGATTCACGCGGGTTGATGACTTCGCAACGGTCGGAACCGAGCGGCAGCTCGATGTCTAGCGACTCGAGCTGCTCGAGCATCTTCGCCTCGCGCCCGACCAGCACCGGTCGCGCGATGCCCTCCTCCAAGAGCTGTCCGGCGGCACTGAGCACCTTCGGGCTCTCGCCATCCGCGAACGCGACGCGGCACGGCCGGGCACGAGCACGCGTGACCGCGTAGCGAAACACCTCGCGCTCCTTGCCGAGCAGCCGCTCGAGCTCGAGTCGATACTCGTCGATGTCGTTGATCGGCTTGCGCGCGACGCCCGAGATCGTCGCGGCCAGCGCGACCGCGGGAGCGACGCGCAGAAGCACACGCGGATCGAACGGCTTCGGGATGATGTATTCGGGCCCGAAACGCAGACGCTGTCCGCCGTAGGCCTCGCTGACCGACTCTTCGACCTCTTCCCGCGCGAGTTCGGCCAGCGCGTGCACGGCCGCGATCATCATCGCCTCGTTGACGACACGCACACGCGCGTCGAGCGCACCACGGAAGATGAACGGAAACCCGAGCACGTTGTTGACCTGGTTTGGGAAGTCCGACCGTCCGGTCGCGACGATCGCGTCGGGCCGCGCCTCGCGTGCGACCGGGTACGGGATCTCGGGGTCGGGATTCGCGAGCGCGAACACGATCGGTCGCGACGCCATCGAGCGCAGCATGTCGGGCGTGACGACGTCCTTGACCGACACGCCGATGAAGACGTCCGCACCGTCGAGCGCTTCGGCCAACGTGCGCTTGTCGGTCTTCGCGGCGTACTCGGCCTTGAACTTGTTCTTTTCCAGACCCGGTGCACCTTCGTAGACGACGCCCTTGCTGTCGCACAGCAGAATGTTGTCGCGCTTGACGCCGAGGCACTGCACGAGTCGCGCGGTCGCTAGCGCTGCCGCACCCGCACCGGAGAACACGATCGTGATCTCCTCCATGCGCTTCTCGGCGAGCATCACGGCGTTGACCAACCCCGCGCAGATGATGATCGCCGTGCCGTGCTGGTCGTCGTGGAAAACCGGGATGTCGAGCTCCGCTCGCAGCCGCTCTTCGATCAGAAAGCAGTCGGGCGCCTTCACGTCCTCGAGGTTGATCCCGCCGAACGTCGGCGCCATCGCCTTGACGGCCTGGCAGAATCCGTCGACGCCAGGTGCGTCCAGCTCGATGTCGAACACGTCGATTCCCGCGAACCGCTTGAAGAGCACTCCCTTACCCTCCATCACCGGCTTGCCGGCCTCGGGGCCGATGTCGCCGAGGCCGAGGACCGCCGTTCCATTGGTGACGACCGCGACCAGGTTCCCCTTGGCCGTGTAGTCGAAGACCTTCTCCGGATCCTTGTGAATCTCCCGGCAAGGCTCCGCGACCCCCGGCGTATACGCCAGCGACAGATCCTGCTGGGTCACGCACGGTTTGGTCGGCTGAATCTCGACCTTGCCGGCTGGCGGTGTCGAGTGATAGTTGAGTGCGTCGTTGTGCTCGCTCATGGTCGAAATCGCCGTGGACCCCCTTAGGCTACCCGTTCCATGAACTTGCGAAACCCGATGCGCGCCGTTTCCCTGATCTCGGCGGCCTCGCTGGCCGGACTCGCCGTCGCTCAGGACGGCGAGGTCGCGGCGACGTACGAGGTCCGCGGCGAGACCCGGCAAATCTCCAATACCGAGCTCGGTCTCGAGATCGCCCGCCGCGAACGCCTGCGCCCGCGCGGCCAGGAGGCCCTCGCGCACCTCGTCGACAAGACCCTCGTCGCGGACGCCGCGGCTGCGGCCGGCCTCGCCCCCACGCGCGACGACATCGACGCCTACGTGCGGGATCTCGGCGAACGCCTCGAGTCGCACGGTCTCGATCTCGCGAAGTTCCTCAGCGAGAAGAACCTCACCCGAGACGCCTTCGAAGAGAGCTACGTCTCGCTGAGCATCGCGCACGAGCGACTCGTCATGAAGAGCGCGGGATTGCGCAGTCGCGCCGAGATCACCAACGAGCTGCTCGCGCTCTGGCTCGAAGAGGCGCGGCAGAAGCGCGGAGTCATCACCGATGCGGACAAGCTCGGCGCCGGCTTCGTGGCGCGCATCGGCGACAAGAACCTCACCCTCGCCGACCTCGGCGACGTGCTCCTGCAAAACGCGTCGCGCAGCACCCGGGACCGCGCGGTCCGTCAGATCGTCGTGCGCGAGCTGCTGCACGCCGAAGCGACCCGCCTCGGCCTCACGGTCTCCCCGGACGAGATCCAGCACGAGATCCTGCGGCGTCGCAAGCTGATCGAATCCGACCCGCGGTATCGCGGCGCGTCGTACGAGGAGCTGCTGAAAGCCCAAGGCACTTCCGTGAAGGCGCTGCGCGAGTCGCCGGTGATCCGCGCCCAGGTGCAACGCCGCAAGATCATCGACGCCGAGCTCCCCCACGCCGTGGTCAAGGAGAAGCTCAACAAGGAGCGCCGAGACGTGCTCCTGCGCCACGGGCCGAAGCGCAAGATCAACGTCATCCTCGTGCGCGCGACCGAGCGGCCGAACCAGCTCGTGCCGCTCGACTTCGCCGCGGCCAAGGAACGCGTCGAAGCCGTTCGCGAACGGCTCGACGACGGCATGGCGTTCGCAACCGCCGCGCGCATCCACAGCGACGACCCGACGTCCAAGGTCAAGGGCGGCGACGTCGGCAAGCATGCACTGATGTCGAAGAGCCTGCCGCGCGCGGTGCTCGACGCGGCCTACCACCTCGACCCGTTCGTCGTGTCCGAACCCGTGCGCACCGAGCAGGGCTTCTACCTCGTCATGGTCTCGAAGATCGACCCCGCGCCGACCGACGCGCAGCTGCTCGTCCGGCTGCGCGAGGAGCTCGCGATGGAGTACGTCCGCGACCTCGTGCAATCCGCCAAGATCGAACTCATCGACCCGTGATCGAATCCATCGCTTTGACTCAAGCCGACGACGGCTCCTCCGCCGCGTCGTTCGAAGACTCGTCCTGGCTGCTCGAAGCTCGCGTGGTCGAGCTCGCAGAGACGCCGTACGAGCGCCGCACCCCGGACGGCGAGAGCTTCCTACTCGTGCTGTCCGGCACCCACGACCTCTACGCCGGTGGCGGTTCGTGGATGCAGCGTGGCCTTCGCGAGACGCCGTACGAGGGCCGGCCACTCGGCGTCTACCTCCCGCCGTCGACTCCCTACAAGCTCGAGAACGGCCGCGGCTTCGCGCTGACCTGGTCGGTGCGGCAGCCGGAACTCCCGGAGCCAGAGTCCCCGAAGGAGAGCCTCAGCCAGAAGCCACTGCTGCAGATGTCCGGCAGCGGCAAGGCGTTCGATCCGGCGACCGGGACGTGGAAGCCGAAGGAGGCGTTCCTGACCTCGCCCGAGGCGATCCTGCCGCGCCGCATCGCGAAGCTCGAGATCGGCGACGGTGTCATCGCGGAGCGCATTCTCGATCTCGACTACAAGTCGTTGGGCTTGTGCCTCGACGAAGTCGTGATTCCGGACGGCGCCACGATCGAGCTGCCCGAACACTCAGGCCGTCAGCAGCCGCGCGAGGTCGCGATCTACCACGACGCCGAGGGCGAGCTGCAGATCGGCGACGTCACGGTCCGCGGCCGCGGCGCCGTGCGGTGCGGCGATTCGCTGCCGGCGCTGAGCGCGCGCGGCGGCCGTGCCTATGTGAACGTGTGCTACGCCGGCCCCAAGGCCGGCTAGTGCTCCGCGTCCGGATTCGCGACCGCGATCCGACCGGATTGCGGACACCGCACCCGCTCCGAGCGGTTGGCACGCTCGTTGCCCAGTCTTGGGTCGTTCCTTTCAACAAAGACGAAGACCCATGACTCGATTCACGTTCGGCATTCTCGCTTCCGCGCTTCTCGCGACCGTCGCTTCCGCTCAGACCCAGCTCGTCCGCGGCGAGGTCGACGGCATCCAGGGCACCGCGAACCTGTTCCAGCTCGACGCGACCCACATCCGGCTCGTCAGCTCGACGCTCAACCTGCAGACGCTCCACGACGCGACGCACCAGAACGACATGCAGCTGGAGATGCAGGTCGTGCAGATCGGCTCGAACCCGACGACGCTCGACGTCGTCTCGGCGAACGTCGTGCCGGAGATGTTCTCGATGGGCAACCTCCGGTTCGGCGACTCGAACACCTGGGAGCTGTTCGGTCCGTCCGGGGCCCAGTACGCGGTGTTCGTGAACTTCCGCGCGAACACCTCCTACGCCCCGATCGGCGCGGCGGGCACGTGGGTTCTCGGCGCGAGCATCGGAGTGCTCCAGTCCGGGACGATCGGACCGTTCGGCCAGGTCCAGTTCCAGTTCACGATGCCGGACAGCCCGTCCCTGCTCGGTGTCGAAGTCAGCTCCCAGGCCGTCATGGTCGAAGGAGGCAGCAACCTGATCATCACCAATCCCGATAGTAAGACTGTCGAGGACTGAGCGAGGTACAGTCGGAGCGTTGACCCCTCGATCCGTAGTACCGACACCTGACCTCGCGACGCGCTTCCGCGTCGTCGAGGTCTTTTCCGGTGGGGAAGGCTGGTCCGGTCTCGTGGAGGAGCCGGACCGGCCCGAGCGATCGCGCGCCGTCCTCAAGGTGCTCGAAGCCGGCCAGACTCCGAGTGAAGTCTCACTGCTGACGTCGCTCGACCATCCGGCGATCCCCCACATCCTCGAGGTCGGTCAGACCGAGGATGGGCGTGCGTTCTTGCTGCGAGAGCACGTCGAGGGACGACCGCTCGGCTCGGACTTCCCGCTCGCTCCGGCGAACGCGCTGCAGCTCGCGGTCGAACTGCTCGAGATCCTCGCGTTCGTCCACCTGCGCGGCGTGCTCCACCTCGACATCAAGCCGGCGAACATCATCCGTCGACCGAACGGCGAACACGCCCTGCTCGACTTCGGCCTGTCGCGTCGGCGCGGCGACCCCGCGACCGGCGGCTCGCTGCTGTTCGCGGCGCCCGAGCGATTCCTCGGCGCGGCCGCGGATGAACGGTCCGATCTGTACTCGGTCGGGGCGCTGCTCGCCTACGCGCTCGATCGCTCATCGGGCGGGATTCGTAGTCAGGGGTTCCGACAGCGACTTCTGGACACAGGCTTCTTCGCCGCGACCGGGATCGACGCCGCGGCGCTGCCGCCGCCGTTCGACCGAGTCCTGCCCGCGCTCCTGGACCGCGATCCCGGACGAAGGCCCTACCCGGATGCGCGCGCGCTGATCGAGTCGCTGTCCGGCCAGGGCGGCCGCCCACCCCTCGCGGCGCTGCGGCCAGATCCCGTGTTCGTGCATGCCGAGGCGATCGCTCGCATGCGACGAACGCTCGCGTCCGCACACGATGTCACGCTGCGAGGCGAAGACGAAGAGACGCGGCTCTCGCTCGCGCTCCACGTCGCCGCCGAGATCCGACCGGACTCTCCGCCGCGCGTGCATTCGCGGGAGCAGAGCACAGCCATCGAGCTCCACGGCGACGGCGACACGACGACCATCGAGCTTCCCGAGCTCGACCCGTCCGCGGTCGCCGAACACTTGGTCCTGACGCTCGCGGTGCCGCCCGAATACGCTCGTTCGATCGCCGCGTCGATGCGGAACCGCGGTGCTCACTCCGTCGCGGGCGTCGCCACGATCCTCGAGGACCTCGTCGCGAGCGGCCGAATCGTCCCCGACGGCGTGCGCTGGATCTGGCCCGACGCGATGAGCGGGCGGATCGACGACGAAGCCGCGATTCCCGACGTGTCGTCGCCGACCGAACTCGCCGCCCTCGCGGCCTCGGGGCGCGTCGAGGCCGCGCTGCGCCAGCACCGCACGCGCGACTTCGACACGGCCGCCGAAGAATCCGAATGGACGCTCGCGCTGGCGGAGGGCCTTCTCGCAGCGGGACAACCGGGTTCGGCGCTGCCATTCGCGTCCCTAGACCCGGTGCTGCACGCACGGGCACTGTTCGATCTCGGTCAGATCGACCGCGCCGCACGCCGGCTCGACTCCGCCTCGTCACCGGCTCGCCACCGGGATCGCGAGCGGCTCGCCGCGACGATCGAACACGTTCGCGGGGAAGCGCGCGCGGCGCATCGACGCATGCAGGCGCTGATCGAGGACCGTCCCTCCCCGGCCGAACGCATCACCTACGCATGGACCTTGCTCGGAATCGACGAGAACGACGCGGCGCGCGCCGTCGTCGAACCACTGGTCCGCGCCGACGTCGAGCCGTTCTTGCAGGCCGCGGTCCAGACCTGCCTCGGCGAATGCCTGAGGCGCGCAGGAGATCTCGGCGCAGCCGATTCCGCCTACGAATCGGCACGCCGCGTCCTGCTCGAACTCGGCCACGCCCGGCACGCGGCCACCGCGGCGACGAGCCTCGGGACACTCGCGCGCGAGCGCGGCGACCTGGAGCAGGCCGTCGCGCACCACCGCGACGCACACGCGCTGTTCGAGCACGTCGGCGACGATCGCGGGATCGCGCTGTCGATCGCCAACCTGGGATCGACGAGCCTCGAGCTCGGGGACTTCCCGGTGGCCGTCGACCGCCTGCAAGACGCGCTGCGGCGATTCGACGCGATCGGGCTCGGATTGCATCGCAGCCTGGTCGAGATTCGCCTCGCGCGGGCGCTACTCGGAACGCGCGATCTCGACGGTGCCCGGCGCCATCTCGCGACGGCGACGGCCCTCGGGATCCCGTCCAACCTCCAGCCGGAGGCCGAAGCCCTGAGCCGGGCGCTCGCGCTGGGAGAATCGGGGCCTTTACCAGCAGTCGACTCCACCGAGAATGATCCGATGCCGTCTGACACAGGCAACGGCTCGGTTTCCCGCGAGATCTTCCGCACGTTCGTCGCGGTCAACCGGCGGCTCGCGGCGGAATCCGACCTCGAGCGCGCGATGACGCACATCCTCGACACGGCCATCGCGCTGACCGGCGGCCGCTCGGGCTACCTGCTGATCGAACGTGGCGGCGGCCTGCGCCGCGAGGTCAGCGCGGGGGCGGACGGCGATCAGTCGTTGGCCTACAGCCGCTCGATGGCCAACCGCGCGGTGCAGCAGCAGCACGTGCTGCGCTCCGAAGACGTCCTCCACGACCGCGACCTTGCAGACATGCCGAGCGTGCAGAACTTACGCGAGCGCTCGGCGATTTGCGTCCCGATCCGGTCCGCGGACGGCAACGTCGGCGCGATCTACGTCGAGCACGCGGGCCGCGCCGGCGTGTTCGACGACCATGCCGCCGAACACCTCGAAGTGCTCGCCGACCAAGCCGCGATCGCCGTCGACCGCATGGTCCGCAGCGAGCAGCTCGAGGAAGAACTCGAGACGAGCCGACGCGAGCTGACGGTCGCGAAGCGCGCGACCAAGCGCAAGACGACCGAGATGATCGGCGACAGCCCCGCGATGGCCGGGCTCCGCACGCGTATCGAGAAAGTCGCCGACAGCGAGCTTCCCGTTCTCGTGCACGGCGAAACAGGCACCGGCAAGGAGCTCGTCGCGCGCGCTCTGCACGACGGAAGCGCACGAGCGCGGAACGCCTTCGTCCCGCTCAACTGCTCGGCGATCCCCGAACAGCTGATGGAGAGCGAGCTGTTCGGCCACAAGAAGGGATCGTTCACCGGCGCGGACGCGGACCGGGTCGGTCTCCTCGAAGTCGCGTCGGGCGGCACGCTCTTCCTCGACGAGATCGGCGACATGCCGCTCGCGCTGCAGGCCAAACTGCTGCGCGCGCTGCAAGAACGCGAGATCCGCCGCATCGGCGACAGCGCCCCGATCGCGATCGACACACGCGTCGTGTCCGCGACCCACAAGAACCTGCTCGAACTCAGCGACTCCGGCGAGTTCCGTCGGGATCTCTACTACCGGCTCGTAGCGGTCGAGCTGACGGTCCCACCACTGCGCGACCGGGACGGGGACATCGAGCAGCTCGCCCAGACGTTCCTCACTCGCCTCAACCGAGAACATCGCAGGTCGATCCGCTGGTCTGGCGGTGCGCTCTCCCGACTCGGCTCCTACTCGTGGCCCGGCAACGTCCGAGAACTACACCACGTCGTGTCCCGCGCGTTCCTCCTGGCCGACGGCGACCAGATCGTCGACGTGCAGCTGCCGGACTCGACGCCGGAGACCGCCGCGTCGACGCGGTCGGCCTGGCCGGTCCTCACGCTGCGCGAAGCCGAAAACCGCACGATCACGGCCGCTCTCGACGCCACGAGCGGAGACAAGACGAAGGCCGCGAAGCTGCTGGGGATCTCGCGCACGGCGCTCTACGACAAGCTCCGGCGCCAGCGCGACCGCGAAGAGTGACCGAAATCCGCACGGGACCCGTGCGCATTCCGGACGCCTCGCAGCCCGAATCGGGTCGGCACGGGGCTTGCTGTTGCTTCTTCTACGCACGTACCCTGACTCGCTTCCAGGTCCGCCATGTCCACCTCGAAACTCCTAGCCGCCTCTCTCCTCCCCGTCCTGTTCGCACCGACCGCATCCGGGCAGGGAGTGATCACCGTCCTCGAGGGCACCCAGGGCGAGCACATGACGATCCGCACCTGGGACGAGTCCCAGCCGGGCACCGGCAGCACGACGTTCCTCAGCGACGTCGCGATCCTGCCGATCGAGAAGACGCAGCGCACGACGCTCGGAGACCTCGACGGCACGAGATCGCGGCGCGTCTGGCGGCACGGCACGCACCTGATCGAAACGCCGTCGGGCGCGAAGCTGATCCGGTATCGACGCAACAGCGGGGCGTTCTACGGCTTCCTGCTGATTCGGCCGAACGGCGAGCCAATCGTAGTACACGAGGAGCCGGCCAATCCGCCGGGCGTGGACCCGTATCTCCCGGCGGTCGGTGTCTCCCCGTCCGGAGATCACGCCGCCTTCGCGACGCTCTCACACCTGATCGTCGCTCGGCTCGACGGTCTCGACTACGCGAGCTCCGGCGCACCCGCGCGTGAGGTTCCCCTCCCGTTCGGTGTCGGGATCGAAGAGCCGAGCCTGACTCCCGGCGCCACGCACGTATTCTTCGTGACAGACGACGACCGGATCTGGCGCTGCGGCCTGGCGGACGGCTCGCCGATCGAGAACTTGACGCCACCGGCCACGCCCGCGGACGAACTCGACGACGAGCTCGCGTTGTCCGGTGACGGTTTGCGGATCGCGTTCCTGTTCGGACCGGACGACCTGCAAACGCTGTGGCTCGCGGACGGCGTCGCCCCCGCCGCGGCGCAGCTGTCGGCGCCGCCGGCGAAGTACGAAGAAGCCGGCTACCTGCCCGACAACCCCGAGGGCCCCGAACTCCTGCTCAACCACGACGGCTCACGCCTGATGTACGTCGAGTCGACGATCCGCGACGAGATCTTCGTGCTCGACACGAGCGACGTCTTACCGACGACCCACATCACCTCGGATGCGAACTTCGAGCCGTACATCGGCGGCTCGATCCTGCCGGCATTCCTCGGCACGAGCCTGTTCGTGTCGATCGGCGATCCGGCCGCGCACGACATCTTCGAGATCACGACCGAGACCACGGTCGTCCGCAACGTGACCCTGACGGGACCGACCGCCACGCCGCCGTTCGACACCGGCACGCTGGCTCCCGTGTCCGGATACCGCACCGCAAGCGGCGAGCTCGTCACCGTCGAGTTCGGCACGGGCACGGCCATGCGCGTGCGCCACGTCGACCCCGTGCAGGGCACGACCTGGCTGATGCAGCGAACGCTGCGCGACCTACCGCGGATCGGCTCGTCGTTCGGTGCACCGCCCAGGTTGCGCATCGCGGCGGCGGACGGCGATCTGTTCCTCGACCCGGCGTCGGGCCACATCGCCCTCGCCACGCCGCCGGGCATCGAACTCTCGACCGAGGTGGTCGCGCCCGGCGGAGGGTATTCGGTGTTCACGGCGAGAAACGCGACGCTCCCGAACGCACCGCAGGCCCTCGTCCTGCACGTATTCCAGTCCGCTCTCCTCGTGCTCGACACGGCCGCATCGTTCGACCAGGTCACGCTGACCGAAGCCGGCGGCATCGTCATCGACACGACGGACGTGCGTTACGTCGGACCCGCCGGCGACTTCGTGCTCACGAACGGCGGAACCCAGGCCACGATCCTCTCCGGGGCGAGCAACTGACGCCCGAGCGCAGATCCGGCGTGACGCTGACGCATCCGCCGCGCTAGTGGGGCGTCGCGTCCGAAGTCCGCATCATGAGTAACCGGCCATTCGACCCGCTCGCTGCGTTGCTGCTCCTCGACTTGTCCACTGACAAGCCGTGTCGTCGCAGCGCCTTGCGCGCGAATCGACTGACGCGGCTACTTTCGCTACGGACTTCAGACGA
>JANQJF010000009.1 GCA_028281765.1 Planctomycetota bacterium | reverse complement strand
TCTTGCCGCTCACCGTGCTGGGGGGCATGCCCCCCAGCACGGTGACGGCGTATCGACGCGCCGGAGCGATCCGGACGCCATTCTCAATTCCCAAGCAACCGACCCCGAAGACTCACTTTTCGTACGGTCCTAAGTTGGGGGCTGGCTCAGGTTCATCGTTCAGGACCGGTACGGCCGGTCGTGACGTGTGATCCTGAGTTGTTCTGCTCCTGGCAGTGTTTCTGTGCGCAATTCGATGATGAATGCGCTGGTATGCGACGGCCGATGAGGCCGCGTGTCCCCTGAACCAGAACGGGGCGTGGTTGGTCGGGAGCCGTCACTCGCTGAATTGCTCGAGGCAGTGCTCACATCAGTGAAGAAGCGCGAGGCTGCGCGGCAGCGTGATCCACTGCATGGACTCGCAGAGGATGTCATCCTGTGAACACGACCCTGGGGAAGGCGTCAGCGAAGCGCGCGACGACACGTGTGAACTCTCACGCTACGAATCAGCGCTGCGACGCGCTCTCACGAAACGACACTACGTGCAACGAGCAGACCTCGACGACATCGTGCAAGAGACGTTTGTGGAAGCCTACGGTGCGGTGAGAAGTCGGGGGCCGCCCCGCCATCCCGTTGGATGGCTCATCGCGATCGGGCGAGCAGTCGCATCGCGATCAATGAGTCTTCGATGTCGCGGTCACGAACACTACGACGAAGAACGGTACGGCAGCGAAGCGTATACCCCGCTCGAAGATGCCGTGACGAACGAGCGCTATGAACCCGTGCGAGAAGCGATCAAAAACCTGAGCCAGGACGAGCGAAACGCGATCAACGGCTTCTACTACGAACAGCAACCATGCACCAAGATAGGAGGGGAAGACGAAGTAGCCGCCACCGCAATCCGCCAACGACTCTACCGAGCAAGAAAACGCCTACAAACAGAGCTGGCAAGAACGCTCGAAAGGTGACAGGCGCGTGTCTCGATGTTCGAAGTCAGCCGCCTGAAGAAACGTGGCGCACTGCTCGATCACGGCTTGAGCTCTCACAATAGGACGTAGGGCTCGAAGCCGGGCTGCACCGCACCTACATCAGCGGCGTGGAGCGAGGAGTTCGCAACCTCACGACTAAGTCGCTGCTCGACCTCTGCGACGCCCTCGAAGTTTCACGGAGCACCTTGCTCCGAGCGGCTGAGAAAGCCACGGGACGCTGATTCAACCGTACTCGCTGGGCTGCGAGAAGAGGAACCGGGGTGAGGCTTCGATTCCTCCAAAGCGAGCGAGTTCCGAGTTCCAGCATGGCGGACAATCCCGATCCACGAACCGTCTTCGAGTGCGGCTGAGGAACCGTCAGTAGTGCGGCTGATGGTAGTTCGTAAATCCGATGTGATTCTGTCCCGCACTCAGGCTCATCGATTACTATCCGCTACCCGGCACGGTAGACTCAGCTCGGACTTGCGCATCGCGGATCTCGAAGGAGCCGCGGCGGCGCGGCAAGCGGTTCTCGATAATCCAGGTCTGGTGTTGGTGTCTTTCACAGAGCACGCAGACGAAGTGCAGCAGGCTGATTTCGGATCGTGTTCGAGCTCGATTCGAGTTGTCCGATCCTGTTCTTGTACGCGCCCGGCCGCGAGCTGCGCGTCGTCGATGCGCTGATGACGAACCTCCACCTGCCCGAGTCGACGCTGTTCATGTTGGTCAGCGCGTTCGCGGGGCGGGAGGAGATGCTCGCGGTGTACGAGGAGGCGGCGCGGGAGAGGTATCGGTTCTTCTCGTTCGGGGGTGCAGTTTTGATCGTGTGAAGTCAGCGGCTGTCGACGAAAATGCCCGCGGAGAGGTCGATCGTCGCGCCCGTGAACACCGCGGATTGCACGATCAGCCCAGCGAAGACTGGCGATGGTGGCGGCGGGAGGAAGTCGGTCTCGAAGTAGCCGAGCAAGTCCAGGTTGATCGGAAGCGATGTCAGTCCCGACGGTGTTGTCAGGATCTCGCCGCCAAACAGTGGCGTCCGCAGGTAGTGGTACGGGATCGGCAGGGTCGAGACGAACGAGAACAGGATTGCGCCGGGTTGGAATTGGTTGGCCGGTGAGTCGACCTCGACGCCGAGGCAGGTCGTGATGCCACCGCTCGCGCGGATGCTCGTCGTCCCTGTGCTCGCACCCCCGAGGTCGTGGGACCGGTTGAGTGCGAGGGCCTCGATGTGGCCCACTAATCCCCCCTGTCGAACGATCGGGAAGGATGGTCCCGGTCCGACCGTGCCGGTGACGTAGAACGACTCGAGACACTCGTCCGAACCGGTGTCCGTGATCGTGAACAAGATGTTGTCTGATGCCGTCAAGCATCGTGCGTTGCTGAAGTGGGGCGTGCTGATCGGGGTCGCCGTCGGGTGCGGCGGGGACAGCGGGACCTTGTGGATCGTGTCGCCGTACATCGCGTAGAAGAACCCCGGGGTCGCCTCCGAGTAGGCGAGGCCGTTCGCTTCGCCGATGCCGGAGACCCCGTAGATCGTCTGCGTCGAACCCGGACAGGTCTCGGTCGCGCAACGAGGATCGAACGCGGTGATGTCGCTCGCGGTGTGCAGCATTTGCAGCAAGAGGTCGCCGTCTTCGAGTCCGGCGAGTGCGCGGCAACCGGGGATGTTCAGCCCGCCCGGCGTCAGCGTGCCGTGCACGATCGCGTCTGCGCCATTCGCGGGATCGACGAACTCGAAGAGGCAGCTGTTGTGATGCCACCACGGGGAGCTGTCCTGCAAAACGCTGCATACACCGTCTCCGGCGGCCCAGAGGCGACCGCAGCGATCGAACGCCAGGCCGGCGACAGATGACGGGTGCGGCTGGCTCGCGTTGACCCCGATCGGGCCGATCAACTTCATGTTGGCGACCTGCATCGCTGGATCGACGCTGATCGACACGAGGTCCGGATTGGTGTGGCTGCCGTTCGGCCAGTGGACTGCGTAGAACGTCGGGGCGGCGGGTAGGGTGGTGATCGGGGTTTGTGCTGCTGCCCCGAAGCTCGCGGCCAGGGTCAACACGGCGAAGAAGCGATGATCGAATGTCTGCATGTCGGGCTCCGTGGAAAAGTCGGACCCGGGTTCGGGTCCTCACGACTCTCTCAGCGAAGCGGTGGGGCCGGGCGTGACTGAATTCAGTCAAAAAATCCCGCAGCTACGTGCCCTGGACTGCGCGAACCACGTTCGAAGTCTCCGCTACGTCCGTTGGCCGATAACTCTCGGCAACACGTTCTCTTTAAGAGCCGAAGCGCGACAGCCGATTCCCGCAACGCACAGTCCAGCTCGAATTCCACGAACAAGAACGTGCCAAGTCATTCAGGATAGGTCGAGCGGCTTGACTTCTTCCTGTTTCAGGGTGGATCAGTGGTGAAAGCGTGCTAGTTTGGTCCTCGTTCCAGGGGACGAAGGGGGTGTTACCAATACAAGGACTGCTCACATGACCTCTTGGAACGACAAAGCCTACAACGACACCGTAGTCGCCTATCCCACACTCGAAGCGAAACCCGAATCCGTCGCACTCGCGGTATTCATGCTCAAGCAGAACCCGGCGATGAACCCCGATGACTGGAAGGAACTCAGCGAAAAGACGGGCGTGAGAGTCGCCGGCCGGGCCATTGGGAGTGCCCGCGAGATTCTCGGCGTATCGTCACCGAAGAAAAAGACTGCGAAGAAGGCGGGGCGAAAAGCCGGCAAGAGGGGCCGCAGCAAGAATGCTCAAGCGAGCTCACTTTCCGGCTTCCTCGAATCCGTCAAGGCAACAGAAAAAGAGCGAGATAGAGCAGTCGCGACACTGCGCAAGATCAGAGACATGATCGACGCAGCAGTGTGAGTAAGAGTGATGGCTGAGGCCGCGATCAAAGCCGACCATCACGTCTTCGTCCAAGAACTACACGGCCTCAATCCGGTCGGTGTGCGACGCATGCAGGTGGCCTGCAAATTAGCCGCAAGAAAGGGGGCTGGCCTGGTCTTCGGTCTGCAGGCAAGGAGGAGGTGTGACTCATAGTCTGTAGACGTAAACGGCTCAGTCCGAACACTTTGCGATCGTGACGAGCGATCACGAAGACCGGTTCCTGACCGCGCTGGGTGCGGCAGTGCGAGCAGCACGAGAGCGGCTCGGACTCTCACAAGAAGACGTAGGACTCGAAGCAGAACTACACCGAACCTACATCAGCGGCGTCGAACGAGGCGTGCGGAACCTGACGATCAAATCACTACTCGACCTCGCGGAAGCGCTTGAGACCACGCCAAGCGCGCTCCTCAGAACAGCCGAGAAAGCGACCGGGCGCTAGCTGGGGGGGACTGCCCACCATTTTGCAAGGGGTAACTGGGGCGCGGAAAGTGTCCGCGCCTTCGTGTCATGCCGCCGTCACGGTCGTAGGTGCCCGGTAG
>JANQJF010000127.1 GCA_028281765.1 Planctomycetota bacterium | reverse complement strand
CGTGGGTGGACCCGTCGCGGAACTTGCGCTTCAGCTTGTAGGTCACCTTGGTGCCGCCAGTGGAGAGGGAGAGGCGCTGGTGTACGAGCGGCGGCCTGGATCGTCACGAGCGAGACCTACAAGCAGAGCTCGCGCGTCTCCGTCGAGGCCCGAGAGCGCGACCCCGACAACCGTTGGCTCGCGCGTGCGCCGCGCTTCCGCATCGAAGGCGAGGTCATCCGCGACGCGGCGTTGCGCGCGGCCGGCGTGCTGTCATCGAAGATGTTCGGCCCACCGGTGCGGCTGCCGCAGCCCGACGGGATCACCGAGATCGCGTTCGGCAAGCCGAAGTGGCGCGCCGGCAAGGGCGAGGATCGGGTGCGTCGCAGCGTCTACACGTTCCAGAAGCGCACCGCGCCGTTCGCGTTCTTCCGGACTTTTGACGCGCCGAGTGGCGAGCACTGCGTCGTGCGGCGCGCCGAGTCAGCTCGAGCTGTTCGACCCCAAGCCGAAGCTCGCGGAGCTCGAGGGCAAGCCGCTTCCCCCGTCGATCATCGGCGACCAGCGCTACGCGTTCATCCAGCCGGACGCCGCGGTGCTCGGTCCGCGGTTCTCGTTCGCGCAGCACGGCGAGTCGGGTGCCACGCTCGGTGCGCCCTTGCCGTATCTCGCGAAGGTCGTCGACAAGCTGTGCATCGTGCGGTCGATGCATACCGACCAGTTCAACCACGTTCCGGCGCAGTTGTTCTTCAACACCGGTTTCTTCCAGCCGGGTCGCCCGTCGATCGGATCGTGGGTGCTCTACGGGCTCGGGGCGGAGACCGAGGACCTGCCCGCGTTCGTCGTCATGAGCACCGGCAGCGGGCTGAGTGGCGGCAGCGCGCTCTGGTCGAGCGGCTTCATGCCGTCGCACTTCACTGGCGTCCGGTTTCGCGACGGCAAGGATCCGATCCTCAACGTGTCGACGCCCGAAGGCTTCGGGGCCGAGCTGCAGCGCGACACTTGGTCGCTACTGGACCGGCTCAACAGAGAGCGCGCGAGCGTCGTCGGTGATCCCGAGATCGAAACGCGCATCGCCGCGTGCGAGATGGCCGCGCGCTTGCAGGTGTCGGCGCCCGAGCTCATGGACCTACACAGCGAGGGCGCAGCGACGCTCGACATGTACGGATGCGACCCGGACAAGCCGTCGTTCGCCCGCGCGTGCCTGCTCGCGCGACGGATGGTCGAGCGCGGGGTGCGCTACATCAATATCTTCCACGAGGGTTGGGACGCGCACACCGACGTCGAAGGCAACACGCGCAACAACTGCCGCAAGACCGATCAGGCGAGCGCGGCGCTGATCGCTGATCTCGAGCAGCGCGGATTGCTCGACGAGACGCTCGTGATCTGGGGTGGCGAGTTCGGCCGGACTCCGATGGTCGAGACCAACCCGGCGCTCGGACGCAAGCTCGGTCGCGACCACCACCCGCAGGCGTTCACGATGTGGCTCGCGGGCGGCGGTTTCCGCACGGGCCACACCCACGGCGAGACGGACGAGTTCGGCTTCCACATCGTCGAGGATCCGGTCCACGTGCACGATCTCCAGGCGACGATCCTGCACGCGCTCGGCTTCGACCACGAGCGGTTGACGTTCCACTTGGGTGGCCGTGACTTCCGGCTGACCGACGTGCACGGCCACGTCGTGCACGAGCTGTTGGCGTGACGTCGGTCTCCGGACTCAGAGAATCGCGATCACGACCACGAGGCCGACGAAGACTCCGGCGAAGCGTCCGAGCTGCTTGCCGTGGTGGACGTCCGACATCGCGATCGAGCGCTTGAGGACCTCTTCGTCCTCGCCGTTCTTGACGATCAGGTCATAGGTCTGGTGCACGCACGACTCGCGCGTCACGTCGCCGTGGAAGTCGAGCCGGAACGCGACGTGGACTTTGGCGTTGCTGCTCGCGGGCACCGTGGTGACGACCGGCGAACCGATGTGGGCGGCTCGCGTGAACCCAGTGCAGCCCAGCTCGAAGTGCTTCGACTCGAGCTGCCAGGCTTCGTCCGTGTCGTTCTTCAACGTGAACGGCAGCTGGAATTCGACCAACCTGGTGACGGGCTCGGTCGTGTCGCCGAACGTGTAGTGGACCGTCGCCGGGTCGACCGCGGGGGGCGGCGTGCCTTCCTCGAGCTCGATGTATCTCGGGACCGCCCGCGCGAACCGGACGCGAGCCTGCCGCTCCTTGCGCGGCTCCGCGCCGGTGTGCGCGTTGAGCACGAGTACCGGCGTCGAGCTGCACGACGGAAACACGAGCAGCGCCAAAGACAGAAGTAGGAGTGCTCTCGTCATCAGAACCACCTCTGTTCCCAAAGGGTCATCACGTCGACGCTGAACACCATGCCGACCGTCGGTCCGAAGTCGGTGCTGTTGAGGATGTCGTTCCACAGCTCGAACTTCAGGCCGGTCGGCCATTTGACCATCATCGAGATGAACCAGGTGTCGATCGGGTCGTTGGTCACCGACTCGACGAACAGCCCCGAGTCATGGGTGAACGTGAATCCGAACTCCGGCGCGCCGAGCCAGTCGAACCACTCGGCGCTGCTGCCGAGGCGGCTCGGCACGTAACCGATGTAGAGCTGCGCGACGTTGCTCTGGTCGGCGACCTCGGAGAACGCGTCTCCCTCGCGGGGTAGCGAGAAGCGATCCATGATGCCGACCTTCATGTTCCAGTCGTGCAGGTGGATCTCCGCGCCGACGTGCACGAACGGCTCGTTGTAGATCGTGCCGAGCGCGGCGCCGAACCCTCCGAAGATCCGGCCGCGGATGTCGTCGTCGGCGAACGGTTCGCCTTCCCGGGAGTAGGTCAGCGAGCCGCCGCCCATGTAGTCCCAGGCGTTGCGCGAGCGTCCGACGGGAACGCGGTCGAGTCCCCACGTGTTGTGCAGGAACTCGTTCTGCAAGAACCGGGACGGTTGGTCCCCGGTCCGCCCGCCGCCGGCCCAGACGTTGAACATCCAGTCCGGATAGGAGGGCAGCTGATCGACGATCGAGACGTTGACGTTGTTGAACCCCATCGTCTGCTGGATGTCGTTGTACCGGCCACCACTCTTGCTGAACTCGGTGAAGCGATTCAACGACAGGCCGACGCGAACTTCCGGATCGGTCTCGGGGAATCCGTTGGCACCCCAGTGGATGTCGGGGGCGATCCCCTGGGCGCTGGCGCCAGCAGCGACGCACAGTGCGGTAGCGAGCGTGAGTCTTCCCATGACCGCACGATAGGCACGGCCCGGTGCGGATCAAGCGCGCCGCCCGAGAACCCCATGGCATCGGCCCCCGGCGCTGCGCCGGATCGGCGCGATGGGTGGGATAAGCTGTCAATCTCCCTTCTCAGTGGACCTCGGCCGGCATCGTGACCGGTCCCGGGAGCATTCGCGCGGCGCACCGAGCGCCCGTGACCGA
>JANQJF010000104.1 GCA_028281765.1 Planctomycetota bacterium | reverse complement strand
GGCGGACTCGATCGCGCCTTGGTCGACGTAGGCCTGAAGCTCGGCGAGCATGCCGGTGGCCTTGCTCTGCGCGAACTGGGTGTCGACCTCGACGTGCTGTTCCCGCAGCGTCAGAGTGATCTGCTGGACCTGCACCATGACCGTGATGCCGACGATCGCGATCGCGACCGTGAGCTCCATGAACGTGGTGCCGCGCTCGCGCGTCGTGCGGCAGGTGTGATCGGTCTTCAAAACGCTCGGTCCCCCTTCCGAATCAACGGCCCGCTCCCCGTGTACATGGGCCGTCGATCATCTCTTCGACGCGACCGCGTCCGGACTGTAGAGAAAATCCACAGATCGCCTCAAGTTCTGCGGCGATTCGGTCGGGGGTGGTGCCGAGCGTTCGATGGGTGCGCGCGGGCCGCGCTCTGATCGCCGTTCCGTTCTACGGACGCGGAATGAGACGGAGTGCGCCCCGTCCCCGATTCGGCAGGCGAGGAGTCGCGCTCAGCGCTTGACGTTGACGACGACTTCGTGGTGGGCGACGTGCATGTGGCCCTGGAGGAAGAAGCAGTCGACGCGGAACGTGACCGGGCCCTCGGGGAAGTGCTCCACTGGTAGCGACGTCGTGAACGACTCGCTTCCGATGCGCGTGTCCGGGACCAGGTAGCTCGAGTCCTCGGGCCACGTGCCGGCCTTCGCGACCGTGTGGTCGGCCGCGTGCCGCCACTCCTCTTCGCCGTCGCGGCGATACGTGATGACGTAGCCTAGGTCCATCTCGACGCTGGTGATCTCGGTAGCGAACTGGTCGGTGTACGGATCCTCGTCGAACCGCTTGAAGTCCACGCCCCACGCGAGCCCGATCCCCGTCGGGTTCTCGAGAGACGCCTGCGGCAGCGGCTGCGAGAGCTCGACGAGCGGCACCGGCACGACGCCGTCGGTCCGACCCGGCTCGGCGGCGACGTGCAGGGCACGCAGGCCGAAGACCAGGGACTTGTAGGCGAGCGAGCGGTGTTCGTCGACGTTCGCCGGCGTGTCGCCGAACGGCACGAAGTACGCCGCCGCGCCATCCGGCGAGGCCACGCGCACGACGCCCGAGCCGTGCGCCTTTGCGCTGGTCGAGTTCGCGAACACCTCCAGCATCTCGCCGGTCTGGTTCGGGAACACGCTCGTGAACGTGCCGTGTGGCAGCGTCCTCGACAGCGAACCGTCGAGTCGGAATGGCAAAGTCGCCGTCACGCTCTGCGGCGTCGAGACTCCGACTCGCTGCGTCAGCTCGTAGACGTCGCTGGTCAGGGTCGCCGTCCCGTCGGTGTCCGCCGAGAACTGCGAGAAGGTCGACGACGAGCTGCCGATCTGGAGCAGCGTGGCGCCGCCGAGCTCGCCGAGGGACGAGCCGCTGACGTAGCGCCAGTCCGTCCCGGCCGGGAGGCTCGCGAGCGCCGCGGCGCTTCGCGCGATCCGACGTAGGCCGCCGACCGACGACGTCGTTCGGTTGCCGTACGCCCCGTAGTACGCGGACCAGTTCGTTTCAGGTGCGAGTTCGCCGAGCCAGGGCTTGGCCCAGAATCCGTACCCACCGACGATTACCGGCCGGCCTCGCTTTTGGTGGAGTGACTTGGAGACTATGGCCCTCGAGCCTCCCCCCCAACCGCTCAGTGCCGCCGCATCGCTGTCGGGAGCGAGCGCGGTCGTCATTCCGAGCGGGGCCGCCGATGTGTTCGGCAGGGTACCGGGCGTCAGATCTTCGACGTGATGCGTTCCCGAACCGCCACCGTAGAGACCGGCGTGGAGGACGACTGCGTTGTCGTTCGGAAGCGCGATTTCGCCACCGAGCAAGAGCTTCTCCGCGAGCGCACCACCCGGGTTGAGGAACACCGCGCCGCTCGCCTGCAGCGAGTCGCGCCAGACCTGCAGCATCCGCGGCACGTCTTCGACGACGCCTTGGCCGAAGCCGTCGTGCAGCTTGGCGTTGTCGAAGCATGTCCACGCGGACTGCGCGTTCACGGCGCCCGCGACGAAGTCGTCGAACCACCAGTTGTAGCCGTCGGGGAAGCTCGCGCCGCCGGCGACGAGGTCGCAGTACGGGTTGTGGCGCGGGTCCCCGAGGAACTGGTAGCGCTCCGTCAGTGGGACGGCGTCCGCGCTGTCGGTCCACCAGGTGTAGGTCGTCGACGCGTTGTGCGGCTGGTTGGCGATCGGCCACGTGGCGCCGGTCGTGACATCCGTGCCGATGCGCGTCGTCACGCGCAGCACGGTGTCTTCGCTCGGCATCTGGCTCGCCGGGATGCGAATGCGCCAGCGTGCGGTGTTGGGCGCTTTGCCGCCGGCGTTGTCGAGGCTGGCGAATCCGGTCTTGTCCCGTGGCGTCGGCACGTATTCGAGCCCGTAGAGGTGGTGCTCCGGATCGAGGCCGTCACCGTCTGCGTCCACGCCGCCGGTTCTGCCCTCCGGCGGTGCGATCGCGGGGGTGTTGTAGAGTCGAATCCAGGTGTGCGGCTCTGGCTCCGCCGAGAAGCCGAGCGTGTACGTCATCTCGAACGGTGCATGCGAGGAGGAGTGCAGTGTTGGCACACCCTCGGGCTCGTCGAATTCGTCGTAGTCGTAGACGGGGCTCCCGGGCGTTCCGGTTGCCGGATTGACGCCGCCGACGGCGCGACGGATCAGCAGCGAGGGATTCGTGCTGCCGTTGACGTTCGCCGTCAGGTCGAGGCCGAAAATCTGGACCGTGATCGGATCCGTGACCGTCGTCGGCCCGGACGTGGGGTCGGTCTTGTAGGCGTAGACGCGGAGTTCCGGACCCGCGGGCGGCGCGCCGCTGAGAATCGAGTCGATCTCTGCGACGAGCGTGCTGGATACGCCGGTCGGCAGGTCGTCACCGAGACCCAGGATGAGACCCTTGGCTTCGCTCAGCCTCGTGCTCGCCTCGAAGGGATCGTTCGCGGCAGCTTCCAGGCGCGCGTCGGTGACCTTCACGTGGGAACCGTTGAGGTTCTCCCTTGTGTTGGCGCTGGCCGAGTCGTGGATAATCTCGAAAGTACCGAGGAGTCCGTCGATCGCGGCGACGAGTTGGCCACTGGAATCGCGTGGCGTATGCAATCGAGCCGGATGCGTCACGACGCGGATACCCGGGTGGTTCGCGGGGTCCTTCGCGGCATCCGAGTGGTTGCGCAGCGGCGGGAACGGCATGCCGTCCCCGTGCAGGTTGACGAACAGCGCGTTCCTGAAGCGCTCGGGCT
>JANQJF010000026.1 GCA_028281765.1 Planctomycetota bacterium | reverse complement strand
TCACGACGCCTCGACTGGTCCGCTACGCGATTGCCTACGTCCTGAACAACGCTCGCCGCCATGGCTACAGCGTGGACGTCCTCGACTACTTCGCCTCCGGCCCCTGGTTCGACGGCTGGGCCATCGACATCGAGATCGTCGGCAGAGCCGCGCGCTGGCGTCCTCCCGTCACACCCCCCACCTCCTGGCTCCTCCGCTCCGGCTGGCGCCGCCACGGCCGCATCCGCACCTTTGAAGTCCCCGGCCGCGCGGCCTGATGGCGTCGCCCGCGCCCCCTGACCCGCGCCCGCCCTCGCCCCTCGCCCTTGCCCGAATCGCCCATACGCCCAAACATCGCCGGCCGCTGTATGGCGCTCGCTCGCCCCGCCGCGTCGCCAGCGTGTTGGCGTTGCGTCCGCAGTCGGAGGGGCTCCGCAGGCCGAGACCGCCCTCTGACGTCGCCGCTCCGCCCCCGCCCGAAACCCCGCATACCCCTACCCATTTTCTTGGTCCCCAGCCTCGATCTTTCGCTGGTCCTCCTACCACCCGACCCGAGGACCCAAGATGACTCCGCTCTCACTCCCCATCCGCCGTCTCGCCGCCGCACTCACCCTCACCCTCACCACCCCCCTCCTCGCCCAAGACCCACCACCGCCCCCCGGCGGCTTCCCCGTCACCACCCTCCTCTCGCAAACCCTCACGTTCTCCGACGGCGCGACCTCCCTCGTCGACATCTACTACCCGTCCGCGCCGGCACCGCTCTCCGGCTGGCCGGGCGTGATGGCACTTCACGGCAGCGGCGGCAACCGACAGATCCCCGACGTCCAGCGCGCAGGCAACCATCTCGCCGCAGCGGGCTTCACCGTCTACGCCTACGATCGGCGCAGCTTCTCCGCGGGCGTCCCGGCCGAACGCGTCCTCCTCGACGACGCCGAGACCCACGTCCTCGTGCAGTCGATCGTGCCCGGCCTCATCGACCCGCAGCGCCTCGCGATGACCGGGTTCTCCGGCGGCGGCAAGGCTTCACTGATGGGCGCCGCGTGGTCCGGCAAGCCGCTCCCGCTCACCGGCCTCGTCACCCACTACCCGACCTTGCTCGCGGTCGCGCCCGAGATCGCGTCGATCGACGCGCGCGAGATCTCGATGCCGTCACCGGTGCTCGCCGGGGACCACATGTCGAACTTCGCCGACCCCGCGGTGCAAGCCGCGCTCCAAGCCGAGGACTACGCGCTGCTCGACACGCTGATCCAGGAACCGCTGAACATCGCGACGCTCGCCGAGCTCTACAACTCGACCGTCCCCGTGCTCAAGATGGTCGCGGCGCAGGACTTCAAGATCGTGAACAACCCGAGCCTCGATCGCTTCCCGGGTCTGCCGATGCAGAAGCGCCTGTCGATCTCGACCGGCGGGCACTCGACGGTCAAGAACGATCACGAGCGTGCGCTCCAGCAGGACATGCGTCGCCGCTGGTTCGACCGCTACCTGAAGTTCATCCCGAACGGCGTCGAGCTCGAGCCCGAGGTCGAACTCGCGATGCAGCCACCGAGCAACGCGGTGCACGCCGACGTGACGTCGATCTGGGAACACCGCAACTTCGCGCAATGGCCGCCCGCGATGCCGAACGCGCGCTTCTTCCTCCGGGGTGGCTCGCAGCTGGACGCGGCTCCGCCGCTCGCCAACGAAACCGGTCCGGTCCTGCAGCACCGTCCGACCGGCACCTTCGTCGACTACCGCAACAACGGCTACGGCCTCGCGCCGTTCGCGCAGTTCGCGAACATCCCGAAAGTCGAGACGTCGTTCGACTCCGCGCCGCTGCCCGACGACGGTGAGCTGATCGGTCGCGTCCGCGTCCACCTCCAGGTGAACGATTCGACGGGCGTGTTCCAGCTCAGTGCGTTGCTGACCCACGTCGCGCCGAACGGCACCGAGACCTGGGTCTCGATGGGCACCGCCGGCGAGCGCAGCCAAGCCGGCCAGCACGTGATGCAGATCGAACTGGACGACGTCGGACACGTGATCCCGCAGGGGCACTCCCTCCGCCTGCGCATCCTCAACCTCGCCGACCACAACGCGCCCGGAACCGGCCATCGCATCCGCGTCGTCCCTTACTTCACGGCGACCGACACACAGGTGCGCATGGAGCCCGGCGCCGCGAGCTACGTGGACCTGCCGATGCGCAGCTACTCGTCGAACCTGAGCCCGCGCCTCGCGACAGGCTCGGCAGTTGCCGGCATCGCGCACATGATGATGCTGCGCGGTGGCAACCTGCGCGCCGGTGCGCCCTACCTGACGCTGTGCGGCGTCAGTGGCGAGGCGCCGGGGTTCATCGAGCCGGGCGGACTGCGTGTTCCGGTCAACGTCGACGGGCTCACGATCTCGAGCCTGACGTTCCCGAACTCGCTGCTGTTCCCGATGAGCGCAGGCTCCCTCGACGCGGACGGCGGAGCGACGCCAGGGTTCGCGCTGCCGGCGCCGGTCGCGACGCTGTTGGCCGGATTCCGCGTCACGTTCGCGAGCGCGGTGTTCGCGCCGGGCGGCGCGTTCGTCGAGTCGGTGACGAACGCAACGACGCTCGAGATCCTGCCGTAGACGAGTCAGTCGCGCACCCCGGTCAGGATGACCGGGGCGCCGCGCAGCATCGCGTTCCCGGCGAAGCTCGTCGCCGTGTCGAAGACGATCGACACTTCCGAGAGAATGCCGCTCGCCGCCGGGTTCCAGGAGCTGCCGTCCACGACACCGAGCAGCTCGAACTCTTCGCTCGCAGAAGACCACCGCATCGCGACCTGGCAGCCGGCGACCGTCACCTCGACGCCGGAGATCTCCGGCTGCGCGGTCGTACCGACGAAGGGGAGGATCGTCCAGGTCCCCGCCTCGACGTCGTCGCACTGCAATGCCGAGTCGTCGTAGCTGCCAAAGATCGCCACCGAGCCGAACGTCTCGTGCGTCGCCTGACCTTCGAACGAAGTGCCATCGACAGAGAACTGCACGTTGATGTTGAACAACACGTCGAAGATCCCGGAGCCCTCCGGAGCCCAGGTCCGCCCGACCATCACGCCCTGCAGCGCGGTGCTCCACTGTGCACCGCTCGGATCGATGAGTCGAACCGAACACCCGTCTTGCTGCATCAGACCGAGCGAGACCTGCTCGAACGCGCTCGTCGTCACGGTCCAGGACGTCGACGGAACGGCGACGCAAGTGTCGGTCGGATCGACTGCGAGTCGTTCTGCGGTGAGCGCACCGTCGACGAGCGGATTGAACTTGTCGACCCATACGCCGTGGAACAGCTGATCGCGGAAACTTCCCTCGAACAGGATCTGGCGTGACGGCACCGACGACGGACTCGGGATGGCGCCCTCCCCTCGCCATTCTCCGGCTTCGTTGAGCGTGCCGGTCAAGTAGAAGTCGTCGGTCAGCATGCTGACCACGCACCGGTTCTGCACCGAGGCCACCGACGGGAGCACGGCGAACTCACCGCCATCGATCAAGAACTCCCACGTGCCGTCGACCGTCCCGCAGACTGCGAGCACATCGTCCTCACCGCCGGGCTGCGGCTGGTCCGTCGCCGTCGGGTCTCCATCGGGATCGATGCTCGTGTCGCCGTCTCCGCCACTGCCACCGCTGCACGCAGCGATCAGAACGGCGGGCAACACGACGCGCGCGAAAAAGCGAACCGGGCTGGCTGGGTGCACTTCACGACTCCATGGCGTAGCAGGGGTTGCCGAGCGGAGGCATGTATCCCGCTCGCCAGAACCGGTCACACGCCCCGGCACACTTGCGCGGTATGCTCCGCGCATGTCGAGAATGCCGACACTCCTGACGCTCGTTACCGTGCTGGCCATGGCTTCGTGTGACGAACCTGCGGCACCTGAGGCGCCGCGCCTACGAGTCGAAGAGCTGCCGCCCGCGCCCGCCAAGCTCGGATTCGAGAACGCGGACTACGTCCGCCGCGCGCGCGTCGGCGATCCGCAGTGCGTCGACTCGAAGATCGGTCGGGAAGGCGGCAAGGCACTCGCGTGTGACGGCGACGGGGACCGACTCGAGTTCCGGCAGAGCGAAGTCTGGTCGATCGGCACCAGCCCGTTCACGTTGTCCATCTGGGTGCGACCCGAGCGCGTCGTCGATGCGGGGCTCGTGAGCGCGGGCGGCTTCGGCGGTAAGCACGGCTGGGCCGTGACGATGCAGGCCGACGGCGCGGTGCGCTTCGAAGCGAACACGAGTCGTGGCGCCTCGGCCGGCGTAGCCGTCACGCCGCCCCTCACGCTCCGCGAACAACACTGGACGCACCTCGCGGTCGTGCTTTCCCGCGACAACGACTTGCTGCGCATCTTCGTCGACGGACACGAGAAGGCGAGCACGCTGGTGACGAAGATCGACCTCACCGATCCCCACGCGCGCGTGGTCGTGGGCGCGATCGACGAGTCGAGGGAGTTCGACTTCACCGGCCGGTTCGACGAGATACAGTTCCGCAAGGCGCCGCTCGGCGACCGGCAAATCGAGAACCTGCGGCAGTGGATCGCCGACGCGCGAGAGCGCCTCGGCGAGTGACCGGCGCCTACTTCGCGAGATCGCGGGCCATCGCGTCGAGGGCGGCGAGTTGCGCCGGCGAAAAGCCCTGGTCGAAGAACCACGCAATGCGACCCTCCCGGTCGAGGAGCAGCACGCGGCCGCAGCGGGGCTTCTCGTTGCCGAGCGCCGCGACGACGCGCGCCGCATCGTCACCGTAGAGCGTGACGACGCCGCCCCACATCTCGGCCGGAATGCCGGACCGCATGCCGTTCGCGATGGTCCCCGCGAACATGCCCGGGATCAGCCCCGGGATCGTCGGCAGCTCGAGGAACTTCACCGGCGTCTCGAGCTGAGTCAGCCCGATCAGCCACCGGTCGAGGTCGAACTGGGTGTCCTGCTCATAGCCGACGAGCAGGACGGCGGGCTCGCCGGCGAGCGACTCGGGCACGCGGACGACCGCATCGTCGAGCGCTTCGCCCGATACGCTCGGGAACATCTCGCCGACCGGGTTCCGATTCGCGACCGGGGTCGAGCAAGAAGACGCGCCGACCATGACGCCGGCCGCGACGAGGAGCAACGCGAGGGCCACGAGCGCCCGCCGAAGTGAGAATCCGTCCATACCCACGTTTCGCACGCGCGATCGGAGCGGATGCGGCCCTCGAACACCAGTCGAACTCGCGATGGTATGGGCCGTTCGCCACCGCATGCGCCCCGACGGAACCGCCCGTGCGGCGAATTGCCAACTCACCGACTTTCCACGAGCCACCGAGCGTCGTCGGCACGTAAGCAGCGCAAAGCCGGGCTCCGAATCGCGCGTCGGTCAGGACGCGAGAGCCCGCCGTCCTTTGGTGTTCCCCACACACATGCCCACACCGCTCCCCGCCGGCGTGGCCCTCGCGATCCTCGCGTTCGCAGCCACCGCTCCGGCCCAATTCCGTACCCTCGATTCCGACAAGGCGACGCTCCCCGCACAGTCGGTCGGTCCGAACGGTTCCCACGGCGGCGCGCAGTCGCTGATCATCACCGATCGCCAGACCTGGTCCGACGCGGCCTTCCGCATCCACAGCGGCACGAGCGGTCGCTGCGACCTGGTGATCGAAAACGGCGGCATGCTGCGCATCGAGGACTCCGACCTCGAGATTCGCGGCAACGTCTACCTGAAGGAGGGCGGCACGCTGCAGCTGATCCGCACGCGGTGCGTGATGCGCAACAACTACCCCCGCCAGTTCAACTACTGGTGGGAAGGCGGGCACCTCTACACCAAGAACTGCGTGATCGGCGGCTACGAGAACGGCGCGTCGCAGATCGCGAACTTCTGGTTGGATCGCGGACTCTGGACCGCACGCCAGACGACCGTGCAGCACTCGGGTGGCATCCTGCTCGGGTTCATCGACGGGATCCCGGGATTCCGGGGCGGCTCGCTCGACGCGGACGGACTTTACGGCGGCCAGTCGTCCGACGGCATCGTGATGCTCGGCCGCGGCGACGCGATCGTGCGCAACAGCCGCATGCCGCTCAACCTCGCCGTCTACGCCGACCAGGGCGGCAGCGTCAACCTCGACGTCGCCAGCGGAGCCACGATCCAACATCGCGTGTACGGCGACCAGAACGTGCATCAGTCGCTGCACACCGCACCGGTCGACACGCACCTTCCGGGTTCGCCCTGGCGGCTCGAACTCGAGAACACGGTGTGCGAACTCTGGATGGTCACGATTTTCCACATTCGTGACAACCAAGCGCCGTTCGACGTGACCCTGCTCAACTCGAGCGACATCAGCATGCGCCTCATGACCCACGACCTCGTCGGGTCGCCGTCGTACACCGGTCCGTGGCAGACGTACTACCCGCCGCCGCGGCGCATGCCGGGCCTGCCCTGCTCCCTCGCGCCGGGAGAGCACGGCATTCCGCCAGGCTGCGGCGTGAAGATCGGCAACACGACCGTCCGCGCCCCAAGCAACGATTGGGCCTACACGCGCGTGTGGTCGTTCAACTTCTGGGGCGACCAGACCGACTACTCGATCCAGGGCTCGATGCGCATCGGCGAGCTGTTCCTCGACAACAATGCGCGCCTCACGCTCGAGGGCGATGCCGAATACAACGCCGGCCTGCTCGCGCAGACGTTCGACCTGCACGACGACGCGCAGCTGACGATCCGCAACGCGACCGTCGGGAACAGCGGCTCGTTCCAAGCTGCGCTCATCGCGCACGCTCGATCGCACATCACGCTCGAGAACGTGATCCTCCGCGACGTCCTGCTGCACACCAAGCCCGGACAGTGGTGGCCCAACGAGGGCGTCAACCAAGCGACGATCTCGATGTCGGACTTCCACGAGACCGGCGACCTCTCGACCATCAGCGGTCACTCCGGATCGATCACGATCAACACGCCGGGCCCCAATGACGCGACCGACTTGTCCAACCTGGACTTCGAGGACACGGTCTCGGGTGGACTCCCGTCGTACTGGGCCGGCAACGGGATGAGCGGGTTCCGCAGCACGACCCGTCGATCCGGTTCCTACTCCTACGCCTACCGCTCTACGGTCGGCAACGGCAGCATCTACAAGACGCTCGCACTGCCCGAGGGATGCGACGTCGAGTTCCGCGGCTGGCTCCGACTGAACCAACAGGGCGGCGGCCAAGTCCGCGCGTTCGTCCGCGGTTCGAGCGGCGGACAGATCGACGTGGACCCGAGTCTCGTGCAGGGCAACTGGGCCTACTTCCACACACAGCCGTATACGGTGCAACCCGGCGACACCGTGGTCGAACTCGGCATCTCGCACGGCGGCGCGAGCGGCCCGGTCGAAATCCTCTGCGACGACTTCCAGGTCGGCATCGCCAGCTGGTGGCAGGACGACAACCTCGCAAACCTCGAGTTCGACGAGACGGTCATGCGCGAGATTCCGGAACTCCCGGAGAACGCCCCGAACCACTGGCACGTCTGGAACGCGGACTCCGAAGTCGAGTCGAACGACCTCCGACCCGGCGCCGCAGCCGGCACGCACGCGCTGCGCCTCGTGCGCACCGGCTCTTGGGCGAGCCTGCGCAAGAGCCTGTCGTTCCTCGAGACCGGCCAAACCGTGCGCGTCCGCGGCTGGGTCAAGTCCCTCGCACCGACACCGGAACGCGTCACCATCAGGGTCTCCGAACTCGACTCGCGCTGGTGGGACACGAGCTGGGGCAACAACGTGGGCGCGGAGTTCACGACTGCCGGCTGGCACTTCTTCGACGTGACATACACCGTGCCGGGCGGATCGCTCCGCGCGGACTTCACAGGGCTGACGTTCACCTCCCAGGGCGACTACCTCGTCGACGACTGCAGCGTGGAGATCCAAGGATGATCGAAGTGTCCCCTACACGGATCGCGTCGATCGCGGTCGCTCTCTCGTTCGTCGCCTCGAACGCGACGGCACAGAACACGCGCATCTGGCCGATCCCGTACCAGAGCCAGCCAGGCGAAGGCGCGATGAGCGCGCCGTTCACGCTCAGCGCCGCACACCCGCGTCGCAACTCCCGCGCCACGACGACGGTGCACGCCAGCTCGGTGCCATTCGGCGTCGGCAGCACGATCGACGAGATCGCGTTCCGGCGCGACGAGCAGGACCCGGCGAGCTACGCGGCGACGAGCGGCTACTGCGAGGTCCGCATGGGGCCGACCGTGTCGGCGGAAGATCCGTGGGCCAACCCGCAGCAGGTGCTCCAGGACGACGTCGTCACGACGTTCCGCGCCAATCTCAACCTGCCGGCCGCGAACCCGCCGTCGTCGGGTACCGCGCCGTTCACGCTCGTCATCCCGTTCGACACTTCGTGGACCTACGCCGGCGGCGACTTCGCGTTCGAGGTCTTCTACGAGGGATCGGCGAGCGCGCTGTGGCGCCGTGACGCCGTCCAGATCGAGGACCGCGAAGACGGTCGCTACCAGACGCGCGGCGGACACGGCGTGTTCGGCACACATGGCTACGCGCCGATGCAGTGGATCGAGCCGGACCTCGCGGTGCCCGGCGGCGAACTCGTGTTCCACCTGACGGGAGCACCGCCGACGTATCCATTCGGGGCCGCTCTTCAGCTGCTCGGCCACGGCGGCTCGACCTTCCAAGGGCAAACGCTACCGATCCAGCTGCCGACCGATCAGTATCCGGGCGGTGCACTCGAGATCCACGTGCTGCTGTGGCAGCTCCAGCTGACGAGCGACTTCTCGGGCGAGTACGCGCGCTCCACGGCGCGCTGGCCGGTGCCGACCTCGACGGGTCTGACCGGGCTCACCTTCGCATCGCAGTGGTTGGTGCTCGACCCCGCGAACAGCGCGCCGCTGCCATTGCTCACCTCGAGTGCACTCGAGGTGGACATCGGCACCGCGTCGACGACCGAGTCGATCTCGTACGGCCGCACGCTCTGGTCGTACGGTGCTCCCGAGCAGCGGCGCCACTACTACGAGCGCTCGCCGCGCAACTACGTGCCGGTGACGCGCTTCGGCGGCACGTTCAGTCCGTAACGACCCGCAGCAGCACCCCGTCGGGCGTGGACGCAACCCAGCCGGCCATCGAATCGATGCCGGCCAAGAACGCGACCGCGCCCGGGTGCGAGCCGTAGAGAACGACGGCCGCGTCGTCGGGCAGCTCCGGCATGCGCTCTCGCACGCGTTGCGGTAGACGGCCACGACCATCGCGCGCGAGCGCCTGCGTCAGCAACACCCGACTGGCCTCGCTCGCCCCCGACAAGAGGAGCGCGCCCTCGCGTTCGACCGCGAAGAACACGGGCTCCCCGTCCGCGGGCGCAAACGCGTACGCGCGCCGCGTGACGTCGAACGCGGTGCGCACCTCCAGCCCCAGCGGCGCGAACCGGCTCGCGAGCTCGCGCCGCAATTCGACGGAGTCCTCGGTGCCCGCGACGACCAGTGCGCCTCCGGTCTCGGCCGATGCCCCGGCCTGACACAGCAGCAGGTTGCCATCGAATCGCTCGAGCAACCCGCCGACGTCACCTCGACCGAGCATCTGCAGCTCGGGCGCCCACCGCGCCGGGTCGAGCGAGGCGCCGCTCGCCCGCACGGCCTCGGCTACGCGACGCAGCGCGACCGGATCGAACGACAGCGACACCAGGCTTTCGACGCTGTCCGGCACCCACCCGTCGAGACGGTCCCGTCCGCCGAGAACTTCGGTCAACGCGCCGACGCCGATGTCGAGCGCCCCCTCGAGCACGACCGCATCGCCGACGGTGCGGAGGCCCAACGCGACTCCTCGGACCGTTCCGACGTCGCGCTTCACGGCCGTGATCTGCTCTCGCGTCTCCTCGGCCAGCGCCGCGACGAACGGTTCGAGCACGAACGTCGCGCGGAGCGGCGCATCCGCGAGCGCACGAGCCAGCGCCTCTTCGGTCGCCGAGCGCTCAGGCGATTCGAACACGAGCGAGCGGACGAACCGCTGTGGCGGCGACAGTCGCCACGGGACGAACGCGAGATGGTTCGCGTCGGTGCCGCCCTCGAAGAAGCGCATCCCGCCGACCGGCAGATCACGGAACGAGGCATTGCGCACGACATGGTTCGGCCGCAGCTCGGCCGGGAGCTCGATGTCGGGATAGAGGCGGCGCGCTTCTTCGAGCATCCACTCGACAACGAACGCGCCTTCGTCCGGCATGCGCATGCAACCGCCAACGCCCAGGCCGTCCGGGAGCATCGAGACCTCGAGTTCGAGCGGGAACCGCATCCCGGCCCACAGCTCGGACAGGCGTCGCGGCGCGACCGGCAGTGCGAGGAGCGAGAGAAGCTCCGACAGCTTCGTCGCGGTCAGCCCCGGCCACGCGTCCGCGGAGTCCATCTGCACGCGCAAGAACGGCGCGCCCGCACGATCCGGATCGGGCTCCTCGTCGGTGACCTCGCGCGGCCGTGCCTTCGGCAGCACCAGCTGCACCAGCCACCAGTCGCCGTCCTCCCACTTCCAGATCGTGCGAAGCTGTCCGTGCAGCATGTCGAACAGTGCTGCGCGCTTGCGCGTCTGCGTCTGCTCGCGATCGAACATCGGATCGGACAGCATCGGAAGGACGGCACCATGGCCGCGCGCTTCGAGCCTCTTCGCGAGGTTCCCACGACGGGACGAGAGCCGCTCGGGATAGAACGCACCGAGTGCAGCGCGATCGTTCGCGTCCCAGGCAGCGGCGAGCGCGGTGACCCGCAACTCGAAACGCGCCGCGCGCTCGGTCGCCCCGTGGAGCAGCTTCTTGAGTACGTCCTCGACGATCTTCGGTGACTTCGCCGACCGCTGCTGCCAAACGATCAGCCCGGCCACCACCGCTACGGCGACGGCGATCCAAATCCAGAGCGGCTTCATCGCCCTCAGCCTACCGCGGCCGCGCGACGAACGCCGCGAGCTCGTCGGCGAGCACGTCGTACCCGCTCGCGCTGAAATGACCGTCTGCCGTCCGAGGCCACACCGGGCGGTCCGAGCGCAGCGACGCAAGCACGCGTTCGCTGGGATCGATCACAGCGACGCCGATCTGCGCGAAGTGCGCCGAGAGCTCGCGCGCCACCGCCCGTTCGTGCGTCTCGACTCGGGCCAGGCGCTCGGCGCCGACCTCGTCCCCCGCGTCCACGAACAGCTCGTGGTAGTAGAGCTCCTTGGTGTGGAGGTAGAGCACCGCGACCTCGACACCCTTCGACTTCGTCAGAGCCGCGATGCGCGCGAAGCACTCCTTGGTGATGCGCAGACCGTCTCGAACCGCCGGCCTCTCCTGATCGATCGCCGGCATGCGATGCCCGGGAGTCAACAGCGTCTGGATCGCGCCTGTCTCCCACCGCGGCGCGTCCGTCTCGTGCCAGTACGTGTCGGCGAGCATCGCCGACTGCCGCGCCTGGATCCGGACGACGTGCGTGAGCCATCCCGCGAGGCGCGAGTGCGCCGCCACGAAGTCGATCGACGCCATCGCGAGGTTCGGCGAAGGCGGCGGCCGCCAGACCGGGAACTCGTACGGCGCGTACTCGATGTCCGGCGCGCGCAGATCGCGCCACCGCTCGAGCCCGGCAGCCTGGTGCGCATTGAGGATGTCGTTGCCGAAGTAGAGCCCGTAGACGATGAGTTCAGGCTCGAGCTTCAGCGCGCGTTCGGTGAGCGCCAGGTACTGCACCGCACCGTAGGTGCCCATCGACATGCTGTAGACGACGCGCCCACTCTTTTGGGCGAGCCGCGCGGGATACGCCTCGTCCATCTGCACGCCGTGACCGTAGGTCTGCGAGTCACCGATGCAGATGATCTCCGCATCGGCGGGCACCGAGGCGTTGCGGAAACCCAAACCGTCCTGGCCCCCGGTGTTCGCCTTCAGCGCGAGTCCGAGTTCGGGATCCTCGACGATCTCGGGCGGCACGAGCGCCTGCACGTCCCACACCTGCACCGCGAACTCGGCGACGAGAAGCAGCACGAGCGACGGGATCGCCAACAGCGTCAGTCGCAGCAGGAGCTTGCGGCTCCACGCGAACCCCATCGCAACCAGCGGCACGCAGCACATCGTGCCCATCAGCACGCCGACGGCGCGGTGCCGCATCGAGCCGCCGCCCCACAGCAGCGCGTCGACGACGAGCACGGCGCCCACGGCCGCGAGCGCCATCGTCAGCCCTAGTCCTACACGCCGCGCGCGCGCCCTCGCGTTGTCGCTCTCGGATGCCACGCGGTCAGGCTAACCCGGCGCGTGGCCGGCGCCTACCGCGTGCACCGGGCTCAGCGCGGGATCTGCTCGCCTTCGCGGCGACCGCGATACTCGAGGACGACCTCGTCCCCGACCATCCACGGAAGTCCGGGCAAACCGTAGAGCCAGTGGTCATCGCCGATGCCACGGCCTTCGACGGTGAACACGACGTCGAGCCAGTCGACCGTCGCCGGGTTCGAGTCCTGCCAGACCAGGCGCACGGGCACGTCTCCCGCCCAGCCCGGCCGCTGCTTGAAGTGGATGTCGACGAAGTGCGAGGCCAGTCCGCCCTCGGTTGCCATCAGGTCGTCGAGGAAGTGGCCGTTCTTCAGGTAGGAGAACCAGACGGTCCCGTCCTTGTCGATGTGGACGTCCGGGATCGTCGAGTCACCACCGTCCGGCCGGATCATCACGTAGCCGAGCTCGAAGTACTCGGGCTGCGGACAGCGGCCGTGCATCAGGACCTTGCTGATGCCGCCGTCGAACGGCGCCGTGGCCTGGAGCTGCAGCGGCTGCGGGAACACCTCGACGCCGTCCACCGCGCACTGCACCTCGTTGCCCTGCACCTGGACGCGCATCTTGAACTCTTCGCCGACCGGGATCGAGGTCAGATCTTGCGACGCGATCTGCATGTAGCCGGACGACGTGTCGTCCCACACGGACACGCGATACACCGCGACGCCCGGGCTCGCCGGGTTGCCGACACCGCGACCGGGCCACGCCGTGACGCGAACGATCGGGACGTTGCCCCAATGCGTGGTCGTGCTCAAGTCGCCCCAGAACGCGTAGTCGACGTGGATGCACGACGTCTCCTGCGGCGAGAACTGATCGGCCTGTGGAATGCGCCGCACGTGGAGCAGCGCCGTCTGGTCGAAGTAGCGCCGCCCCTCGGTCGAGAGGTTCGCACCCGACAACGCCGGATCCGTATCACTCGGTGCGACGAGCTGCGAGTTCACGATCTGCGTGTTCGGGTTGCCGCTGGCGAAGTCGAGGCCGCCAAACGTGCCGTCTTCGAACACCGCGGTGATCGCGCGGTGATCGCGCTCCGGCGACCACGTCGTCGCGGGCGCCGCGTAGAGGCCTTCGTCGAACAGTCGCGTCCGCAGCGTTTGCGAGGCGTCCAGGACGGACTGCCCGGGGTCGACATGCAACCCGACCGACTCGAACTCCCAGTGCGAAACCGGCGGCGTGCCGTTCACGATGTTGGAGCTGCAGTTGTCGACGACCTGCACCCATTCCGGGATCCGCACCTCGAAGTACGGACTGCCCGCGGGCGCCAGCATCTCGTCCCATGCGATCGACGAAAAGCCGGTGGCGACGTCGATGATGTGCCAGTTGAACCAGTTCGAGGTGTTGCGGAAGCCGTGCTCGACCTCGGTCTTGTACTGGTAGGCCTGCCGCACCGGATTGTCGACCGGCATCATCGTCGCCATGTCCGGGTTCGTTTGGGTCGCGGCGAGATCGAGAGTCGGCGGGCCGAGCCAGGTCATCGGCGCGGTCTCGTACACCGGGTTGTTGACCACGTGCGCCGCCATGCCGTTGGGGAACACCGAGTTGTTGCACGTGTTGACGCCACCGACGGCGCCGGTCATCCGGCGCACGCGTCGCTGCACGAGCTTCTCGAGCTCCCAATCGACCTCGAACCAGGCGAACATGTTCGCGAGGTTCCCGAGGAAGCCCCCGTTGATGACGATCACGGTGCCAAACGGCGCGGTCGGCAGCACCTGTTTGTAGACGTCGACCGCGTCGGGGAACTCGAGCCGTCCCTGGTATTGGCACGGGAAGCTGCCTGCGAGCAGCCGCACCCAGCCGCCTTCGACCGTCGTGCCCGTGTAGCTCGTAGGCCGCCGCGGACCCAGCGGTTGGAGCGGATCGATCAGCGGGTGATACTCCGGACGACCGGCCTCCGCCGCGGTCCGGTAGGTGCCGATCGGCAGCTCAGGACGGCCGTAGTAGGTGTTGATCGCCGAGATCGCGGCCCCGCCCCACTCGTTGTTGCCGTTGTGCATGACGGCGAGGAGCTCGATGAGCCCTTGGTCGGCCAGGCGGTTGGCGAACGCGACCATCGCCGCGTCGTCGGTGTCACCCCCCATGTCGGTTTCGACGATGACCCGTGGAATCGGTTGCGCCGCCAGGGGCGCGACCGAGGTCAGGAGGGCGAGCAGAGAGAGGAGGGTGAGACGATGAGATGCAGTCATTCCCGGCGAACCGAGTCTGCGAGGGTTTGCGAATTCCAAGGTGCCGATGGGCCCCACTGCAGGGCCGTAGGCGAACGGCTGCAAAGCCGTTCGTCGTGGGCCCTACGTTTGGATTCGGCAAGCTCGGCCCAGATTCTCACCGGGAAAACCGCGGGTTCCAGCGCGATCCGGCAATCTACCCGGGCAATACGCCGGATCAGAAGTCGTCGGCGGCTCGATACGCATCGATCACCGCCCGCTCGCCGTCCTTGCCGGGCTTCGAGTTGCCGTGCTCCATTCCGATGATCCCCTCGAAACCCCGTTCGTGGATGACTTTGAACACGTTGCGGTAGTGGATCTCGCCGGTGCCCGGCTCCTTGCGCCCCGGGTTGTCGCCCGTCTGGAAGTAGCCGATCTCCGACCACGCCTTCTTCAGGTTCGGGATCAGGTTCCCCTCGGTGATCTGCTGGTGATACAGGTCGTCGAGGATCTTGCAGGACGGATGGTTCACGCCGCGGCAGACCAAGAACGCCTGCGGGACCTTCGTCAGGTAGAGGCCGGCGTGGTCACGCCACGGGTTGAGCGGCTCGAGCACCATGACGAGCCCGGTCGGCTCGCAGATGTCAGCGGCGCGCCGCAGGTTGTCGATCACGTTTGCCGTCTGGTAGTCGAACTCGACGCCCTTCTTGTATGGGCCCGGCACGACCGTGCACCACTTCGCGCCGCAACGCTTGGCGACTTCGACCGCCTTCTTCATGTCCGCGGCGATCCGCTCGCGGGCTTCCTTCTTGTGCGACACGAAGCTGAGGTCGGGCTTCTGCCACTCGGCGTGCGCGACGAACACCCCCATGTCCATGTCGAGCTCGCGGAGCAGCTTGCCGATCTTCTCCTGCATCTCGGGCGTCCGTCCCCTCATGTTGTTGTCTTCGAACGCCCGAAAGCCCTCGTCCGCCATGAACTTGATCTGGTCGAGCTTGTCGTTGCCGGCGTGGTGCTTGAACATCCCGAAGTGCGGCGCGTACTTCAGCTTGAATCGATTGTCCGATCGCGTCGATGAAACCGGAGACGAGGGTGCGGCGGTCGCAATCGACGGCGCCGCGGCGAGAGCACTGACTTGCAAGAACGAGCGACGATTCATGGGGCGGAGCATAGCGCCGCACGCGGGAATCCCGGCGGAGGTTCCGTATGAAGCCGGACTCGTCACACCTCGAGGAGTCGCTCGCGCGCCTCGCGAACGCGCGCGTCGTCGTCTGCGGTGACTTCGCACTCGACGTGCACTGGGACCTCGCTGACGACGACGGCGAACTGTCGATCGAAACCGGCCTGCCGGTGCGGAAAGTACGCAGCGAGCGCATCGCGCCGGGCGGTGCCGGGAACGTCGCCCAGAATGCGCGTGCGCTCGGCGCCGCGGTGTTCGCCGTCGGCATCGCCGGTGAGGACTTCTGGGGTGACGTTCTGCTGGAGACCCTCGCGCTCGCCGAGATCGATACCTGTGGGTTCGATCGAATCGACGGCTGGCACACTCCCGTGTTCGTCAAGCCGATGCGCGACGCGGAAGAACAGCCGCGATTCGACTTCGGCGCGTTCAACACCATCGACGAATCGAACGCCAACGCGCTGTTCGCACGCCTCGCGCTCGCGGTGCAGGACGCTGACGCGTTCGTGCTCAACCAACAGATCCAGCGAGGCCTGCTCGTCGACACGAACGCCGTGCGCGCCAATTCGTTTGCGGCAAGTGTCGCGTGCCCAAGCATCGTCGACGCGCGCGACCATGGCGCCGCCTTCCCCGGCACGACGCGCAAACTCAATCTCGAGGAGGGTCGCCGCCTGCTGCACCGATCGGATGCGAGCGCAGCGGAGATCGCCGCCGAACTGCACGACCGCGATGGCATGCCCGTGTTCGTGACGGCCGGTCGCGATGGCATGTGGTTCGTCGACCCGAATACCGCGGGACACGTCGCCGCTCCTGGCATCGACGGCCCGATCGATCCATGTGGCGCAGGAGACACGGTCGTCGCGATGCTCGCCGCCGCGCTCGGAGTCGGCATTTCGTCACGCGATGCATCCAAGCTCGCCATGCTCGCGGCAGCGGTGGTGGTCCGCAAGATCGGCACGACGGGTACTGCATCGCCCGACGAGATCCTCGCGGAGGCGCGGCGATGACCGGTTCCATTCCCGAACGCGCCGCCGATCTTGCCGCGCGCACGCGGCAGTACTTCGAGAACACGCTGCTACCGTTCTGGCTCGACAACGCGCGCGATCCCGATGGCCCGGGCTTTCTCCACCACTTCGACGCGCACGGACAGCGCACCGGGCGCACCGACAAGTCCCTGCTCGGGCAACTGCGCCTGGTCTTCTCGCTGTCGTACGCCGACCGCTACGGCTACGGCGACGGTCGCGCCGCCGAGCTCGCGAGCGCCGGCGCGCGGTTCGTGCGCGAGCGCTGCTGGGACGACGAGCACGGGGGCTGGTTCTGGGTCCTCGACCGCGAAGGCGCCCCGCTCGACACGCACAAGATCGGCTACGGGCACGCGTTCGCGATGTACGCATTCGGCGAACACTTCCGCGCGACCGGCGACGAGCAGAGCCTCGAAGCCATGCGCCGCACGCGCGACTGCATTCGCGCGAGCATGTCCGACCCCGCACACGGCGGCTACCGCGAGATGTCGCTGCGCGACTGGTCGCCGACATCGCCGGGACGCGGCGGCGGCGACCGCAAGAGCTTCGACGTGCACATGCACCTGCTCGAAGCGTTCACGACGGTCGTACACGTGACCGAGGACGCCGCCGATCGCGAAGAGCTCGCGTGGTGCGTCGACCACATGACGACCCGCATGCTCAACCCGGATTCGGGCGGCGGCTTCCAGCAGTTCGCGTTTGACTGGACGCCACTACCGGGCATCCGCTTCGACACGTTTTGGGGGCGGGACGAGGAGCCGGACGGCGGCACGTTGCCGCTCGACTGGCTGTCGTACGGGCACGACATGGAGTTCGCGTGGCTGTTGATCCGCGCGCTCGACGAGCTCGGCGAGTCGCGCGAACGCGCGCAGCCGTTCGTCGAGCAGATCGCGCGGCGCTGTGTCGACGACGGACTCGATCCGGAATACGGCGGGGTCTACGTCGGCGGCGATCCGCGTCACGGCGCGACGCACTGCAAGAAGCAGTTCTGGCAGCAGGCCGAAGTCCTGGTCGGCTTGCTCGCGACGTTCGACCTGCTCGGTGACGTGCGCTACTTCGAGGCGTTCGAGTCGCTGCACGAGTACGTGTTCGCGACGTTCGTCAACCACGAGGGTGGTGGTGAGTGGTACGGGTTGCTCGAGCGGGATGGCTCGCCGCTGGACACCTACGTCGCCGACAACTTCAAGATCAGCTACCACACGGTGCGGGCGATGGTGGAAGTGGTCGCGCGGTTGGAATCCGTCCCGCGGCCGTAATCACTCGAGCGAGCGCGCTCGACGGCGATCCATCGCGCCCTCGAGCTGGACCCCGGGCGCACGCCGACGCATAATCGAGCCCTTCGAAGGAGCTTCCTGGACACAGACTCCGGGAACGAAGGAGGACTCGAGACCGATGACGAATACGTCTGTCGCTGACAATCCCACGGGAAGCGGTTCGTTCCGATCCGCGCTGCTCTGCAGTGCCCTCGCGGGCCTGAGCGCCTGCGCCGGCATCCACGACCCCACGGACGAGAGAAGCCCGGAGTTCGCGCGGCCCACTTGGATGGAGCTGCGCGACGACCCGAGCTACCGAGTGTCGGAGCGTCTGGCGCGCGTTCTCGACGAAGAAGGTGTGCCCACGACACTGCGAGTGACGGGTGAGCTCTTCTACGTGTCCACGAGTCTCGACGAGAACGGCGCGGGGCGCATCGAGTCGCTCCTCGCGCTCCGAGGCAGGGCAGACGACCGAATCGTGCGTCGCATCAGCCGACTGAACGACCTCGTCTACGACGACAAGGATTACCGATTCCTGCGTGCGTCGATCGCGTACTGGCGCGTGCGCGAGGACGCTCCGGGAACGTTCGCGCCCGGCGTTCACCTGATGACCGCGTCCCAAGCCGACGCCGCTCGACGTGGCAAGCTCGGCGTCGACTTCGTGCGCGCGGAACCGGCGATGAGCTGGCAGGAGATCCAGCCGATCAAGTCACCCAAGGAGCTGCTCGCCGATCTCGGCGTGGATCAGAAGGCGATCGTCGCCAACGTGATGGTCAAGCGGAGCGGCGCCGTCAAGGCGTACTACGAGGAGAACACGGCGACTCGGTTCGACCTGATCTTCGAGCTGCCGCTCGACCTCCTCCGCGAAGTCGCCGATGACGGCGCGACCGTCTTCGCGGACGTCTCCCTGGGCCAGGGGTTTCGATCTCGGGCCGAGCACTGCGCTCCGGCAGTGACTCTTCGGGGCACGCTCGGGATCCGCAATCCCGTGGTCGACGGCAAACCCGCGATCGACCGGTCGCAGCGCCCGCACAGGACGGACCGCATCTACGCGAACTCGTTGACCGCCGAGGACGTGCGCGCGCTGATGAAGAGTCGCCGCCGACTCCTGCAGAACTTGGAGGACGTGCTGTCCGCGTCCGGCGACGCCGCGCCGACGTCCGAAGCGTGGAAGAAGTCGGTGCGGCAACTGGGTCGTTTCCACGCGAACGCCGCGTCGCTGCTGCTCGAGGCCAAGCCGACCGAGCTCGCGACCGTGATGCCCAACATGGCGAAGCTGGAGCGCGCCAAGGCCCACAAGGTGCTGCCGAACGGCGTGGCGCGAGTCCTCCAATTGGACGGAGAGCGCTTCCTCGACGTCCACACCGGCGATGTCGCGCTGCGCCTCGGCTCGAGCCGTCAGATCGCGGTCGGAACGTTCCCGCTGCCGGCGGTGCGCGAGCGCGACGCCAACGGGTTCGTGACCGAGATGGACGCGCCTGGAGCCGGGAACCCGTTCACGATCTTCCGCATGTCGTTCGCTGCCCCGCCGGCCCAGCCGCTCGTGAAACAGACGCTCGCGGACCTGTGGGAACACGTTCCCGAGAGTCTGCGCGCGGCTGTGGATTCGCCCCCACAGGACCCGAGAGAGCATCCGTTCTTCACGGATCCCGCGGCGAACCCGGCGTTCCTGACGGTGCTGGATCGCTACATCGGCAAACAGATCGAGGACGAGACGGTCGCGACCCGCGTCGGCGACGAGTGGACCACGGAGGTCATCGAAGGTCAGGAACCCGAGGTGATCGCACCGGAGGACAGCCCCGGAGAGCTGACCTGGTTCCGCCCCGAAGACGTGCACGCGATGCGAGGTAGGGACATCCAAGACATCCGCGACGCCGTCTCGAAGCGTGGCGACGCACTGCCGTCCCCGTTCGACCTCGACATGACCGACGCCGACGCGTTGGCGAACAACATGCCGTACTGGCCGGGCACCCCTTTCTTGTCACACGCCGGCATGATCGTCGTCGAAGAGGTCGAGGGCCGTCCGCGCGCGTTCGTGTACGACGCGTATCCCGGCGAGGGTTTGCGTCGCAAGACGATGAAGGAGTTCTTCGGCAGCCCCGAGGGGATCGCGGGCGCGATCTTCCGAGTCCGCGACACGGAGCTGCAGGGTGATCTCGCCGTGGCGCCCGGCCGCGCGGCGCGCGAAGTCGTCGAGCTCTACAGCAAGCGTCGTGCTCGCAAGCTCGAGCACTTCGGCAAGGCCGCGACTGCCGACGCCGCGACGTTCGAGCTGCTCGGAGCCGAGGAAGCCGCGCCACCGAACTACCGCGCCCAAGCGTGGGACAGCTTCGACTACGCGTTCGATTGGCGGAACCAGGTCCGCTACGCGTGCAGCGAATTGGTCTGGGCGCACTACGCGCGCAGCGGAGTGCAGCTCTGCGACAGCTTCTCGATGTTGCTCGCACCGGTCAGCGTCGCCCAGGACAAGCTCGGCTGGAACGTCGAGGTGCTGATCCAGGCCAGCCCCCAGGCTCTGATCCTCGCCGACAAGCTGTGGCGTGTGGCCGACTTCGACTCCGCGTCCGTCGACGCCCAACTCGAGCAATACGACGACACCGGCGCGGTGCAGCAGGTCACCGCCGGTGAGTCGGGAATCCACGTGTTCACCAACTGACCAGCAGGAGACGACCGAATGTTCATCGTGACCAATCGAGAGATCCGCCCCAAGCGCAGCGGTGTCGACATCCTGGGGAAGAAGCCCAACGCCAAGGGACCGAACGAGCTACGCGTCGTCGAGGCCGTGCGCAAGGCGGGCAAGTGGCGACTCGAGGTGCTGCCCGACGAGATGTCGGCCGCCATGAAGAAGGAGATCGGAGCTAGCGACGAAGAGGATCACATCACCGACTACGTGGCTCACAAGCTGCTGTCCTCGGTCAACCCGCGGGCGATCGACCCCAAGTCCAAACGCAAGGGCAAGAACCTGCTCGTGTTCGTGCACGGCTTCAACAACGACATCGAGGACGTGCTGGAACGCTCGCGGCAGCTCTCGCGCAACTACGGAGTCGAAGTCCTCGCGTTCTCCTGGCCCGCGAACGGTGGCGGACCGATCTCCGGCACGGCGAGCTACAAGAGCGACAAGCGGGACGCCAAGGCGTCGATCGGCGCTTTCGACCGAACCCTCGCCGCGATCGGAGACAAGCTCGACAAGGTCAGCAAGCAGCGTCTCGAGCGCGTTCGAGAGAAGGCGGCCGAGAAGCACCCGACCAACCCGGAGCTCCGTGACGAGCTGATCGCTCGCACCTACGACCAAGGCTGCCCGTTCACCGTCAACCTGTTGGCGCACAGCATGGGCAACTACCTCTACAAGCACTTGCTGTTGTCGACTGCGTCCGAAGGCAAGGGCATGTTGTTCGACAACGTCGTGCTCTGCGCAGCTGACACCAACAACCTCGACCACGCGCGCTGGGTCGACGAGATCCGCTGCCGCAGGCGGGTGTACGTCACGATCAACGAGGACGACAAGGCGTTGCAGGTGTCGCGGATGAAGTCCGGCGACGAGCAGCTCGCGCGATTGGGCCACTACCCTTTCAACCTGTACGCGAAGTACGCCGCCTACGTGCAGTTCACCGACGCCACGTCGGTCGGGCGGTCCCATGCCTACTTCGAGGGCGACCCGCTGAAGAACGCGAAGGTGAAGCGCTTCTTCAAGCGCGCGCTCAACGGCGAGCGGGTGGACGGGCGCGGTGACCGAGACCTGACGTACGAACCCGCGTCCAACACCTACCGATTGTGACGCGCGCTCAGATCCGGTAGCCGTACGCGTACTCGTCCCGCAGATACCGGTTCGCCTTCTCGCTGTTCGTCACGAGTAGGCGACCCGGGTCGTACTCGATGCGCTCCCCCGCCCGGATCGCGACGTTGCCCAGCAGGATCGCTTCAGTGAACTGACCCGCGTGCTGGAAGCTCGACATCGGCTCCGGTCCACCCTTGCAGCCCGCGAGCCACTCCTGGTGGATACCCGGCGAACGAGGCAGGTACGGCTCCGGTCCCTCGAAGTCCTGGAAGTCCTCTTCGGGCAGCAGCATCACGCGCTCGCCGTACGTCGTCGGCGAATAGATCATCCCCGTCTCGCCGATCATCAGCGTGCCGTGAGCCGGCACCTTGCCGTTCTTCAGCGCGCCTGCCGGGAACAGCTCGGGCGAAGGCAGCTTGCCGCCGTCGTACCAAGTGAGCTTGACCGGCGGGTTGTCGCCGCGCGCCGGGAACTCGAAGTCGATGATCGACCACTCAGGCGGCGAGTCGTCGGTACCACCCTCGAACTTCGCCTCGACCGCGGTCGGGATGCCGAGCTCGAGCGCGAGGTAGGTCATGTTCATGACGTGGCACGCCATGTCGCCGAGCGCGCCCGTGCCGAAGTCCCACCAGCCGCGCCAGTGGAACGGCATGTAGTCCTTGTGGTACGGCCGGTGCTTGGCAGGGCCGAGCCAGAGGTCCCAGCGCAGCGTCTTCGGGATCACCTGCACGTCGGTCGGCGCGTTCATGTTCTGATTCCACCAGCCCTTCGGCCGGTCGGTCCAGACGTGGGCTTCGGTGATCTCGCCGACGGCGCCGGAGCGCACGAGCTCGCACGCGCGGCGCACGCCTTCCATCGACGTGCCCTGGTTGCCCATCTGCGTGACCATGCGGCCGCGCTGCGCGAGCATCCGGAGCGTGCGCGCCTCCTCGACCGAGTGCGTCAGCGGCTTCTGGCAAAACACGTGCAGGCCACGCTCGAGAGCGGCCACCGCCGCGACCGCGTGCGTGTGGTCCGGCGTCGAAACCACGACCGCGTCGAGATACTTCTCCTTGTCGAGCATGACGCGGAAGTCTTCGTACTTGCGCGCCTTCTCGTTCTCCTTGAACGCCCGCTCGGCCCGCTTCGAGTCCACGTCGCACAGCGCGACGATGTTCTCGTTCTTGCACGCCTTCATGTCGCTGTAGCCCTTGCCGCCGCAGCCGATCACCGCGACGTTGAGCTTGCCGAGCTTCTCGTAGTCTCGGTAGCGCTCGTCGGTCAGGCGCTGCAGCGCGCTCGGGGCGAACGGGAGCGCGCCGCCGAACATCGAGGCGCGCAGGAAGTCACGACGGGAGGAGCCAAGAGCCATGGCCGGGATGGTAGGGCTCGGCCGACTTCCAATCCACTTGGTCGGAGTCGGCACGCTTCTACCTGAAATGTGAAGCCGGACGAAACGGCCCGGACGCGGGACCTGTGACCTGACCTTCACACCGGCTCCCGCCGGCAGATCCAGCCATGAAACGACTCCGCACCCGAGCCGCTCCGCTCGTCGTTACGCTTCTCGCCGCTCTCGGAGCCCCACGCGAATCCGCCACACAGCGCTCGTTCGTGAACTTCGAGATCCACGCCGTACAAGGCCTCGCGCTCGCGACGATCGAGTTCGACAGCGGTGCCGTGCAGGGCGACCGCCAGCTCCTGCTGGTCTGCAACACGCCAGACAACGCCCTCGAGATCTATGACGCCCTGGACTACGAGCTGCTCGACCGTATCCCGACGGGCCTGGCCCCGGTCACTGTACGGTGGCATGAAGGCCGCCAGTGCGCGTACACGTGCAACCACCTCGGCGACTCGGTGACGTGCGTCTCGATCTCGAGCACGGGCGTCAACCAGGCCGGCGACGCGGTGATTCGCGCGTCGCTCGAGTACACGACCGCCGTCGGCGACGAACCGTGCGACATCACGTTCTTGCCGTTGTCGAATCCGGAGATTGCCGCGATCACGCTGCGCAGCCGAAATGCGGTGACGACGCGACTGGCGGACGACATGTCCGAGATCGATCCGCGCGCGCTGCTGCAACCGAGCCTACCCGGCGCGGTGTTCACCGCACTGAAGAGTCCCGGCTACATGCAGTGGGCAAGCGACCGACGGCTGTACATCCTCGACCGGATGGACGCGGACGACACCGACATGAACGGGCTGTTCGACATCGACATGTACGCGATCGACGGCACGTTTGTCTCGAATCCCGCGCAGGACGATCTGTTCACGCCGACGTCGCCGTACCTCAACAAGCACTTCGGGGGCATGGGCACGACACACCACGCGATGGCGATCGATCAGTTCGGCTCCAGGATGTTCGTCGTCGGCACCCGGGCGCGCCATGACGTCGAGACGGAAGTGAATCTCGCTGCCGTCGAAACCGGCTTCGTCGAGAGCTGGCTCTGGTCGGTCGACCTGATCGGGATCGGTGCACCGACGTTGCGCCCCGAATCCCCGAACCCACCGGCACCCGCCGCGGCGCGACCCAGCTTCAATCTGAATCGCGACTACGCGCAGTCGCAGACCGACGTCGTCGGGGTCCCCAAGCCCGACGCACTCGCCCAGCCCACCGGCATCGCTCTGCTCGAAGACTCGGCGACCGGGGCGCTGCAGAAAGTGATCGTCACGGCCTTCAGCTCGGATCGCATCGGCATCCTGACTCCGGACGACACCGCCCCAGGTGGCTGGACGGTCCAACGCGTGGCCATCAACGTCTTCAACGATGATGCCGGCGGAGAGCGCAACTACTCGCGCTCCGGTCCGCGCTCGATCGTCGTCTCCAACGAGATGTCGAACTCGTCTGGCGAACCGGGCATCGCGTTCGTCCTCAACGCCCTCGACAACTCGGTCTCGGTCATCGACGTCGGTGGAACAAGCCCATCGGAGCTGGAGCGATTCCAGCTTGCGAACGACCCGACCTTCAACTCGATTCGGATCGGCCGCGACTTCCTATACAGCGGTGAGCACTCCGGCAACGGAACCGTGTCGTGCTCGTCCTGCCACGTCGACGGTCATACCGACGGCATCGCGTGGGATCTGAGCGAACCCCAGGACGGCGGACCGATTCCGCCGACCTTCAAGGATGGGCTGCCACCCGGAGCCGACACGACGAACTTCACCGGCAAGAAGCTCCGCATGGTCACGCAGACGTTGCGCGGACTCGTGAACTTCACCGTGACCGGCGAAGCGCAGGACCTGTTCACCAACGCCCCCTACCACTGGCGCGGCGATCGAGCGCGGTTCCAGAACTTCAACGGCGCGTTCGAGGGCCTGCTGGACGCGACGCAACTTCCGGCGGACGACATGGACCGTTTCACCAAGTTCGTAAATACGGTTCGACATCCGCCCAACCCCGAACAAGATCCGACGCGGCGCCACCGGGGCGTGCGCGGCGACGCGATGAACCTGTTCGACCCGCTCGCAGAGGGTGAACTGAACGGCATGAAGATCTTCTTCAGCGGCAGCGACGGCACCGGCCACTCGTGCTCCATGTGCCACACGCTGCCCGAGGGCAGCAACAACCGCGGCGTCGACGCAGTCGCGAACGGCTCCCCGGGACCGCTCGAGTCGGCCGCACTCCGACACATGTTCGATAGAGAGGCCGTGATCCGACTCGGAAACATCGTCCCACCGCAGAACGAGTCAGACCAGATCTGGACGCGCCGCATCGGCATCACCCACTCGGGGGCCGCCATCGGCGACAAGCAGCGCGAGTCCGTCAACGACCTGACCGCAAAGTTCGGCCCCAACTTGCTGCACTTCCAGAACGTCCAGGGCTTCGACCAGGTCGACCTCGACGCCGCGGCTGACGTAATCGCGTTCGTCCGCGCGCTCGACAGCGGCGTCGCGCCGCGCGTCGGACACGCATACACGTTCGTCCCCGGAGCCGACAACCTGACGGTGACGCGCGCAATGATCGAACAGGTCGAGGAAGCCAACTGCGACCTCGTCGCCCACGTCGAGGATGCAGCCGGAGTGCGTTCGGGGTGGTGGTATGACCTCACGATGGGCGCAGACGGCCGGTTCGTGAACGAAGAGACCGGCGCGGACGCGGGCTTCGGCCTGCTCAACGGCATGGTCAACAACCAAGGCGCGACCGTTGTCGTGCAGTCCGTCCCGGTCGGAAGTGGCCGCACGATCGCAAGCCTCGACGGCAACGTCGCGACGTTCTCCGGATCGACGCCGACGAACCTCACGCTCGAGCCCATGGCGATGCCCACACAGTACGAGGAAGCCGGCGATCTGGAGCGCAACTGGATCCTGGATCAGCAGCGCAACCCGATGTTCGATCAGAACGGCGTCCCACGATTCACCTTCCGCCCGAGCATCGACGCCAAGATGACACTGCAGACGGCGATCGCACCGGACTTCGGCATGGCCGTGCTCAAGCACGAGCCGCCACGGCGCTTCCGCGTCACGGGCACCGACATCCTCCCGGGGGCGTTGCTGACGATCGAAGTGAAGGACGGAACCGGCGGGTCGGTCGACTTGCGACTCCCGCTCTTCCCGACGATCCACACAAACGCCGCCGGCGATCGGATCTGGGAGAGCTTCGTCGAGACGGAAGACGAGATGCAGTTCGCGCTGTTGTGCGGCGGCCCCTACCTGTCGCCGGTGCAGCTCGTGCTCGGACTGCGCAGCACGGACCCGACGATCCTCGATCCGGCCACGAACAACAGCTACTCGTTCTCGGTGCAGAACGAGGGCGGAAACCCGGCTGGCACGGGCATCGGCCCGCTGCGGATCGATCACGTGCGCTGATCCGAGCGAGGTGGCGAAGCGAGGTGCACGCCACCCTGCTTCGCTACTTCCCGCCCCACTCCAACACCTGCGCGTCCGCGAGCAGCTTCTCCCGCAGCTTCGCGTAGTCGACGTCCTGCACGTCACACCCCGCATTCACCGCCATCACCGCCGCCGTCGCCGCCGACTGGCCGAGTACCATGAACACCGGCTCCATGCGAATCGAGCCAAACGCGATGTGCGTCGAAGACATGCACACGGGCACGAGGAGGTTCGTGCACTCCGCGCGCTTCGGCGTCAGCGAGCCGTACGCGATCCCGTACGGCTTGATGCCGTGGATCTGCACGTCGCCCTCGTTGCGGCAGAAGCCGTCGGCGTCGACGTAGCGTTGCACGTTGTGGGAGTCCATCGAGTAGGCCGCGAGACCGATGACATGCTCGGCGACCTCGCGCTTCTCGCAGTGGGCCTCGGTCATCACGACCTCCCCAACCATGCGGCGCGCCTCGCGGATGTAGAGCTGGCGCGGCCAGTGGTCGCTGTCTTGGAACTCGTCCTTGCAGAGGCCGAAACGCGAGAAGTGCTTGCGCACCACTTCCGGCACGCGCTCGTGGTTCGCGAGCGTCCACATTAGACCCTGCGTGTAGCGCAGGTGATCTGCGATGATGCGCTCGCGCGTTGCGTAGTCGCCGTCCGGGTAGTCGTAGTTCGCGCCGAGGTAGTCGGTCGAGAACGCGAAGTTGTTGTTGCTGTCGGTCTTGCGATTCGGCATCCGGACTGGGTGCCAAGGCTTGCGAAGGTCCCCCGCCTCGAAGTTGCGGAGCAAGATCTCGAAGTCGAGCTCGCGGTAGTCGTCAGGCTTGGGCCACGGGATGCGATTCTCGGGGACGTCGGTCGCGCATAGACGGAAGCAGTAGGCCTGCACGCGGTGGTCGGCCGAGCCCTCTTCGCCCGGACCGTCGTTGTGGACGTTCGGCAGGAGACCGCTCGACGGATCGCCCGGCACACGCCACGGATCCACGCGCTTCGTGAATTGGTGTTTGATCGCCTGCTTCGTGCAGACGCTGTTGTAGCGCTCACCGAACTCGTCCGCGCCCTCGCGGCCGACGCGGTAGGACACGCCCGCGGCGGCGAGCAGATCGCCTTCGTAGGTCGCGTCGAGGAAGACCTGCGCACTGACCGTGCGGCCGCTCTCACAGCGCATCGTCACGATGCGTCCCTTGACCTTGGTCACGCCGCCCGAGCGGTCGAGCCGCTCGCCGAACCAGACCGGCACGTCGGCCTCACGCACGAACTCGTCGAAGATCTTCGTCGCGACGTGCGGCTCGAACGTCCAAGCCGCGTCTTCGTTCGGCCGATGGCCGCGGCCTTTGAACTCCCCGCGCTTCTGCCAGTTCCAGTTCGCGTCGTCGGCGTAGTGCTTCCGGATGCACCGGTAGAACTCCCGCGCGATGCCGCCGATCGCGGCCTTGTTGCCGATGTCGGTCGCGCCGAGTCCGCCGGTCGACAAACCGCCGAGGAACTGCGTCGGCTCGATCAAGAGAACCGACTTTCCCATACGCTTGGCCTGGACCGCGGCGACGACGCCGCCGGACGTGCCACCGTAGACGACGAGGTCGTAGTGCGGGACCGGCGCGGAAACGGGGCCGAGACAGGAGACGCAGAGGATCGCGAGGAGGAGCGAACGCAACATGCCGAGCATGATGCCCGCGCGGTGCCGCGATCGCTCGCGTTATCCGGTCAAGACGGCGCCGCTACCGCCACGTCCAGCCGACCGCCTGCGTGAACTCCGTTCCGCCGCCCGGGGCAACGTGCGACGCAAACAGCTCGAGCGTGACCGCGGGTCGCGAATCACTGCACGATGAACGTCGTCGATTCCGTCGTGTGGATCGCGATGCCGCTCGGGCCAAACGGGTTGATCACGACCGCCTGACTCGTGAGTTCGAGCATCAGACCCGGCGGAACCGGAATCGGCAGCGTCATCTCGCCGTTCGCGTCGGTGAACGCAACCGGGACGGGCGTGCCCTGCACGCCGAGCGAGAAGACTCCGAGGAGGCCGAGGCTCGTCTGGAGCTCCGCAGCCTGCACCGCCAGCGCAATCGAGACAAGGCTGTTCGGAGCGCCGTTGACCCCGAAGGTCACGACGCCGGGCGTCGCGGCGTCGATCGGGTGCGTCGGACGCGTGCCGATCTGCTGGATTCTCTGGTCGTCCTGGATCGACGCGTCCCGCTTGGCGAACGGGCTCGTCGCGAAGTTGGCCGCGAAGTACTCCGCGAGCGCGTCCTGCTCGGAGCCGTCGGTCGCGAAGCTCGCGACGCCGGCGGGGACGCCGGACGCGCCTTCGAGGTCGACGCGGTTCGCGAACCCGGGGTTCGCCGTGAGGAAGTCTTCGAACGGGTAGTCGTCGCCACCGCCGGCGAGGAAGTCGAGAGTGACCATGCGGATCGGGGAGGTTCCGACGACGGCGCCGTCGACGATGAAGTTCGGCATGAAGACGCCCGGCTGCGTCAGCGACGCAGAGCGAACGCGATCGCCCGCCTCGCGGGCCGGATCGAAGCTGAACGAGACGCCGGCGAACTGACCGAACTGGCCCGGCGTCGCGCCAACCGCAGTCGCGGCGACAGCGTGTTCGATGACTTCCTTGAGCTGTGCGCGCGTCACGGTGATCAGCGTTAGACCGTTGTTGAATCGCAGGGTGTTCTCGATGTCAAGCTGCGACACGTCGCCTGCATTCTTGCCGGCGAGCGGGTTGGCCGAGGTCGGGCCCGTCGCGCCGGAACCGGGATCGATCGTCCCGATCGGAGCACGGATGCCACCGCCGTTCTTGTGCGAAACGAGGACACTCGGATCAAACTGGCGGGCGAGCGCCAGGTTCGCGTCCGCAGTCAGCGAAGACAGGTTGGTCTCTTCCGTGCGCACCGCGCCACGGCGACCTTCGAGGAACACGTCGGTGCGACCGAAGACGTTGCCGTCCGCGGCGGTCACGATCGAGCTGACCGCGTCGGTCAAAGTCTTCACGTCGGCCGGCGCGCCCGCAGTCGCAAAGGGATCGGTCGCGCCGAACAAGTCGGTCACGCCCTGCGCGTCCGTCGCGAACGCACCCGACTCGATCTGGTCGACGCTTCCCGGGACCACGATGCCACTGGCGTCGAAGTCGACGACGAGGCGGCCGACGTACTTGTATTGACCCGAGGTGCTGACGATCAGCGCCGGGTCACCGTCGAGGTTCGTCGTGACCAGCGGGTACGGCTGGTCAGCGGTATCCCCGGAACGCAGACGGTCCTGGGGGTCCGCCGAGATCGTGTCCGAGCCACCGGCGAAGACGATATCGACACCGCTCAGCAGCGGCGTGAGCGCCTGCTCGAGCGCGAACTGCTGGAGGTGGCTGATGAGGAGGATCTTGTTCGCTCCCGCGAGGATGCACGCGTCGATCTCCGGCTGGATCAGGGCGGCGAGTGCCGGCATGTCGTTCGACGTCGGACCGATGACCGACACGCCATCGTTCGAAGTGATGGACTCGAGCACCTGGGTCGTTGCGCCGACGACTCCGATCAGCTCACTCCTGCGCTCAACGAGCGTCGCGCGCGCCAGCTTCGGTGCGTTCTCGGCCGCGACCAGGTCGGTGATCGGCGACTGAAACGCGGTGTTCTGCAGAAGACTGACCGTGAACAGCGCATCGAGATCTGCCTCACCGGTGAAGTCGAGGTTCGCGCTCAGATACGGGAACTGCGCACCGAGCCAGCGCACGTCCGTCGTCGCCGGGCCGCGGATGTCCGTGCCGATGAGACCCGCGAACGTGCCGGCACCCACGTCGAACTCGTGGTTGCCCACGGCGGCGGCGTCGAACCCCATCAGGTTCATGATCGAGATGTCGATGCGACCTTCGCCTTCACGAAAGTTCGTGGGCGTGCTCGGGAACAGTGTGTCCTGGATCGTCGTTCGCAGCGAACTCTGCGCGGCGGCGTTGAAGAACGGACCGGGGATGTAGTTGTCGCCGGAGGAGAGCAGCACGGAAGGGGTGCCGCCGGTCGCGGCATCGTCCTCGAGGAAGCCGACGATCGCGGCGAAGTTCGGCGCATCGGCGATGGCGTCGATACCACCTTCGAGGTCCGAAGCGTGGAGGAACTGGATGCGCGACTGCGCGCTCGCGACGGCCGTCAGGACGAGTGCGAACGCAGTCGCGCGAGCGAATGGCGTGTTGGTCATCAGGTGTTTCTTGCCCGGGGGCTTGGAAAACCGAGAACGAAAGCCGGTCCGCATCAATGTGGGGTGAAGGGCGTGAGAGTTTGTGTACGCATTCGCGCGACCACGAATCCCGCGAAGGCTCGTCACGCTCACCCCGTTCGTGCCATCATCATGGAATGAACGACTCGAAGGACATGATGCGCGCCGTCCTGATCCTCGGTGCAATCGCCGGAACCACCGGCGCGCTCGCCGGGGCGCTACTCGGCGCGTTCCTCGTCGGACCGTGGCTCGCGGAGTCGTTCAGTGATTCCCCGCCGAGCTTCCTCACCGATTCCCCACGCTTGGTCGGAGGGGCCCTCGGGGTGCCGCTCGGCGCGTTCGTGGGGTTTGCCAATGTCTTCGTGAGAATCCGACGGCAGGGCGAGCGACGCCGACGCGCATCCGTGGCGGGCATGGACGCCGGACCGGCGAGCGACACGCACTCCAGATCTTTACGAGACGAAGTGCGAGTGCTTTACGGAGCGATCGACGTCGTCACCGTCAACGAAATCGGTCGGCGCGAATCGGACGTGGGCACCATCGTGCAAGCTCACAGGCCGACCGGTCGACGCAGCGACGCAGTGTGCATCGGACGGGCGCGCGGTGCGCGTGCTCTACGACGAGGCCAACCCGAAGCGCGTGACGTGGGAAGGCACCCTGGCTTCGTAGGCGCTACCCGAACAGGTGCGGCCACACGTAGAGCACGCCGAGCCCCGACCCGAGCAGAGTCGCGCGCATCATCGCCGCCCGCAGTCGCGGGCCGATGTCGCCGAGGGCAAGCTCCGGGAGCATGCCGACCAAACTGGCCCCGCACAGCGCGCCGCTCATCCCTACCGAGAAGTACCAAGCGAGCCGCGCCCCCCGCGAATCGATCGAGCCGTGCATCGTGGCAGCGACGCCGACGACCGCAGCCGCGAGCACGAAGTGCAACCAATCACAGCGACGGATCCATCGCTCGAGCAACACGTGCGCCGCGAACAGCATGCTACACGCGAACACCTGCCCCACGATGTCGACCGGATCGGCCGGCCGCGGCATCGACGCCATGACCGCGGACGCGATCGCGCCCCCGAACGAGGCGAACGCGATTCCCCAGCGCGTGGCCATGTCCGCTCGACGGAGCGGCTCGCTGCGCAGCGCGACGATGCCGAGATAGGCAAACGGGTAGGCCAGCGTGTACCAGTCCTGCGTGACGTTCCGCGCCTGGCCACTGAGGATCAGCCCCACACACGCGCCGAGCACCGAAATGCAGACGATCGGGAGCGCCCCCATCGGCAGCGCCCCGAACCACGACAGCTCACCCGTCACAGCGAACGCTTCGTCACGCGCGTCGAGCGGCGCGAGCGCGATGCGTGACGTCGCCGCCGTGATGCCGGACACCGGAGTCCGCCCGGCCACGGCATCGAGTTCGTCCTGCAGCGCGCGCGCCGACTGGTAGCGGTCCTCTGCTTCCTCGGCCATCGCGCGCAGCACGATCTGGTCGAGACGCGGGTCGATCGGCACCTTCTCCGAAGGTGGCGCGAAGCGACCGTGTGGCACCTCACCCGTCAGCATCTCGTAGAGCAGCACACCGACCGCGAACACATCGGCGCGATGGTCGACGCCGAGCGGGCGCGACAGTTGCTCGGGAGCCATGTATCCCGGCGTGCCCATGACCTCGCTGGCACGCGTCATCCCGAAGTCGTCACGACCGACGAGCTTCGCGAGGCCGAAGTCCGCGATGCGCACGTTGTCGTGCGTGTCGACGAGGACGTTCTCGGGCTTGATGTCGCGGTGCACGACGCCCTGCTCGTGCGCGAACTGAAGCCCCGTGCAAATCTGTGGCACGAGATGGAGCACGCGCTGCGGCGTCAGGCGACCGTCGCGGATCAAGTCGCGCAGGCTCGCGCCCTCGACGAACTCCATCAGGAGGTAGAAGTGCCCACCGGCCTCGCCGAAGTCGTGCACGCCGACGATGTTCTGATGGCTCAACCGTGCGAGCGCGCGAGCCTCCCTTTCGAAGCGCTGCGCGAAGTCGGGATCGTCCGCGACGTTCGGCGCGAGCAGCTTGAGCGCGACGGGGCGATCGAGCCGGCGCTGCCGTGCGCGGAGCACGACGCCCATGCCGCCGCGCCCGATCGTGCATTCGAGGTCCAGGTCCAGGAAGTGCGGGCGGAGTTCGTCGAGATCCAGCGGGGCGCGGGCCGCCGCGGGCTGCTCGGGCGCGCGCGCCGAGCCGAAGAGGCAGGCGGCGCAGAGGGTCGCGAGGGGGCCGGACTCAGGTAGCGGGGCCTGGCAAGTCGGGCAGTGGGATGGGGTGGTCACGGAGAGGGATGGAGGAGCGGCGTGGGAACGTTACGGGGTCGGTGGAGAAAAATCGTTCTGGGCTGCGGCGGCTGGGTGGGGACGCGTTTTCGGACCCGGGCCCGGGCGCGTTCACGTTCAGCGGGTCGGGACTCGGGACACGGCGCGGAGGTCGCGTCAATGTGTGTGGAAACTCATCAGGCGGCCTCCGTCTCAGGGGTTTCTTTGACAGGGGATCCGTTGACGAATTGGACGCCGCGAGCGA
>JANQJF010000075.1 GCA_028281765.1 Planctomycetota bacterium | reverse complement strand
CGGTTCGCCATCCGGGCCGATGATGACAAAGGTCAACGTAACGTCGCTCGTCGGTTCTTCGCTGGAGCCGACGACCGCGCGGGCGTCGGGCTCTCGGTCCACGTCCGACTGTTGCTCGACGACATCGGCACTCGGATCCCCGGCCTCGACCTCGGGCGTCGCCACGGGTGGTGCCGCCTCGGTATCCCACGACAGCCACGCCACGATGCATGCGAGCATGACGAGCACGACGATCGACACGATGCGCGCGGGAGAAGCCATCGCGCACCAGAGTATCGGCGATTCCGTTGGACCACGACCCGGGTCAGCCGTGCGTGCCCAGCGTTTGCCGCACGGTCTGTTCGTAGACGTCGACCGAATCCGTGACGTCCGGTGCATAGCCGCCACCCATGACGACCACGAACGGCACTCCCGCATCGCGGCACGCGTCGAGCACGCGTCGATCGCGCGCGGCCAGACCCGGCTTGGTGAGCCCCAGGCGACCGAGCTTGTCTCCGACGAACGGGTCGGCACCGGAAAGGAAGAACACGAAGTCGGGCCGCGCCCTTTCGAACGATTGGGCCAGCGCCGGCTCGAGCGCGGCCAGGTAGTCCTCGTCTCCGGTCTCGTCCGGCAGCGGCACGTCTAGATCACTCGTCTCCTTGCGGACCGGGTAGTTCCGTGCGCCATGGATCGAGAACGTGAACACGCTCGTATCTCCCTCGAAGATCGACGCCGTGCCATCCCCTTGGTGCACGTCGGTGTCGACGATCAAGACGCGCGCGCAGCCCTCGGTCTGCACCACGCGCGCGCCGACCGCGCAGTCGTTGTAGACACAGTAGCCGCCACCGCGGTCTCGGTACGCGTGGTGAGTGCCGCCCGCGAGGTAGACCGCGACGCCTTCGTCGAGCGCGACCCGAGCGGCGGCCACGGTCGCCCCACATGACCGACGCGTGCGCTCGACGAGTTCGGGCGACCAAGGGAAGCCGATGCGCTTCTGGTCGATGCCTTCGAGCGCACCCGACTCGAACGCGCGAACGTATGCAGGATCGTGCACGCGGAGCAGGTCCGCCTCGGTGACGACCGGGGCGAGCTCCATCTCCGCGCGCGGATCGGACTCGACCCGCTCGCGCAGCATCCGGTACTTCGTCGCGGGGAAGTGATGCCGGTCCGGAAGCGGAAAGACGAAGGTGTCCGAGTAGAAGACGCGCACGGGGGGCGGACCTTAGGCCGAAGACCGGGACGGACCAAAGGGTCGAGCGTCCGTTCGGTCGAGTTCGACGGCCCCTCTCTCGCGCCGCTGCTTCCCAATCGGTACCTTCGGTCCTCTTCCCCAGAACCAACACGGAGACCCCCTCGATGCGCCCGACTCGCATTCTGCTCTCGCTGTTCGCCGCAACCTGCGTTCCGCTGACCGCACAAGAGGCCCCGAAGCCGGCTCCCGAGCTCGCAAAGTTCGATCGCATGATCGGCAGCTGGGAAGGCACCGGATCGGTCGCGATGGGTCCCGGCCAGCCGATGCTGCCCTGGACTTCGAAGTCGCGGATCACGAAGGCGCTCGATGGCCACTTCATCCAGGAAGAGACCGCGATCACGTTCGGCGGCGGCATGCCCGAGACGCTCCGCTTCGTTTCGCTGATCGGCTGGGACGCCACGACGAAGAAGTTCAAGCAGTGGCAGGTCGGCAATACGGGTGAGGCAGGAGAGTCCGAGCTCCACTGGGCCGACGACGACACGTTCGTGTCGACGTCCTCGCAGGTCGAAGACGGCAAGCTCGTCGTCGAACGCTGGACGACGACTCTGTCCAAGGACTCGTACCACGTCATCGGACTGCGCGCGACGGGCGCCGGAAAGTTCGCCCCCTACGTCGAGGGCACGAACAAGCGCGTGGAATCGGTCCCCAACTCCGCGTTCTCGATGAAGGGGTCGTTCAACGTCCCGTTGCTGCCGGAGCAGATGAAGAAGCTCGCGAAGCTCGCGGGCGACTACGACGTCAGCGGCAAGATGGGCGGCGGCCCGAACGGCGAGATGATCGACATCTCCGGCTGGCAGCGCGTCCGCCCGATCTTCGGTGGCGCCGTGCTCGGGATGTACACGAGCGGCGAGCCGCAGCAGTACGTCGCGCACGCCGCGCTGACGTGGAGCGAACGCGACAACTGCTACCGTTTCTTGTTCGCGAACAACCGCGGCGAAGCCGGGATGGCCGAGTCGCGCTGGGTCGGCAACGACCTCGTCACGAACATGACGGGCGTGAACATGGGGCAGCCGAGCGCGATGCGTTCGGTCATGAAGTGCGATGACAAGGGCACGATCACCGGCAGCACGTCGCACATGATGATGGGTGTCGCCGACCCGATGCTCGTGTTCGACGCGAAGTACGCGAAGCGCTAGTCCCGCCCGCGCAGAAACGCGAGACGCGGCGAAATAGCCGCGTCCGCCGGCGATTCCTCCCTCATGGGCGACTTCGCCTTCTATCCGATCCAGGACTACGGTCCCTTGATGAAGGGGCTGGCGATCGGAGGACTGGGCATCTTCCACGTCTTTCTGGCCCAGTTCGCAATCGGCGCCGGGTTCGTCCTCTGCTTGCTGCAGTGGCGCGCGTGGAAGCGCGGCGACGAGCTCGCGCGTCGCTTCCTCGACGGCTTCTTCACCGTCCTGGTGCTCGTCAGCTTCGTGCTCGGAGCGGTCACCGGCGTCGCGATGTGGTTCACGAGCATCCAGGTGAGCCCGCGCACGATCGGGATGATGATCGACGAGTTCCACTGGGTGTGGGCGACAGAATGGCTGTTCTTCGGCGTCGAGGTCGCGGCGGGCTACGCGTTCTATCGCTACCGCAACCGACTGACGGACAGCACACGCATGCTGTTGCTCGTCGCGTATTCGGTCGCCGGATGGATGAGCCTGTTCTGGATCAACGGGATCCTGTCGTGGCAGCTGACGCCGGGAGAATGGCTGCTGTCCGGCGGCGTGTGGGACGGGTTCTTCAACCCGTCGTTCTGGCCCTCGCTCCTCTACCGCACGTTCGCGGCCGCGACGATCGCGGCGCTCGTCGCGATTCTCGTCGTGCACGTGCTGCGCAATCCGGACGGCGGCCCCGCGACGCGTGAGGACAAGACGCGACTGATCCGGTCCCTCAGCATCCTCTTCCTGCCGACAGCGGCGATGCCGCTGCTCGGGCTGTGGTATCTCGCGACGATCCCCGAGGACAGTCGCTCCTGGCTCCTCGGCGGCAGCCCCGCGATGAGCATGTTCCTCGCCGGCGCCGTCGCGACGTCGACCGCGCTCGGTGTGTATGCCGTGGTCGGACTGTTCGCCCGCAAGCTCTACGTGAACGTCGGCACCGCGGCGCTGCTCGTCGGGCTCGCGTTCGTCGCGACCGGCGCGGGCGAGTTCGTGCGCGAAGGCTCGCGCAAGCCGTACACGGTGCGCGAAGTCTTGTTCTCGAACTCGCTGACGCGCGAGGACGTCGATCGCATGCGCCGCGAAGGTTCGGCACATCGCGACCCGTATCCGATCCGCGAAGAGGTCCCCGACTCGCAGCTCGAACTCGGCGCGCGCGTCATGCGACTGCAGTGCAGCGTGTGCCACACCATGGACGGCGCCAACGGGATGCTGCACCTCGTCGGACCGTGGCAGACGGACCAGATGCGCATGAACATAGCGAAGCTGCAGCACACCAAGCCGTTCATGCCGCCGTTCGCCGGCAACGCCGAGGAACTCGAGGCACTCGTGCAGTACCTGTCGTGGCACCGCGCGGGCCGACCGGCGGAGTGGCGTGCGGAGGACCTCGCGGACGTCCTGGTTCGCAACCAGATTTGGCTCGACGAAGCCGGCACCGCGCCGGGACGCGCGCACCAGAAGGCGGACGGTCGATGACCGCGCTGTTCCCGTTCGACCTGCCTGCGGCGTCTGCCGTCTATGCGACCCTGATGATCGTGACGTTCGCGATCCACCTGCTCGCGGCGCAGTTCCTCCTCGGCGGCAGCGCCTACCTCGCGTGGCGCGGCCTCGTCGCGCCGGCGGGAGACAGCGTGCTCCGCAAGCTGTTCGTCGACTGGCTGCCGTTCGCGATGGGCGTCACGATCACGCTCGGTGTCGCGCCGCTGCTGTTCGTCCAGATCCTCGACCAGCAGGGCTTCTACACCGCGAACCTCCTGCTGTTCCACCGCTGGATGGCCGTGCTGCCGGTGCTGATCGTCGCGTTCTACTTGCTCTACGTGCAGAAGGGTTCGACGCGGATCCGCGAGCACGCGCTCTTCGGACGCGCGTTGCCTGCCGTCGTGTTCTCGTGCGTCGCGTTCGTCGGCTTCTCGTGGAGCGAGAATCATCTCCTGTCGCTGGATCGCGGCGTGTGGTCCTCGTTCTACGCGAGCGCGCGCTGGTTCTACCCGGCGCCCGAACTACTGCCGCGCGCGCTGATGATGCTCGCCGCGTCGTTGCCCGGACTCGCGATCGTCGCGACGCTTCTGCTCCGCGGGCGTCCGCAGGAAGAACGGCACGCCGCCGCGACCACGCTGCGTGGGCTCCTGATCCTCGGCGCGGTCGTCGCCATCGGTTGCGGACTGTGGACCGGCTCGGCCACGTACCGAGAGGTCCGCGCGGCTTCCACGCCGTGGCTCTGGCTCGCGGGTCTCGGCGCCCTCACCGCGACCGTCTTCGGCGCGCTCCATCTGGCAAGGAACCCGAAGCTCGCACTCTTGTCGTGGACCGTGTCGCTGCTCGGCATCGGCGGCGCGCGCGAGGCGCGACGCTGGGGCGCATTGCCCACCGACACCGTCGTCGAGCACCACGAACGCGCGTGGACGGTCGGGGGCTTCGGCGTGTTCGTCTTCTTCGCAATCGTCGCGACGGTCGCGCTGGCGTTCCTCGGACGACGCGTTCGAACGGAGCTGCGCGCAACGGTGAAGTAACCGCTATCACCGGCGAGAGTTCACGGTGCGACCGCGTCGAGTGCCTCGAGCACCGCGACTTCCCCCTCCTTCCCCGGCTTCGACTTGCCGTGTTCGACACCGACGAAACCGTCGAATCCGCGGTCCGCCAGTTCGCGGAGGAACGTGCGGTAGTTCATCTCCCCGGTCCCGGGCTCGTTCCTGCCCGGAGCATCCGCGATCTGGACGTAGCCCACTTGGTCCCAAGCCAAGTCCAGGTTCTCGAGCACGCTGCCGGTCTCGATCTGGACGTGGTAGGCATCGAAGATCACACGGCACGCCGCGCTGTCGACGCTCTTCGCGATGAGGTAGGCGTGAGGGATCGTCGTCACGAACGTGCCGGTCCACTCTCGAGCATTGATCGGTTCGAGGCCGAGGGTGAGCCCCCCTTTCTCCGCCACGTCTGCGCACCACTTGAGGTTCTCGATCGCGTTTGCCGTCTGGTAGTCCCGAGGAATGGCGAGATCCACGGGGCCTGAAAGGACCGTGCAGTACTGCGCGCCTACTCGTTTCGCGACTTCCACGGACTCCGCCACGATCTTGACGAGAGCCTCCCGGTCCGACTTCTCTCCGGAGCCGAAACTCAGCGCGTCCGCGGCGTAGGGAACTCCGGCGGGAGTCGCAGTCTCGAAGGTTGCAACGAACGTGGCGAGTCGCATGTCCAACCGCTCGAGTTCTGACGCGATGGCCCGTTGAGTCGCCAAGGGCCGCGCCTTCAGGAAGTTGTCCTCGATCGCCCGGAACCCGCGCTCGTGCGCAAAGCGAATCTGCTCGATCGGTTCCGTACCGGCATGCTCGACGAACAAGCCGTCTTCCGGAGCGTTGAGACCAATGTGAGGAGCGAAGTTCAGTGAGTAGGTCGTCATGGTTCGGTCCGTTCAGTTGTGCAGCCAGGTTCGAAGCGCTCGCGTGATCAGAGGCACGAGGGCAAACGTCATGAGGGGGACGAGAACAGCAGTCAGGACGAGGCTGCGCAGCGCAATCGGTAGCGGCTCGAGGAAGGGTCCAACGAACAAGAGCAACGCCGTGATGGTCGGGTAGATGACGAGCCAAGTGGAGATCGCGACCTTCCACCGCGGCGGCGACGCGACCGGCTTCGTGGTCATTGCAGTCATGCCTCTCCCCGATCCCCCTTCATCGGACCCGCGAGTTCGAGGTAATTGCCGTCCAGATCACGGAAGAACGCCACCCGCCTCCCGACATCCGGAAAGTCCGTCGGCGGCAGCTCTGCCGGTACGCCTTCCGAAGTAATGGCCTCTATCGCTGCATCGACGTCGTCGACGCGAAAGCACAGGTGGGAGAACCCCGGAAGCCTCAGAAACTCATCGAATCCCATGGGCGCTGGCTCCTGGAGCTCACGCTCTCCCGTGTCGATCAGTTCGATGCGGAAGTCACCCTTCTTGACGTACGCCAGCCGGAATCCAGGTAGTTCGGGGACCGTCCAGCGGATGTCGACCTCGAACCCGAGCACCCGCTGATACCAGGCGATAGCCCTGTCGAGGTCGGACACTCCAATGCAGACATGGTCCGCAACCAGTTGGACGTTTCGCGAGATCATCGCGCCACCTCCTCACCGATAGCGAGGCGCGCGATCTGCACTTCACTCAGGCGAACGGCGAGCGCCTGAACGTTCTCTTCGAGGTGCGCCACCTTCGTCGTGGCCGGGATGACGATCGTGTTCGAGGAGACGTGTAGCAGCCACGCAAGCGCGACTTGACCGGCACTGACTCCGAGCTCTCGACCGATCTCCGCAAGCGCACTCGACGAATCGGCAAGCGGTGCGCCATGTTTCATCGGGCTCGCGCCGAGCGGACCGTAGGGGATGAAGGCTGCTCCGTCCCTTGCGGTCGCTCGCACGAGTTCCATCGCCTGCCGTTCGAGAACGTTGAAGCGATTCTGGACCGACTCGATCGGCGTAACCGACTTCGCGAGTTCGTACTGCTCGAGCGATACGTTCGACAGTCCGAGGAAGCGGACCTTGCCGCTTTCCCGAAGGCGTGCGAGTTCCCCTACCGTGTCCTCCAGCGGAGTGTCAGGATCGACACGATGGAGCTGATAGAGGTCGATGTGATCTCGGTCGAGCGCCGCGAGGCTCCGGTCGACGTGGCGGCGGATCGTCTCGGGGCGCCCATCCGTGATGATGTTCCCGGGCGCCGGCTTGTCGACTCCACCCTTCGTGGCGATGACCACACCTCGGTCCCCTAGGGCCTCCGCAAGAATGCGCTCACTGTGTCCGGGCCCGTACGGGAGAGCGGTGTCGAAGAAGTCGACTCCGAGCTCCACGGCTCTTCGCAGGAGGGTCTTCCCTCCCTCCCAATCCGCGTAGGGCCCGAAGTTTCCGGGCTGGCCGGTGAGGCGCATCGCTCCGTAGCCGAGGCGGGAGACCTCCAGTTCGCCACCGATGCGGAATGTAGTCGGGAAGTTGTTCAGGTCGTTCATGGCTCTGCTCGAGTCGTTGGTCGCGCGTTCGTGCGCTCGATGGCTTACTCTAGACGCACCGTCTCGTCTTGTCAAGCGTTGACCATACGTTTCGTCTCGCCTAGACTCGAAACATGAGTGAAGGCACCAGGAAGCCGGCCCCGGCCGCCGCTGACACCGGCCGTTTCCGGCACGCTGAGGGGCCCAAGCGGAGCGGGAAGGCCCACGAGGCCATTCTGGATGCGGCGCAAGAAGTCCTGGCGGACGTCGGCTATCAGAAGGCCACGATCGAGCGAATCGCCAAACAGGCCGGAGTCGGAAAGCAGACGATCTACCGTTGGTGGCCGTCTCGAGCCGCCTTGTTCATGGAGGTGTACTCGAGCCTCGCCGCCCGACACGTGACGCCTCCAGACGGTGGGTCTCTCTCGATGGACCTCAAGAAGCTCTGGAAGCAGCTCTGTAGCTTCTACCGGAAGACCGCCGCAGGGCCCGCGTTGGCGGGATTGCTGGCAGAGGCGCAATCCGACTCACGCGTTGCCGAGACGTTCCGAGAGGAGTTCCTCGGTCGCCGAAGAGCGGTCACACTCGGCATCCTGGAAGCCGCGGTGGAGCGCGGCGAGGTTCGGTCAGGGGTGGACCTCGAACGAACGGTGGACCTGTTGGCCGGAGCCGTCTGGTATCGGCTCCTGGTGAACGGCACCTCCCCTACCTCGAAGCAGGTGGAAGAACTCGTGGACCAAGTCGTCCAGGGCATCCAGAGCTAGACTCCAAGGTGCCGCGCGGCGAGTTCGCCGCGCCGCCCACGCCACCCGACGATCCCGCCGCGCCACGATCCGTCGAACGTGCTACCGTGCGCGATACCCCTGGCCACGCCACTTCGTGGCCTCGCACTCGACGGAACGGTCATGACACACCTGCTGCATCGGGTCGCGCCCGTGTTGGCGCTGTTGCTGCTCGTGCTCACCCCCTCGGCCCACGCACAGGGCGGAGGAAAGTCGCAGCTCGAAAACCCCAAGCTCGAAGACGGACAGCCGGGCGGTGCGGTGGAAGGCTGGTTCTTCCACGGCCGCACCGGCGCGACCGCGGTGCTCGACGCGGAGAACGCGTTCGAGGGTGAGCAGTGCGCGTTCATCGACGCCGCGAATGCCAGCGGCGACGGGTTCTGCAATCTCTCGCAAGGGCTCGACGCAACGCCGTGGCGCGGGAAGCGGCTGCGCTTCCGCGCCGCCGTGAAGACGGCCGAGCTGACGTCCGAGGGACGCGCACAGCTCTGGATGCGCGTGGACCTCACGAAGGACGAACAGGGTCGCCCACGAACGGGGTCGTTCGACAACATGGGCGACCGACCGATCCGCTCGTGGGATTGGAAGCACTACGAGATCGTGCTCGATGTCGCCGACGACGCGGAGCGCATCATTCTCGGCGCGCTGGTAATCGGCAACGGCCTCGTCTGGGTCGACGATGCGTCGTTCGAGGAGGTCACGCCCGAGGAAGTCGAGGCCACGAAGGAGAAGAGGGAGACGACGGTACGTCGCACGCGTCCCAATATGGATCCGCGCGTCGCGAAGGCACTCGCCGAAGCGGCGGACGCACCGCAACAGTCCTTCTGGACGTGGTGGCTCGTGCTCCCGCTGATCGCGATGGCGCTGTTCGTCGTCGGAATGTGGCCCGTGCATCGACGCGATCCCGTCGAATCCGAGGACGGCGCTGTCCCGGCGTGGGATCTCGGCAAGGTGCGCACGTACGCGCTGCGATTCACTATCTGCTACTGGATCCTCTACTGCATCCCCGGCCCGTTCTCGAGCGCGCTGACAGGCATGGGTCAGTTCGCCGGCTGGCTGTCCGGCTTCGAGTGGTTCGAGTTCGTGGGTGATGCACGGTCGTACCTGTTCGAAGCGAGCGGATGGCTGCGCGAAGCGGGCTCCGAATCCGAAGAGTGGATCTCCCAGCTCGTCGCCGAGATCTTCTTCGGGGTCGAAGAGGAGCTCGTTCCGCCCAACGGCAGCGGCGACACGACGATGGGATACATGACGATCCTGTGCTACTTCGTGCTGTCGGGCCTGTTCGCGTCGTTGTGGACCGCGTTCGGGCGGAGCTGGCCGTCGCGGGATGCTTCGGTCGACCTGATGCGCACGTTCCTGCGCTACGTGCTCGCGTTCGCGATGCTCGGCTACGGCCTCGCCAAAGTGAGCTTCGCCGGCAACCAGTTCGCGGAGCTCTCGGAATGGCGCATGCAGCGCACCTGGGGCGAAACCTCACCGATGGGCGTCGTGTGGGCGTTCATGGGCGCATCGCGGCCCTACACGATCTTCGCCGGCATGGGCGAAGTCGTAGGCGCCGCGCTGTTGATCTGGCGTCGCACCACGGTGCTCGGCGCGATCGTGACGATCGCAGTCATGACAAACGTCACGATGCTCAACTACTGCTACGACGTTCCGGTCAAGATCTACTCGACCCACCTGCTGTTCATGGGGATCCTGATTCTCACGCCGGACGCGCGACGCATGCTCGATCTCTTCGTGCGCAACCGCAACAGCGTGGACGAGGGCACGCCGAACTTCTGGACGGGCAAACTCGCGTGGATCCGCTGGCCGCTGAAGCTGCTCGTGATCAGCACGTGCTTCCTCTACCCGATGGGTCAGCGAGCGGTCGACATCTGGGACCACTTGACAAACCCCGCTCCAGAAGAAGCCGAGTCCTCCTCCGAAGAGGATCCCGAAGACAAACACCTCGTGCGTCGGCGCGGATACCGCTGGATCAACGAGGTCCCGTTCAACCGCTGACGCGCGGAATCCCGCATCCAGCACACCCGGGCCGGACGAAAAACCCCACAGCCTCCGCCGGAGGCCGGTCCAATGCAGAATTCCACCACAGCCATCGCCGTCGTCGCCGGATGCGCCCTCGTGGCGGGAGGTGTGGCGTGGTCGGCGAGCCAGGGCAGCGCCGCTGCCGGCGGCTTTCCGATCCCGTTGCTCTGCGCGGTGATCGCATTCGCGATCAACTGGGCCGCATTCGTTCCCGCCTGGACATCCCGCAGCGAACGCTACTACGACCTCACGGGCAGCCTCACCTACCTGAGCCTGATCGCGTGCGTCGCCTTGCTGACCGATCTCGACCCGCGCGGCTGGCTGCTCGCCGGACTCCCCGCCATCTGGGCTCTACGTCTCGGCTCGTTCTTGTTCGTGCGCATCCACCGCGCCGGCTCGGACCGTCGCTTCGACGAGGTGAAGCAGGACTTCGGCCAGTTCCTGATGGCCTGGACGCTGCAGGCGTTGTGGGCGTTCCTCACGCTGTGCTGTGCCATCGCCGCCGCCACCGCTGCCACGACTCAGCCGCTCGGCATTTTCGCGATCGTGGGTGGCGCGATCTGGCTGCTCGGGTTTGGTATCGAGGTCATCGCCGACCGGCAGAAGAGCGCGTTCCGTAGCGATCCTGCAAACGCCGACCGATTCGTGTCGACCGGCCTGTGGGCGTGGTCGCGCCACCCGAACTACTGCGGCGAAGTGATCCTCTGGATCGGTATCGCGGTCATCGCGTTCCCGGTGCTGTCCGGCTGGCAATACGTGACGCTGATCTCGCCGATGTTCGTCTATCTACTGCTCACGCAGGCCAGCGGCATCCCGCCGCTCGAGACCCGCGCCGAAGAGAAGTGGGGTGAGGATCCCGACTACCGCGCCTACGTCGACAACACGCCGGTGCTCTGGCTGCGGCCGCCGCGAGCGAAGCCGGTCGCGATCAGAGAACCTCACTGATCGACGAAGCGCGCACGGTGCTCCGCCGACGGCACCGGACACGTGTCGTAGCGACCGAACAGTCGGTAGCGCACCTTCGCGACGAGCCGGTAGCCGAGATCGAGAAGCGGCGTCGGCAGGACTCCGAAGACGGTCAAGAATCGCCAACGCGTCCTGACGTTCTTCAGCGCGAACAACACCGCGCGCGACCGCCGCAGGAGCCGTTCGTCGTCCGTGCCGTGGTCGACCACCGCGAATAGCGTCGTCAGCTCGACCGACTCGCCGTGCCGATCGAGGATCGTGCGCGCGAGCTCTCCCTGCAGCGTGGCAAACCCGAACACACCATCCGGGTCGCGACGCAGGACGAACTGCACGCTCCGATCACAGAGCCCACAGACGCCGTCGTAGAGGATGAGGTGCTTCACGCATCACCCGTGTAGTGCGTGCGACTGCAACTCTTCAAGCGTGACGAACTCGAGCGCCGACACGTGCGTCGCCTCGAGGTCCACCAGCGGCGCGGCGCCGGCCTGCAGGGCTTCTTGCCAGCGCTGCACGCACAGGCACCAACGGTCACCGGGCTGCAATCCGGGGAACGCGAACTCGGGCCGCGGCGTGCTGAGATCGTTCCCGCGCGACTTGCTGAACTCGAGAAACTCGGCGGTCATGCGCGCACACACGAGGTGCAGTCCGACATCGCCAGGCCCGGTCCGGCAGCAGCCGTCACGAAAGAACCCGGTCATGGGGTCATGACTGCAGTCTGCGAGTGCGCCGCCGAGGACGTTCTTGCCGCGGTTGTCAGGCATACGACGAGCGTAGCCTTCCAAGGATCGAACGATGGCACCACGGTCGCATCAGTTCGTGAAAATCAGGGCACTCACCCGCAGTTTGAGATCCAGGAGCCGCATCATGAACGAAACCAACCTCCTCCGCATCGGCTGCATTCTCGGCGCCACGGGCGTGATCGCCGGGGCGTTCGGTGCCCACGCCCTCGCGGATCGGCTCGAGCCGAAGGACCTGCAAACGTTCGAAGTGGGCGTGCGCTACCAGGTCTACCACGCGCTCGCGCTCGTCCTGTGCGCGCTGCTCGCGGCCCGGCGGCGCACCGGCCTGGCGGGCCACCTGTTCTTGTGGGGAACCGTCGTGTTCTCCGGCACGCTCTACGCGCTCGTGCTGACCGACACGCGCTGGCTCGGCGCGATCACACCGATCGGCGGAACGCTGCTCATCCTCGGCTGGATCGCGCTGGCGTTCTCGCGGCCGCGCGATTGAGTCGTCCTACTCAGAGCTTGCTGAGGACCCAGCCGACGGCAAGCAGATAGAGAATGGCGACTGGCGTGGAGTACACGCCCGCGGCACCGACCAGCCAGGTCCCGATCGCGAGCACCGAGATAGCCAAGACCAGGAAGATCGCGACCTGACCGCCGGATGCGCCGAGGCCGAGTAGCCAACTCTTGGTGCCTTCCGACTTGATCGTCTTCGTGCGCTCGGCGAACCCCTCCGTCTCGTCGGTGAGGAAATACCGAACGATGTCGTCGATGCGATCCCCGAAGGCGCCATGACCGCCTTCGATCTGAATGTTCTCCAGTCGCGGCTCCCCAGCACCGGAAGCCCCTACGAAACCCTTGAATCCAGCCTGACCGACGAGCGGGTTCAACCGATGCGCGAAGAAGAACTCGAACAAAGAAGGGAAGAGAGCGACTACCCAATCCTTCGAGCCCTTGAGGTTAACGATCTCCGATATCGTTCCGCGGACTCTGGGAAGCTCACCTTCGACGTGTGTGTTCCTTGCGAAAGGAACCTCGTTCTTCTTCGGCGGGGCCGCGAAGCGAAACTCGAAGTCCTTGTCGACAACGCTTCCGGCGAAGACCACGCGTCGCAGGTGCAGGCTCGCATACTGCTCCAGGGACTTCGCCAGGAGGTAGGTACCGTTGCTGTGGCCGAAGAAATCGAATTTCGCTTTCGGATAGCGAGCGATGATGTCGGTCACCTCGTCCATCAGCCATCGCACGTACTTACCGCGCTCGGCCCGAAGCAGGAACGGACCCATACCGAAGTAGCCGTACCGCGGTGCGACGACTCTCCAGGTCTCACTGCGGTCTCTCAGTTCCTCCCTCAGCCGCTCCTCGAACGAGCCTGCCCACCGTCCGAGATCGCGAATCCCGTGGAGCACGATCAGCACGTTCTCGACTTCGGCATCTCGAAGCCCGTTGGCCTTTCGGTCACCGGTCGAGTTCGCGGGATTCGCAATCGGAAGGTCGCGGAGATCACCCAGCGCACGTTTGAACGATTCCCGACGGTGGACCCGCAGATCCAAGCGATCCGGAACGTGAGCGTTCCTCTTGGTCCGGTCCCTGTGGTCGTCCATCTCTTGCTTGCTCGCCATGTCGAGAATCTCGCCGTGACCGGTCCCACGAACCGGGATGGGATAGAACGGAGCCGAGTTCCCAATCACCTGGAAGTCCGCGGAGTCGGATTCGGACACGAGATCGTCGATGTCGCCGAGGAGCTGCACGAGAGCAACCTCGGGAGGCGCGTCGCGCCGGAACAGCCTCACCCAGTCCATGCGCAGGTTCGCGACGAACGTGCTGCCGGACCGCGTCGCACGCGACAGTGTGGCCACGCCTAGCAGGTCCCCGACATACGTGCCAACCCAGTAGCCGAAATGCTTCAGCGCGGACATGTCCGACGGCCGGTTCTCATCGATGTTCATGCCGCGGTTGATGCCCGCGAGCATGACGATCCGCTTGACCTTGTGACCCCAATCTGCCGGAGGCACCAGGACGTCGCTGGCGGCTCCGTGCGCCGCCAAGAACACCTTGCGCGCGAGCAGCACGCCGAGACTGTGACCCATGAGGAAGATCCGGTCGTATTCCTCGGCTACATCCCCAATCGCTCGGGTCATCGCGCGTGTGAGTTCCTCCGGTTCTTGATTGGAGAGCGCATTCATCAAGAACCGATCGCCGAGATACTGAAAACGCAGCACGTCGAAGGACGCGTCACCCTCCTTGTACTCCGCGAGTGTGGCACGCGCCGCGCCACACCTCGCCGGACCGCCGAACCCGTGGATGAAAACCGCCAGGGTCTTCTCGGGATTGCCATCCGAAGCACGCTGCAGAGGGAACACGCGCAACTGCTCATCGCCACGTCCCGGAGTGACATGGCACGACCAGGACTTGATAACGGTTGCGGCTGCGAGGGCGCACAGGACCACTCCTCCCAGCGCTAGCGGCGCCTGCTCTCGCGCATGTGCGAACTTCGCCAAGAACACGATGACTCCGACCAGCGCCGCCAGGATCGCGAAACTCCCGAGACCGATGACCCAATACTTGTGCTCGAATTCGCACTTGGCGAAGAGCAGTGCCATGGCGGTGAGCAAGGAAGACGCGGCAACCGCGGACGCGTACACCCCTGTGTTCGGCGAGCCCTCCCGAACGAAGTACGCAATCGCGGCCAGTCCGGCGGCTACGGCCAACGCCAAGACTACGACTGCCCAAACCTGGCTGTCGTGAAACTGACGCCAGAACGCGTGGCACCCCACAAAGAGGAGGCCGGCCAGAACGATCAGTGCACCAAACGCAAGAATCCCGCCGAGCTGCGGCATCGACACTCTCCTGTTTCGTCGAGACGAGGGCTGTGCAGCCTACCGCCTGCTCGAACTGGGACCAAACGTCGAAGACGTCGATCGAAGCGAGCCGGAGTCGTGGATTCGCAGTTCAGCCGGGAGCTACTTCTCGACCGCGATGCACCAGAGCCCCTCGTGCGTCCGCAGGAAGATCTCGCTTCCCGCAATCGCCGGGGTCGAGTTCGTCTGCTCTTCGAGCCCGTTCGACGCAAGCACGACGAGATCCTCCGGATTCGGCTCGAACACGTGCGTCGTCCCGCGCTGGTTCGTGAGGTAGAGACGGCCCGCAGCCGACACGATCGAGCTCCAACTGCTGCCGCGACCGACGCGCTTCTTCCACTTCGTCTTGCCGGTCTTCGCCTCGATGCAGTGCACGATGCTGCCCATGTCGGGGATGTAGAAGTGGTCCCCGATCGCGATCCCCGAACCGACGTTGGACATCACGCCCTCCCGGCGCCACACGCGATGGGTCTCGGTGACGTCGCCCTTTCCGTCGATGCGCACCCCGAGCGACGGACCCTCCCATCCGCCCTGAATCAGACAGACTCCGGACGCGACGGACGGCGACGAATACGTGAGATCGCCGCGCTTGCCGGCGACGCCACCACACGACCAGGTGATCGCACCCCTCTCCACGTCGTAGGCAACGACGCGCGTCGGCAAGCCGCAGAGCACGTGCGCTCGCCCGTCGATGGGCTCGACGAGTGGCGTGCACCACGAGCCCGACATGCGCTTCTTCTCGATTTCTTCCGGCGTGCGCCGATCCGGTTCGACGTGTCGCCACATCGTCTCGCCCGTGTCCAGATCGAGAACCGTGACGAACGCTTCCTCGCCCGGACCGGTCTGCAACACGACCCTGCCGTCGTGGATCAGCGGAGACGTGCCGTGTCCCCACTCGTGTCGAAATTCGCCGAGTTCGCGGCTCCAGATCGGCTTGCCGGCGAAGTCATAGCAGTGGAGACCGGCGGACGCGTGCCACACGACCACGCGCTCCCCGTCGGTCGCCGGCGTCGTGCTGCAGTGCGGGTTGGTCTTGTGCGTGGGCATCGCCTCGCCGATCTCGACGGTCCGCTTCCACACGAGCTCGCCGCTGTCACGATCGAAACACAGAAGAGAACGTCGCTTGCCCTCTTCGTCCTCGGCCATCGTGAGGAACACGCGATCGCCACTGACGATCGGGCTGCCGTTGCCCGGACGCGCGAGCGACACGTGCCACTTCACGTTGTCCTCGCGGCTCCACGTCAACGGCGCCGACTCCACGGACGCGACGCCGTTGCCCACCGGACCGCGCCACATTGGCCAATCCTGCGCGACGACCGTGCCGCCGAGCATCGAAAACGTGAGTACGACACGAACTGCGAACATGCGCCGGATCTTACCGCGACGTAGGGACATTCCCGGAGACGCTCCTCGGAGAACCCCTGATGGCCCCGGTCGGGGTTCTCGCTATCCTCCGTCGACTCTCGCATCGCAACCCCCTCCTCTGTCGATGAACTTCGAAAAGCTCGGCGCGTTCTATCTCGGCCGCCACTACGACACCGCCACCTGCAAACCCGGCGTGGAGTCCGTTCTCTACGACGCCAAGGATCTCACGACGCACGCGGTTTGCCTCGGCATGACCGGTAGCGGCAAGACCGGCCTCTGCGTCTCTCTGCTCGAAGAGGCAGCCATCGACGGCATCCCGGTGATCGCGATCGACCCGAAAGGCGACCTCGGCAACCTGCTGCTGACGTTCCCGAAGCTCGCACCGGCGCAGTTCGAACCGTGGATCGATCCCGGCGAAGCGACGCGCAAGGGTGCGACGCCGAAGGAATACGCCGACAACGTCGCCAAGCTATGGAAGGGCGGCCTCGCCGACTGGGGTCAAGACGGCAAGAGGATCCAGCGACTGCGCGACTCGGCGGAGTTCTCGATCTACACACCGGGCAGCAACGCCGGTCTCCCGCTCAACGTGCTCAAGTCGTTCGCCGCGCCGCCGCCCGAGATGCTCGACGACGTCGACACGTTCCGCGAGCGCATCCGCTCCGCGGCATCCGGACTCTGCACGCTCGTCGGTCTCGACGCCGACCCGCTGCGCAGCCGGGAGCACATCCTGATCGCGAACATCCTCGATCGCGCATGGCGCGATTGTCGCGATCTCGCGATCCTCGACCTGATCCGCGAGATCCAGGACCCACCGTTCGAGCGGCTCGGCGCGTTCGACGTCGAATCGTTCTTCCCGGCGAAGGACCGCTTCGGCCTCGCGATGAGTCTCAACAACCTGCTCGCGTCGCCCGGTTTCGCGTCGTGGATGGAAGGCGAACCGCTCGACGTGCAGCGCCTGCTGTGGAACGCGGACGGCAAGCCGCGCGTGTCGATCCTGTCGATCGCGCACCTCTCCGACGCCGAGCGCATGTTCTTCGTCACGATGCTGCTCAACGAAGTCGTGTCGTGGATGCGCGCACAGTCCGGCACGACGTCGCTGCGCGCGATTCTCTACATGGACGAGGTGTTCGGCTTCCTGCCGCCGACCGCGAACCCGCCGTCGAAGACGCCGATGCTGACGCTCCTCAAGCAGGCGCGCGCGTTCGGCCTCGGTTGTGTCCTCGCGACGCAGAACCCGGTCGACCTCGACTACAAGGCGCTCAGCAACGCCGGCACGTGGTTCCTCGGTCGCCTGCAGACGGAGCGCGACAAGATGCGCGTGCTCGACGGCCTCGAGAGCGTCGCATCGGAGAGCGGCACGGGCTTCGATCGCAAGACGGTGGAAGCAACGCTCTCGAGTCTCGACAGCCGCTGCTTCTTGATGAACAACGTGCACGAAGACGAGCCGGTGCTGTTCCACACCCGCTGGGCCATGTCGTATCTGCGCGGACCGTTGACACGGACGCACATCCAAACGCTCATGGATCCGCAGCGAGCGGCTCGCCGCGACGCCGCGCTGTCACCAGCGCGGCGCAACGTGCCACCCGCGAAGAAGCACGCCGCGAAAGCCGCGGCCAAGCAGCCCCCGGCTCGACCGACGCTGCCCCCGGAGATCGACGAGTGCTACTTGCGCGCCGAGCAGCTGCCCGAGCGGGGCGAAACGCTCGTGTATCGCCCCGCGCTGTTCGGTCAGGCGCAGCTGCACTTCGTCTCGACGAGCTACAACCTCGATCAGTGGGACGACGCGTTCTTGCTCGCCCCGGTCGACGACGACATCGACGATCCGTGGACCGACGCCGAGACGTTCACTGAGGATCCCGGTGCTCTCGAAGACCGAGGTGAAGACGACGCGCGGTACGGCGAGCTGCCGGCGATGGCAGTGCGCGCGCGCACGTACAAGTCGTGGGCGACGAAGCTCAAGAACCACGTCTACCGCACGCGTGAAGTCAGCGTGTTCAAGTGCAAGCTGCTCAAAGCCGCCTCGCAACCCGGCGTGACCGAGGGTGAATTCCGCGCCGAGTTGCGCCACGCAGCGCGTGAGCAACGGGACCTCCAGGTCGAGAAGCTGCGCGACCGCTTCGAGCCCAAGATGCGCCGTCTCCAGGACCGCATCCAGCGCGCCGAACAGCGCGTCGAGCGCGAGCAGGCGCAGTACTCGCAACGCAAGATGGAGTCGGCGCTGTCCATCGGCGAGACGCTGCTCGGCGCGATCTTCGGCCGGAAGCGACGCAGCCGCGTGAGCACGACGGTCAAGAGCGTCGGTCGCGCGGCGCGCGAACGCGGCGATATCGCGCGCGCCAAGGAGAGCCTGGCCTCGCTGCGCCCTCGACTTGCGGAGATGGAACGCGACTTCCAAGACGACGTCGCGGCCGTCCGCGAGAAGTACGATGTCGACACGCTGGAGATCACCGAACGCACGTTCCGTCCACGCAAGTCCGACATCGCCGTAGAGGCGGTCCGTTTGGTTTGGACGCCGTGGCGCGTGAAGTCGGACGGAATCGCGGAACCGTTGTTCGACTAGTCGCTCGTCTGATCGAGTACGCTTCGCATCGATGAGTCGCCCCTCGTTGACTCCGATCCACGAAGTGCAAGGCGCGGGCCTGCACTCGCCTCTCGCCGACAAGCCCGTGCGGGTGCGCGGCGTCGTCACCGGTCACAGTCGCAAGGGCTACTTCATCCAGGATCCCGAGCGTTCTGCGGACCCGTTCGCGTCGGACGCGCTGTTCGTGTTCAGCCCGCGCCGCAAGGCGCGCATCGGCCTGCTTCTCGAGATCACCGGCGAAGCGATCGACTTCACACCCGGCGACAACGGCCGGCCGACGACTCAGCTCAAGGCGCTCGAAGTCCGACTCTTGAGCAAGACCCCGGATCCGATCGAGCCAGTGTGGCTCACGGCCGAGAACCTGCCCGCCGACACTCACGAGCTCGCGCGCGTGCTCAACGGCCTCGAGGGCATGCTCGTCGGACTCGAAGCGGGCTCCACCTTCGTCGCCCCGAGCAACCCGTTCGGCGACTACGTATGCGTGCCTCCCGACATCGACGCTTTGCGCACGGACAACGGCGGCGTGCTCGTCGACGCGGAACACCCCGAGCGCTGGCTGCCGGGCTTTCGCCTCCTCGACTACGACGACGCACCGCGCGTCCACGTCGGCGCCAAGCTGCTCCGGCCGGTGGTCGGGCCGCTCAACTACCGCGCGGACGCGTTCCAGATCGCGGCGCAGGGACCCGTCGAGATCGAGCAAGCGCCGGTCACCCACGACCGCGCGACGCTCGAGCCCGGCCCCGAACACGTGACGATCCTGACGCTGAACGGCTTCAACCTCGACGCCCACGTCGAGGACCCGGACCTCGTGCTCGACCCGGATCGCGACGTCGACGACGACAAGCTCTACGGCCGATTCGAGTTGCTCGCGCGTGCGATCGTCGAGCACGCGCACGCGCCCGACATCGTGGCGCTGCAGGAGATCCAAGACAGCGACGGCGCCGAGATCACGCAGGTCGTCGACGCGACCGCCACCTACGAGCAGCTGACGCAGGACATCCGCTGGCTCGGCGGCCCCGAGTACGCGTGGGCCGAGGTCCCGCCCGCGCCCGGAGACGATGGCGGCCAGCCCGGCGGCAACATCCGCAACGCGTTCCTCTACGACCCGAAGCGCGTCACGCCGATCGAAGGCACGATGCATCGCATCGGCGTCGAAGACCCCGCGTTCGAAGGTTCACGCAAACCGCTCATGCTGCGCTTCCGCAGCGTCGCTACCGGCGCCGAGCTCGTCGTCGTCAACGTGCACCTCGCGTCGAAGCGACACCAGAACAGCATCTTCGCACCCGAACGTCCCGGCCACGACCCGCGCGAGGAGACGCGCATTCGCCAAGGCCGGATCGTGCACGACGTCGTCGCGAAGGACTGCGAGGACGGCTGCGCTTACTACATCACGGGCGACTTCAACGACTTCGAGTTCAGCCGCACGCTGCGCGCGATCTGCGGCGACGACGGCCTCAACCTCGTCGACACGCTGCCGCCACGCGAACGCTACGACTACAACCACCGTGGCCAGCTGCAGGTGCTGATGCACGGCATCGTGCCCAAGCGACTCCACGCAGACGGGCGCACCGAGTACGAGATCCTGCACGGCAACGAGCTGACCGGCGTGCAGCCGGGTTCGCTCGAGGGAAAGGCCTCGGACCACGCCTACGTGCTGGCACGCCTTCGTCTCTAGACAGTCCGAGTCGGACTGGCAAGCCGATCCGGCTTCCTCTCAACTGGCAACCATGTCGAAGGTCGACCAGTTCGAGAGTCAGTTTCGCGCGGCGGCGAAACCCGTGTTCCACTGGGCACCGCCCGAGGTGAAGCGCGTCCTCCTCGTGTCCGATCGCCTGCGCGACGGCGCGGAGGAGCTGCTCGCGTCGCTGCGCTCGCTGTTCGGTGAGTCGCTCCCGGGCGTCGAATGGAGCGCGACCGAGACCGGTGACTTCGGTGACGTGGCGTCGCTGCTCTCGCTCGTCAACGACCGCGATCCGGACCTCGTCATCACCTACCGGCACCTGCACAGCGACGGCTGGCGCTACCAGTTCAGCCTCGGCGAGTACGTCGACGTGCTCGCGCAGGTCGCCACCTGCCCGGTGCTGCTGATCCCCCATCCCGATCGCGAAGACGCCTGGCCGCTGCCCAATCGCATCGAGAACGTGATGGCGATCACCGACCACCTCGCCGGCGAGGAGCGACTCGTGAACTGGGCCGCGCGCTTTGTCCCGAACGAAGGTGCACTGCACCTGACGCACGTCGAGGATTCGCAGACGTTCGCCCGCTTCGTCGACGTGATCTCGAAGCTCCCGGACATCGACACCGAGTCGGCCTCGAAGTCGATCCAAGACCAGATGCTCAAGGAAGCACGCGACTACATCGAGCGCTGCCGCGCGGTCTTCCAAGAGAACGGCGTGCAATTCCGCGTCGAGTCCGAAGTCGTGCTCGGCTGTCGCCTCCGCGAATACGAGCGACTCGTGCAGAGCCACCAGACCGACCTTCTCGTCATGAGCACTCGTGACGACGACCAGCTCGCGATGCACGGCGTCGCCTACCCGCTCACGATCGAACTCCGCGACATTCCGCTGCTGCTCCTGTGATGACGACCCTCCTCGCATCATCTCTCGAAGGCGCGTCCATCGAAGGCGCCTCGGACGTCCCGCTCGGCACGACCCTGCTCTTCCTCGGCATCCTGGTGCTGATGATCGCGGCGCTCGCGCTCGAAGAGAAACTGCACGCCAAGAAGTCGGTGATCGTCGGCGTATTCGCCGTAATCGCGCTGCTGATCGGCGACGCGATGCACCTGCTGCCGCTCGGCGCGGTGAAGTTCGGCGGACACGAGTTCAACCTGCCGATCTACATCCCCCCGATCGACTGGAACGTCATCGCGATCATCCTCGGGTCGAGCGTGTTTGTCGACGTGACGTCGCGCAGCGGACTCTTCACGTGGATCGCGATCAAGCTGACGAAGACGTCGGGCGGCGATCCACTCAAGCTGCTCGCGTTCTACGGCGTCATGACGGTCGTGTTCTCGGCCGTGCTCAACAACGTGACGGCGATGATCATCGTGGGTTCGCTGACCGCGGTCTCGCTCGACAAGCTCGGGCGGAATGAGAAGCTGCTCGGCTTCCTGGTCGTCGAAGGCCTGCTGACGAACATCGGCGGTCTGCTGACGCTGATCAGCTCGGTGCCGAACATCATCGTCGGCACGGCGGCCGGTATCTCGTTCGTCGAGTTCTTCCTCGTCGCGAGTCCGTTCGTCGTCGTCGCGACGATCGCGACGATCTGGCTCGGCGCCAAGCGTTTCGAGATCCAGAAACTCGCGACCGAGGAAGCGCGCGCCGAGGCCCAGGAGCAGGTCTCGGGGTTCGACGAGACCGACGGCATCGAGAGCAACTTCTTCTTCTGGTTCGGCGCGACGATGCTCGCCTGCTTCATCGGCGTGATCGCGACCGCGTCGATCCTGCCGTGGATCAAGGATCTCGGCATGGGCTACGTCGCGCTGAGCTTCGGCCTGATCATGCTGCTGCGCTACAAGGCCGTCGCCGACAAGTTCTACCAAGCCGTCGACTGGGACCTGCTCGCGTTCTTCGCCGCGCTCTTCGTCGTGATCTGGGTCATGGAAGAGGCGAACGTGCTCGGGCTGATCGGTCAGGGCCTCGCCGGCATCATCGGCCTCGGCGAGACGACCGGCGGTGGTCTGATCCTCGCGACGTCCGCGGTCGCGAGCTCGGTCACCGACAACATCCCGCTCGCCGCGATGCTCGGCAAGATCCTCGCGGGTGACCCCGAAATCGGCGGCAACCCTGAGTCCCCGTTCTGGTGGTCGGTGATCTTCGGCGCGAACCTCGGCGGCAACCTGACGCCGATCGGCTCGGCGTCGACGCTCGTCGCGGTGACGATCATCCACAAGCACGGGCTGAAGCTGTCATTCGCCGGGTTCGTGAAGATCGCGCTGCCGTTCGCGCTCGTGCATCTGGTGCTGGCGACCGCCTACGTGCTGCTGTTCGTCTGAGGCGAACCAGCGGTGAGAAATCGTGCTCCAGATCTCGCGCGGGTTGGAGCTGAGGTTCGGGCGAGTGGACTGATCCGCGACCTCGCCGACTTGACCCGGAGGAACTTCGACGATCGAGTCGGGGCCATGGCCCCGCTCACGCCTCTACTCCTCGCCTTCGTTTGCTGCGCACTGCCCGCGCAGCAGATCCCGTCGCCCCGCGAGAGCCGCGACACGGGCGCGTCGCTCGTGTTCGCCGACGCAGTCACGATCCATCCGGAGAACGTCGACCTGCGGCCACATGCGGAAGTGCTGGCGGAAGAACTCACGCTTCTCGGCGTCGCGGCATCGGTCGTCAACCGAGATGACGCGACGATTCGGCTCCGACTCGAACCCGACGCATCGAAGGACAGCGCCGGCCTCCCCACCGAGTCGTATCGACTCGAGATCACGCGCGACGCGATCGTCGCGTCGGCGGCGAGCGTCCCGGGAATCAGCTGGGCGACCTCGACGCTTCTGCAGTGCATCACGTTCGACGGCGATCGCCCCCGCATCCTTCACGGCATCGTGGCGGACGTACCGCACGCGCCCTACCGCTCAATGAGCATCGACGTGGCGCGATCTCCCCATTCGATCGACGCGCTGCGCGGCGTCGTGCGAATCGCGCGGCTCTACAAGATCCGGTTCGTGCAGCTGCACCTGACCGACGACCAGCTGTTCACGTTTCCGTTCGCGCCGGTCACGGACAAGCTCGAGAACAACAAGGTCTTCGATCGCACGGAACTTGAAGCGCTCGTCGACTACGCGGACGCGCGCGGCGTCACGTTGATTCCGGAGATCGACCTGCCGGGACACTCCAGCCGACTACGCCAGTCCGGCTACCTCGACGACGCGAAGACCGACGCCGACGTCGCGAACGAGACGCACTGGCCCGCGCTGCGCACGATGCTCGACGACGTCATGGACGTGTTCACGTCGTCGCCCTACTTCCACATCGGCGGCGACGAGTCGGGTGCCGGCCGACAACTCGTGCCGTTCCTCGAACGCGTGAACCGCCACGTGCGCAGCCGCGGCAAGCGGCTCATCGTCTGGGAGGGCTTCCACGGGGCCCCGACCGAGCAGCTGCCCGCGACCGGCGACGACCGCATCCTCGTCGCGGCGTGGGAGTCGTCGTACAACGCGCCGTGGGATCTGCTGGCGGCGGGATACGAACTGGTCAACGCGAGCTGGCGGCCGCTCTACATCGTCGGCGGCGACAGCCGCATCCATCCCGGCTCGACGGCCGGGCGCAGCTGGACGCCGGAAGCGCTGTGCGACTGGAACAAAGATCGCTTCATGCACTGGGAGCCGGGGCGACCCGTGTTCGAAGATCGCGGCCCGGACGATCCGAATCGCGACGACGGGATCTGGAACGTGCCGAAGCCGGAGTGGCGGGCGCGCGTGCTCGGCGGCCAGGTTTCGGTCTGGGAACAGCGCGAGTCGTCGCTGCTGCGCGACCTACGCTTCCGCATACCGGTCGTCGCCGAACGGCTCTGGAGCGGAACGACACTCCACAGCGCGGCGCTGATGGAGCGTGTGCGCGCCGTCGACGCGCGGCTTTGGGGACTCGTGCAGCCGGTCGAAATCGACATGGGCGACAACGCGGAGGGACCGATCGCGCGCGTTGCGCACGTGTACTGTGGTGACGAGATGACGGCGCAATTCCGAAACCGACTGCCGCACGGCGGCGAAATCCGCTGGTCGACCCGAAAGTTCGGCGGCACGACGAGCTGGATCGAATTCCGTGATCCGGATGCCCCGGCGACGACCGACGCTTCGAACGCAATGCGCATTCGCGGCGGCGCGTCGATTCGCGCGGCGCTGTTCCGTGACGGTCACCAGATCGGCGCGGAAACCTGGGCACGCTGCGTCCACTGGCCGATGCGTGTCTCCGTGACCGAGTACGCAGTCGGCCGGCGCGTGCCGGAGCCGGGCACAGGTCGAGACGGCAGTCGCATTCCGGACTTCGACGCGCTGAGCGATTCCGCGATCACGAGACGCTACGAGCTGCCGATGCTGCGCGGTCCGCTCGACCATCGGGGCGTCTGCGGCCAGCGCATGCACGCGACGCTCGTCGCGCCGACTTCCGACGAACTCGAGATCGGCATGAAGACGCAGTCGGGCCACGCGATGCTCTGGCTCGATCTCGATCGCGACGGCAGTTTTTCCGACTCCGAGCGGCTGATCGGCGAAACAACGAACACCGAGAAGCCGATCCGCTCGCGGGTCCGGCTCGAGGCGGGCGTCGAGTACGCGCTGCGCGTCGACCACCTCGCCGCGCTCCCGCGCCCGGTAGTGATCGTGACGCTCGACGAACCCGGCAAGGAACGACCGCGCGAAATCACTCAATTCCTGAAGTCCGAGTCGTGAGGGCTTCGGGAAGATCGAGCTGCCGTTCGCGCGCTCCGGTGCTCGCAACGGCATACGTCCTGAATTTTCCTGTAACGCGAGCTCGCGGCACGGGCCTCAGCTACGGACGGCTTCCTCCGGCTTGTCCCAGGCCGTACCGTCCTGGAACACACCCCAGCCACGACCCAGAACCATGAGCAGACCGCACACCAGTCTCGCCATCTTGACCACCTCCCTTCTCTGCGCGTCCGCGATCAACGCACAGGACCAGCTGGTCAAACAGGCGCTGAAGAAGATCGGCGCCGTCGAAGCCGCGCTGCAAACTCTGCCCGCCGGCGACGTGCGAGCTGCCAACAAGCTGCTCGGCGACCTGAAGTGGGCCAACAAGCGACTCAAGGCCGCCTACAAGAAGGACACGACGTTCTGGAAGGACGCGGCCAAGCGTCTGCAAGCGGCGGACAAGGCGATCCGCGCCAAGGCCGCGGCGACGCCTCCGCCGGCGGGACAACCGGCAGGTCAGCCGACAGGGGCGCCTGCTGGCAAGCCAGCGCCGCAACCGGCCCCCAAGGGCACGACGAAGACCGGCCCCGTCGTCGGCGAGCAGTTCGCGAAGCTCCAGCAGCTCGACAAAGAGGTCCGCAACGGCTTCGCCAACCTGAAGATGCTGAACAAGACCTTCATGGGCGATGCCTACCGCGTAGGGTCGACGCAGAAGGAGATCAGCAAGCTCGAAGCGCGACTCGCCGAGTTCCCGAGTAGCGACAAGAACGTGCAGATCGTCACGAAGAACCTGCAGCAGTTCCGCGGGCTGTTCGACAAGTGGCGGGCCGAGTACGCGGCCGACCAGAAGTCCGCGGGCGACCTCGCCAAGAAGCTCGACGCGATCTCCGCGAAGTACGCATCCGAGGCCGTGCCGGGTCCGATCTACTGGCCCTACGAACGCGAGAAGCTGACGATCTGGGCGTCGCGCGTGCGCAAGCTCAAGGACGAACTGCCGGCCGACGTCGCGGTGATTCAGGGCGCGACGAACAACTCGATGCTCGGCAAGAAGGCCAAGAACATGCTGCACTGGGTCGGGCGCTCGATCCCGCGGCGCCTCGACGAACAGCTCGCGGAAGTGCGCCAGATCTGCAAGTCCAACGCCGAGGAGTCGCTGCGCACGGCCAAGATCCTCAGCGAGATCAAGCCCGACGACAAGCACGCGATCGTCAACCGCGTGCTCGCGGAGGGCGCCCTCGACCGCAGCATGGAGACGCTGCAGAAGGGCTTCGAGGCTGTCGACATGGCCGCGGCGCTCGATCAAGCGTTGAAGGTCACGGACGGGCCCGATCGCGCAGCGCAGCGCAAGAAGATCGAGGACACGATCGTCAAGCTTCGCACGCTCGCCAAGTCATCACTCAAGGAGGTGCGCATGCCGAAAGCCGTCGGCGTCGACGACAAGACGATGGCGAAGTTGACCAAGATCGCGCACGAGACGCTGGCTAAGAAAAAGTACGGCACGCACCCTATCCAACGCCTCGTCGTGACTTCGAAGCTGTCACGCAAGGAGAAGAAGGAAGGTGACATCCGCGGCACCGTCACGGGCGCGACGATCACCGTCTACCACTACATCTGGGACGAGTACCGCGTGGTCACCGCCGAGAAGATCGGTGACGAGGTCTGGATCTTCTACAACACGCTGAAGTACTACCACTCGTCCGACACGGTGACGCCACAGGACAAGTGGATCCTGAGCAAGCGCTTCAAGTCGACGGCAATCCTGCCGGAGAACGTCGCCAAGTAGCGCCGTCAGTCCAAGAACTCGAACCCGACGCGCAGCGGGACCCAGTCGACCTGGCAGCCCAGCGCTGCGAGCCAGCCGGCCAGCGCGTCGGTGCAGTTCCAGAGCATCCAGTAGGAGTTCGTCTCGGGCACGAACTCGAAACCGTACAGCTTGCTCTGGATCCGCTCGGTCACGCCCGCCGCGAACCGAGCCTCGAGTTCGCGGCGCAGCGCCGTGAGCCGTTCCCGCTCGACCGAGTAGCGGTGCAGCGCGGCCCAGTAGAAGCCGCGCCGTAGCATTTCACCGCTGCTCGCCACCACTGGGCGCCGCCCGATCGTCCCGCGGGTCGGCCACAGGACTGCCGGGAAGGCGTGGTACCACGAGTCGTGTCCCAGCGCGTACCAGCCCCACTCGCCGTATCCATACTCCACGTAGCGGCGCGGACCGTCGGGCACGATCAGTCCGTGATGCTTCGCGTCGACGATCACGAAGACGTCGACGGGATCCATCGGCGTGATGCGCGGACCACGCACCGCCGAGAGGCAGCCCGTCAGGCACGCGAGCAGACACAGAACGGCGCAGGACCGGCTCACGCGGGCGACTGTAGCGAGAAAACCGGATCGACCCACTTGCACAACGCATAACTATTTGGTTATGTTTTGTGCATGGCCGCAACCACCCTGGTCTACACCGCGATCGCCGACCCGTCCCGACGCCGCATCCTCGACCTGCTCCGCGAGGGCGAGCGCGCCGTCGTCGAACTCGGCAAGTTCTTCGACTTCAGCCAGCCAGCCCTCTCGAAGCACCTCCGGATCCTGCGCGAAGCGAAGCTCGTCCGCACCCGCAAGCTCGGGCGCGAGAACCGCTACCGACTCGACGCGAAGGGGCTGCGCACGGTCTACGACTGGGTCGGTCACTACGAGCAGTTCTGGAACCAGAGCCTCGACCGTCTCGGCGACGTGCTCGACGACATCGACGGGGGTTCGCGATGACGACTCAGAAGAAGGGCGGCAGCCTGCACGTCGATCGCGTGTATCCGCACGCACCCGAAACCGTGTGGCGCACGCTCACGGACGCAGAGCTGCTCGGCCGTTGGCTGATGCCGAACGACTTCCGCCCCGAACTCGGCCACGCGTTCACGTTCGAGACCGAGCCCGGTCCCGGCTTCGACGGCATCGTTCGCTGCGAGGTGCTCGCGATCGATCCGCCACGCAGCATGACGTGGTCGTGGCGCGGTGGCCCGCTCGACACGGTCGTGACCTTCGAGGTCGAACCACACGACGACGGCGCTCGCCTCGTCGTCCACCACACGGGATTCCGCGGGGCGAAGGGTCGACTCGTGCAGTGGATCCTCGGCATCGGCAACCGAACCCTCTACCGCAAGCGTCTGCCACAGGTGCTCGCCGAACTCGAGGGCGACAACGCACGCCGACCCGCAGCCCCTTCCGCATGCATGTCGCCGTGGCAGCGCGTGCTGATCTTCTTGACCGGCTGGCTGCCCGGCCGGCGCCGGCCCAGCTGACCTTTCTCTCCGATCGTTTCTCTCTGGCCGTTTCTCTCCGGCCGTTTCTCGCTGACTCCGACGAAGGACTTCACCATGACCACGCTGACCACGAAGGAGAACGACCGCATTCTGACCCTGCACCCCGAAGGCAAACAGGGCGTGCGCATCGAACGCGCGAAGTACGACGCGATGCGCCGCGCGATCTTGCGCATCACGCCGAAGAAGGCACCGGGCGTGCGCTTCGCCGAACTGCGCGAGCTCGTCAAAGCGCACCTCCCGGAGACCGTGTTCGACGCCGGCTCGTCGGTGAGCTGGTACCTCACGACGGTCAAGCTCGACCTCGAAGCGCGGGGCGACATCGAGCGCGTGCGCGGCAGCGGGCCACAGCGACTCGTGCGTGGGGCCCGACGATGAAACCACGCCAGCTCGTCGGGCCAAAGCTGGGCGAACGCGCTCGAGTCGATGACCGCGATGAAGCTCGTCATCGTGCAGGTGACGTTCGCGATCGTAGCGATCACGTGGTCGGCGTTTGCTTGGCACGCTCTTCTGTCGCCGACAGCTTGTCGAGATGGCGCGCGATGCGCCAGCAGTGATGACCGACACGCCGTAGCCAGCGGCTCGCGTCCAGCTTGACACCGAGCTCCTCGAGGCTCGTCCCGGCTACCTGCGCGCGTTGGATGGCGAGTTGCCGGAACTCGTCCCCGGTGTCCGCGGCCGAACGCCAAGCCTGTTCGAACGGTCGCACGCTTGCGACGTCCGTGTGATCGGACTCGAGTATCTCCCGCCCACTCTTCGCCGCTTCGCGCAGCGCACGCGCCGTGCGAGCGAGGTCGTCGTCCTCGCGAACCGCCGCAGCCCGCTCCGTCTGCGCGAGCCTCCGCTCGAGTCTGGCCAAGTGGTCGAGCACGTGGAAGACGCGCAAGCGGCGCTTCATGTCCGCGCTACCCTCCCGGGGGAGCGCCGACTCCGTGACGAACTTGCGCACCTCGCGAATCGCCGCGCGCGTCTCCGTCTCCGCGCCTTCGCCGACTCCGCCTCCGGAATCGAGGGCCGCACACACACGCTCGAACATGCGAGCGGCGATCGCACGCGATGCGGTCGCCGCCGCATCGATCGCGTTGCCGGGATCCTCGGCCAGTCGACGATCGAGCGCGCGCGTCAACCGCTGCTCTCGTTCCGGGAACAACCGCTCCATCAGCCGAGTGAACGGCGCCGCGAACGGCAGCACGGCGACGACGCCCAGCAGGTTGAAAGCCGTATGGAACGCGGCGAGCGCGATCTCGGGGTTCGCCCCGAGCGACGGCACGGCATCGTTCGCAAGCCACAGGAACGGGCTCAGCAGCAGGATGGCTCCCACGCCGGTCAGCAGGTTGAACACGACGTGGGCAAACCCGGTGCGTCGCGCTTGCAGGTTGCCTCCGACCGTCGCGAGCGCCGCGCTGAACGCCGTGCTGATGTCCATACCGATCACGAGCGCGCCGGCCTGCGCGAGCGAAATCGTGCCGCTGTGCACGGCAGTCAGTGCCGTCGCCACGCCAGCGCTCGACGACTGGGTGACGAGCGTGATTCCCATCCCGATCAGCACGAGCAGCAGTCGACCGTATCCGGTGTCCGGCGGGAAGCTCTCGGGCGTGACACCACCCTCGAGCCCCTCCAGCCCTTCGCGCAACACGTCGATCCCGAGGAAGACCAAACCGAAACCGGCGCAAGCCAGCCCGAACTCGGCCACCCTGCCGCGCGCGAACGCGCGCAGCAGGGCACCGACGAAGATCATGATCGCGACGAGTTGCGTGATCCCGAACTTCAGCCCGAGAAGGGCCACCAGCCAACCCGTGAGGGTGGTGCCGATGTTCGCGCCGAACACGATCCCGAGCGCTTGCGGAAACGTGAGCAGGCCGGCCCCGACGAACCCGACCGCGGCGATCGTCGTCGCACTGGACGACTGCACGATCGCCGTGGTCACGCTGCCCGCGAGCGCGCCGGACGCCGGGCTCCGCGTCACGCGGGCCAGAATCCGCCGCAACGATGGACCAGCCATCGCCTGCAGGCTTCGGGTCATCAGGCCCATGCCGAGCAAGAACAGCCCGACGGCGCCCAGCACTTGAAGGAACTCAACCACGCCGTCGCAGCATCGTACTCGCTCCGCGACTCAACGCTACGAGATGACGTTCAGGTCGTACGCCTGCGTCAGCAGTGGAAACGGCCCGCTGCACGGATTGCCCACGATCGCCGCCTGCGTCGAGAAGAGGATTCCCAACGCAGACGGCGGGATCGGGAGTGCGAACGTCGCGACCCCCGCCCCATCCGTCGGCAAGAACACGGCGACCGGCCCGCAGCCCGCGGAGAGGTTGATGTCGATCGATTGATTCGACGGGTTCACGACACACGCGGTCCACGGAATCAGCCCTCCGCACCCGACCGGAGGCATCCGAAACCAGCACGGCTCGCACGGGCAGAACGAGAACATGAACGCGACCATGGTTCCCGGCACACCGGTGTCGACCCGGAACTCCGCGACAGAGCCGATGACGAGATCTACCGACTGGCACGAAGTCGAGCCGCTGGTATGGCCGTTGACCGTGTAGTCGTTGAGTCCCGGCACCCCGGTCGTCTGCGATGCGACGGAGGGCGCGAGCGCGAGGATGGTGAGGAGTAAGTGCCGGACAGGGCTCGAGAAGGTGTTCATCGGATCTCTCCTTTCAGTGGACGGTTCAAGAGTGCCTTGAGCGCCACGGTCCGGAGAGGACACGAGTTCTCGAGAAATCCCTCGGCCCTCAGTCCACCAGGGCCGGGAACGTCTCGCGCACCCGCGCGAGGTGGCGATCGGTCTCGCCGTTCGCCTGGCCCGAGAGCAGCGCCAGCAGCGAGAACAGGTCCTGGCCGCTCACGGTGTAGGTCGCCTTCGGCTCCGCCTCGAGGTGCTTCGCGAGGCGCTTGGTCGCCGACTTGGGCGAGATCACGCGGCGGCGCGACGCGGCGCCAGGGCTCGCCTCGAGCTCGGCGATGATGGCGTCCGCCGTCGTCCTCTCGGCGCCCGCCTCGGCGTCGAGGATGCGGCGGCAGAACGTCTTGGCCCGGCTCCACGACAACTTGCCGTCCTGCAGCATCTTGCGGATGCGCGGATCCATCGACGGCACGAAGCGGAGGATGTCCACGATCCAGGACTCGCTCTTGTCCAGGAACGACGCGATCCGCTCCTTCGGCCAGTTCGCGTTGTTCAGGTAAATCACGGTGTCGAAGTACTCCGTGATCTTCGCGTCGAGGCGGTCCGCGTTGAGCTTGAGGTTGAGGGCGCGCATCTCCTCGAGGTCGCCCGAGACGACGCGCACGTCGATGCGGTCGTAGTAGCCCGGGTTGTCCTGGCGGATCAGGCCGATCGCGGTCAACCGGTGGAAGCCGCCGACGAGAAAGTACTCGCCCTTGTTGCGCTCCCAGACGACGAGCGGCTCGAGGAGACCGTTGTGCAGGATGTCCTGCTTGTAGTGCCGGACCTTCGGCTCACTGATCGGCCGGTGATTGGCGATCAGGGGATGGGTGTGGATCGTGTCGAACGGGACGTAGTCGTATCGCTTCGTCGTGAGCATGGTCGGCACCGTCTGGGGAGCGTTGACGCGAAAACGTCGATCGGACGGGCGAATTTCGGTCTCCAGGACTGGCGTGCGAATCCCTTCAACCGAGCAAGGCCTCGACCCGATGGCGAGTTGTGGCATGGATCTCGTTTCGAGACGTCGGCGCGCTCGGATCGCCTCGATTCGGGGCTACAGGGGTCGCCAAATCGCGACGACACCTACGTGTCACGTAACTCGCAGGGAGAACCATGCACCGCCAACCAGACAGCAGCCGCGAGAACGGAACCATCATGGTGATGGCGCTGTTCTTCGTCGTATTCGGCATAGGTCTGATCACGATGGGCTCGAGCTCGCTCAAGGCGAGGCAAGAGCGCACCACCGTCGAGATCAACGCCAACGGCCACGCGACGCAGTTCGCGCGAGCCGGCCTCATCGAGGCGATCCGGTGGTTCCGGCAGCAGCCGAACCAGCCGGTGGTCGAGTTCGCCCCGCGCCGCGACGCGACGGCGAAACCGCCCGTCCTCGAGACCTCCGAGCCGGACATCGGCATCGTGCGCGAGTTCAAGATCGACGGCACGACGTGGGGCCGGTACGAGATCTGGAAGCAGTGGGACGCCGACCCCGATCGCAAGCGACTCGAGTTCCGCCAGCGAGTGCAGTGCGAGGACGTCTCGAGCGGTCGTGACATGCACGCGACGGGCGCCGCGTGGCGGCTCCGCTGCGTCGGATACGTGTTCGACCGACGTGACGAGAACAAGCGATTCGACGCGTCGCCGAACCGCGTCCTCGGCCTCGAAGTTCTCGAGACCGAGATCAGCCGCTTGTTCTTGAAGCCGCCTGGCCAGGCCGCGATCAACTCCGGCGATCCCGACGGACTCGACATCAAGTCGGGGAGCCAGGTCCTCGGCGGCGCGACCGCGGTCGGGATCTACTACCGCGACAAGCTCGGCGATCCGGCGGACGGCGAGTCTCCGAAGGATCCCGAGCCGATGAAGATCGACAACGGAACGACGTCGGGGACCAGCAGCACGTCTCGAGCCACGGCCTACAAGGACTCGGTGAAGGACGTGTTCGGTGTCACGAAGGACGTGCTCCGATCGATGGCGAGTACCTACGTCGACGACGAGGAGGACTTCCCGGACGAACTCCCCGCGAACGGCCTCGTCTTCGTGGACATCGGCAACGAGAAGCTCGACTTCGACTCGAAACGACCGTTACGCGGCTCCGGAATGCTGTTCGTCGACGGCAACCTGCACATCAAGTCCGGCAGCAACTCGTTCTACAGCGGCCTGATCTACGTGACGGGGGACATCGACATCGACTCGCCCGCAGAGATCAAGGGCACGATTATCGGCCTCGACAAGATCAAGACGCACGGTACCGGAGACTACGTCAAGGTCGAGTACGACGGCACGGTTCTCGATACGATTCAGATGAACCTCGCGACGTACCGAGTCTCGCGCGCGATTCGGCGAGCCGGCGGGTCGGCGCAGCGGCACTGATCGTCGCCCTCCCCCGCGTCGCTCGACAATCGCAAGGCGGCAATCGAGGGGAAGGATGCCGAGAAGCAGACCGCGAAGTGAGCTTGCCTACTTGGCGCGCGACGAAACAACGGCGCGGCAGACCGCCCTGGACAGCGAGTCCGGCGTGTAGGGCTTCGGCAGAAGCTCGAAACGGCGCTCCTTGACACCAGCGGTGAGCACGTCGTCGTCCATGTAGCCAGACGTGAACAGCACCGCCATGTCCGGGCGCTGCTCGGCCAATTGATCGGCGAGAGCTCGACCGTTCATGCCCGGCAGCACGACGTCCGTGAAGAGGAGGTCGATTGATCCGGGCACGCCTCGCACCACGTCGACGGCTTCTTCACCACTCGTCGCCACGTAGACCGTGTGCCCCATCACAGTCAGCGCCTGCTGGGCGAAGCTCCGGACCGAATCGTTGTCTTCGACCAGCAGTACCGTCAACGGATCCGACACCTCACGATCCACCACGGTGGTCGCAACGGTCTCCGGCGCGGTCGCGATCGGGAGCAACACATCGAACGCGGTTCCGCTTGTCCCGGAGCTGCGAACGCGCAACTCGCCGCCCGCCTGCACGACGATACCGTGGCACGTTGCGAGGCCCAATCCAATGCCCCCTGTCGCATCCTTGGTCGTGAAGAACGGATCGAAGATGTTCTCGAGCAGTTCGTCGGCGATTCCGCTGCCATCGTCCACGACCCGGAACCGCGCGTAGTCGCCGGCGGCGAGCTCGCCACTCGCGCCCGCGACGAGCGACACGACATCCGCGCTCAGGCGGAGCGTTCCGCCGGTCGGCATCGCATCGCGCGCGTTCGTGGCCAAGTTCAGGATGACCTGGTCGAGCTGCGAAGGGTCAATGTTCACCAAGAGCCGGTCTTCCGTCAGCACACACTCCAGCAAGATGTTCTCCGCGAGAATGCGACGCAGCAGCGATTCGAGACCTCGCACTCGTTCCACGAGGTCGACCACACGCGGCCGTGTGATCTGTCGACGCGCGAACGTGAGCAGCTGCGACGTCAACTCGGCCGCGCGGTCCGCAGCGTCGAGGATCGCGCGAATCTCGGGCTCGTCCGCAGAGTACCGCGCCTCGAGGAGTTCGGCCGACCCGAGGATCACCGTCAGCAAGTTGTTGAAGTCGTGAGCGACGCCTCCGGCGAGGCGACCGACGGCGTCGAGTTGACGACTGCGATGGAACTTCCGCTCCAGCTCCCGCCGTTCGGTGACATCTTGCGTAATCCCCATGAGCCGCGGCTGCTCACCATCAGCCGACGGAAGGGGGACGAAGTTCGACCGGAACACCCGACCGTTGACCGCCGTGAACTCGAACTCCGAGAACTCGCCGTCGAGAGCCTTGTCGAGAAGCTCACGAATACGTGGCTGGTCCTTCTCGGCAACGGCGTCGAGGTAATCGACACCGATGATCGCGCACTCGTCGTCGGCTCCCATCATGCGGAGACCGGCGGGATTCATCGACGCGAGGCGACCGTCTTCGTCGACCTCGTGGATGCAGTATGGGGAGTTCTCGACGAGCGCGGCGTAGCGCTGCTCTCGGCCGGGATGGCGATCAACGTCAGGTTGACCGGCCCGGGGATCTTGCACAGTCACGGTTGCGGGCAGCCTCGGTTTTCAGTCACCGCTCAGCATACACCTATCGGCGCAATTGTCCCGAAACGAAAGCCGACTACCGATCTGACGCGAACGGCACCAGCTCGATCAGCCGCACGTCCATGACGGCGTTCTTCGCCAAGCGCTGTGGCCGAATTTCCAGAACACGTGGACCGGCCTCGGAGAGGCGAACACGCCCGACCACGCGACGTTCGAAGTTCTGGAAGTGGCCCGTGTCTTCGACGACGAAGTCGAGCGACTGATCTCCGATCGAGAGTCGGACATCGCTGCCGCCCTGCCCGCGGCCGCATCCCTGCCACAGGACGACGTCGAACTCGCCGGGCTCGGCGATGGACAGATGCCACTCGGCCCAGTCGGCAGGATTGACCCAGTAGCCGATCGTGTTCTTGTGCGGCTGCGGTTCGAAGCACAGCTTCTCACCGTGCACGACCGCGTGGTGCGCGTGGAGCGACACGACCCCGTCCGCCTCTTGTGCGGCGACGTGCGGTTCGACCGCGAGGTAGGGCGACTCGTCGAGCCGAAGCACGACTTCGAACGGCGCCTTCGTCTCGGACGGAATCGGCACGATCCACTCCGTCGGTTTCGGACGGAGCTTTAGCGGAGACTCGCCGTCGTTCGTACGCAGCACGACCTCCCGTATCGTGTTGTTGAGCCGCGGTACCCGCACCTGCCCCGGCACGTCTCCGTCGATGCGAACGACGACCTCGGATTTCGCGCGGAACGCCGAACCCGCCGACACGCCGAGTTCCGGCCACGGCTGCACGCCGCCGACCATAGCGCCGCAAGAAGAGAACAGCGCCGTCGCGAGGACGATCAGCGCTTTCGGGCACCGACCACAGCTCGAGTCACTCATTGCCGCATCGTCCGGAGCGGGCCCACGAATCGCAATGAGGAGCGTCAATGAGGTTCGTCCGGCCGGATCGATTCCGCCCATGCGGCGGGTGAGGCGGGCAACGGCTCCAGCAGCGTTCCGGCACCTCTCGAAGAATGAGGACTGTCACGGACCGAATCACCGAGGACACCATGTTTGCACGACTGCTGACTCCCGCCGCCACCCTTGGCTGCGCGTTCCTGATGACCGGTTGCGTCGTCACCGTTCCGCCCGCCCAACTGCCCAACCGCATCGTCCCGCGCCACGTCGCGCTGCTGACGCAGGGCACCGAGATCGTCGCCGAGACCAACGACTGGCAGCTCGCCGGGACGGATCCGGTGAAGCCGCCGTTCCTGAGTCGCGGTCCGCACCAGGTGCCGAGTGACGGCATCCTCGACTCGTACGACGAGTTCCTGAGCAGCGGCGCGCAGCTCGTGCGCATCCGTCTCCCGTATCGCGAGAAGCCGCTGTTCGGCGTCCTCCACCTCGGTCGCGTGTTCGAGACGAGCCTCGAGTCGTCCGCCAAGCGCACGTACCGCATCTCGATTCCGAAGAAGCGCGTCCAGGACGCACTCGGTGGTCAGGTCAGCGTCGTCTACCAGCCGTACGAGTACGAGCGTGACGCCGTCGCGATGGACCCGGCCGGCAACCAGTTCTACGTCAAGGAGAACGACTCCTCCGTCTCCTGGGTGCTGTGGATGTCCGACGCGCCGTTCCCGGGCCAGGAGAACGACGTCGCGGAGCCGCCGGCAACTCCGAGCACCGAGACGGCTACGCCCGAAGAGCAGACCGAGACGGGCGAAGAGAACCGCTGATCCGCGAGGACGACCATGTTCTTCGAACGACTGATGCTCGCCGGCACGCTCGGAATCTTGGCAGGTTGCCAGATGCCCGAGCAGACCGTGGCTCTGCCCGCGCCGCCGGCGCACCACTGTGAGCCGATCGCGCACTTCGAAGACGAGGCGTCACTCTTGCTGGCGCTGCCTGGTCTCTACGAAGAGTATCACCGCGACCTGATCGTCATCAGCGGTAGCGTCTTCGCGAGCGCGTGCTCTTCCGAGCACCTGGGTGGTGCGAGCGAGGAGAGCCGGATCGCCGGCGTCTCCGAAGAGAGCCGCATCGGCAGCGTCGCCGAGAAGAGCCGTCTCGGCAGCGCGGGAGAAAACAGCCGTCTGGGCAGCCAGGGCGAGCAGAGCCGGATCGACAGTGCCGGCGAAGCGAGCCGCATCGGCAGCCAGGGCGAACAGAGCCGACTCGCGAGCGAGCGCGAGGACAGCCGCCTCGGCAGCGACGGCGAGAACAGTCGCCTCGGCAGCAAGGGAGAAGCCAGCCGCTTGGAGAGTGTCGGTGAGCAGAGCCGACTCGCGAGCGAAGGCGAGCAGAGTCGACTCGGCAGTGCCGCGACGCGACTGACATGCGTGCGTGCCCCGAACGAACTCGGATACGCGCTCAACACGCCGGCGCATCGCAGGGTTCGCATCTTCGACGGGGTCACGCTGTGGTTCCTGGTCGACGGCCGGCTGCTCGACGATCCGAGCGCGCCGGTCCGCTAGGACAGCCAGCCCGCGTTCCGTCGATGCGCCTTGGCGCGCGCCCGTCGATGTGGGAAAACGACCGTTCGGCCCCCGGCCAACCACTCGATATGGAACGCTTCTACCCCATCGGCACCCCCGGCGAACCTTGGACCGACGCTGAGAAGCGCACTTGGCTCGAGGCTCGCACGATCGAACGCAGCTACCGCGACGAAGTGCTCACGAAGCTCGAAGGGCTCGACGATGCGTTCGAGGTATCGCAGTACGGAGCGATTCCGCTCGACCCCGCCCGATACCCGCTGATGTCGGTCAAGCTCCCGTCGACGCGGAGCGACGCGCCCTGGGTGTTGATCACCGGTGGCGTGCACGGCTACGAGACGAGCGGCGTGCAGGGCGCGCTCGCGTTCTTGCGCAACGAGGCCGCGTCGTATCGCGACCGCGTCAACTTCCTGTTCGCGCCGTGCGTGAGCCCGTGGGGATACGAGGTCATCAATCGCTGGAACCCCAACTGTGTCGACCCGAACCGATCGTTCGTCGCCGAAAGCCCTGCCGAAGAGTCCGCCGCCGTCATGGCGCTGGTTCGCGACCTGGGCGTCGACTTCCTGATGCACATGGATCTGCACGAGACGACCGACAGTGACGAAGAAGAGTTCCGACCGGCGCTGGCCGCGCGCGATGGCAAGCCGTTCGCGCCCGGCTTGATTCCGGACGGTTTCTACACGGTCGGCGACACGGAGAATCCGCAGGTCGAGTTCCAGGCCGCGATCATCGCGGGCGTCGAGAACGTGACCCATATCGCGCCGCCGGACGACAACGGGCAGATCATCGGTTCGGACGTCACGCAGAACGGCGTGATCAACTACCCGTGCACGCCGCTCGGTCTGTGTGCCGGCGTAACTGACGCGCGCTTCACGACGACGACCGAGGTCTACCCGGACAGCTCCAAGGCGACTCCGGAGATCTGCAACGATGCGCAGGTCGCCGCGGTGAAGGCCGGGCTCGAGTTCGCGCTGGCGAACGCCTGAGACGGACTCACTTCACGCTCGGCACATCGCGCCCGGCCAAACGGCACAGCTCGGCGACCGCCGGATCGACGAACTTCTTGCGGCGGATCTTGATGGTCTCCTTGCCATCGAACTCGGCGAGCATCGCCTCGGCCCACGCGCGCTTCTTCTTCTTGCCTTTGACCGTGCGCTGCCAAGCCTTGACGGACTTTGCGAAGGCCTTGGATACGCCGCGATGTGTGGTCCGCCCAGGCAACGCGACGTAGGTCTCAGCCGCGCGGACGCAACGATCCGTGAACTCCGACTCGCCACCGATCGCGCGCCAGGTGCGCGCGAGCAATCGCGGCGAGGAGCAGCCCTGCCGCTCGAGCTCGACCAGCAGCCGCTCGGCGGCCAGCTTGGTCTTCGGCGCGGGAAGCTTCAAGATGCGCGCATGCGCCAGTTCCCGCACGGTGGTGCGGTAGAGCGGGTACTGCCCCAGCCGCGCGAACCGCTCGAACTCCGCCTCGAACGCGTCGAGGATCGCGATCACGGCCTCGGCATTCGCGGCCGTGTCGATCGCGCCGACGATGGCCGCGAGCGCGAACGGGTTCGTGTGAACCGCAGTCGTCGTGAACGCAACGCCGTGCTCGGAGCGAAACTCGTCGTCGGCCGCGTCCCACATGCGCCGGAGCACCAGGCCGTCGATGAACGTGAACAAACCGTGGTTCACACCCCACGCGACCGACTGGTGGAACACCATCGGACGCCGCCCACCGACGTCGTCGTAGTTCCATCCGGCGTGGACGGTCGTCACCTCGTCGCCACCCGTCGCGTACTGACCGCCGACACAGGTGTAGTCGCCGGACTTCGAATCGTGCTTCATGCGCACGATCGCACAGTGCCCGGGCTGACCCGCCGTCGACGACGGCACGCCGCAGATGCGATAGGTGCGCGCGCCGATGTTGCCCATCGTTCCGCACACGCCGCCATCCTTCCACATCATTTGGATCGAGCCGTAGTTGAACGCGATCGGGCTGACGCGCCGCGCCGACTGCATGTCGAACTGCTGCGCGATCCCGCCGATGTATTCACCGTAGGTCCGGAACTCCCCGTTCGTGCGGAACTTGGTCCAGATGTCCTCGCGCTCTCGTAGCGGTTGATCGTCGGCGACGAGCATGAGCAGCACCGGCCAAGGTGCGTTGAGCGGAAACATCGGCCACGTCCGTTTCTTCTTCGTGCCCGCGGGCGTGAACTCGTCGCGGTCGTTGCGGATCCACCAAGCCATCGACTCCGCGGCCGTCGGCGCGCGATCACGCTCGGCGGGCATCCGACCCTTGTTGCGATACGCGGTATGGAACAGCTCGTGCGCGGCCTTGATCCGCTTGCGCTGCTCACGATCTTTGACGGCAGCCTTGCTGTTCCAGTGGACGACGCGCTCGCCGCAGTCGAGCACGATGTCGCCGTGACCGCGCTCCTTCATGTAGGCGTTGAACTCGACCTGCAGCTCGGCGGACGCGATGACGTCGGCACCGACGAGCGGTCGTGAGATCTTGCGCTTCACCTTGACCGGCTTGCCGCGCGGCTTGGCGACGCCCTTGGCGTCGTACTCGAGTGGCGCGGGCTCCTTGACCGTGATCTCCACCTCGATCGACGGATGGTCTTCGAGGAAGTTGATGATGTGATCGTTGCGGTCGAGCTCGCGTTCGCGGTCCTTCGTGTCGACCGGAATCCGCGGGTCACCGGAAATGCTCAGCTGCAGACGCGGCCGCGGCGACACATCGGGAAGCGCACCCTCGGGCTTCGCACCCGCACCATCGTTCCATCCGGATGCCGCCTCGCCGGGCACGAGGTACGAACGCTGCAGCGCGAACGCGATCGCGAGCTGCGGGTAGTCCCGGCGAACGACGTCTTCTCCCAGGTCGATCTCGAGCGATCGCAGGCCGAGGAGCACCGGCAGCGGATCCTTGCGGCACCCGTAGACAGACGCGCGGCGAACCGGATCCGCATCCACCCACGCGAGGAAGTCGGCGGGCAGTTCGAGGCTCTTCGCATCGAGCGCGCCCAGCGTGCGCGTGCGCGCGCCACCTACGAATGCATCGATCGCCTCACGGCCGAAGGGGAAGGCCTGCGCGACGGACGCGCTCGGCACAGTGAACCCGATCGCAAGCGAGGCGAGGAAGATACGGCTCTGCATGGTGTCCTTCACTCAGGGATAGCTGGAGAACACGCGTCATCATGCGCGAAGTCCGCCCGATCGTGGTCGCCTTGGTCCCAGTTCCTCCAGTCGCGCAGGAACGAAAAGTGGGCCCGCACGACGCCGAAGCGTCGCACGAGCCCGGTTCGGAACGGGAAGCAGTTCAGTTGCGCTGACGCACGAGCACGCCGATCGCGTTCAGGTACCACTCGCTCGACCAGGCGCGGAAGCCGCAGATCTCGAAGCCGGCCGGCGCCTCGACGGCGAACGGGGTGTAGCCCTGCCACGACGCGCCGTAGGGACCGTAGGTGTCGAGGTTGGTCGTCACGACCAGCGACTGGATCGTGTGGTTCTCGTCGTATTGCCCGGAGAGTCCGGTGATGTACTCGCCGTCGGCGAGCGAGATCGCGGTCGGGCTGCCGCCGTTTCCACCGTGACGCGAGCTCTCCGAACCCCAGTGCGTCTCGATCGAATCGATCCACGCGCCGGAGCGAATCGTGAGCTTCGTGACCGCGGCGTTCGGGACGTCGTCCGCGGCATACTCACCGTCTTGGTTCCCGTAGAGATCGCCGTGCTCGACCACCTGCGCAGGCTGCGGCTCTTGCTCCGGCTCCTCCTCGACCACCCGCTCGAGCAGCATGTCGTAGGCGCGCTGACCACTCGGATCCGCTTCCCCCTCGACCGCCCATCCCACGACCTCGAGCTTGGTCATGACGCGCGCCATCGCGTGCATCGGACCGACGGTCCCGCAGACGATGCCGATCTGCACCTGCGCATCCGTGAACATCGTCGGGTGCAGCATCGTCTGCGCGTTCGCGTAGAAGTGCACGTCACCGTCCACGTCGTTCCTGTAGTAGAGCGTCTGGCCCGCCGAGCCGCCCTCGGGCGGTTCGATCGAGCTCGCGCTCTTCTCGCCGAGCAGCGCGATCACGCCGTTCTCGACGACGAGCGTCTGACCCATCTCGAGGGCCACGAATCCTTCGTTGCCGATCGGCGCCGGGTCGTTGACCAAGCGAACGTCGCTCACGCGCCACTCGCCTTCCATCGGCCCGTCCGTGCCGAGCCCCTGGGCCGGGAGCAGCACGCCTTCGGCGCTCGGGTTCTGCTCGAGCTCGGGCTGCGCACCGTCGTCGCTGCCGCCGCCCCCTCCCCCACACGAGGTCATGGCGAAGGGCAGGGCGAAAGCGAGGCTGAACAGGGCGTTGCGGCGGATCGTCATCGGTAGGGTCTCCTGGATAGGGGTTCGTTCGAGGTCTGCCCCCTGTCCGGAATGCCGCCGCCGAGCCCTTCAGGGTTTCCCGAGAAATCCGCCGCGGCCCTCCGCCCCCAGATCCTGGATGATCGAGGCCGTGAGGAAGCCCGGACATCAGCAGTGGGACTCGGAACTGATGCCGGGCCAGTTCCGGCACCTGTTCGACCACCTGCCCGGCACGATGTTCTTCGCCAAGGACGCGGAGTTTCGCCTGGTCATGGGCAACCCGGCCTTCGTGCGGCGATGTGGCCTCGAGCGCGAGGCCGATCTCGTGGGCCTGACGGACGAGGAGATCTTCTCGCCGGCGCTGGCGGAGAAATACCGCCGCGACGATGAGCGCGTGCTGAGCACGGGCGAACCGCTCTTCGGTTTGGTCGAGCTGTTCCCGAACGAGTCCGGCAGTCCCGAGTGGTACGTGACCGACAAGCTGCCGCTGCTCGACCGCCGCGGGCGCACCTGTGGGCTCTGCGGCACGGTGCGAAGCTACGAGGGGCAGCACGAGGCGATTCGGCCGTATCTCGAACTCGCACCCGCGGTCGAACGCCTGAAAGCCGGCTATCGCGACCCCCTCGACATCGATCGACTCGCGCGCATGAGCAACCTGTCGGCGCGGCAGTTCGGCCGGAAGTTCCACGCGACGTTCCGGATGTCGCCACGCGCCTACCTGATGCAGATCCGCGTGATTCGCGCCTGCGAGCTCCTGGCAGAGACCGAGCTACCGATCACCGAGATCGCGCTCGAGTCCGGCTTCTACGACCACAGCGATCTCGCGCGGCACTTCGGCAAGCGCATGGGCATGACCGCGACCGAATACCGACGCAACGCTCGCTCGGAGCGCGAGCAGGAATAGCGACGTCCGAATCGTCCACATTCCGCGCGGAAACCTACAAGCGCCACACGGTCGCAACCGGTCGGATACCGTGCGATCGAATCGAATCGACCCGCCATGCCGTCTCACGAACCGCACGCATCGCTTCGCACTTTCCTCCACACGCTCGCGCTGATCCTGCTCACGGTCACCGCGATCGCCCAAGACGGTCCGTCGAGTCGAGCCGGCCGGCGTGTCCACGTGCTGTTCTTCGGCGCACCGACGCAGAACGGTCCGCATCACGATCCGATCACGCGCTATCGCGTGCTCAAGCAGGCGCTCGGGATCGAGGGAATCGATCTGACCTACGTCGAGGACCCCGCGGTCGCGTTCTCCAAGCAGACGCTGCAGCACTACGACGCATTGCTCATGTACGGCAACTGGGCGCAGCACGGACGCATGCCGGACGACCAGCTGCGCGCGCTCCTGGGCTTCGTACACGCCGGCGGCGGCTTCGTGCCGGTGCACTGCGCGTCCGCCTGCTACGGCCGCAGCCCGCAATTCGTGCGTCTGGTCGGCGCACGGTTCGCGCGACACGGCGGCGAAGAGTTCCAGGTCGACGACGCCGCACCCGACCACCCGATCCTGCGCGGCCTGTCGAAGTTCAAAGCGTGGGACGAGACCTACGAACACGCCGACCACGCGGACGACCGCCAGATCCTGCAGACTCGCGATGGCGAGCCGTGGAGTTGGACCCGCCGGGAAGGCGCCGGCCGCGTGTTCTACACCGCGAGCGGCCATGACCATCGCGTATGGGATCGGCGCGAGTTCCAGGCCCTCCTCCGCAACGGCATTTTGTGGGCGATCGGTCCGCAGAAGCGCACACTCCTCAAGCAGTTCGCGCTGCCGAAGCCCGGCACGATGAAGGTGTCCCTGCCCGGCTATCGAACTCGCAGCGAAGTCGTCGAGGTGCAGGAAGCGCTGCCACCGGCAGACTCGATGAAGCTCGCGCAGGTGCCGACCGGCATGGAGCTCTCGCTGTTCGCGAGCGAACCGGACATCGTCAACCCGATCCACATCGCTTGGGATCATCGCGGCCGCGCGTTCGTGATCGAGACGATCGACTACCCGAACAACCTGCAGGCCGGCAACCTCGGCAACGATCGCATCACGATCTGCCAGGACGACGACGGCGACGGTCGCGCAGACCGGTTCACGCGCTTTGCGGAGAAGCTGTCGATCCCGACCTCGCTGTGCTTCGCGCGAGGCGGCGTGATCTGCACGAACGGCAGCGAGATGCTCTACCTCCGCGACACTGATGGCGATGACGAAGCCGACGTGCGCGAAGTGCTGTTCTCCGGATTCAACATGGGCGACACGCACGCGGGCGTGTCGAACCTGCGCTACGGCATCGACGGTTGGGTCTACGCGACGATCGGCTACTCGGGGTTCCGCGGCACGGTCGGTGGTGAGCAGCACCAGTTCGGGCAGGGTGTGTTCCGGTTCTTGCCCGACGGATCCAAGCTCGAGTTCCTGCAGAACACGACCAACAACACGTGGGGTCTCGGCTTCACCGAGCAGTTCGACGTCGTCGGGTCGACGGCCAACGGCAATCCGAGCTTCTACCTGACGTTTCCTCGCCGGGCCTACGAGGCCGCCGGCCTGGAACAAGGGCGCACACCTCGCGCGGATGACAACCCGAAGTTCTTTCCTGCGTCGACCGACATTCGCCAAGTCGACCAGTTCGATCGATACACCGCCGCGGCGGGACACGCGGTCTACACCGCGCGTCGCTTTTCGGAGCGCTATCACAACCGAGTCGCGTTCGTGTGCGGGCCGACCGGCAAACTCGTCGGCGAGTTTGTGCTCGAGCGACACGGTGCTGGTTTCCGAGCCGTGCAGTCGGCGAACAACCTCTTCTGCTCCGCCGATGCGTGGACGAGTCCGGTGTGCGCCGAGGTCGGCCCCGACGGCGCGGTGTGGGTTCTCGACTGGTACAACGTCGTCGTGCAGCACAACCCGACGCCGAACAAGCGTTCGTCCGGCATCGACGCGAAGAACGGCCGCGGGAACGCCTACGTGACGCCGCACCGGGACAAGCAGCACGGCCGGATCTATCGCGTGTATCCGCGCGGCACGTCGGACGACGCGAACCCGACGTTGACCAGGGCGCAACCCGCGAGCCTGCTCCGCGCACTGTTCCACGCCAACCAGGTCTGGCGCCTGCACGCGCAGCGCTTGCTCGTCGAGTCCGGGAACACGTCCATCCGTCAGCAGCTGGAGCGCTTCGTGACTGATGCTGGCGTCGCCGCTCCGCATGCACTGCACGCACTCGACGGGCTCGGCGCGCTGCGACCAGAGATACTGACCGCGGCATTGACCGCACCGACGAGTGACGTGCGTCGCGCCGCGATCTCGCTGGCAACGCCGCAAGACCTCAAGGCTTGTTGCATCCGCAACCGCTCGCTGCCCGCGCGCGGCCGCGAACTCGCCGAGATCCTCGTAGGGTTTGCGCGCGCGGCGGACGACCCCGCGATCGGGGAAGCGATCTTCCGCGTCGCGAACGACCTCGGTTCGACGCTGTTCGACGAGCCGGCACTTCGCGATGCGTGGATCATGGCCGCTCGACGTCAGAGCGCGAGCGTCCTCGGTGCGGCAGCACGAGCCGGCGTTGCTACGAACGCGGAGACCCAGTCGAAGAACCTCCTCCCGAACGCGGACTTCGAACTGGTCGACGGCACGACTCCTGCCGGCTGGAACGACGTGCGCTACTACGGCGGCGCACGCGCCGAGTCGGTGCGGGCCAACTCGTCCCCCAACGGCCGCAACGGCACGAAGTGCCTGAAGGTCACGTCCGCCAACTGGTCGGACTGCGGCGTCGCCGCCGTCGTTCCGTTGCGCGGCGGCGCGCGCTACCGACTGAGCGGCTTCGTCCGCACCGAGGGCATCACGCCGCGTCGCGGACCCGGCGCGATGATGAACGTCCACGGCGGTCGGCAGACCAAAGGCGTCGTCGGCACCCAAGGATGGACCGAGGTGTCGGTCGAGTTCGAAGCCGGCCACGACCACGACGCGATCATCCATTGCCTCTTCGGCGGCTACGGCGGCGCCACCGGGACCGCCTATTGGGACGATGTGTCGCTCGTCGAAATCGGCTCGGGTCGCACTCTCGCCGGCGCGATCGAGGCGTTGGAGGCCTACGCCAACAAGCCGGTCATCCAACCCATGGCAAAAGTACGCACCCACAAGATCGACCCTGAGGTGCACATGCGCGGCGCCGCGGTGTTCGCCAAGACGTGCATCGCCTGCCACGGCATCGAAGGCAGGGGCGTGCCGCAAGCCTTCCCACCGCTCGACGGCGCAGCCTGGGCGACCGGCGACCCGTCAGTGCCGATCCGTATCGTCTTGCACGGACTCATGGGCCCGATCCAGGTGAAGGGCGAGAAGTACGAACAGGTGATGGCACCACTCGGCCCTGCGCTCAACGATCGCGAGATCGCCGACGTGCTGACCTTCATCCGGCAGAGCTGGTCGAACGACGCGTCGGCCGTCGAGCCCTCTGAGGTCGAGGCGCTTCGCAAGAAGTATGCGCCACGGCCCATGTGGACCGCAGCCGAACTCGGCCTCTGACCGAACAACCCCTCACTCTCAGAAACTCATGACGACATTCCGCGCCGCGATCATCGGCCTCGGCTTCGGCGCCGAGTTCATTCCGATCTACCAACGCCACCCCAACGCCGACATGTTCGCGATCTGCCAACGCAATCGCGAAACGCTCGACAAGATCGGCGATGCGTTCGACGTCGAACGTCGCTACACCGACTACGACGAACTGCTGCGCGACCCGGACATCGACTTCGTCCACATCAACACGCCGATTCCGGACCACGCCGCGATGAGCATCGCCGCGCTCGAAGCCGGCAAGCACGTCGCGTGCACCGTGCCGATGGCGACCAGCGTCGAGGACTGCAGGCGCATCGTCGATCTGTGCGAGAAGACCGGGCTCAAGTACATGATGATGGAGACCGTCGTGTACAGCCGGGAGTTCCTGTTCGTCCAAGAGCTCTACGAGCGCGGCGACCTCGGCAAGCTGCAGTTCTTGCAGGCGAGCCACCAGCAGGACATGGACGGCTGGCCGGGATACTGGCCGGGGCTACCACCGATGTTCTACGCGACGCACTGCGTCGGCCCCGTGCTCGGGCTGCCGCGCGCGGACGCCGAGTACGTGTCGTGCTTCGGCTCGGGCACGATCCGCGAGGAGATGATTCCGATCTACAACTCGCCATTCGCGATCGAGACCGCCCACCTCAAGCTGCGGAACAGCGACCTGTCGGCGCGCATCATTCGTTCGCTCTTCGATACGGCGCGGCAGTACCGCGAGAGCATCGACGTCTACGGCAGCAAGCAGGCATTCGAATGGCCCCTGATCGAAGGCGAGAAGGCCGTCCTGCACACGGCGAAGAAGCCCGAGCCTGAGATCCCGACGCTCGTCGACGTGCCGGACTACGCACACCTGCTGCCCGAAGGGATCCGCGACTTCACGACCAAGGGCGTCTACGACCTCGCCGCGAACGAGCACCTGTCGTTCACCCAGGGTGGCGGCCACGGCGGCAGCCACCCCCACCTCGCCCACGAGTTCCTGATGGCGCTCGTCGAGGGCAGAGATCCGTGGCCGAACGCCAAACAGAGCGCGAACTGGACCTCTGTCGGTATCCTGGCTCATGAGTCGGCCATGGATGGCGGTGCCCGCCGCGACCTGCCCGACTGGTCCTTCAGCGATTAGCGATGCGACTCGGCTTCAGTTTCCTCTACTTCACTCCTCGCGTGCGCGAGTCGCACGCGGAGTGGTTCGGCCGTGCGGCGCACCACGGCTACGAGGGAGTCGAACTGCCGGTCCAGGAAGCGACGGCGGACGAGATCGCGTTCATGCGGGACATCGCCGCAGGCGAGGGCTTGGCAACGACGGCCGTCGGCTTCGCGACCGCGGACGCCAATCCGATCGCCGCGGATCCCGCGCTGCGCGCGCGGGCGACGCACCTGTTGATCGAGCTCGTCGACAAGGCGACGGCGCTCGGCGCGAACGTGTTGGCCGGCCCGGTCCATTCGGCCTACGGACGCTTCTCCGGTTTCGTTCCGACGGCCGACGAACGGTCGCGGTGCGTCGACGTGCTGCGCACAGTCGGCGAGCACGCCGAGAACTGCGGCGTCGTCGTCGCGCTCGAGCCGTTGAATCGGTTCGAGTGCTACTTCCTCAACAGCGCCGCCGCGTGCAACGAACTCGTGCGCCGCGTCGACCACCCCAACGTCGTGTCCGCGCTCGACACGCATCACGCCGTGATCGAAGAGCCGTCGGTCGTGCAGGCCATCGACGACTGCGCGGCCACGCTCGGCCACGTGCAGCTGTCCGAGAATCATCGCGGCACTCCGGGAACCGGACACGTGCCGTTCGCCGAGGTGCTCGAGAAGCTGCGCTCGATCGACTACGCCGGTTGGCTCGTCGTCGAGGCGTTCTCTCGGTACGACCCGGACCTCGGCAGCATGCTGCGAATCTGGCGCGATCTCGACGAGGGGCCCGAGGCGGTCATGGCCGCCGGTGCGGCGCTCGTGAAGGAGCGCTGACTACGCGAACCAAGGGGCCACGCCGGATATCGGCGGCCGCTCGAGTTTCTCGGAAGAATCCGCGAAACGCCTCGGCCCCGATCCCGCTCGCTCGAACCGGTCCGCTCAACTCCGCTCCCGATACCGCTCATGCAACCCGATCCCCGCGATCGACCGCCCTCTGCGGAGCCGATCCCGTCCGCGTCGCGCCGTGCCATCCCGCTGTACCCGGCGCTGTCTCTGCTGATCTGCTGTAGCTCGTTCGGCTCTGGCGGCGGCTGCGACCGAAGTTGGGTCGGCAACTTCGGCGACATCCCGCCTCCGCCGCCAGACGTCACGGCCCCGACCACCAGGCTCCTGCCGGATAGCGGGCTGCTCGACGCGAGTCGGACCGCAACTCTCCAAGCCGACGAATTCGCGATGGTGTATTTCACCGTGGACGGTTCTTCGCCGGAGATCGACGCGCCAGGCACCCTTTCCCGCGCGAGCCCTGCGGAAGTGACGGTCCCGACGGACACGGCGATGGTTCGATACTTCTCCGTCGACCTGTCGGGCAACCGCGAAGTCGAACGCACGACGGGCGTCCGCGTCGACGCCGCCCTGCCGAGCGCGACGTTCACGAACGTTCCAAAGTCTCCACTCGACCTGCTCGACACCGGCCGAGTCCGGTTCATGAACACCGAACCCTGCGAGTTCACGCTCGAGTTCGGCGGGGACGGAACGCGGGGAACGGGGCTCCTGTTCGCGCAAGGCTTTGTGGATGCGGTCATGACGCTTTCCTATGACGTGATCGGTATCGGCGTGCCGCTGAGCACGAATCAGCTCTGGCTTCACATGACGGATTCCGCTGGCAACGCCGGCGCCGTCTCGACCGGCCTGGCTTCGCGTAGTCCGACCGAGGTGCCGCTGTTCGTACCCATTCGCGACCTCGCACTGCGACCCGACGGTGCGCGGGCATACCTCGCAACGCCGTCCGGCATCGTCGTCGTCGACACCGAACAGAACAGCCCGACCCGGCACTCGGTGTTGACGACGATTCCGCTGGGGGCGGAGGCGAAGCACCTCGCGGTCGGGCCCCGAGGTCTGCTCCTGTACGCTTCCACCGACGTCGGCATCGCGATCGTCGAGCTTCGAAGCGCGACTCAGATCTCGATCTTGCCGACCGGCGCTGGCCCCGCCTTCGGAATCGCGATCACGCCGGACGGGTCGCGGGCGTACTACTGCACGAGCCTGGGGTCCATCCGCGCGATGAGTGTCGACCTCGCCAGCTCCGAATTCGGCCTCAGCGAAGCCATCGCGACGTTCTCGGAGCCGATCGACGACGCGCGCGTCGCGATCTCGAAGAACGGCAAGATGGCGTTCGTCAGCTCGCACGACCCGTTCGATGACGGCATCGATCGGGTGCGAGTGCGCGTCTTCGATTCCGACGCGGGGAGCGAGACCTTTCACGAAGAGCTCTCCGGTCCCGAAGGTCTCGTCACGCGGATCGGTATCGGCCTTCGAACGCCCCAGCTAGCGTTCTCGCCGGACGGATCGAGCGCGTTCCTGCCGATTGGCACGCTCCGTCGTGTCGACCTCACGTCGGCGGGATTTGAAACGCTCGACGAGAACGACGCGATCACGCCGTCTGCGGTCGCCGCGGCCGGCGACGGATGGCTCCTCGCACTCGCGCAAGACGGCCGCCGTCTCTCCGCGGTCACGGAAGACCCACTCGCCGAACGAGGCTTCCGTGACTTCACGTTCGAAGCGGCGCAGGTGATCGACGTCTCGGCGGACCAAGGATCCGCGTACTCGGTGAAACCGCGAGACGACGGCGACACGCTGCTGGCGTGGCCATTGCGCTAGCCGGACCGAGTCGCACCGTGTCTCATGGCACGGTGCTGGCCCTCCGCGCACTCCTCTCCTTCTTGATCCTGCCGACGACCGTCGCGGCCATCGCGCCATGGCTCCTCCTCGGCCTCGACGAATGGAGAGCGGACGGGCACGCATCCGGATACGCCGTGCTCACGCTCGGCCTCGTCGTCTTGATCTGGTGCGTGCGCGACTTCTACGCGTCGGGCCGCGGCACCCTCGCGCCATGGGACCCACCGAAGCGCCTCGTCGTCGCCGGTCTCTACCGAGTCTCGCGCAACCCGATGTACGTCGGCGTGCTCACGACGATCGTCGGCGAAGCGCTGCTCTTCGGATCCCTGGTCCTCGGTGGATACGCCATTGCGCTCGCGATCGTGTTCCACCTACGCGTCGTGCTCCACGAGGAGCCATGGCTCCGCTCGCAGTTCGGCGACGACTGGGAGCGCTACGCGAGCACGGTCGCGCGGTGGTTCCCGTCGCGTCGGCGGTCAGAGTGACATCCCGAGCCCGTTCGACATCGACAGGCTCTGCACCGCGCCCGGATCGAGCAGGATCGCCTGGAAGTACCACTGCAGGATCGATGGCGAACCGACCGCGAGCGGAATCGAGAGGTTGCCGTCGCCGGCGGTGCCCGGCGTGCCACTCAGTGCGATCGGTGCTGTGAACGCCGGGTTGACGAGGAGCGTGCCGCCGAGCACCGGCAGCGAGAGCTGCGAGAACCCGACGAGCAGCGCGCCGTTCGCGCCGCCGAAACCGCTCGTAACGTGGAGTGCGATGTTGCCGCCAGCCTCCGGGCAGCCGGTCGCGGACATGGCGGGAACGAACCCGCCGCTTCCCGCCAGGCCGGTGCCGTAGAGCGAGTAGCTGCCGGTACACGGCGCACGGTTGATCTCGATCATCGTCGCGACTTCGCCGGAACTGCCGCCGGGGGACACGGGCTGCGCGCCCGCCGGCAGAATGATGCCGTCGCCAGATTCACCCTGGCCGAAGGTGCGCAGCACATCGTTCCCGGTGTCGAGGATCACCGCTCGACCGATCGTGCTCGAGAAGCACCCGGCGTTCGTCGCCGCGGCGCCGACGTGACCGTTGCTCGCGAACGTCGAGATCGCGAGCGTGAACGGATCGACGCGGAGCAGCCGCGGCTCACTCAGCCCCGAGTTGGTGTCGCACACCATGAGCAGGTCACCGTCCGACATGCGGCTGAATCCGACCGGAACCTCGCCGCTCGAGCTGACCTCGAAGTGATTGCACGTCACGGGGCCGACGACCCGCGTGCCGTCCACAGACAGCGGCGCTCGGAACACGGCGACCGCCTGACTCAGAGCTCCGGTCCCACACGTCGGGTTCGCGTGACGCGCTGCTGCGAGCAGCGAGTTGGTCGGCTCGTGGTAGAGCAGGTGCTGGTACTGCAGGAAGAATCCCGGCACGAACGTGAACGGCTGCGTGCCGGTCGCGTCCATCAGATCGTGAAGCTGGTTCGCGGCGTCGAGATAGCGAACGCGCCCAGCGGGCACCCCGACCTGTCGATGGTAGATGCGCCCATCCCCGGTCGGAGCGAGTGCCGCGAGCCACTGCCCGACGACTCCCAGCGGCTGCATCGTACCCGCGGCATCCATCTCCCAGAGCTGCACAGGGTCGGTCGTCGGGTCGGGAGCCGCTGCGGGGAAGACGAGCCGGTCGCGGTACGGGTCGTAGGCAACCATGTCGTGATAGGACTGGAACCCGAACGGGCCGGCGACGAGCGATGTCGCTCCACTCACCGGGTCGATTCTGATGATCCCGCCGTTGCCGGTGCTGAGCCCGGTCGCGGCGATTGTCGCGAGGTAAACGTCACCCTGGCTGAAGCTCTGAGCGCCGAGTGGGCAAGAGAGCGGCGCAAGGGCCGCGACGATGAGGGTGGGGAGCAGGCGATTCACGGGGTTCCTCGGCGCGGGGTATCGGCGCGGAAAGCGCATTGTCCGGGACAGCGTCGAAGCTCGCTCGGTCAGCACACCGAATCCGAAAAAAGCCGCGAAGTCCGAGCGGCCGACCGCAACCCCTAGAATCCCCCCCATGTTCGGACCGCGATTCACGCCGTGGCTGCTGCTGGCCGCGATCGGCGCCCCCGCCGCACCGACCCGTGCGCAAGTCGAAGATGACAGGATCTCTCTCGCAATGGACGCAGACGGCCTCCCCCTCCGCGAGTTCATGCGGCTCGCGCAACTGCTCGGCGGCATCACGGTGACGACCGAGGTCCCCGGCGCGGAAGCCCGCGTCATCGAGCCGATCCAGCCCGTGCAGATGGATCGCGATCAATTCGTGCAGCTGTTCGAAGCCGTGGTCTACCGAATCGGTCTCGCGTGCGCGCGGCCCAACGAGAACGACCCTTCGAAGATCGAACTCGCCGAACTCGCCGACGACGCGGTGCGCATGCCGCAGACCTCCGGTAGCCGGTTCATCTGGCCAAACGAGCTGCGGGGGAAGCACGGAACGGGCCCGGTGTTCACGTCGGTCCGCGTGTCGAGCCTCACCGCATCACGCGCCGCCGCCATGTTGACTTCACGTGGCCTCGACGACTGCACGGTCGCGGCCGCTTCGAACGCGGTGCTCGTGCAGGGCCCGCACGATCGCGTAGCAGCGGCGGCGCACTACGTGCAGTACGTCGACCTGCCGACCGAGGGCCCGATGGAGAAGGTCGCGAGCGGGTTCACGTTCGTGGAAGGCCCGGCCTGGGATCCACATCGCCACGTCCTGCTCTTCAGCGACATTCCGAAGAACCAGATCCTGGAACTCGGCGAGAAGGATCGCGTGCGCACGTTCCTCGAGCCGTCGCACGGTTCGAACGGACTGATGTTCGACACCGACGGCAACCTCTTCGCGTGCTGTGGCTATTCCCGGGAGCTCGTCCGGATCGCACCGGACGGCTCGCGTACGGTGCTCGCCTCTCGCTTCGACGAGAAGCTACTCAACAGCCCCAATGACCTCGCGCTCGACGATCACGGCGGGATCTACTTCACCGATCCGCGCTACGGCAACGCCGACAACGTCGAGCAGGACAAGATGTGCGTCTACTACGTCGACCGCGACGGCAACCTGACGCGCGTCATCGACTCTCTGCAGCGACCGAACGGCATCGTGGTGTCCAACGACGGGCGCACGATCGTCGTCGCTGAGCCGAACAAGCGCGAGATCTGGAGCTATCCGATTCGGAAGCCCGGTGTCGTCGATCGCGGCACGCGCATGTTCGTCTCGGAGAAGTCCATCGACGGCGGTGGGCCGGACGGCATGGCCTACGACGTCGACGGCAACCTCTACGCGACGTACGGAAACCTGCTCGTGCTCGCACCGGACGGACGCGTGATTCGCCGCATCCGCGTGCCGGAGAAGCCCGCCAACTGCACGTTCGGCGGGCGGGACAACAAGACACTGTTCGTGACCGCGCGCACGAGCCTCTACCGTATGCCGTCCGAGATCGCGGGCGCGCCGCTTCGCAGGCGCGTGCAGAAGCGCTAGGCTTCCCGGATCGACGGAGCCGCGGGGCCACGAGTCGCCACCGCCCGGCGAGGAGCGCGGGAACCCGTGCTCGCCTTCTCTTTCCGGAGCACTGACCGTGCAACTCCACCGGACTTCGAGGACCTCGCTGACGATCGCCGGGTCCCTCGCCCTTCTCTCCGCCTGCCAATCCACCGGCACTCCGATCGAATCCGCGCACGAGATGATGCCCACCGAGGCCGAGGCGACGTTCGAGGTCGACGGCGACCGGGCGGTCATGACCGGCGTGATCTGCATGACCACGCCCACGCGTGTGCGTGCGCTGCTGCGGGATCACCCTGGAGTGCAGACGATCGAGATGCACGACGTCCCCGGTTCGATGGACGACGAAGCGAACCTCGAGGCCGCGCGCATCGTGCGCCAGCGCGGCCTCGCAACTCACGTCCCCGCATTCGGCGTCATCGCCTCGGGCGGCGTCGACTTCTTTCTCGCGGGGGCGCGCCGCTCACTCGCGCGCGGCGCCCAGCTCGGCGTGCACTCCTGGGGTGACGAAGGGTTCGAAGGCGCGGATCTGCCGCGGGACCGCGAGGAGCATCGGCTCTACCTCGACTTCTACGACGCCATCGAGATCCCCGCAGAGTTCTACTGGTACACGTTGGAGTCGGCACCCGCGGACGGCATCCACTGGATGACCGACCAGGAGATCGAGCGCTACTCCATCGCGACCGAACCGATGGAAGAGGCCCGGTCGGACGACGACGCGTACGGCCTCGGTTCACTCCGAACGTTCGAAGCGCCGCGCGGCATCGTGCGCCTCGGACACGGCGTACACCCGGCGATCTCCCAGGTCTTCGACCGCTACACCCGTGTCACCGCTCCCAACGGCAAGCCGATCCACATCCTCGCGCAGCAGGGATGGTCCGACGACCAGATCGTGCGGGCGCGCAAAGTGCTCGAGCACATGCTCGCACCGGCGCCCGGATCCAAGTACGGCGCCGACAAGCGAGCCGTCGCGAACACGATGGCAAACCGGCGCGCAACGCTCGCGCTCTTCGACGACGAACCCGCGATGGAGCGCGGCTTCCGCGGCACGTTCGGGGGTCTGCGACTCGGTGTGCAGGACCTCCGCGCGAACGAGTGCCCAGTCGAAGGATCCGACGACTACATGCGGCACGACACGCGGGACGCCGCCTTCGAGGAGATCCTACACCTCGTGCACGACCAGGGCATCCGTCCCGCGCTGCCGGAGTACGACCGCGAGATCCAGGCCGCCAACAACGCCGCGGCCGAGCGCGGGATCTGGGATCCGTGGCCGCGCGAAGAGCCGGACAGCTGGCGCAACGAGTACATCGCCGCCGCGTACGACAACTACCTCGACCTGTGGACGGTTCCGCCGACCCGCTACGAAGGCGAGCCGATCCCGCCTGAGGAGATCCCGGCGGGCACGTCGCACTTCGGCACGTTCCGCGGCGGCTCACGGGCACGGCTGCGCGAGATCGACCCACGTGGCTACGCGCTGATCGAGGCGTTCTTTCCGCCGCGCCTGACGTACACGCCCGAACTCCCGGCGGACTTCCGCGGCACGTTTTCCCTGACGCGCGACGAATCGCTGCGCTACACGACGGCATCGCAGCACCTCCGCTCGGTCACGCTGACCGGCAGCGAGAACGCGTCACTCATCGGCAACGAGCACGCCAACTCGCTGACCGGCAACGCCGGCGACAACACCCTCGAGGGCTGCGGCGGCGACGACGTGCTCGACGGATCCGACGGCTACGACGTCGCCGTGTTCTCGGGACCGCGAGCCGACTACGTCATTCGGCACGAGCCGGACGTCGTGATCGTCACCGGCCCCGACGGCACGGACGCCGTGCGCGAATGCGAGGCGCTGCGCTTCTCGGACGCCGTCTACGAACTGGACTGAGTTACTTGCCGCCCTCGTGCGCGGCGGGCACGACCGTCGGCTTCGCGTTCTTCACGTGCTTGTCGAGCCAGGCGACCGACTCCGCGAGCACGTGCAGCACGGACTCGCGCGCGCGGTAGCCGTGGCTTTCGTGCGGCAAGAACACGAGGCGCGCGCGGCCACCATTGCCCTTGATCGCATGGAACAGGCGCTTCGACTGGATCGGGAACGTGCCCGAGTTGTTGTCGACCTCGCCATGCACCATGAGGATCGGCTCGTCGATTTTCGGCGCGTGCATGAACGGCGACATGTTGAAGTAGATGTGCGGCGCCTCCCAGTACGTGCGTCGCTCGTTCTGGAATCCGAACGGCGTCAGAGTCCGGTTGTAGGCACCGCTGCGGGCGATACCCGCCCGGAACAGATCCGAGTGTGCCAGCAGGTTCGCGGTCATGAACGCCCCGTAGGAGTGACCCGCGATCGCGCAACGGTCCGGATCGGCGACGCCCGCGTCGACCGCGGCTTCGATCGCCGAGCGCGCCGACGCGACGAGCTGCTGCACGAACGTGTCGTTCGCCGTCTCCTTTGGACCGACGATCGGCATCGTCGCGCCGTCGAGCACGGCGTAGCCCGCGAGCAGCATCATCAGCGGTGACGTGCCGCCGAGCCGCGTGTAGCGGTGCTGGGATCCCCGCACCTGCCCGGCGGTCTTCGTCGAGACGTACTCGCGCGGATAGGCCCAGACGAGCAGCGGCAGCCGGGACTTGCCGTCCCAGTTCGCCGGGGTGTAGAGCGTGCCGGAGAGGGCGACGCCATCGGCACGCGTGTAGCGCAAGAACCGCTTCTGCACGCCTTTCGTCAGCGCAGCCTGCTCGTCCTCGAAGTGCGTGAGCTGCCGCATCTCGTCACCTTCGACGACCCAAAGATTGCTCGGCGAAGTCTTGGACTGACGCGAGATCAGGAGCTTGCGGCCCTCGTCGTCGAGCATCGCGACGACGCTCGCGTACTCGTCCTTGCCACAGTGGAAGAGGCGCGTCTTCGCTCCGGTGTCGATGTCGAGTCGATCCAAGAACGGATAGTCACCTTCGGGCGAAGCGCCGGTGCCACGGAGGAACATCGCGGAACCGGCGCGCCGGATCCGCGAGCCGCCGGTCGCGTCGGGTCGCGTCATCGGCGTGCCCGGATCCGCGTAGCTGTCCCGCGCCATGCGCTCGTGGAAGATCTCCGGCTTGGCGGTCGCGTCTTGCGCCGCGAGCTTCCACGTCCGGGTCCAGCGGCGCGCGCGGTCGTAGGTCATCGCGAGCGCGACCTCGTCACGTTCGCCGAAGCTCATGCCGCGGTAGCGGTACTCGGTGCGGAACCACTCGCTCGGCACCTTGCCGGCGGACACGTCCCACTGGACGACCTTGTCGCGGTGCGCGACTTCAGTCTTGGGATCACCGCCATCGAGCGCTTCGGCCCACAGCAGCGTGGCGTCGGCGCCCGGCTTCCATCGAATCGAACGACGTCCGGTGCGCACGCCACCGATCGGGACCTTGTCGGCGAGTGGGACGGCCGCGACACGCTGCACGGTCTGTCCCTCCGAATTCCAAACCTCGACGTCGCGCGGGAACGAGCGCATTGTCACCAGATACGAGTAGGGACGCGCGATCGTCGTCACGAGGTAGTGGCGACCGTCGGGGGCCGGCGACACGCTCGCGAACACCGCCGGCTTGCCGATCTTTCGATGCGTGCCCTGCGCCGGGTTCACGATCGCGAGCTGGCTGCGGAAGTGGAAGTCGAACAGGTCTTCGTCGTGCGCGTTCTGCAGGAGATCTTGATACGTGCGCACGGGCGCACGCTTGCCGTCGCTCTCTTGGATTGTCGGACCCGCGGGCGTGCTGACCGGTTGCGGCGCTTCGCCGCCGGGCCACAGCATGCACATCAGCTCGTTGCCGCTCGGCATCCACCGCATGGCCGCACCCATGGTCTGGTTGAGCGCCACGCCAGGCACGCGCTTGGCCGTCGCCGAGCCGGTGTTGCCGACCCACAGCTCGATCGCCGTGCCGGTATCGTTCGTGAACGCGAACTCGTCGCCGTTCACCGACCAAACGACCGAACCGACGTTCGCGTCGTCGGGCAGCTGGACCGCACGGGTCGACCCGTCGACAATCGTGATCAGCGACAGACCGAAGCGACGGCCGCGCGTGTCCTGACGCCCGTGAGACTGCGGGTCGATGCGAGCCCCGGCGAGTCGAAGCATCGGCCGCGACAGCTGCGCGATCGAAGGCATCGCCTCGCGGTGCGTGAGCAGGACGTATCGACCGGTCGGGTCCACGCTCGTCGACGGCGACGGCTTCGCGGTCGCGGCATCCAGGAGAGGCTTCGGCGGGACGCGATACGGCTGCTGCGCGTGAACAAACGCGCAGAATACCACGGCGATCAGGGGCGTGCTTCGCATCGCGCCATTGTGGGAGGTTCGCGACGAATCGGCTAGCGGTACGATGCCATCCGTGCCCGAACTCCCCGACGTCACGATCTACATCGAGAGCCTGGAGCGCACGCTCGGCGACGCGCCGGTGCGCGCCATCGACCTGCGCAGCCCGTTCGTGCTCCGCACGGTCGAACCGCCGCTGAACTCGATCGTCGGCAGGCCGGTCACCGGCTATCGACGCCTCGGCAAACGCATCGTGTTCGAGTTCGACGACGACTTGTTTCTCGTGCTGCACCTGATGATCGCGGGTCGCTTGCGGTGGCGAAAGAAGGACAGCAAACCGCCGGCCGGCAAGAACACGGTCGCCGGACTCGAGTTCGATCACGGCAAGCTGTGGCTGACCGAGGCGTCGTCGCGCAAACGCGCGTCCCTGCACCTCGTGCAGGGCGAGTCGGAGCTCGAACCGTTCGAGCGCGGCGGACTCGAACTCGAGGACGCGATGCTCGACCAGTTCCGCGAAGCCCTGCTGCGCGAGAACCGCACGCTGAAACGCGCGATGACCGACCCGCGCATTCTCAGCGGAATCGGCAACGCGTACTCGGACGAGATCCTGTTCCACGCGCGCCTGTCCCCGATCGTTTGGACGTCGCGCCTGACTGAGGAAGAGATCGAGCGCCTGTTCGAGACGTCGAAGTCGACGATGGCCGACTGGATCACGCTGCTGCGCGAGCAGGTCGGCGACGGCTTCCCGGAGAAGGTCACCGCGTTCCGTCCCGAGATGCACGTGCACGGTCGCTACCGCGAGCCGTGCACCGAGTGCGGCAACCCCGTGCAGCGCATCCGCTACGCGAGCAACGAGTGCAACTACTGCGCGGAGTGCCAGACGGACGGCAAGCTCCTCGCCGACCGCGGCCTGTCCCAGCTGATGCGCAAGGACTGGCCGAAGACGCTCGAGGAGCTCGAAGAGCTTCGAGGCAAGTAGCTCAGTTCACGCCGATCTGCAGCTGCAGCATGTTCGAGGCGCTGACCCATGTCAGAGCACCTTCGACCTGCACGGTCTGCAGATTGACCGTCAGCGTCAGCAGCGCCGTATCGTCGCCGAGCGACAGCGCGGCGTCGGCCGAGCCACCGACGATCGTCAGCGGGATGGTCGCGACCGCCGCGTCGATCAGCAGATCGCACGGGTTGCTCGCCGGGAAGACCAGGTTGAGCGGGATCGGCGCCGGTGCCGTCGTGAAGCCGACGAGCGTCGCCGACAGCGAGCCCGCGACTAGGCCGTCCGTCGTGAACTCGTATGCCGACCCGAGCCACGGCCGAGACGGAGTCGTGCCGCTACCAGCCTGGATCGCGCGCGGCGCGAGCGTGACCGGGAACGTCAGGCTGTTGTCGCAGCCAGCGCCGATCGGCGTCGAATCCGCGATCGGGTTCGCCTGGTACTCCTTGACCGACGACTCGTTGCCACCGGCCGGGTTCTGGCCACCCCACTTGTAGACCTTGCCGTTGAGGAAGCCGGTGTAGTACCGGCTCGCGCGACCGATCACCGAATCGCTCGCGCCGAACGTCGTGGCGCCATAGAGCTTCCACTCGTTCGTGATGCAGTCGAACTCGCTCGTCCAGTTCGTCGGCGACCCCCCGTACTCGGTGCCGTAGGCGCCGCCGGTCGCGGCGGCGTTCGTGCTGATACCTTGACCGCCGGTCAGCACGACGCGCTGGCGGATCGGATCGTAGACGGCCTGGTTGCCGGCCATCGACGCGTTGACCGCGTTGGTCGACGTGACGATCTGTTCCCAGTCCAACGTCAGCGGATTCCAGCGCCACGCATCGGTGTAATGGATGCGGTTGGGAGTCGCGCCGACATCGTGGCCCGCGCAGAGGAAGATGTCGCCACGGTCGAACCGCGTCACCAGCGAGTGGTTCGCGCGCAGGCCCGGCGACGTCGGCGGCGTGAACTGCGCCCATCCGCCACCCGCCGGACCGAAGTAGCCCCAGGTGTCGTCGCGCGCACCGCTCGCGTCCTGACCGCCATGGAGGATCATGCCCTGCGTGATCGGATCCCAGGCCATCGCCGAGAATCGGCGCGCCGAGGGCGGCGTGCTGACCAGAGCGGTGACGTCGGTCCACGTGTTCGTGGCGGCGTCCCATTCCCAGGTGTCGTTCAGCGTCGTGCCGGCCGCGTCTTCTCCGCCGAAGATAACGAGCACATCACGAACGGGATCCCAGGCCGCCGCGTTGCGGAACCGCTGCGACGGCGCGTTGGCATCGCCATCGGCGTTGTGCTGCGTCCAGGTCAGCGTCGTCGCATCGAACGAATAGAGGTCGTTGCGACGGGTCCCGCCGCCACCTTCGCCGGTGCGTCCGCCGAACACGTACATCGTGTCGCCGTGGGAAACCGCGGGGCTCCAGTGGCGATTGCTCGGCAACGTGCCGGTCACGCCCGAGACGAGGACGTACTCGGCGCGTGGCGCCGTGCGCGGCGTCACGATCGGTGACGGCGGTTGCGCGGCGGCCGTGGTGGAAAGAGCGAGGGGAAGCGCGATTCGGAGATGCATCGTGGGGGCTCGAAGCGGTCTGCGGTCGAACGAATGGAGCGGGGCTCGCGGACCGAGCCCATCCATCAGTTTGCCGCGAAGGCGCCGCTTCGGGGTGATTTCCGACCCTTGCGTCGACGCTGCTCAGCTAAGCCCGAGGCTCTCGCCCCAGGCGCTACCGAACGTGATCTCCGTCAGCGCCTTGCGCGCACGCGGTGCGCGTTCCCGTTCGGCCAGCGCGTCGTCGAGCTGATCCGCCTCGCCCGCGTACCCGATCGCGAGCATCGCGACCGGCTCGTGACCCGCAGGGATACCGAGCACCTCCTTCGCTGCATCCGCATCGAAGCCCGCCATCTGGTGCACGACGAGTCCGGCCGACTGCGCCTGGATCACGAGGCTCATGTTCGCGAGGCCCACGTCGTGCCACGCGTGCCGGTTGGGTTTGCCGTTGTGCTCGAAGTCCGACCGCGCGACGGACATCAGCAACAGCGGCGCGTGCTTCGCCCACGCGTTGCCCTCCATGAGCACGGACCCCATGCGCTCGAAGCCGGCCGCGTCCTCGCGGCGCGCGACAAGCCAGTTCCACGGCTGCGCGTTGAAGCACGACGGCGCCCAGCGCGCCGCCTCGAGGAGACCGCCCAGCACCTCGGGGGACACGGACCGGTCCGCGAACGCCCGCGGACTCCAGCGGTCCGCGAGCAGCGCGTCGATCGGGAATGCGGTTTCGGCCGGCTTCTCCATCACCGGGCCCCCGGCGCGGGGAACTGCCAAAGCACGACGTTCGCATCCTCGACGCCCGTCACCGTGAGATCGTCGAGATCCTGGATCGCGGCACCGTCACCGGGACCGAGCTCGTCGTCGCCGATGCGCACGCTGCCGGTCGCGACGTGTAGGAATGCGATGCTGTCCTTGCCGATCGAGTGCGAAGCGGACTCGCCGGGCGAGAGCAGCGTCGCGTAGAAGTGCGCGTCCGCGTGGATCGTCAGCGAACCGTCGCGACCGTCGGGCGAGACGAGCAGACGGAAACCGCCGCGCTTGTCGTCGTCCGAGTAGGACTTCTCTTCCCAACCGGGATCCGTGCCGTTCTCGCGCGGGAACACCCACATCTGCAGCAGGCTCGTCGACGCGTCCTTCTGCGGGTTGAACTCGCTGTGCTCGACGCCCCGGCCGGCCGACATGCGCTGCACGTCACCCGCGTGGAGCTGCGAGCCGTTGCCCATGCTGTCGCGGTGCTCGAGCACGCCGTCGTAGACGTAGGTCACGATCTCCATGTCCTTGTGCCCGTGCGTGCCGAAGCCACTGTCGGGCTGGATCGTGTCCTGGTTGAGAACGCGCATCGGGCCCCAGTGCATGTGCTGGGGATCGTGGTAGTCGGCGAACGAGAACGTGTGGTAGGCCTGCAGCCAGCCGTGGTCGGCGTGGCCACGGTCCGCCGAGCGGCGGATGCGAATCTCGGTGTCTTGGGTCTTGCTCATGGGAGTAGGTTCATCAAGGCTCGTGCCGGGCCCCCGGTATTTCTCCAAGTCGCCTTGCCATAGTGTTTTAGGCGAATCATCCCAAAGGACCCCGGAACGTTCCATCGTTTCAAATCGGCGACTTCCGTTTCAGTGAAACGTTTCAAACTGCCCCGAGGTCGGGGAATCCGACCGATGGTTCGCGACGGGATGCCCGCCGGATGCGGGGGCTACTCGAACCGCAGATCGTCCCAGTAGAGACGCCGCGCGACCGACCCCGCGCCGTTGGTCTCGAACACCAGGTCGAGCCGGCGCACGTCCGTCAGGTCGATCCCCGTGAACCCGCTGAGAGGGACCTCGACGTCGACGAAGCGGTCGTAGACGTTCGGCGTGCCGGACACGAAGTCGGGGACTGCACCGGACTGTTGGATCAACCGGTCCCACACGGTCACCGTCGCGCTCGCGTTCGTGTGGTCGACGAGGCGCACCTTGATCGTCACCCAGTCGAAACCCGAGATCGTCGTCTGGCCGAGGCGGAACGCGATCTTGCGCTGCTGCGTGATGTCGAGCGCGGGCAGGCCGGTCGTGTATTCGGCGGTCGGCACCCCGGACAGGAACACGAGGTTGTGCTTGAGCGCGAGACTGTCGAACGCACCGATCGACGGGTAGATCGACAGCTCGTTGCGCGAGCCCGCGCTCAGCGAGTTCAGGCCACCGAGCGAGTTGGTCGATTCGTCCGCATCCTGGTAGTCGTCGACGAGGATGCGCTCGTGCATGTTGCGCCAGCCGAACACGCCGACCTGGCTCGAGCCCGCCGCGGCGTCGCCGTAGAGGATGCCGTCGAGCGTGCGGTCGCTCTCCGTCCAGCGCTTGATGAACGCCGTGACGAAGTGCTGCGTCAGCGCCTGCTGCTCTTGACGTTGGATCGTCGCGCCGCTCGCGTCGAACATCGAGTTGTCGCTCGTGAACGCGTGCACCCCACCGTAGACCGTGACGAACGTCGTCGGCCCCGTGCGGCGATCGGCGAGCTGATCTGCGATCGGATAGAGCAGATCGCCGTCGTTCTCGGCCGAGATGATCAGCTGCGGCATGCGCGGCTGCAGCGCCTCGATCGGATACAGGTCGGTGCCACCCGGGATCCCCGGCGGAATCGTGCGCGTGCTCCAACGCAGGTCGAGCGGCTGCAGGTAGACGTAGCCACGGGCCTTGTTGATCAGGTAGCGGGCCACGTGCGCGGCCTGCGTCGCGCCACCGCCGCGCGAGTGACCGCCGAAGACGACGCGGTCCGGATCGACGAGCCCTTCGAGCGAGTCACCGGCCATCGTGTTGCGCTGCAGCACGTCGTCCAGCATCGCCTCTTGGAACGCCGTGCCGGACTCCATCCCCGCCTCGATGATGGTCAGGTCGTAGACCGGATCGGGCAGGCGCCCCGAGTTGTCGAAGAACGACTGGTAGTTCTCGACGGTCGCGTATGCGATGCCCCAACTCGCGAGATGCTGGCCGAGCACTTCGTAGTCGGTGTGGTTCATCCCGCGGCCGCGGTGCATGACGAACAGCGGCGCCGGTCGCGCGGCGGCCGGCGGCAGCCACACGCGATACGCCGTGTCGTACGGGTTGCCGTCGAACGACGACGTGAACGACAGCGCGATGTCGACCGAGGAGAGCTGGCCGGCGAACGGACCCGGCCCGCTGAAGTCGAGCGGCTGCGCCGGGATCTCGCTCTCGCTCGCGGTGAAGACGGCGAGCGTGCAGCGGATCGGCTGCAGCTCGGTCGCGGACTGGCGCGCCCACAGCGAGAACTCGTAGTCGCCCTGCAGCGTCGGCGTGCCGCTGATCTCACCCGTGTCACGGTCGAGCTCGAGCCCCGGCGGCAGCTCGCCGGAGAGCATGCCGAAGCGCGGCGAGTCCGTGACCGTGCCCGGCAACGCGACGAACTCGACCGAGTCCGTGTAGGGCGTGCCGACGCGCACCGATTCGAGCGCGACGAACGGGCCCGGCAAGTCCACCGGGTCGTTGGTGACGAGCAGCGTCGTCTCGCCGGTCCCGGTCGTCAGCGGCGTGTCGCCGCCGTTGCCGATCAGCCGATACGCACCGCCCAGCGCGGGTGCCGTCACTTCGATCCGCGCGACGCCGGCGACGAACGGTTCCGCGCCGGACGCCACGACGACGCCGTCGGCCTCGCGAACGACGCTCCACTGCACCGGGTCCGCCGCGCCGGTGTACGCGACGCCGAGGCCATCCTCCAGCCGGAACGCGAACGGCCCGAGCGCGTCGCCCGGCAGCCCGCTTACGTCGCCCTCGGCGACGACGGTCACGCCGTAGCCGAACGCGGTCAGCAGGCCGACGTCGTCGATCTCGAGGGACGATACGTTCAGCGTGACGTTGCCCGGCGCGTCGTACTGCAGTGGTCCGATCGAGAACGGTCCGCCAATCGACTGCACCGTCGTCGTGCCGATCGCGGACCCCGTGCCGTCCACCTGCAGCGACAGCGTCACCGGACTCGGCAGAGCGGCCGAAGCACCGGAGTTCGCGCCGACGAGTCGACCGGTCAGGTTGAACACGCCCTGCACGAGGGTCGATCCGTCCAGCGTCAGACCCGCGACCGTCAGGCGATCGACCACGATCTCCCCGGTCGACGTTTCGGGGAACCCGACCGCGCTCGCGCTGATGCGTGCCGTGCCGACGGACTGCACGTTCAAGCCACCGACCGTGACTTCGGTCGTGCCGGAGATCGTCGCGTTCGCGACGACCGTCCCACCGACGGCGACGTCGACGACGAGCGGATACCCAGGATCGGCCGGCGCGCCGGTCGCGGGGTCGACCACGCCGACCCGCACCGAGAACGCGCGCTGCACGTAGAGCGTCGACGGCGCTTCGAGAATCGCGAGGTCGAGTGGCGCACCGACGACGAACGAATTGGACTCGGCGCCAGCCGTGGCATTCGGCGCACTGACCGCGATCTTGAACTCGCCGGGCGTGTCGATCGTGAGCCCCTCGAAAGAGAGATCACCACCGCCATCGCCGGACGCCTCGAGCGTGCCGCCGAGCGCACCGGCGCCGACCAGGCTGAGCGTCACCTTCTCGCTATCGGGCAGCGCGAACGCTTCGTCACTCCCCGGACTCGAGAACCGGACTTTGATCGCGAACGGGCGACCGACCTGCAGACCGCGCGCCGGCAGATCGTCGACGCGAAGATCGAACGAGATCGTGCCGATCGGCGGAGCCTCTTCGCCACCACCGCCGCCACCACCGCACGCACTCAGCGTCAGGCCGAACGCGAGCAGCAGGATCGTCGACCAGAACGTGCTCAGAGATCCGCGATGCACCACTGCCCCCCGACCGAGACGAACGGCACGGTCAAGGTGCCGAGCGCACCTCCGACCTCCCAAGTTGCCGTCGCTCGATTCCCCTCGATCCGAATCTCCGCGGGTCGCTGCGCTTCCGCCGCAGCGATCCGATCCCAAACCTTCTGCGCCTCGCCCCACTCGAAGCGGAGCCACGCGATCGATGTCTCGCTCTCGGTCAACTGCGGCGCCTCGATGCAGCTGCGCAGCGCTCGCGCGAGCCAGCTGAGATCGCCGCGCTTGCGGGCCGCGAGCACGCCCTGGATCAGCTCCCGCGGCGTGCCGTTCTCATGGACGATCGTCGACTCTCCGACGACCGGCCGCGGGTCGCCGAGCGGCTTCACCGGGGGCCGCAGCGGCGCCTGGGCGACGTTCCACCACCCGGCTGCCGCGGTTCCGAACACCAAGAGGGCGGGGAGTCCGAGAGCGATGAGTGAGGTCCGCATGATCAAGATCCGGCGCGCTCTCGGCTGATAGGCTGGTTCCCCGCGGAAGTCACGCCGCCAAACCGAGATTGTGACACGGTGGACCGCCGGAATCCTGCTTTCCCCACAAACGCAAGGCCGCCCCCTTGGCGCCTCCGCGGCGCGAGCCCACAATGCCCCGCCCGATGTCCACGACTTCGATCGACCCCACCCTCGACCTTTTTGCGGAGATCGAGGAGCTCAAGCGCAGCCGCAAGGCGGTCATCCTCGCGCACTACTACCAGGACCCTGACATCCAGGACATCGCCGACTTCCTCGGCGATTCGCTGGATCTGGCCCACAAGGCGCGCGACGTCGACGAGGCCGAGGTGATCCTGTTCTCCGGCGTCCACTTCATGGCGGAGACCGCCAAGATCCTGAACCCGGCGAAGATCGTCCTCGTGCCCGACCTCGACGCCGGCTGCTCCCTCGCGGATTCTTGCCCGGCTGACGAGCTCCGCGCGTGGAAGGCAAAAAACCCGGATCACGCGGTCGTCACCTACATCAACTGCACCGCGGCGACGAAGGCCGAGTCCGACATCATCTGCACGTCGAGCAACGCCGAGAAGGTGCTGCGCTCGATCCCCGAGGACCAGCCCGTCCTGTTCGCGCCGGATCGCAACCTCGGCGGCTGGCTCGCGAAGCGGACCGGTCGAGAGATGGAGCTGTGGCCCGGCACCTGCCAGGTCCACATCACGTTCAGCGAGCGCAAGCTCTGCGAGCTCATGGCGCAGCACCCGGAGGCGAAGTTCATCGCCCACCCGGAATGCGAAGACGAGATCCTGCGCCACGCCGCGTTCGTCGGCTCGACCAAGAAGCTGCTCGACTACGTCCAGGACGACCCGGCCGAGAAGATCATCATCGGCACCGAAGCCGGCATCATCCACACGATGCAGAAGGCCGCGCCGCAGAAGACGCTGATCCGCGCGCCGGTCGTCGAAGAAGGCACAGGCTGCGAAGCGTGCGGCGAATGCCCACACATGAAGCTCAACACGATCGAGAAGATCTACGTCGCGCTGCGCGAACTGCAGCCGCGTATCGAGCTCGACGACGACCTGATCGCGCGCGCGCGACGGCCGCTCGAGCGCATGCTCTCGATCGCCTGATCCCATCGGTGGTATTGGGTATTCATCGTCGTGCGGAGGGGGCGCAGGCGAGGCGAGGCAGGATCAGCCAGTGCCACCGCCGATCCCGGCGATCGAAACTGGCAATCCAGAGAGCCTAGCGACCCACCAAGACCCACCCGGCCCAGTCTCGAAACCGCGCACCTCGCTGGCGCATGGCGGCCCTCGAAGCCTCGAGGGCCTCGTGCGGATGCTGTTTGCCGATCCAAATCCTGCGATAGAAGTCCGTCATCAGGTCCTTCGCCTCTCGGTCCCCGACCTTCCAAAGCGAGCTGAGCACGAAGCGAGCTCCTGCCGCGCGCAAGGCACCGTGCAGAGAGGCGAAGCTCTGGCCCGCTCGACGAACACCGAGGGACGTTTCGCACGCCGACAGAGCGGCCAGGTAGCACTTCGACAGATCGAGGTTCATCAGTTCTTCGGCCGTGACAATCCCCACACGACGGCCGAGCTCGTCCGGCGGCAGGTTGGCACCCGCCAGAGTGAGGCCCGCGAGCACGTGCGGCGAGAGCCCGGAGACTCGGTGATCCCGAGTGGTATCGAAGCGCCCCATCGAACGAGACTCGCGAGTCGACGTGACTTCTTCTGGCGCGAAGTATCCGTGGGTCGACAGATGAAGAAACCGCGCGTTGGGAGCGTGCGCTTCGAGAGCACGCTTGCTCGCGTCGCGAGCGAAGAAGGCGCGGGAGCGGCCGCGGTCGAACGCCTGTTCGAAGATCGCACGGAGTGCCGCGACCTCCGCCTGCGAGTTCGGGAGCGGCTCCCAGTTACCGACCCCGCCCCCACGTGTGTAGGGAGACGACGCCCCTCCCACGGTCGAGGCTGCTCTGTTCGGCGGATTCCCGAAGTCCGGGCTGCCGAACGCCAGCAACTCCGGCGCACCTCCACCCTCGTCGTCCGGATCTTCGAGCAAGTCGAACAGTGACGACACGCGCGCGAGCACGTACGCGTCGCCGAGCAAGGACTCATCGGGCAAGACGACGCTGTGAAGCGGTGCAACCTCGAGCGCATCGTCCACCGCGAGCAGAATCGACTGCGTGCCATCCGGCAACGCCGCGACGAGTGGGGCGAAGACGCGCGTTCCGAGCTCGCGGAGCGCGTCCAAAGGACCGTCTGCGTTGTGGACCCCGGCGTCACGAATCGCGTGGACTTGCACATCGACGGTCGCGCGTTTTCCCAGGTCGTGCTGCGTCAACGTACCGTCCGGTCCCAACACGAAGCCGGCCAAGCGCTCCTCGGAGCGCCAGCCCCCTTTGCCGCCCGGCGCCGAGTGCTCGTATCCCACGATCGCCACTGCCGCGGAACCCGATGGTACCTTCGCCGCGATGCTTGCGACATCGGAGGCGACTGCTACCGAGGAACCATCGAGATCGAGAAGCTCTCTGGCCACGCGGTCTCGCCGACGCACGGCCTCGGAGAGCCGCTTGCTCCGAGGCGCCGATGCCGACTTCGCATCGCTCGAATCCGAAACCGTGAACGCGTTGACGACCTCGGCGACCGCGTCTCGCAACCGATGCTCGGTCTCGGCGGACCGCTGCGGGAATCGCCGCCGCAGATCGGCCAGGCGGCGAGTCGCGCGCAGCTCGGCGCCACGCAATCCCTGCGATGTCAGGAGTGCCGCGGCGGTGACATTCAACTGCACAGCAGCGTCCTCGTGCTTCGGCAGGCTGAGCACCGCGGCAACCGCTCTGCGCTCCTCGGAAGCGGCAATTCCCACCTCACGAGGAACGCCGTGCAGGACCATCAATCGCTGCAGTGCGACTCGACATCGTTCCAATGCCAGTGTGCGCGCGGCATCGACTTCACCAAGGCGATACAGAACCCTCGCGAGTCTGCCACGAGCCGTCTGGAGATCCCGATGCTCGACGGGCAGAGTCTGGCGACGCACCCCGAGCACGGTCTCGTGCAGTTTCTTGGCCGCGTCCAGGTCTCCAAGTATCTCCAACGTCGAAGCGATGTTCGCGCGCGTCCGCTGCAGGTCTGCGTGGTAGTCCGGAAGTGTCCGCAGTTGGGTCTCGAGCACCGACCGCTGCAACTTCAACGCGCCGGACGGATCGCCGCCGTCGGCCATCGATGCCGACAGGTTGTTCCGTGCCGTGAGGAGGTCCGGATGGCCCTCCGGAAGCGCCGCTTCGAGTACGACGAGCACACGCTCCTGATGCTTGCGCGCCGATGGGAAGTCGCCGAGAGCGTGCAGCGTCGCCGCGAGGTTGCCGGCCACGCGAGGCAGAACGGGGCTACCGCCTGGCAGCGTACGCAAGCAATCCGCAAGCACTCTCTCTTCCAACTCGCGAGCGCCCACGAGGTCTCCGAGCGCGTACATGGTGTTTGCGAGATTGTGCCGCGCCATCTGTAGGTAGATGTGGTCGTTGGGGTACTTCCGTTCGCGGACGGAGAGCACCTTCTCCTGCAGAGCTCGTGCTCCGGCCAGGTCGCCGAGCACCTGCATCGTGTTCGCGAGGTTGACGCGAGCCGACTGCACATCCGGGTGATCCGGAGGCATCGTCGTCGAGTGCGTCTCGAGGATTCGCTGTTGCAACGCCATTGCGCCGCGAAGGTCACCGAGCTCGTGCAGTGTGGCGGCGAAGTTGGACTGAAGTAGAAGCAGCTCAGAGGCGTTCTCGTCCAGCAATACTTCCAAGACCCGAAGCGCCTTCTCCTGCAGACGCCGTGCACCCGCGAGATCGCCGAATTCGCTAAGCGTCGCCGCCAAGTCACCCCGCGCCCGCTGCAACTCCAGACTGTCGGCGGGAAGAGTCTTCCGGTAGACATCGAGAACCTTCGTCTGCAGTTCTCTTGCGCCATCTAGATCGCCGCGCATCGCCAGGGTGGCTGCGAGGCTCCGGCGCGCCTCTTGCAGCTTTCGATGATCTGCCGGTAGCGTTCTCCCGAAGACGGCGAGCACTCCCTCCTCGAGGCTTTGGGCTGCGGGCAGGTCGCCAAGACGTTTGTAGACTTGTGCCAGGCAGCCGCGCGCGATTTGCAACTTCGCGTGGTCCGCGGGAAACACTCGCTCTCGATAGGCCACGCCCATCGTCCAGGCTCTGCGCGCGATCTCGAGATCCCCCGCGCTCCAGGCAGATCTTCCCAGGCTCCAGATCATGTTCTGGACGACGGCAGTCTCTCGTTGGCTCGCGGGCATCGCCTCGACTTTGTCCCACGCTTCCCTCAAGACTGCGCGGGCCTCTCGCGTACGCGACGCCCGGACCAGCTCTCCGGCTCTTTCCACCAAGGTGGACGGTGCCGTCGGCGGATCGGCCTGCCCCAGGGAGGGCGACGCCGGTGCGATGAAGGCGGCGGCGACGGCCACGACGTGCTTCCACGGTCTCATGCGAGTAACTCTCCGACTCGGAATTCCGACACCACCCCCGCAGGGATCGGGCCGTGAGATTCTAGGGCATTCGGACTCCCAAGCACTCCACCTGCCAGTCCGAGCCCAGTTCGATCCGTACGGCCGCCGCGATCTCGGCCTCGGGACCACGATCTGCATCCCCCGCCTTCGTCACGGCGTTCCGAAGCAGGGACCGAACTCGCGATTCGTCCTCCGGCTCGAACGGTCCGTCCTCGCGGGTACACATCAGGACGAATCCGGCATCGGATAGAGTCCATGGGAAGCTCGACGCCGGCGGCAGGACGATTCCATCACCGACGGGCAAAGGGTCTCGAGGCCAATCGGGGTTGCGCGGAACCAGAGGCCCGGACTTCGGTGGATGCAACTGCCTAACCACCACCTCCGAATCGGTCTCGACAGCCGTCAGAATCAGCAAGTAGCACTCGCGCGCACACTCCAGTTCGACTCGGAAGTCCACCGCCGAGTCGGAACCTCCACGCGAGACGTTCTGTTCGACTCCGACGAGTTCGATCGACACCGCGGAAGCGCCCGGTCGAAAGAGCAGAATCAGCAGCGCAGCGGCGGCCGCGACGAGTATTCCGCCAGGAACGAATCGGGACCTTCGCGGCGACCGAAGGCGACCCGGGTACGGAAGCCTCTGACCGAGATCGTCCGCAGCCACGAAGCTGTGCAGCGCGGCGGCGAGCGCAGGCTCGGTCGCGAGCCGCTGTTCGAACTCCGCTGCATCGACGAGACTCAGGTCGCCGTCGACGTACGCAACCAGAAGAGCCTGGTCTTCGACACTCGGCTGTTCCGGAGTCACGCCACCACTCCGCGAGATTCCAAGCACTCTCGCAACGCGATCAAGCCGCGGAACACCCACACCCGCACGGTGTTCGGATTCGCGCTTTCGTGAGGGCCCATTTCTCGTTCCCAGGAACCGTCGCCGTAGCGGCGCAAGACTGCATCTCGTTGCGAGCCAGGAAGCTCTCCGAGACAGTTCTGGAGGGCGTCGCGCAGCTCGAGTCGCTGCATCGCTTCCGGCGGGTCCTCCAGCGGGGCTGCTGCGCTTTCCTCCCCGTCTTGGATCAAGGGAGCCAGTGACCGGACCCGTCCGATATCGCGGAAGTACTGCTTCGCGACCGCGAGAAACCGGAAGCGCAACCAGCCACGAAGACTCGTGCGTGGCGTCGATCGTCCGACCTCCATCAGCTCCCAGACGGATGCCTGCAGCCGCGACTCGAGTTCTTCCGCTTCGCTGCGCGGTAAGCGCAGTCGGCCGGAGTGCATGCGCGAAACCTCCGCGACGAGTTGCGCCAAACGATCCCTGGCCTGCGCGTCGCCTTCGCACGCACTCGACCAAAGGAGGAGGTCGGCGCCCGCGCCGTCGCCTCGATCCGTCGTCGCCACGCTCTCGTCTTCATGCCCCATGCCTGCGGTCTCCTCGTTGAGCCGCATTGTGCACCACAGCGTCTCACTCGTGGAGCCAGCTTCACGCCCGGCGTTTCGAAAACTGTCACGTCGCTGAAACGAACTTCCCGGCGAAGGCTCCAGCACGGTGTCGAGCAATTTCGCGCGACCGAGGACGGGCATCGCGCTCGGCCCCTTTCCACCCTCAGCCCCTCCGAGCCCGAACGGCTCGACGGGCTCGTTCAGCGAATGAACCACACCATGACAACCTTTCAGAGAATCGGCCACACCGTGGCCCTCGCCTTGGGCATCGCCTCCGGCGCCTCCGCACAAGTCTGCGGAGACTCCTTCTTCATGATTCCGGCCATCGGAAGCGCCACGGGCGGATTCGCGACCTCCATGACGGACGCCGTGGATTCGACGATCAACGGACTGTCAGAACAGGTCGGCACGAGCCTGGTCTCCCAAAGCGCCGTCCACTGCACGGACTCGTTGACCTATCACGGCGCGGGACAGTTCGAGTTGATCCTCCGGCTCGAGTCAAGCGATGACCTCGCGCCGGCCGGGTTCACCGTCGGTGGCTCGCCAGCCACGTCGGCCGGCGTCTTCCTCGGAGCCAACGCAGGCGGCAGCCCCGTGAACTTCGTCGCCCCGGCGATCGTGACTTCCGCAACCCTCACCATCCTGGATCTCAGCGGCGCCGTCTCCGCGGGACCCTTCGACGTCTCCTCTTTCGCCGCGTTCGCCGACCCGGCGTTCGGAAACGGCTGGAACGGCAGCTTCGGGTTGAGCCTTGGCGCAGGGTCCGTCGGCGGGATCGGGGGCTATGAGCTCGCGGTCAGCTTCTCGAGCCCCGGGATCTCGAGCGTCGACGCGTTCGGACTCCCGAACACTCCGATCGGCTCCGCGACGATCACGACCGCGTGCGGCAGCGGTCCCCTCGTGGTGAGCAACCTCGGTTCCTCAGGCGCAGACGGCGTATCCATCGACCTCGGAGATGCGAGCGGATCGTGCGTGCTGCTGGGATCCCCGGATCCGGCCGGTACCGCACCGGTGGGCGCACGATTGCAGGTCAATCACTTCGGCAAGATGAATGACGGCAACGAGGTGCTGCTCGAGTCGATGCACGCGCAGAAGACAGCAACCGGGGTTTCACTGTCGCTGACCCCCGGACCCACCTACACGAGCTTCACGGTTGAGGCATATCTCGGGGTCGACCTTGTAGGGACCTTCAACGGCACCGGAGCCGGACCGATCGGAACGATCCCGTCGTTGGCTTGGCCGAGGTTTCTCGAGAGGAAGCACCGACGCAAGCAGCGGCCGAACAAGAACGGCCTGTATTCGCTCCGCAATCATCACTCACGCCGCGGGCGGGGAGACTGCTGGTTCGGACTCGAGTCCTCGTCGGGCACTGGTGGAGTCACGATCACGTTGCCGGGACAGGGAACCGTGGTCGCCAACCTCCTGCGCATCCTTCCGGAAGAAGCACCCGGAGTTTGGATCGAGTCGGTGACGCGCGCAGACGTGACCGTGGCCGATCTGCCATCTCTCGAGATCGACGGTGAGATGATCTACGCGTTCGACGAGCGCACGAGGGCCCTCACCGACGCAACTCGACTGAACCCCGTGCGCAACGGTGCCGACCAACAGCTCGTGACCTCGAGCACGACGGCAGATGCAGAGTTCGGCGCCGAAACGTCCTTCGGTCGTATGGCGGGGTTCGAAGCCAAGTGGCTCCCCCTGGACCTCTACGGCGCGGCGCCTACCGGCGCGTTCGTCTCGGTCAGCACGACGGGCCGCCTGAACAGCACGCCGTTCGAGCCGACCGGGAGCATCCGTTTCACCAAGACCACGTCAGGACTCGCGGCAAGCGTCGACTACACCCCGATTGGTTCGTCCTCGCACCGAGTCCGTGTACTCGCCTCAGGCGCCGTTGTCGCGGACGTCAGCGGACTCACGGGTGTCGCGGGGACTTCATCCACTTGGCCAGACGGAATCCGTCGTCGGCACGGTGATCTCGACGGCTTCGAGTCCCTCCACCCGTCCGGAACCCAGTTCCAAGTCAACGGCACCTCCTACGTCGGTGACACGCTCGTCGTGCTTCCCGAAGGCGGCAGCACCATCAGCCAAACGAACACGTTCGCGATTCGAGCGAAGCATCTGCCGACGGTCACCGTCGTGGAAGGCAGCCGCCTGGAGCTGTTCGGCTTGGGTTGCGCCGGAACCGGAGGACTCGACCCCGAACTCACCGGCAACGGATTCCCGACGATCGGGAATGCAAACTTCGCACTCCAGCTGAGCAACGCGCGCCCAAACGCGACCGGGGCTGTGATCCTGAGCTTCGAACTCGAAGCCGTTTCGTTGGGCCAACCCTGCTTCGTCCTCGAGGCACCCGTAGCAGCCCTGAGCCTCCAGACCGACGCGAGTGGAAGCGCGACCGTGGCGCTCCCCATCCCCGCCGACCCGGGCCTCTTCGGACTCGAAGTATTCAACCAGTCGCTGGTCATCGATCCGGCTGGCGCGCTCGGACTGTTCAGCCACTCCGCTGGTCTACGTCTCCTGGTCAAGTGAGTCGCCGACCCATCGGCGACTACCACCCGTCCGCGTCACGATCCCCGTCGCGGACGACTCCACCACCCTCACGATTAAACCATTCCTGTCATGAACAACATCCTCACGCGCCTCTGCACATCCGCTCTTGCCGTCAGCGCCCTATCGCCACATCTCGCCGCGCAAGATCACTGCTGCTTCACATTCGTGAAGGACGGTGCCGGCGGCTACTGCGTCTTTCCTGGAGGGAGCTACATCAACGGCCCCGGCGTCGACCTAGGCATGGGAGACGACACCGTCGCTGTCGTGAGCAGCGGTTTCCCGATCTGCTTTCCCGACGGTTCGGTCTTTACGGATATCACGATCGACTCGAACGGCCGCATTCTTCCGGGTTCGTCGGGGACCTCGATCTTCTCTCCATCGGTCGGCGGCTTGATCAACGGGTCACTTCCTTCGCTCTGCCCGCTCTGGTCCGACTTGAATCCAGGGGCGGGTGGATCCGTCAGCTTCCTTGTGACGGCGACCGCCATCGTGATCACGTGGAACGACGTTCCGAGCTTCGGATCGAACAATCTCAACACGTTCCAAGCCCAGATCCACCTGGACGGGTCCGTAACGTTCTGCTACGTCGAACTCGATTCCAGCCTCGTGTCGATCGTCGGTGTCTCGGCGGGGAACGGAGCCGCCGCAGCACAAATGGATCTCACAGCCGCTCCGTTCTGCACCATCAGCACCCCGACGGTCTATGAGCCGTTCGGACCGCCACAGAACAACGCGATCGATTTGCTCTCCTGCATTTCGAACGTGTGCTCCCACACGATCCGGGCCGGATTTGACGACGCGTTCGGGACGACCCGCCCGATCGGGTCCACGGAAGTCGCGTGCCCGCGTTCTGCCCTTCTGAGCTTCATCACGGGCATCAACCCCGCGCGGGACTTCGATGAATTCGGATCGAACAAGTTGTTCGGCGAGACGCTCGATCTGCCGGGCGACCCAATCGTCTCGGCCAGGCTGGATATCTGTGTTCTTCCCCTCGCATCGGATGCGGTGAACGACTCACTTGCGCTCGGCTTCGATGGCGCGAACTTCGCCTACTCTGTGGCATTCAGCACTCTCTTTCCGAACTGGCCCAATGGCCAACCGGGAGTGCCGTTCTGCGCGTCTCTCGATTTGGCGAATCTGCCGGGCCCCTCGGGCGGCACGCCGGGAGGGCCCGACATTCTGCCGTTCCTCATGACGCAGGGACAACTCGACATTCTCGTCCAAGACGACACCGCAGTTGACGCCGTGGAGCTCGTGATCGAAACCACCGCACCGCCGGGATGGCAGACGGACTTCGAGCTCACGATCGAAGACTTCGATGTCGACGAGCTGGCGACGTTCAACATCGCCAACGCCCCTTCATCCGGTCCCGTAGTCATCCTGATTGGGGGATCACTCAGCGCGGCAGCCGGACTCCCCGGGTTGTGCCTGAACCCGCCCAACTTCGTCACCGGGTTTTTCGCTGACCCATCCGGGTCCCGGTCCGTCTCCCCGTTCACCGTGCCGAGTTTGCCACCGTGTAACGCATTCTCGTTCCAGGCCGTCTCGTTGGACAGTGGCGGGTTCGTGTGGTCGAACACCTGGACGCAACGCGCGTACTAGGACCCCGAGAGCGGCGCGCTTGGCCGCTCCCGGGGAATCCCCGTGACTCGCGGGCTATCCGCGATCCTCGCCCCCGTCCTCTTCCTCCGACTCCTCCTCGTCCTGCCGCGGCAGCGGGCCCTCGGGGAAGTTCGGGTCACGCTCGACCGACAGCTTGCGCGTCATCACTTCGCCGTCGACGGTGAGCACGACGCGGTAGGTTCCGGTCGCCACCGTGCGAGAACGGCCGAAGCGGCGGCGTCGATTCGCACCATCGTCGTCGTTCGAAGCCGCGCGCAAGTCCCACGTCACGCGGTGGAGCCCCTTCGCGCTGTCCGCTTCGAGCGTGCGGATCGTCTTGCCCTCGAGATCTTGGATCTCCAGCTTGACCGACTTCGTGTCGTTGCCGAGCGAGTAGAAGATCTGCGCGCGGTTCGAAGGGTTGTCGCCGATGAAGTTGCGCGGACCGGAGATGCCGCGGCGGTGCTTGCCACGCCATACGATGACGTCGTTCGGCTCGTAGAGGTGGGCCTCGGCGTCGAGCGCGTCGTTGGTCATCTGGCGGAGCGGCGTGACGTCGAGCACCCACAGGCTCCGGCCATGGGTCGCGGCGACGAGGTCGCCGGAGCTCTTGTGTTGCGCAAAGTCGTGGACGGAGACGGTCGGCAGGTTGTTGTTCAACCGGGTCCAAGTCTCGCCGCGGTCGATCGTGACCCACGCGCCGAACTCGTGCCCGACGTAGAGCACGTTCTCGTTCTCGCGGTCCTCACGGACGCACTTGGTCGAACCGCGCGGCAGGCTCTTGCTGAGGATACGCCAAGTCGCGCCGTGGTCCTCGGTGGCGAGCACGTACGGCTGGTCGTCGTCGGAGCGGTGCGCGTCGAGCGTCATGTAGCAGCGACCGTCGGCGAAGCGTGACGCCTCGAGCGAGCTCACCCAGCGCGGACCGGGGACGAGCTCGTGGAGCGGCTTGCCCGGCTTGGGGCCCTTCTTCTTGCCGCGCTTCTTACCCTTATGCTTCGATCCAGCCTTCTCGGGAGCATCGGTCTTCGGCGCATCTGTCCCCGGCGCATCTGTCCCCGGCTTTTGGGGAACGGCGACATCGGACTTGGTCTCCACGACCGCGTTCACGGCGGCGGCCGGCTTCTCTTCGGTCGCCGTGTCCGTCGTCGCTTCCGCCTTGGCGACGGCTTCGGTGGCGGCCGCTTCCGTGACCTCCGCGATCTTCTGACCGTGCTTCAGCGACGCCTCGACGAGATTCACGCGAGCCGTCTCCGCCTTCGCGAAGTGGTGCGGGATCTCCCACAGGTTGCGCCAGTTCTTACCGCCGTCCTTCGTGCCCCAGACCGAGCCGTCATCGGTGCCGACGTAGAGGACGTCGGAATCCCGCAGTGACTCCGTCAGAGCCGTCGCGCTACCACGATCGGTACGGGTGATCTCCGGCGAGATCGGCTTCTGATCGTTGCCGCGGTCAAGCGACCGGAAGACGTAGTTGCCCGCGCTGTAGTAGATGCGCGAGTTGTGGTGCGACAAGAGGAACGGCGTCTCCCAGTTGAAGCGATACGTCTTCCCCTCGGGCGCGCGCGGCCGCAGGCTGGCGCGCTCCTGGGTCTCGAGGTGCGTGCGCTGCGTGCTGCCGTTCTGGCTCGAGTAGTAGATCTGGTTCGGATCGTTCTCGTCGACGCGAACGAGGAAGCCGTCCCCACCGCCGATGCGCAACCAGTCGGCGTTGATCGGACCGCGGCTGCGCGCGCTGCGATGCGGCGCGCCCCACGTGCCGTTGTCCTGCAGGCCGCCGTAGACCCAGTAGTCGCGGCGTGGGCCGACCGCGACGTGATAGAACTGGCCGAGCGCCATGTGGTTGAGGTGCTCCCAGTTCGCACACTGGTCGTAGGTCACGTACGGACCGCCGTCGCTGCCGATGATCAGGTGACGACTGTCATTCGGATCGATCCAGAGCGCGTGCTGATCGGAGTGCACACCGCGCGACGCGTCCGCGTTGAACGTCTTGCCGCCGTCCTTGGAGCGGTAGGCCGAGACGCCGAGCAGGTAGACCGTGTCCGGGTTGCTCGGGTCGACGCGGATCTGGCTGAAGTACATCGGCCGCGCGTGGACGCTGTTGACGCGCTCCCACGACGTGCCGCCGTCGGCCGAGCGGTAGATGCCGCCGTGCTCGTGGCCGTCTTTGCCCTGCTGATTCTGGACGTTCGCGCGCTGGCCACCGAGGAACGTGCCGAACGGCCGCTCGTCCCCGCTACTGCGGCGGCGACTGCGACCGCGCGGCCGGGACGCGCCTTCGGCGGGCCGTTTCGCGAGCGTCGCCTCGATCACGTGGCTCTCGCCCTTGCGCGCCACCTCGATCGCGACGACGGCGCCGACCTCGTGCTGACTGATCTGCTCCTGCATCTGCGCGTTCGAGAGGACGGTCTTGCCCGCGACCGAGATCACGATGTCGTCCTTCTGCAGCCCAGCCTTTTTCGCAGGACCCTCCTCGTGCAGCCAATCGAGCTTCGAACCGGTCTCGGCGTTGACGCCGTCCGCGCCGATCCAACCGACATTCTCGCCAGACTTTCCGAGCATCTCGGTCTCGATACAGGCGAACACGATGTTCGGATCCTTGGCGCAGAACGACGTGCCGATCCGCCCCAGCATGACCGTCGGCAGCCCTTCGGTCAGCTTGGTGAAGTTCTTGCCGCCATCCGTCGTGCGGTAGAGCCCGCTGCCGGGAGCGATCTTCTTCGCCGGCGGGTTGCCGTCGAAACCGTCACGCTGGCGCTCGTACGTCGCGACGAGCATCGTGTCCGGATCCGCGGGGTGCATGGTGATCTCCATGACGCCCGTCATGTCGTCGACGTAGAGGATCTTCTCCCAGTTCTCACCGCCGTCGACCGTCTTGTAGAGACCGCGCTCTTCGCTCGGTCCGTAGAGCCGACCGAGAGCGCCGACGTACACGACGTCGGGGTTGGTCGGATGCACGACGACGGAACCGATCTGGAACGTCTCCTTCAGCCCCATGTTCTGCCATGTCTTGCCACCGTCGACCGACTTGTAGACGCCGTCGCCGTAGCTGACCGAGTTGCGCGGGTTCTCTTCTCCCGTGCCGACCCAGACGATGTCGGAGTTCGACTGCGCGACGCAGACGTCGCCGATCGACACCGTGGCTTCGTGATCGAACTGATGTTCGAACGTCGTGCCGTTGTTCACGGTCTTGAGCAAGCCGCCTGACGCGGTCGCGACGTAGTAGAGACTCGGGTCCTTCTCGTACACCGAGATCGCGGTGACGCGCCCGCCCATGTTGGCCGGGCCGATGCTGCGCCAGTCGAGCTTCTCGACCCATGCGTCGTCCAGGATCGTGCTCGGCTGGCCCTGCGCGAGCGGGGCGGAGAGCGGAAGAAGAGAGAGCAAGAACGCGAGGGGCTTTTGCATGTCCGAGTCGTCCTCCGGGGGATTCGGGGGGCGAACACCATAGCGAGATTCGGCGCCCCCCGGGGACCACGAGCAGACTTGGGACAAATGCAGATCCACCCGAAGGCGCGCAGACGGTCTCGCGAGCGCCTCTCGCGCTATTCTCACGGCCATGCAACGCGACAGCGCCGACGCCATCCTCCGTGAGATGACCGAGACGGACAGCCTGCTCCGTCACGCCCGGACCGTCGAGATCGTCATGCGGGCGCTCGCCGAGAAGCACGGCGAGGACCCCGACGCGTGGGGCGCGGCCGGGCTGCTCCACGACGCCGACTACGAGAAGTGGCCAGAGGACCACCCGAACCGCATCGTCGCACGCCTGCGCGAAATCGGCGAGGACACGATCGCGCACGCGATCTCCGCGCACTACACGAAGTGGAACGTCCCGTACGACACGCTCATGAGCAAGGCGCTCGTCGCCGCCGACGAGCTGACCGGGTTCTGCGTGGCCGCGGCGCTCGTGCGCCCCGAGCGCATCGTCGGCATGAAGCCGAAGAGCGTGCTCAAGAAGTTCAAGGACAAGGCGTTCGCCGCGAAGGTCGAACGCGACGAGATCCTGCGCGGTTGCGAGCTATTCGGCGTCGAGCTGCGAGATCAGGTCGAGTTCATCATCGGCGCGCTGACGCCACATGCGGAGGAGTTGGGCTTGGCGGCGCCGGGATAGGCTGCCGCCCCAAACAAGCAAGAGCGGGGTCGATTTTGTCTAGATGCGCGGCCAATGACATGCAGCTCACCGTTAGAATCCATGCCAATGAAGGAGAGCAATACGGCTCAGTACGTGAGCCTGAGGTTCGTCGGCCAGCGCCTGCGGTCGGCCAGAGTCTCTTGCGGACTGTCACAGCGAAACGTGGAGGAATCCACGAGCGTCACTGCACGAACTCTTGCGAGGTGGGAGAGTGGTCAGAGTGAACCAAGATTCACCCGCGTCGCCGAGCTCGCCAATCTGTACGGACGGTCACTCGATTGGATCGCTGGCCGTGATCTTGCCGCAGCAGAATCGCCATCCGTCGGTCACTCCATGGCTAGCGAACTAGACTCGGAGGTCTCATGAACTTTCGAAGTGTGTTCGGGATCGGGGTGTTCGTCGGCGGCTTCTTCGCAACGGTGTTCTTCGCCGCCGTGGCAGATTCTGACGATGCCTGGATTCCGGCTGCCGTGTTCTTCTCCGGTGCATTTGGCGGACTGCTGTACGGCACGCAATCGGGAAGCCTGCTCGCGATGTCCAACGAGGGAGCCAAAGTTCAGCTGGGCACGCTCGGCGACGTGCTGTTCGGAATCGCTGGAGCGATCGTGGCGTTCGTAATCGTGCCGGGAGAATTCGTCGCTAAAGACGTCTGGATGCGACTGAACGTCGTGGGAGTCGCGATTCTCGGCGGCTACGCCGGTCGCGCTCTCGTAGTCGCCGGCGTGCAGAAGACACTCGGGGAGATCGAAGGCCGAACGAAACGGCTGGAGTCCGACGCGAAGTCAGCCTCGGACGCGCAAGCCGTCGTATCGGCTCAACTAACGATGACCGGGGAAGATCCCGACCAAACCGAGCGCGCTCTGTCCGCGGCGATCCAAAACGCGCCAGAAAGCGTCAGACTCGGCATCCTCGCGCAGGTGCAGAACGTTCGAAGCGTCGCATTCCGCAATGGCACGTCTGCGGAAATCGAGCGAACGATTCCGATCTTCCGGGCACTCCTGGAATCAGAGCCAGCGACCAGTGCTAACTATCACCGCTATCTCGCGCAGCTCGCGTACGCCCTCAAAGACCAGACCAACCCGGATTGGGAACAGAGCCGAGAGCTCCTCACACAAGCGATCCATGTTCGCGGACCGACCGGTACGTTCCGGGAGTACGAGTTCAACCGCGCGGTGTGCAGCCTGGCGCTGGGTGACCGTGGAGATCGAGAGTTGCATGACCTTGAGGTCGCAGAGTCTCATCCTCGGTGGAACAAACTGAAGAGCGTGGAGCTGCCCACCGAGGAGAAGCAGACCATAGGCGAATGCCTGGATGCGCTACGAGAACGTAGGACGAGCTGACTCATCTGCGGCGGGCTCAGACCGCCTGAGAATTCGCGCCGCTGGAGATCCCCCACGTGTGACACCCGGCCTCGGTCGGCCGACATTCGGGCACTCCGACCAAGTCTATCACGAGGTGCCCGTTTGCAGCTGCTCTGGCAAGCACTTGCTGCTCACGGAACACGTCGTGGTCACAGAGCAGCATCACGCAACATGGGGCGGCGCCCTCCAAGAGACGATCCAGGTCTGCGGGGGACAACGACGGAACCACGTGGTTCGCACCGCCTGCAACTGTTGCTCTGAACTCCGGCGTCTTGCCCATGCGCTCCTGCGCACGGTCAAAAGTCGGATCGTAGTAGAACAAGTCGTGCTCGAGGTCGCTCTGTCGCTGATGGCACTGACCCACGATTCGGCGGGCAGGCGTTTCACGCACGTCGGGCACGTTCGCCTTGAACGAGACGCCGAGCAAGACAACCGCGGGCCGTTTCGAACCGTCGCCGCCTATGGCGGCGACGTGCTCCTCGAGCTTGTCGAATGCGAAGTTCACGATTCGCCCGGCAATCGAGCACGAGTTGAACTGGTGACACTCGTCGATAATCGGCAGTTCCAGCTCACGCCTCATCGCCTGACTCAACCAATACAGTGGGTCAACGGGAATGCAGTGGCCGCCGATCCCGGGTCCTGGATTGGTCAGACCGAGCCCGAATGGCTTGGTGGCGATCCCGCGAAAGACGGCTGCCGCGTCGATCTCCTCCTGTGCGAAGTACTCGAGACAATCCTCGAGGAAGAGGGCAGTCGCACACCGGAAACAGCTCGAGAGCGGGCCCGCCACTTCGACGATGTCCTGCAACCGGCACGGCGAGAGCCGACGCTCTTCGAATCTCGGACCGACCGGGCAGGAGTTGCATTCGTCGAAGTTCGGCCCTTCGTGGCCGAGACACTTCACGATCTCGGGAAAGGCGGGGGCCTTCTCGGAACGATCGATGACGTCCGCCAGAACGTTGAGGTACGGCGGAAGCTCACCGAAGCTGGCCCGGGCGGCGGGGATGTCCGAGCGGGCGTCCTCGCCATCGAGCTGCATCGCCCTCACGGCGCGCATGTTGGCGAACGTGATGGAGACGAACCGAAACGTGTTCTCGATGACCTTTACGGCCTCGGCCACTGTAGTGGAGCCGACCGAGTGAACTTCGAGCCCCAACGATTCGTAGAAGGCCAGAGCCCGGGTGCGGGCCTCCTCTTGATCCGCACCGACGATCTTCGGAATCCCCAGCAGATCGTCGCGTTTCGCTGGATCGACCCGTTCCGGCGAGTAGGCGACCTGTCTCCTCCCGATCTCGTTCTCGGCCAGAATCTCCGCCGCTTTCTCGGCCGTCATGCCGGGATATGTCGTGCTCTCCACGACGATCAGGGGATTCGGGTGGTCGCTCTGATCGACCAGGGCCGCCACGTCCTTCAGCGCGAGATCGACCATCTCCAAGTTCGGCGCGTCCTCGCCTTGCTTATCTCGGAGCAGCGGGGTGGGAACGCACACTACGTACGTGGACGGCGCGGCCATCTGCGGGTCCGCGAACGTGGCCGAGGCTTCGCTTGGGTGGATGGCCGTGAACGCCCCGGATTCGATCAACCCCGAGACCTCGGCCGACTCGATACCAGGGATGTGTGATTCGGATTCGTTCAGCCCCTTCAAGACCGCCTCCGAGGTGTCCAGCCCGACGACGCGGAACCCGGACTGAGCGGCGAGCACCGCCAGCGGCAATCCGACGTATCCGAGTCCCACGATCACGACGACCTCTCGGTCGCTAAGGGGGGGCGCAGTCAAGAGTTGAGCTCCATGGTGTCAGAGGGGTGATGCCGAGCGGCGCGAGCAAGATCAACATGCTAGGCCGGATGGGTAAAAGTTGCCAAGTGGACACCGACCCGGACCAAATTGCGAAACCGACAACATTGTCAGGTCGATCAAGCTGTTCGCAGGGCAATGCGCCGGCGCGGGGCACGAGCGCCTCCGAATTCAGATCTGCTTCCAGACCTTCGCCAAGCTCTCGCCGTACACCCCGAGCTCCCACTCGCAGAAGTAGCCGAACGGCGTCGTCTTCACCGCGTACCCCGTCGCCACCAGCCGCTCGACCAACTCCTCGATCACGCCCCGCGCGAACTCCGGCGGCGCGTTCTCCCCGCCGAGATGCGTGAACGAGTGCAGGACGACGTTCCGCAACTCGCGCTTGTTCGCGAGCCACTTGATGTGCTTCAGCGTCTTGCGCACGACGCGGGCGCGATCCTCGTCGTCACCGATCTCCGCGTGCAAGAACGCGACCACGGCGTCGCGCACTTCGTCCTCGACGTGCACCTCCTCGACCTCTTCGAGCGTCTTGGAGAACGACTTCCACCAGAAGCGGCGGGCTTGGAAGGTCAGGATCTTCACGTTCGCCCATTTGTAGCGAGACGGCGCGCCTGCACGAAGGGGACAATGCCGGCATGCGTTGGTTCGATCGGAAGTTCCAGTTCTCGCACCCGCCGGAGATCCACGCGTCGGTCGTCGAGCGGCTGCGCGGCCTGCTGCCACGCATCGACGCGAAGCGCGTCGCGTACTCGGACGTCGACTGGACGGCACGCATCGACGACACGTGGTCGATGCAGGAGAACGTCGGTCACCTCTTCGACCTCGAGTCGCTCTGGTTCGAACGTCTGAAGCAGTTCGACGCGAGCGTCGACGTGCTGGCGCCGGCCGATCTCGAGAACACGCGCACCCACGAAGCGGACCACAACACGGCGTCGCTCGACGACATTCTCGATGCTCTGACCGCGGCGCGGTCGTCACTCGTCGAGCGCCTCGACGCGATGGACGCGTCACACTTCGCGCGCGAGTCCCGCCACCCGCGGCTCGATCAGCCGATGCGACAGATCGACCACGTGCTGTTCGTCGCCGAGCACGACGACCATCACCTCGCGCGCATCGAAGCGATCGGGTGCGCGCTCAGTGCGTCTCGGTGACAGCCGCCTCGGGGGCCTTACCGACGCCACCGGAGCGCGCCTTCGACCGGATCTCTCCGACCCACCGGTCGACGTCGTCGTCCGCTACGAGCAGGTGCCGCAGGGACCGCACGACGATCTCGACCGAAGTCTCGAGCTCCTGCGGCACGACCTCGTTGACCTCGAGCGCTTCGAGGCCCGGCACTTCGCCGAGGTAGTTCGCGCGCGCGATGATGTGGATGTGCGGCGACAGGCGACGCGCCGTCGAGACGACGCGGCGCGTCGCGCTCGGATCGTTGATCGCGACGACGAGCAGTCGCGCGCGCGCGACACCGAGGGCACGCAACACGCCAGCGCGCGATGCGTCCCCGAGAATGATCGGCCGCCCCTTCTCACGCTCGGTCTTGACCGTCACCGCGTTGAGCTCGGAGGCTTGATACGGGATCTCGGCGGCCTCGAGCGTGTCGGCCAACGCCTTGCCGACCGGACCGAAGCCGATCACGATCACGTGATCCTTGAAGCCGTGCCGGTCTTCGCCGCGCTTGCCCTCGGTGCCGTCCCGGCGCTGGATCGCGGCGCCGACCGCGAAGAGCAACGGCGTCAGTGCGATCGACAGGACGGCGACGACCAAGAAGACGCGCTCCAGCTCCGGACCGAGCAGCTGCGTCCCGTCCGCGAGCTGCACGAGGACGAAACCGAACTCGCCGAGCTGTGCGAGCGACAGCGCCGCGCGCCATCCCGTGCGCGTCGGCAGCTTCATCGCGCGCATCGCGAGGTAGGCGATGCCGGCCTTTCCGCCGACGACGACCGCGAGACACACGCCGACGAGCAGCGGCTGCTCCACGACGGTCGAGCCATCGAACATCATGCCGATACTGAGGAAGAACAGGCTCGCGAGCGTGTCGCGGAACGGCTCGACCTCGCTCACCGCCTGATGATGGAAGTCCGACGACCCCAGGATCACGCCGGCGAGGAACGCCCCGAGCGCGAGCGAGAGGCCGAGCTCGGCCGTGATGACGGACAGCGCCAGGCAGACCGTGATCACCGACAGCACGAACAGCTCCCGGGAACGTGTCCGTGCGACGACGTCGAACAGCTTCGGGATCACGAACCACGCAACGACCGCCGTGAGCGCGAGCCAGCCCGACGCGACGCCGACGCCGACGATCGCGTTCCAGACTTCGCCGGACTCACCGGCGAGGACCGGGATCAGCAGGATCATCGGCACGACCGCGAGGTCCTGCGCCACGCAGACCCCCACGGCATGACGCCCGGCCGGAGTGCCGATCTCGCCCCGATCGCTGAGCAGCTTGGTGATCGCCGCCGTGCTCGACAGCGCCAGCAGGAACCCCAGGAACGCCGCCGCGCCGAACGGGACCCCCGCGACGAGCGACACGATCGTCCCGATCGCGACCGTGATCCCGACCTGGAACCCACCTCCGACGACGATCGCGCGCCGCATCCGGCCGACATGCCCGACCGCGAGCTCCATGCCCACCGTGAACAGCAGGACCACGACGCCGACTTCCGCGAGGTGCTCGACGAGCTCCTGGTGCTTGATCAGCCCCGTGCCATGGGGTCCAGCGACGATTCCCGCGATCAGAAACCCGACGATCGGCGGCATCTTGAGCCGGTGAACCACCAGTGCCACGGCCACACACAGGCCGAACAGCACGGACAGTTCGAAGAGGATCGGGTCGAGCACAGCTGTGTTGTCTTCGGCGACAGGTGAAGGCGAGCTTCACTCCTGTTGGCTGGAAATCCGGCAATGTCAAAGGTGGCCGTTGCTGTCGCGTACAGCGGCTCACGCGGGATGTCGCATTTTACAGCATCCGCGGACGCTTTTCGAATGGACGAATACGGCGCGATCCGCACGCCGAGCGCCACTGTCCCGCGCGCCGAATTGCCCATACGATCCCGCGGTCGTGACCATCCGACGCGAAGGCAAAGTCGAAGGCCGCCTCGAGCGCCTGATTCAGGACCATCCGGGCGCCGACCCGACGGCGGCCGGGTCCCTCGACGCGCCGATCGTGCGCGGGTCCGCGCTGACTCGCCGCACCGCCCTGCAGCTGTTCGAAGCCGGCATGCAGTCCCGGCTGCAGGACCTCGAGGCGCGGCGGATGAAGGACGAGGGGCGCAGCTTCTACACGATCGGGAGCTCCGGCCACGAGGCCAACGCGGTGTTCGGCGAGCTGCTCGAACTCGACGATCCCGCGCTGCTGCACTACCGCTCCGGCGCGTTCCTCGCCGCGCGCTGCCGGCGCGCGGACGGTTCGACGCCGATCTTCGACGCGATGCTGTCGTTCGCCGCGGCCGCGGAGGATCCGATCTCCGGCGGTCGCCACAAGGTGCTCGGCAGCCGCGAACTCTGGGTGCCGCCGCAGACGAGCACGATCGCAAGCCATCTGCCGAAGGCGGTCGGACTCGCGTTCGCCCTCGCACGCATGGAGCGACTCGGCCTGCCGGCCGACGTCCCGTACGACGCGATCGTTTACTGCTCGTTCGGCGACGCGTCGGCCAACCATGCGACCGCGCAGGCCGGCTTCACCGCGGCGACAGCGGCGACGCTGCACCACCAGCCGTGCCCGGTGCTCTTCGTCTGTGAAGACAACGGTCTCGGCATCTCGGTGCGCACGCCGGACAACTACATCGAGCGGTGCTTCCGCAACCGCACGGGCCTCGACTACTTCCAGGCCGACAGCGCGGACATCGCCGGCACCTACACCCAGGCGATGGCCGCGATCGAACACTGCCGCCGCACGCGCCAGCCGGTGTTCTTCCACCTCAAGACCGTCCGACTCATGGGCCACGCGGGTTCCGACGTCGAGACGGTCTACATGACCGAAGACGAACAGGAAGCGAACGAAGCGCGCGACCCGCTGCTCGCGTTCGCCGACCTTCTGCTGCGCACGGGGTCGATCAGCAAGGACGGCATGAGCGCGATGCACCGCGACCTGCGCGCGCGCATCCAGCGCGCGGGAGTCGAAGCGAGTGCGCGCCGCAAGCTCGAGACCGCGGAAGAAGTGACCGCACCGCTGCAGCTGCCGAACCCCGACGACCTTCAGCCTCGCGTGGCTCCGGCCGAACGACGCGTCGAGGTCTTCGAAGGCCGCCTGCCCGAACACGACGCGCGTCCGCGCCATCTCGCGTACCGCCTCGCACAGGGCCTCAAGGACCTGATGGCCGCGTACGACGAGATGTTCCTCTTCGGCGAGGACGTCGCGAAGAAGGGCGGCGTCTACCACGTCACCGCCGGCCTGCACGAAGCGTACGGCACCGGCCGCTGCTTCAATACGATCCTCGACGAGACGACGATCCTCGGCATCGCGCAGGGCATGGCGCAGATCGGCTGCCTGCCGTTCCCGGAGATCCAGTACCTCGCCTATCTGCACAATGCGATCGATCAGATTCGCGGCGAGGCGGCTTCGCTGCAGTTCTTCAGTCAGCGCCAGTTCCAGAACCCGATGGTCGTGCGCATCGCCGGCTACGCCTACCAGAAGGGATTCGGTGGACACTTCCACAACGACAACAGCATCGGCGCGCTACTCGACATCCCCGGCCTCATCATCGCGTCGCCGTCGCGGGGAGACGACGCGGTCGGGATGCTGCGCACGTGCGCCGCGGCCGCAGCGGACCACGGATCCGTGTGCGTCTTCCTCGAGCCGATCGCGCTCTACATGACGAAGGACCTGCACGAGAAGGACGACGCGCTCTGGCAGTGTGAGTATCCGCCGCCGGACCAGTCGGTCCGACTCGGCGAGCCCCGTCTCTACGGCGATGGCGAAGATCTCCTGATCGTCAGCTGGGCGAACGGACTCCTGATGAGCCTGCAGGCACAGAACCGGCTCGCCGAGCAGGGCATCGACGCGCGCGTGCTCGACCTGCGCTGGCTCGCGCCGATGCCGATCGACGCAATCAAACAACACGCGCGGGACACCGGCCGCGTGCTCGTCGTCGACGAGTGCCGCGAGACGCACGGCGGCCCGTCGACCTCGATCCTCAGCGCGCTCGCCGAAGACGACGAACTCCGCGAACGCGTCGCGATGCGCCGCATCGCCGGCGACGACACCTACATCCCGCTCGGCGGCGCGGCCAACCTCGTGCTCGTGCAGACCGACGACATCGTCGCAGCCGCGCTCCGACTGGCCCGGGAGAAGGTCTCGTGAGCAAGCAAGTCGCCGTGTTGTTCTGCCCGGGCCGCGGCAGCTACGGCCGCGATGAGCTCGGCTTCATCGGCCGCCATCTCCGCGAGGGCGAAGTGCGCGACGCCCTGACGATCGCCGACGCCGCGCGTGTCACGGCCAATCGCCCGACGATCAGCGAGCTGGACGCCGCGGAGCGCTTTCGCCCCGGCCTCCATCTCGACGGAACGAACGCCGCCGAACTGATCTACTTCTCGACGATGGCGCACCTCGAGGCGCTGCGCGACGACTTCGAGATCGTCGCGATCGCGGGCAACTCGCTCGGCTGGTACACGGCTCTTCCCGCATCCGGCGCACTGTCGGCCGCGGACGGATGGCGGCTCGTATCGACGATGGCTCGACTGCAGCAGCGGGCCGAGGGCGCGCAGCTGCTCACGACGACGATTGACTCCGAGTGGCGCCCGGATCCGGATCTGATCGCCGCTACGGATCGCGCGCTCGCGACCGTCGCGTCACGCGGCGACGACTGGTTCGTCGCCCGCTCGATTCGACTCGGGGGTCACGAAGTGCTCGCGGGCACGACGCAGGGCGTGCAGGCGCTGCTCCAGGGGCTGCCGAAGGTCGACTCGGGCGAACGATCGTTCCCGTTCCAGCTAGCGGGCCACGGTCCGTTCCATACCGCCCTGTGCGGGCAGGTCGCCGAACGCGCGAGCCAAGAACTCGCGAACCTGCCGTTCCGCCATCCGGCGGTGCACTTGATCGACGGCCGCGGCAACGTGCACTCGCCGTGGGCGGCCGACCCGGCCGAGCTGCTGCACTACACGACGACCACGCAGGTGCTGACCACGTACGACTTCACGGCGTCGGTGCGCACCGCGATTCGCGAGTTCAATCCGGATGTGTTGCTGTGCGCGGGGCCCGGCACGTCGCTGCGCGCGCCCGTTGGGCACGTCGTGCTGGCCGAGGGCTTCCGCGGCATCCGCGACAAGGCCGAGTTGTTCGGACGCGAGCTGGTGCGAGCCGAGTGTTAGAACTCGGCCGAGTCGAGTAGCGCTCAGGCCATGCCTTCGCGCTAAGCTACGGTGCGCGCCTGACCATGCCGGACCTGTCGACAGCCGTGATCGCATCGACCGCAGCGAGCTACTCGCTCGGCTGCGTCAACATCGGCTACTACCTCGTACGTGCCAAGACCGGCGAAGACGTGCGCGATTCGGGCAGCGGCGTGACCGGCGCGACGAACGTCGGGCGCCGGCTCGGTCGTAGCGGGTTCGTGCTCACCGTGCTCGGGGACACGGCGAAGGGCGCGATCGCGGTCGGCATCGCGGCGTCGATGTCGCTCGCCTCGTTTGGCACTTGGCTCTGCATCCTCGCGGTCGTCGCGGGGCACGTGTGGCCGGCACAGCTGCGTGGGCGCGGCGGCAAGGGCGCGGCGACGTGGCTCGGTGCGATGGTGGTCCACGATCCGCGTGCACTCTTGATCGTCGCGGCACTCGGCGTGATCGCGTGGCTACCGCTGCGCCGATTCGCAGTCGCAGGGCTGATCGGGATCGTCGGTACGCCGATCGGACTTCTGTGGCTGGACGCGCCACAAGCCGACGTGCTCGGCACGACCGCGCTCGCGGTCATCCTCGCCTATTCTCATCGTGCCAACGTCCTCGCGCTGACTCGAGATCTCCGGAGCGCCACTTGAGACCACGAACGCAGCTGACGTTCAAGATCGCGACCGAACCCGAGGAGTTCGAGCAGATCTTCCGACTCAACCATCGAACGTTCGTCGAGGAGATCCCGCAGCACGACCACGATCCGGAAGGCCGACTAGTCGACCGTTTCCACGACCAGAACACGTATGTGATCGCCGTCGACGAATCCCGTGTCGTCGGGATGATCGCGATGCGCGATCAGCGGCCGTTCTCACTCGACGAGAAGCTCGGATCGGTCGACGACTACATCCCGAACGGCCGATCGCTCTGTGAGCTCCGGCTGCTCGCGATCGAACCGGAGTACCGGACGGGACGCGTATTCGCGGGGTTGATCGAGCTCGTCGTCAGCCTCGGGTTGGAGCGCGGCTACGACGCGACCGTGGCATCGGGCACGGTGCGGCAAACGCGTCTCTACGCACACCTCGGTTTCAAACCGTTCGGTTCACTCGTCGGCAGCGCAGACGCGCAGTACCAGCCGATGTGCCTCACGCTCGAGGACTTCGTCGACCGTGGCGAAGCGATCTTGACCCGCCGCAAACGCGACGAGCCGGTCAGCCTGTTGCCCGGCCCGGTCGCCATCGCCGAGACCGTGCGCGCCGCGTTCGCGGCAGCGCCGATCTCCCACCGGGCGGAGGTCTACCACGAGCGGCGCCAGCGCGTCGAAGCCGCGCTGTGCCGTATGACCGGTGCTCGCACCGCTTCGTTGTTCCTCGGATCCGGAACTCTCGCGAACGACGTCGTCGCCGCGCAGATCTCGCTGCTCGACGCGCCGGGCGTCGTGATCTCCAACGGCGAGTTCGGCGAGCGATTGCTCGACCACGCGCAGCGGTTCGATCTCGACCACGCCGCTTGGCGACTGACGTGGGGTGCGCCGATCGACCCCCGCGTGCTCGGTCAGTTCCTCGACTCCCGACCGAACACCCGGTGGTTGTGGTTCACCGCGTGCGAAACGTCGACCGGAATGGCGAACGACATCGACGCCATCGCAAGGATCTGCGCCGAACGCGGGATCGCCATGTGCGTCGATGCGGTCAGCGCGGTCGGCTGTGTTCCTGTCGATCTCTCGCTCGCTCATCTGGCGACCGCAGCGAGCGGCAAGGGTCTCGGCTCCTATCCCGGCATCGGAATCGTGCTCCACGACGGCACGGCTCGCTCGCGTCCCGATCGACTGCCGCGCTACCTCGACCTCGGCTACCACATCGAGTGTGGCGGCGTGCCGTTCACGCAGTCGAGCAACCTGCTGTTCGCGCTCGACGCGGCGATCGAACGGTTCCACGCGCGTGACGTGTTCGCCGATACCCGCAACCTCGCCGAGTGGATCCGTCCGAAGCTTCACGCGTCCGGCATGCGCATGCTCCTCCCGGACACGCTGTCGAGCCCGGCGGTCATCTCGATGGAGCCGCCCGACTCCGTGTCGTCCCGCACGCTCGGCGATCGACTCCGCGACGCGGGCTTCCTCCTGAGCTTCGAGAGCGGATACCTGCTGGAACGCAATTGGATCCAGCTCTGCATCATGGGAGACACCCGGCGGGGCGACCTCGTGGAATTCTTGGCGGTTCTGCGCCGGGAACTGCGACGGCCGGCATCGTCCTCGATGCGCTCCACTCGCCCGACCGCTATCCTTCCGCGTCCCACCCAGACCCACCGAGCGACCCGATGAGATTGATCCACTTCCTCTCCGCATCCCTCGCCCTCGTTTGCGCACTCCCCGCGCAAGAAAACCTCGAGCTCGGCAAGATGTGGACCTTCGAGAACCCACCTCTCGCGTACCTCGAGAAGGAGTACGGCTTCAAGCCGACGCAGGAGTGGCTCGACTCGCTGCGCCTCGCGTCGATCAAGTTCGGCGGCGGCTGCTCGTCGTCCTTCGTGTCGCCGAAGGGCCTGATCATGACCAACCACCACTGCGCACGTGGCGACATCGCCAAGGCGTCGGGTGAAGAGGACTGGCTCAACAACGGCTTCTACGCAAAGGCCATGGAAGACGAGGTCAAGCTACACGGCCTGACGGTGCAGCAGCTCGTCTCGATGGAAGACGTCACGGAGCGGATGAACTACGGCGTCGAGCCGACCGACAACGACGACACCATCTCGCAGAAGCGCGCGCAGAACGAGCGCAAGATTCTCGAGTCGGTCCGCAAGGAAGGCACGAACCCGCAGGTCGTGAAGCTCTTTCAAGGCGCGGTGTTCCAGCTCTACGTCTACAAGATCTACGACGACATCCGACTCGTCTGCGCGCCACACCTGCAGACCGCGCACTTCGGCGGTGACCCGGACAACTTTACGTATCCACGCTACGGCATCGACTTCACGTTCTGCCGTGCCTACGAGAACGACAAGCCGGTCGACACGTCCGCCCACTACTTCAAGTGGTGCACCGGCCAGATCCTCGAGAACGACCTCGTGTTCGTCACCGGCAACCCGGGCACGACCAAGCGCCTGCTCACCTACGCGCAGCTCGAGTACATGCGCGACGTCTGGCACCCGATCGTGAACCAGCTGATCGACAACCGCCTCGCGACGCGCAAGAACCTCGCCAAGAAGCACCCCGAGCTGAAGAAGGATCTCCAGACCGAGATCCTCTCGTTCGAGAACGCGCAGAAGGCCTACACCGGCTACCTCGCCGGACTGAAGGACGACAGCCTGATGGCGCAGAAGCGGCAGGCCGAGCAGGCGTTCCAACGTCGCGTCGAAGCCGACGAGAAGGCGAAGGAGAAGTTCGGTGGCACGTGGCGTCGCATCGAGGAAGTCACGTCCGTGCGTGCGCAGTTCGAGCCGAAGCGCCGCTTCCAGACGACCGGCGGCCACCCGGTCCTCGCGGTCGCGATGCGCGTGCTCCGCGGTGACAAAGAACGCGCGATGTCGAGCGCCGGCGGCGAGATCAGCAAGCTGCAGCGCGCCGACTTCGTCGACCACGTCACGCGCGCGCGCCAGTGGCTGTCGAAGGAAGACGCGAAGTGCTTCGGCGACCTGGAGCCGGAAGCCCTCGCGAGCGCGCTCGAATCGAGCAAGTTGAACGACCCCGCGTACATCCGTGAGCTGTTCGACGGCGGCGATGACGCGATCCAAAACAACGACGACGTCGCTCTCGTCATGGCGCGCGGACTCCGGCCGCTGATGCAGACCAACGCGGCGATCGACGAAGAGCTGACCGCGGTCGAAGAAGCCCAAGGCGCACGCGTCGGCCAGGCGCTGCACGCCGTCTACGGCAACAAGGTCAGCCCGGACGCGACCCTGACGCTGCGATTCAGCGACGGCATCGTGTCGGGCTACCCGTTCAACGGCACCAAGGCGCCATTCCGCACGACCTTCTACGGCCTCTACGCGCGCGCGCACGAGTTCGACAACAAGTACCCGTTCGACCTGCCGCAGATCTGGCTGGACCGGAAGGACAAGGTCGACATGTCGCGCGCTGTCGATCTCGTGAGCACGAACGACATCATCGGCGGCAACTCCGGCAGTCCGCTCGTCAACAAAGACCTCGAGGTCGTCGGCCTCGTGTTCGACGGCAACATCGAGATGCTGCCCAACCGCTACCTCTACCGCGGTGACATCCCGCGCTCGGTGTCGGTGCACGTCGACGCGATCATGGAATCGCTGAAGAAGATCTACGACGCCGACCGCATCGTCCAAGAACTGACGTCCTCGTCGCAGTGACGTCGTCCCGTCCACACTTCGCGTTCGGCGCGCTCGCAATCGCGTCGAGCGTGGTGTGGCATTGGGGGCTGTTCGGCCAGGAGCAGCCGCTGTGGAGTCGCGACACGCTGTGGATCCTCGCGGTCCACGGCCTGATCGACGCGGCGATCTGGTCGCTCGTATTCGTCGTGTGCGCGTCCTTGTGCGCGCAATCCGCCAAGCCGGTGCGCGCGCTGCTCACGATCGTATGGGCTGCGCTGGTCGCCTACGTCGCGACCGTGCGCACCGTCGACTTCGGCTACTACGCCGGCGGCGGCTGGCACCTCGACCTGATGTTCGTCGAGCACGCACACGGCGACTTGCTCGACGTGCCGCTGACCGACACCCACAAGCTCGCGATAGGGATCGCGAGCGTGGTTTCCGTCGGCATGATCGCGTGTGTTGGCTGGATCGCGCTGCGACCCGGATTTCGTCGCGCGCACAGCGTGGCCACCGCGCCCGCGGTGGTCGCACTCATTCTGGGGATCGGCGGTCTCCTGTCCGGCTCGCCGTCCGATGACGCACGTTGGTCGGACCACCGTGCCTGGCCCGAAGTCACGCTGCCGTTCCTCTACCTCGAAGCCGGGGACGCGAAGAACACGAACTACGACCTCCGAGTCACGGCCGCACGCCGCCGAGTCGCGCAGTCGCTCGGCATGCCACTCGACGACTCTTCGGAATTCGCGTTCATTCGCGACCGCGTGTACGAGCGTGAGCTCGACGCTCTCGGCTACGAGCGAATCGGCTCGGCCGAGAAGAAGCCGAACGTGATCGCGATCTTCTTCGAGGCGTTCTCCGCGGCGATCACGTCCACCTACGCTCCGAAGAAGTTCGCCGGGCTGACGCCGACACTCGACGCGGTCGCGGAGGAGGGCTGGACGCTCGGCGGTTTCTACAACTCCGCGACTCCGACGATGGCCGGGATCGCGAGTTCGTTTGCCTCCCACCTGTCGCTCCTCGACTCGGTGCACTGGGACGACGCGAGCAAGCAGCGCTGGAACGCACTGCCGCGGATCCTGGGCGAGCACGGCTACGACACGACGTACCTCCACCCGGTCAAGAACTCGGTCATGCGCGTCGGTGACGTGTTGCGCCGGTTCGGGTTCGATCGAGTTATCGGACGCCCGACCGTCGAGCGTGACCTCGGTGAGAAGGCCGCGGGATGGGGCCTGTCCGATCGGCAGATGTTCCGGTTCATGCAGCGCGCGATCGCGCGCGGCGACTACCCGGAGCCGTTCTTCTTCTCGGTCAAGACGATGAACGCGCACCCGCCGTACACGCCGACGCCAGGCGCAGTGCCCTATCGGGACGGCGAGTCGCTGATCCTCAACGCGGTCCACAATTCGGACCTCGCGTTCGGCGAGTTCTGGGAGTGGTTCCGGACATCGAGCTATGCCGAGAACACGATCGTCGTGATCCTGTCCGACCACGCGATGGTGCCGGGGACCGAGTACCGCGCCGTGCGGCTGCCCGAGGACGACGTCTACCACCGCGTGTTCGACGAGATCCCGTTCGTGGTCTGGAACCCGATCCATCGCATGCGCGGTAGACACTCGGGACTCCACACGCAGCTCGACTTCGCGCCGACCGTGCTGCACCTCTGCGGCATCAACGTGCGCAACCACTTCGAGGGACACAGCGTCTTCGAGACGCCCGCGGGTCGCGCGGTCGCCGGATCGACGAGCCGCAGCGCGTTCGTCGCTTGGAGTGACGGGGAGATCGGTGTCGGGATCGATCGGTTCACGCTCGGCGATACGCGCGGAGCGCCGGATGGAGCTGCGCTGGATCGATCGGAGTTCGTCGACTTCCTGGAGTGGAAGCGCGCGCTGCTCGACATCAATCGCATGTGGGATCGCGATTCCGGCGTCACCGTCGACGCGCAGTGGATCGCGGCGCGGATCCGCGACCTCGGCGATGACGATTCCGGAGTGCGCGCGGCAGCCGCGGAACAGCTCGGCTCACTCGGGGTCGCGGGCGGGTCCGCGGTCGAGCCGCTGCTCGAGCACCTCGAAGATCCGGACCCCACGGTCGCACGCGCAGTCTCCAACGCGCTCGGCGCGATCGGCCCCGCGGCGTTGCCCGCGCTGCTGGAACGCCTCCGCTCCGAGGATCCGAGGCATCGCCTCACCGCTCTTCTGACGATCGGCGCAGGCAGCACGGCAAACGCGAGTGCCGCGTCCGAGATCCTCGCGTTCGCGCGGGATCGCGCGGGCCAGGAACGCCTCGTCGCCGTATCCGCGTTGATCCGCGTCGCGCCGAACGACGACGCGACGATCACCGAGGTCACGTCCGTCCTTCGCGGCTCGGACCGCGCGATCGCGCTGATGTTCCTGCAGGGCCTCGGAACCGAAGCTCAGTTCGGCGGCGACGCCGTGCTTCGCATCCTGCCGGTCCTGACCGAACTGCTCGACGACGAGGACGCGCGCGCGCATGTCGTCCCGCTGCTGGAGAGACTCGGGCCGCGCGCCAAGCCCGCAGTCCCGACCCTCGCGCGCGTCCTCGGTCAGCTGCCGCTCGCCCCGACCGGTCGCGCTCTCGCGGCTATCGGACCCGCCGCGGCGGAAGCGGTGCCGGCGATCCTCGCGGTCATCGACACGGCCGACGCGGAAGGACAACGATCGCTCGCGACCGCGCTCGGCATGATCCGCGTGAACACGGAGGCCGTGCGCAGCACACTCCGCGCGCTGCTCGACTCGCCGAATCGCGACGTCGTCGAAAGCGCGCAGGCGGCGCTGGCGGACGTGCAGCGGTAGCCAATCTCACGTGCTTCGTGTCTCATCTCGGCATGCACGCCGCCGTCCTCCAGGCTTTCACCGGTATCGCCACCGTCGCCGCCGCCGCCGCGCAGACGACGTTCACCGAGCGGATGAACGCCCGTCACTTGACGCAACCCCCACTCGTCGGCGCAACCCTCCCCGACGCGTCCGGCTTCACCGCCGAGGGCAAGCCGTTCGCGCTCCGCGACGACAGAGGCCACACGACGGTGCTCGTGTTCGGCTGCCTCACTTGAGTGCCGTTCCTGCGCAACGTCCCCGGTCTGGAGACGGTCTACCGCGATTTCGCGCCCAAGGGCGTTCGCTTCCGCATCGTCTACAAGTCGATCGTGCACCCCGGCACGAACGGCATGGTCGAGGCGTACACGCTCGAAGAACGGCTGCAGCATCTCGAAATCGCGCGCGCTCGCTTGAAGACGACCGTGCCGTGGCTGTGCGACTCGATGAACAACGAGATCCAGCACGCGCTCGACGCGGCTCCGAACGGTGAGTTCGTCATCGACGGCGAGGGCAAGATCCTGCGCAAGAAGTTCTGGCACGACCCCACGCAGCTGCGCGCGTTCTTGACCGACCTCGTCGGACCACTCGAGAAACCGACCAAGGTCGCCGATCTCGGCATGAAGCTGGAGTTTCCCGAGCAGCCCGTGCAGCGCGGCATCGTGCCGCCGCTGAAGATGACCGAGCGCATGCGGGTTCTGCGCACGGCTCCGAAACAGCCGGCCGAGCGCCCCGATCCGCAGCCGTTCTTCGCCAAGCTCTTGGCCGAAGGCAACCGCGGCCTCCTGCGCGAAGGCAAGGGCAAGCTCTACATCGGCTTCTACGTCGACCCGCTCTACGGCGTGCACTGGAACAACCCGGCCGGCGGTCTGCAGTGGGAGATCACGAAGCCCGGCGACTCCGCGTTCGAGATGGTTCGCGGTGCCGCTCCGAAATACGAGCACGACACCGACGTCGATCCGCGCGAGTTCCTCGTCGACTTCGCGGGCGACAAAGGAGACGTGTTCGAGCTCACGGTCCACTACACGGTGTGCGACGACGCCGAGACGTTCTGCCTCGAGGTCTCGCAGCGCTACTCGCTGAAGCTCGAGGTCGACCCGGACGGCGGCAGCCGCGCCGGCGACTGGATGACGCGACTGTGCGGCGACCCGATGCAGTTCGACGAGAACGGCGACGGGAAGGTGACGCGTGACGAACTCCCTGCAGAGCGGGCACAGATCATCCTCAATCACGCCGATCGCAACCACGACGACGTGATCACGAAGTCCGAAGCGGATCTCTTCCACGACATGATTCGCATCAAGCCCGGCGAAACTGGGCGCTAGTGGGGTGTCGCTGATGTTTGATGCGTAGGTCGGTGTTCCTGCGGTGCGCTCGCAAGACGCTGCGACGACATGGCTTGTCAGTGGACAAGTTGAGGAGCAGCAACGCTGCGAGCGGACCGAAGGGGCGGCGACATATGTGTCAAACATCGGCGACGCCCCACTAGAGTCTGCGGCGATGATTCGCCTCCTCGCCCTGGCATGCCTGGTCTCGATCCCCGCGTGCACCGCGCTCCCGGAGCACCCCGTACCCGAAGACCCGCGCTGGTTGACCTACGCCGCGACCGGCGGACCGGGTGACGGCCGTCACGTCGTTCTCGTCTCCGCCGAGCAGGAGTATCGCAGTGAACAGTCGCTGCCGATGCTCGCGAAGATCCTCGCGAAGCACCATGGCTTCCACTGCACGGTCCTGTTCGGCGTCAACGAGCAGGGCCTCGTCGATCCCACCAAGAAGATCCGGTGGGAAGACGAAACCGTGACCCACGACATCCCCGGTCTCGAGCACCTCGCGAGCGCGGACCTCGTCATCCTGCAGACTCGCCTGATCACGCTGCCCGACGAGCAGGTCGGCCACATCATCGACTACCTCGACTCCGGCCGACCGGTCATCGGCATCCGCACGGCAAACCACGGCTTCCTGCAGAACTTCCCGTACGAGATCGACGGGAAGCGCGTGCGTTTCGGCGAAGACGTGCTCGGTGGGTCGTTCCGCAAGCACCACGGCAACTGGCATCGCGACTCGACGCGCGGGATCGCGGTTCCCGAACAGGCCGATCATCCGATCCTGCGCGGCGTCGACGACGTGTGGGGTCCGTCGGACGTCTACCGCACCTACAAGGAGGGCGAGTCACTGCGCGACGAGTGCACGGCGCTCATGCTCGGTCAGCCGCTGCTCGGCCGCGAGCACGGCGACGAACCCAACCCGAAGAAGATCCCGCTGCCGATCGCGTGGACCAAGAGTTGGACCGGGTCGACCGGAAAGACCGCGCGCGTCTTCCACGTCACGATGGGCAGCGCGCGCGACTACCAGAGCGCGGGCTTGCGTCGCATGACGATCAACGCCGCGTACTGGTGTCTCGGCCTCGAGAATCACATCGAACCGACGAGCAGCGTCGACATCGTCGGCGAATACGAACCGCTGCCGAGCGGGTTCAACTACGCGAAGCTCGGCGTGATCCCGCGGCCGGTCGAGCACTACCGCTGATCACTCTGATCAAAGGCGCAGCTCGCCGGTGCGTCCCGATTCGATCGCGAACGCGCGCGCGAGTTCCTCGCCACACTCACTCGGGCGGTGCTGCATCGCGGCCATCCCCCCGGAGTTCTGCACATTTCGACCGGTTCGCCGCGCCGATCAGGCCGAATCGCACCTTCGCGGGCGCCTGCGCGCCGGGAATACCAGCCGGTAGAGCCGTACCCACGGCGTCGCCTGGTCCCGTGCGCGGGCATCGACGACGACGCCAGCGAGCGCCAGCAGCGCGGCCACGCCGATCGCGGTGCACACGGCACTGGCCTGCTCGATGGACTCGATCCAGATCGGCGAGACGCCCAGACCGAGCCCGGACGTGATCAGCAGCGACCATGCCACGAGCCGAAGCCGCGGACGCTGCTGCCGCGGCTCGAGCGGACGCTTCGGCGCACGGAGGCTCTCGCGCTGCCGCTTCCGCTCCGCCTCGACGTCGTCCACGGTCCGCTCGTCACCGATCGGCGCCGTGTCCCACTGCAGGCCCCACCAAAGGAAGAAGGCACCTGTACCGTTTCGCGCGGATGCCCAGACGGCATCGCCATTGCCGTACCACTCCGCGATCCCCCAGCCGGTGTAGAAACCCCCGAACCAGAACAGCGCGAAGCTGGCCAATTGATACGGCCAGAACACCGTGGAGTGGCTGCGCTCGAGGACGTCGAGGAGCTTCGCGAACATCAGGCGTGGAACTTCAAACGAACGAACGCGGCCGGCATGGGCCGCGTGACGCTATCCGCACGCTACAGAATGTCCAACACACCCGTGCCGGCACCGGACAGTGTCGACACACGCGCCCGATAGTTCGTACCGATCGAGTAGATCGAGTTCCACGGCAGCATGTTCGCGTCGGACACGCCCCCGAGCGCCGCCGCGACGAACGCGCGCGAGAGCTTCGTGAGCTCGCGATCCTTCAGGAGCTTGATCAGCTCCGCGACCGCGCGGCGGTCGCCGATGTAGCGGAACGCCGTCGCGATGCCGCTGAGCCGCGCGACGTTCGCGTTGCCCTTCTTGAGCACCTTGGACAGCAGCTTGATCGCGTCCTTGTCGCCCAGCTTCCCGAGCGCGATCGAGGCCTGCATCATCAAGAGCGGCATGTGCTTGCTGTCCGCGACGACGCTGCGCAGCTTCGGGATCATCTCCTTCGCATCCATGAGTGCGAAGCCGATCGCGATGTAACCGCGCAGCACCTCGTTCATGCGATTCTTGTCGAGCAGCTTCGTCAGCTCCTTGTTCGCGCCGGGGTAGCCGGTGAGACCGAGTGCCACCGCCGCCGCGGCGCGGAACGTGTCGGTCTTGACCTCGCGCAGCTGCTTCTTCAGCGCCTTGCCGGTCGTGGTATCGACGACGCCACCCGGCGCGGTCCGCTCGTAGAACGCGAGCACGCCGAGTCCGAGAGCCGCCCACGGGCGCTCCGTGGCCTTGCCGCCTTCGCGCAGCATCTTGTGGAGGAAGTCGCGGTTCGACGCGCCGCCGATCTCGGCGAGCGACATCAGGCAGAGGAAGCGCGCGAGCTGGTCGCCGCCTTCCTTCGCGTACTTCTGTAGCACTTCCGTGTACTGGGCGTCGCCGGGGTGTCGCTCTTCGCGCTGCACGAGCTTGCCGAGTGCGATGACCGCTGACTGCTGGATCGGCGGGCTGCGGCGCTTGCGCTTCGTCGTGAGTTCGCGCGCGAGCATGCGCTTCGCGCGCTCGTGCTCGGCACTCTCGCCGCGACCGAGCAGACGCGCGACGGACGTCGACGCGTGTGCCTGGATCATCTCGCGCGCGCGGCCGACGTCGCGACCGTAGAACTCCCAGAGCTTCTCCGTGACCTGCCACAGCAGCCGCTTGTGCCCCGGAGTGTCGAGGTCGACGTTGAGAACGCTCAGCGCCTGCAGTGCGGCGACCTGGATGTCACGATCATCTTCCTCGAGGAGGCCGGACAGAACGGCGAACGCCTTCCGCTGCGAGGGCAGATCGAGGTCGCGTTCGACCGCGAGTCCGATGCCATAGATCGCAAACGCGCGCGTGCGCTCGCTGACTTCTTCACGCTTGACGAGTCGCCGCGCGCCGCGAGAGTTTGTCGCGAGATCAAAGAGGATCGGCAACGCGTCGCGCCGACGCGTCACGCCGAGACTCAGGGCCGCGGTCTCGCGGATCTCCTGATCCCCACGAGTCAGTCGCTTCGTCAGGATCGGCAGTAGCTCGAACTCACGATGGTCGACGCCGATCTTGGCCGCCGCGATCAGGCACGCGGTCTGCACGTCGCGACTGCTCGCCTTGTCCGCGAGTTCGACGAGCTGCGGCAGGATCATGTCCCGCTTCATCGCCAGATCGGGCGCAAGCGTCTCGAGCTTGACCTGGTTGTCCGACGCTTCGACCGTGCCCGGATCGTGGATCGCTTCGCGCAGCCGCAGGAACGGCGCCTTGTTGTACTCCCACCACGACATCCAGCTCGTCGGGCCGCCGATGCCCCCGAGTCCGCCGGTGCGCGCACCGGGGCTCTTCGGTCCGACCGGTCCGCCGCCCGGCGTCAGCGGCCCCGCGGGCGGACCGCGAAACTGACCTCCGTGCGCCAGAACGGGAGCGGCGACGGCCATCATCGTCATCGCGACGCGGCAGAGATTGGGAAGCACGCGGGGCCTTTCGGTCGAAGGGGTCGCCGCGAGTCTAACTCGGATCGCGGGCGACGGGGCGCGGTTCAGGAGTACCGCTGCGGCTTGCGGTAACAGGCTGAGGAAAATCCAAGGCCGTCGCGGCGCCGAAATCACGGCACGAACGCAAAAGTCCGGATCGTCGCTTACGTTCCGGCTGTTGCCCGTGTCTGCAGGTCTCCGGCATGTACCGCCCCTTTTCGCCGCTGCCCCATCGCGTGGCTCGTGGCACGGACGTGCTGCTGGGCCAGCACGGCTTTCGCCCAGACCGCACCGTCCGAGGCGACCGGCCCCTCGACCGAACCACTCCGGCTCGTGCGGGAGTGGAAGCTCGACGACCCGAGCGCGATCCTCGCCTGGTCCCCGAAGAAACCGTGGCTCGCGACGCTGCGCCGCCACGGTTCGATCCAGGTAAGCGACACGCAGCGCTGGGAGGTCGTCACCGAGCTGCGCGGTCCTGACTCCGAACGCGGCGCGATCACGTTCTCGCCGAACGGCAAGTGGCGGTTCGCCCTGCCCGCGATGGCGTTGATGATGCGACGGTCCCCGGACGGCAAGCACTTCGCGATCTCCCACGAGGATGCGAAGGTGCGGATCTACGCAATCGACTAGTCCCTCTCGAGCAGAGCACACATCGCCTTGCCCATCGCGTCGCCGATCAGGAAGTAGCTCTCGGCATTGCCGAACCAGTGGTGACCGTGGCCCGTATTCGGCGACTGCTCCTTGGGGCGCAAGAACGCCTCGGTCGGCACGAACGTGACCGTGCCGGCGAACCGCTCGCGCTCGGTCGCACGCTTCTGTCCGCCGCGCACCTTCATGTTGCCGCCGTTGCCGGTCTCCCCGACGACGACCGGCAGGTCGGGGCACTTCCACGCCGCCCGCACGTCGTCGATCAAGTGGACGAGGTTCTGCTCGTAGTCGGCCTCGGCCTTGCGATCGAACATGTCGTTCCAGCCCTGGAACCAGACGAAACCGCGCAGCTCGTAGCCGGCCTTCGCGTCGTAGTCGGGCACGAGCTCCGCGATGTTCGCGAGCGCCGCGTCGACCTCGGCGAGCATCTTCTCGTAGTACGGCCCGACCGTGCCGCCGACGCTCGGCGGTCGAAAGTCCACGTGCAGGCTCTTGCCGCCCCACGCGGTCTTGATCAGGAGAACGGGCGCATCGATCGCATCGCCGACCAGGTGTCCGAACTGGAGCTCGACGCCGAAGTGGTGCTTGCCGGAGTATGCCGCGAAGCCGATCGAAAGCGGGCCGGTCCGCAAGTCATCGTCCTTGCGCCGGTAGGACATGAAGACGTCGCCGCGTTCGACCCACGTGCCGTCGGCGTTCCGAAGGTGCGCAAACCGAGCCGCCTTCTCGTCGTCCTGCATCAGCTTGACGAGGGTGCCGCGGCCGCCGTTGTAGTACTTCTCGTGGTCGAGGTCGACGACGGCCTGGCCCTGCATGCTGGACTGTCCGGCGAGGACGAACACCTGGACGGGTCGGGGTTTCGGCGCGGCCGGCTCGACTGGCTGTTGCGCGAACGCGAGACACGAGAGGATTGCGACGAGCATGTTCGGTATCGTCCCGCCAGGGTCGCGTGACTACCATCCCCACGATGACCGAAGCAATCGACATCTGGTTCAACCCGCGGTGTTCGAAGGCGCGCAAGGCGCGGGAACTCCTCGAGGAGCGCGGCGTCGAGCTGCGCGTGCGCGCGTATCTCGACGAGGCGCCAACGCGCGCGGAGCTGGAGACGTTGATGCAGCAGCTCGGCACCGACGACCCGCGGACGTTCATGCGGGCGAAGGAAGCCCCGTATGCCGAGCTCGGGTTGGCAAACGCATCGAACGACACACTGCTCGACGCGATCGTCGCGCACCCGATCCTGCTGGAGCGACCGATCGTGGTGCGGGGGGAGCGGGCAGTGGTGGCTCGGCCGCCGGAGAAATTGGTGGAGCTGTTCGAGAGTTAGAGCGCCTGGACGGGCGGGCCTATACTCTCCGCCCCCCATTCCGACTCCTTTCGCGCCAGCGAACCTCACCCCCCGCACCACGAAACCATGTCCTTTCACCACCGCGGTCGCTCCCTGACGAAGGTCGCCGTCATCGGCTCGGGCCAGATCGGTCCTGACATCGCCCTGTTCTTCACCAAGGTCCTGTCGCCGTTCGGCGTGCAGACCGTCGTCGTCGACGTGTCGGAGGACGCGCTCGCGCGCGGCAAGGCCAAGCTCGAGAAGAAGGTCGGCAAGGGTGTCGAGACCGGCGCGTTCTCGCCCGAGCAGCAGACCCAGATGGTCGGGCACGTGACATTCACGAGCGACTACGACCAGATCCAAGGCGCGGAGCTCGTGATCGAAGCCGCGACCGAGGACAAGGGGCTCAAGCAGAAGATCTTCGGCCAGGTCGAAGGCCTCGTTGCGGACGATGCGATCCTCGCGTCGAACTCCTCGCACCTCGAGCCCGAGGCGATCTTCGAGCAGGCGAAGCACAAGAACCGCAGCGCGGTCGTGCACTACTTCTTCCCGGCCGAGCGCAACATGGTCGTAGAGGTCGTCGAGGGCAAGGACACGGACTCGTCGGTCTCCGACTGGCTGATGTCGTTCTACGAGGCGATCGGCAAGGTGCCGCTGCGCGTGCAGTCCCGCTACGGCTACGCGCTCGACCCGGTGTTCGAAGGGATGTTCCACGCAAGCGCGCTGCTCGCCGAAGCGGGCATCGGCACGACCAAGCAGATCGACATGGTCGCGCGCGACGCGGTGGGCGTGACGATCGGCTTCTTCACCGCGATGAACCTGACCGGCGGCAACCCGATCACCGCGGTCGGCCTCGACAACTACACGTCGAAGATCAACACGTGGTACCGCACGCCGCAGAGCCTCAAGGACAAGGTCGCGGCTGGTGAGCACTGGGACGTCCCGAAGCGCGGCGAGGAAGTCGACGTGCCGGACGACTTGCGCGAAACCATCACGCGCAAGCTGCGCGGCGCCTACTTCGGCATCTGCTGCGAGATCATCGACGCGGGGCTGATCGACCTGTCGGACTTCAATCTCGGCACCGAGCTCGCGCTCGACGCGGCGCCAGCGTTCCAGTTCATGAACGAGCTCGGCACCGCCGAAGCACTCAAGCTCGTGCAGGAGTACGCCGCGGACAACCCGGGCTTCCCGGTCGCGAAGTGCCTGCAGGAGAAGGGCGCCGATAACACGCCGTGGGAAATCCGCAACGTTCTGCGCAACAACACCGACGGCGTCGCGGTCCTCACGATCCGTCGCCCGAAGGTCTTGAACGCGCTCGACCAGAGCGTCTTCCACGAGCTCGCGACCCGTTGCCAGGAGGCCGACGCCGACGGCAGCGTCAAGGCGATCGTCCTCACGGGCTTCGGCAAGAAGGCTTTCGTCTCGGGCGCCGACGTCAACTTCCTCGCAAAGATCGAGAACGAGGACCAAGGCGTCGCGACGTCGCGTGAGTCGCAGGGCGCGCTCAACAAGATCGAAGACGTGAAGAAGCCGATCGTCTGCGCGCTGAACGGCCTCGCCTTCGGCGGTGGTATCGAACTCGCGATGTCGTGCACGACCCGCATCGCGCTCGCGGGCCTCAAGGTCCTCGCCGCGCAGCCGGAAGTGAACCTCGGCATCATCCCGGGCGCCGGCGGCACGCAGCGCCTGCCGCGCCTCGTCGGCATCGAGAAGGCCGCGGAGCTCCTGCGCACCGCGCGACCGATCTCGTCCGAAGACGCGCTCGCGATCGGCCTGATCCAAGAGACGGTCGAAGGCGAACTCGTCCCGCGTGCGATCGAACTCGCCGCCGCGATCGCAGACGGCAAGGCCGAGCGCCCGGCGATCCGCCGCGAGCCGATGGAGAACGTCCCCGAGGTATTCGCCGACGTCGACATCAAGCACCGCAGCAAGCGCGTCGACGAGATCCTCTGCGAGGCAATCCTCGGCGGCGCCAAGATGTCGCTGCGTGACGCGATCGACTTCGAGGCGCAGTGCTTCGGCAAGGTCTGCACGACGAAGGACATGCGCATCGGCGTCGACACGTTCCTGACCAAGGGACCGCGCGCGAAGGCCGAGTTCGTGCACGCGTGAGACTCGGTCCAGCCGACGGCTGGACCGACCCTCGAAAGCTTCTCCCGCGAGGATTCGGATGCGCGCGAATACGCGCGCATCCGAGGGTATCGTCGATCCGCGCCGCCCTGAGACGGCGCGCAAGGAGAAGCCCTCAATGCTCGTGATTCTCGGATTGCTCGCCGGCGCGACCTTCGCGTTCGCCGCCTGGGCACTCGCTACCGGTTTCTACACCGTTCGCCCTGATCAACGCGCCGTGCTGACGAGCTTCGGTCGCGCGATTCGGACCCCGGGCGCGGAGCCGCCCGAATCGACGCTCTCCGAGGAGGAGGGCGAGCGGTATCGCTACCCGACCATCGCCTCGATTCCTCCGGGAGGCCCCTACTTCAAATGGCCGTGGCAGAAGCTCCACAAGGCCACCGTCGCTACGCAGTCCGCGGACCTGACGTGGGACCCGACCAAGGAGCAGTCGACGATCGAGGCCGTCACGAAGGACAACCTCACGACGGGCGTGAACGGACAGATCCGCTACCGCGTGAGTGAGCATCACCTGTATCCCTACTTCTTCGGCGTGCGCAGCCCACTCGAACACGTGATGGGCTATTTCGTCTCCGTGCTGCGCGAACGCATCGCGAACTTCACCGATCCGAAGGGGCAAGGCCTCGTCTCGGACGAGGAGATGGGAGAAACCGAAGAGGCTTCCACCGAGCTCTCCGAGGGCGTCTCGATCAACGATCTCCGCAAGAACCTCCCGCTGCTCAACCAGTTCATGGAAGAGCAGTGCCTCTCGACGCCGGAGCGATACGGCATCGAACTCGACGCCGCGCTGATTACGGAGATCGATCCGCCGAGAGAGGTCGATCACGCGCTGTCAGCGATCAACAGCACGCGAAACCAGGTCGCTGCGGACATCAGCACGGCGCGTGCCGATGCCGAACAGCAGATCACGATGAGCAAGCGTGCGGTCGAAATCGCCCGCAACAATGCGCAGGCAGAAGTCGCGCCGCTGCACGAACTCGCGCGAACCCTGACGGACATCAAGCGCGAGGCAGGCCCGCGCGGACTCTCCGCCTACCTGCGCAACATGCGGCTGTCGCTGCTCGGTCGCACCCGACGGATCGTCATGAACTCCGACGGGTTCGGCACGACAGCCGATCAAGGAGGTCACCATGCCTGATCTCGGTGTCTTCGTCGCCTCGGCCTTGTTCGGGGCAGCGGCAGTTCCGACGGTGCTGCTGCTCGTGAAGTTCTTCTGCATCGCGATCGCCGTCGACGAACGCGAGACGCACGTGTTCACGCTGTTCGGCAAGGTGCTCGGTGCGATCGACGAAGCGGGCCTGCAGTTCCCGATCCGCAAGTTCGGAATCCGCGTCCTCCTCGTCCCCTTCTTCGGCAAACGCTACGAGGTCAGCACGGCGCTCCGTCAGCACTACCTGCGTTCGCAGATGGTGAACTCGGAAGAAGGCACGCCGATGGGCGTCGGCATCTGGTACGAGATGCAGGTCAGCGATCCGGAGGCCTATCTCTTCCGCAACGCGAACCCCGAGGGCTCGCTGCAGGCCAACGTCGCGAGCTCGACGGTGTCGGTGCTGAGCAACCTCGAAATGGAGACGATGCTCGAAGACCGGCACAGCCTGAGCCGGACCGTCCGCGGCGCCGTATCCCCGCTCTCGGAGAAGTGGGGCTATGCGCTCGGATCGGTCTACATCCGCAAGGTCGCGTTCACCGACCCGGGCATGGTCGAGAACATCACGGACAAGGTCGTGAAGCGACTCGTCCAGGTCACGAGCGCGATGAAGCAAGACGGCGACAACCGCGTCGGTCTGATTCGCAGTGAGACCGCGAACAACGTCTCCCAGCAGATGGCCGAAGCGTCCTCCTGCCGACCGGAAGTCGTCGGGCGCACGCTCAACGAGATCGGGAGTCAGGACCCGGACGTGCTCCAGGCCGTGCTCGAAGTCATGGAGATCGAGAAGCTCGTCGACTCCGGCGCGCCGGTCGAGTGGCTCCCGTCCTCTGCAGGTGTGGTGATCGAGCTGGGAGAAAATTCCCACCCTCTCGTCAATCGGCCATCCGCCGAGCCGTAGGCCAGAATCTCGGCGTCCCGAGATGTCACGTCTTCGGGCTCCGGGTCCTTGAGCGGTTATCCCGTTTCCCAGGATGATCCAAACCTGCTCATGAAACCGTCGACGACCCTCGCAATCGCGCTGGGCCTGACCGCGCCGAGCGCGCTCACGGCACAGACGCATCTCCTCGACCTCTCTCCGACCAAATCGGTCTTCGCGTCACACCCCTCGCACACACCGCTCTTTGCCACGGCCGCGGACTTCAACGGAGACGGACGCATCGACGTCGCCTTCTCCGGGGACGACATCCAGCTCGGCGAAGGCGACCGATTCGTCGCGGCAGGACCGAACCCGACGAGCGGGAGCACCGGCCGGCTCGACACGGGGGACATCGACGGAGACGGGGACGTCGACCTAGTGCTGACCGGGTTCGATGGTGAGCGCGTGTTCCGCAACGACGGGTCGGGCGGGATGACGGAAGTGTCGCTGCCCGAAGCCCCGACGCTGTCCTCCGCGGTCCAGCTCGCCGACATGGACGGTGACGGCGACCTCGACATCGTCTCCGCCGGTGGACGACTGCTGCTCAACGACGGCACCGGCGCGTTCACCGAGCAGCTCGACCCGTTCCCGCAGGGATTCGCGTTCGGCATGCCGCTCGCGATCGCCGACTTCGACGGCGACCAAGACCTCGACGTGGTGCTGCTCAGCGGGCTGTGGCTGAACTCCGGTTGGGCACAGTTCACGCTCGCGCCGAGTCCGATTCAGAACTTCTTCTTCGACTATGCGTCCATTCTGTTTCCGACGGACATCGACGGAGACGGGGACACCGACCTGCTGTCGCAAGCGGGACACTTCCTGCGCAACGACAGAGGCTCCCTGACGCCCGTGCCTGGCGTGGTGCCCGCGCCACCGATCCTCGTCGCGGACGCCGACGGCGACGGGCTCGATGATCTCTTCCTGGCGCCTGGCCACCTCGACGAGAGCATCCCGATCCACCGCAACGTGGGTGGCGCGTTCGAAGCGACCCCGTTCGCTTCCGTCGAGACGAGCCCGGACGACACGCATCGCCTCGAGCCCGTGGACCTCGATGGAGACGGCGATCTCGACCTCATCGCGACGTCGATGTTCGACGACTTCCGCTCGGTGATTCCGCGCGCGTTCTACAACGACGGCGATGGCAACTTCACGATCGCGACGAACGCACAGGAGGCGCCGTTCCTCAACACGATCACCGACGCCTTCGACGTCGACGGGGACGGCGACGAGGACATCGTCTCGCTCGGTTCCGTCATGCAGAACGACGGCGTCGGCAACTTCGAACGCGTGCCCGATGCGATGCCGTGGCTGTCGATCGGCTCGACTTCGGCACACCTCGACGTCGACCTCGATGGGGATCTCGACTGGATCCTCGGCGGCTTCGACCCGCTGCGACTGTTCGTCAACGACGGCACCGGCACGTTTACGGAAACGCCGTTCGCGGGACAGACGGCGACGTCCGGAGTCAACGAGCTGACCGCCTTCGACGCGAATGGCGACGGCATCGGCGACATCCTGACCGAGCCGACGATCGCGCTGTGGCTCGGCGACGGGCAGGGGGGATTCGTCTCGTCTCCGATGGGCGCGGCGTTCCCGGACATGGTTGCCGCAGACGTCGGTGATCTGGACGGCGACGGCGACGCGGACCTGATGCTCGGCCGTGGCCCGACGCCGTTCACGAACGACGGCTACCGCGTCCTGCTCAACGACGGAGCGGGCCAGTTCACGGACATCGCGGCGCCGAACGCCGTGGGCGCGACCGGCGTCCAGTTGGCCGACATGGACGGCGACGGAGACATCGACGCGATCGTCGACGAGCTGTTCGATTCGAGCTGGCACACGACGCTGCTCTACAACGACGGGTCGGGCCAGTTCACGCGCTCGCCGCTGCGTCTGCCCTACGGTCAGTTCCAGCCGGCCGACATCGACGGCGACGGCCACCTCGATCTCGTGCGCAACTCGACTCGCCCGGTGGTGTATCGCGCGGACGGCAACGGTAACTACCAGGAGTCGCCAGACCTCGTGGATCCGCGCGCATCGGACCGCGTCGGCTACAACCGCGTCATGATCGTCGACGTCGACGGAGACGGCGACCTCGACGTCTTCCACCATGGTGCGACGGTCGCGGGGGGCGTCGGCCGTCGCACCTTCCTTTATCGCAACGCGCTGCGAGACTTCCGCGTGCCGGGCGTCAGCCAGCCCGGAGGCGTGCTTCGCCTGCAGTTCACGAGCTTCGATACCGACGAAGCCCGCGCCGTGTTGCCGATGCTCAGCCTGGCGGCTGCGCAGCTCGACCTGGGCGACGCCGGCATTCTGCGCGTCGACCTGACGGTCGGAAGCGTGCTGCTACCGCTGGGGCTGGCGCCGGGTCAGCGCACGACCGAGATGCCGATTCCGCTCCCCGACATTCCGGAGCTGCGCGGGCTCGAGTTGCACGCGCAGGCCGCGATCGTCGACGCGGACGACGGCGCGCTGACCGCTCCGGTCGTCGAGACCCTGCTGCGCTAGTTGCCGGTCACGGCCTGCAGCGCGCTCGTGAGGTCGACTCCGAGCGCGTTGATGCCCGGGTCTAGGATCGCCCCCTGAATCACCAGCGGTGTGCCGACGTCCTGGATCGACAGGCTGAACAGCGCGTCGGGCATGCCCGGCGTGCCAATCGGAATCGCCGGGATCGCGTTGTCGCTGTAGAGCGTGCAGGGCAACCCGATGATGCCGAGCGGCAGGTTCAGGTTCGAGAAGCCCAGCATGAGGAACGCACCCTGGTGGGTCGACCGCATGTCGGACAGCAGAACCTCGAACACGTCGCCGTTGATAGGGTGGCTCAGGAACTCGATCTCCGGCGACGGCCGGACCGGCTGCATGTCGTAGACGTCGACCCCAGCGTCGAAGAACTCGTAGATGTTCGGCTCGAAGCCCGAGACGTCCATGCTCAGGTCGCTCTCGCCCGGATCCGCCGCACCGCCGCCGACAGATGCACCGATCAGCAGGTCCTTCGTCGAGTCGAAGTCCGCGGTGTCGGCGAACACGATGGTGATGCCGCTGACGCTGAGAGCGGTGGGGCGCAACTGCGCCTGCACAGTCACTCTCTCGAGTGTTCCGAACTGGCGGCAGTTCCGCCACGTCACCGTCGCGAGGCTGGCGCCGTTCGTGAAGAAGTCGATCGAGGCGTCGGTCGCGTTCGGCACCAGGTCGGTCCAGAACACGTTGTAGTGCGGGCTGGCCTCCCCGATCATCTCGCCGACGCTCGGGGTGAAGTCGGACCCGTCGGCGCCGACCGGCAGGATGCGGCCGTTCGAGTCCACGTCGATCGCGTTGGTGGTCGTGCCATCGGGGAACTGAATGTCGAAGCCCAAGACCGCGGAGCGAATCGAATCGTCCGTGTGACCCATCGGGATCCCGGGCGTCATGTCCATGGCGTCATCGCCGACCGTCGTGTTGAACGCCCCGAAGACGCCGAACGTGTAGCGCAACGACGTCGGTGGCGCGTTCGCGCAGCTCTCGCCGAATGGCGCGACGAACGCGAATCCGCACGTCGACGCGGTCGTGGTGTAGCCACCGATACCGTTCGGCGTGAAGTCGAGCGCGATGCCACTGAGGTCGAAACGGCCGTTGTCGTAGGCGACGCGCGAAGACCCGGAACTGATCGGGCTCCCCCCGATGATCGTCGACCAATCGGACGGACCGGGGTCACTCGACAGACCGTTGCCGTCCGTAAACCCGACGTAGACCGGATCCGCATTGAACGTCACGTCGCGCATCCGCTCGTCGTAGACGTATCGGAACGACCCGTCGGCGTGCAGCTCCGCCTGCACCGTGAAGGGCACCGAGCCGAAGTTGTAGCGCGTGTCGACCCACGTGATCGTCGCGGTATCGACCCCGTTGCTCCAGCAGTAGACGTCGTCGAACGTTCCACCGCCCTGGTCGGTCCAGAGGGGGCACAGAGCAGTCGTATCGGACAGGAGCTCGGCGAGCGACGGGGAGAAGTCGGTGATGTCGGCGCCGACCGGGAAGATCCGGCCGTTCGAATCACAACTCACGGCCGAGTGCGCGCTGCCGTTGGGAAACGTGAAGTTGAAGCCGAGTGGGGCACACAGAGTGACGGTGTCACTCGCGGAGCCCGTCCCGATCCCGAGGTTCGGGTTGAGGCACTGGGCCTGCGCGCCCGTTGCAGAGGCGAGTCCGATCGGCACAAGGGAGAGGGGAAAGACGAATCGACACAGGAATGAGGAGGACAGCATTTGCCGATCCAGCGACACGGCTTTCGGCGTGTTACGGACCCGCCGCAAAAAACCGTCGGTTGCGGTCGACCGCCGCTGCCACTCTCAGGCCGAGCCGAGGAACGGGACCGGCGCTATTCGCCGACCGTGATGCGCTCGTTTTCGACGCGCTCGATCGGGAGCTCGGCGAGCTGGTGGTCGCGCACGTCGAACTCGAGTCCGGTTGCGCCGATCATGCCGACCGGCGCGATGCCGGGCAGCGACACCCAGCCCGAGTCGTTGGCTTGGCCGTAGGCGACGAGCTCGCCGCGACGGGCGACGACGTGCGCGTTCGCGACCGGGTTCTCGTCCTTGCGCACGACCTGGAACAGCCGGTCTTCGGCCGTCGTCAGGAACAGGTCGCGATCGACATCCCCGGTCAGAATGACGTTCTGGCTCGAGCCGAGCTTGCCGCGATGCGGCAGCACGGTCAGGTCGTAGTCCGCGTCGACGCACAGGCCGTCGATGAAGAACTGGCCGGAGCGCCCGGTCACCGCGATACGCTTGGTCGCACCGAGGCTCGCGACGACGATCGCGCCGTCGCACACGCGGCCGGACTCGTCGCGCACGTATCCGTGCACGCCGACGCCGGGCTCGACGACCAGATCGGAGATCGGCACGAGCCCTTCGGAGCGGCTCGGACGGAACGGCTTCGACCGCGCCACGCGTCCGTCCTCGTCGACCGCGACGAGCGTCACGGACGACTGCGGCGGCAGCGGAATCTGGAAGCGGCCGTGCTGATCCGCGACGACGGTCGCGCCGGTCTCGCAAACCGACACGCGGCCGAATGCGACTTCGTCCCCGTGCTCGTCCTTGAGCCAGCCTTCGCCGGCCAAGTACTTCTTCTGGGTCGAAGACCCGTCTGCTGAACTCCCGTCTGCTGAATTCCCGTCTGCTGAACTCAAGGGCGCCTGCGCCGATGCGTCCTGGCTCCACGGCGTCGCGTCCTGCAGGACGACGAACGCCGGCGAGCCCGGCACAGCGACGACAGGCGCACTGGATGCGAATCCCTCAGCGGTCACCGCCACCTCGTGGCTGCGGCGACCGCGCACAGCGAGGGAGTAGCGGCCGTCGGCATCGGTCCGCGCCTTCGCGTCCTCACCGACTACCACGACCTGCGCGCCCGCGACCGCGTATCCGTGACGATCGAGCACCGCGCCGAACAATTCGACCGGCTGACCGCGCTCGACGGCACGCAGCGCGTGCATGCCGCGCTGCTCGACCCAGTGGTCGACCCGTGGCGCCGTGAACACCCGCGTCCAGCTGCCCGTGGCCGTCACGACGGTCGCGAACACAGCGAGTGAAATCAGGATCCAGTGGGAAGGACGGGTCATCGCGGATAACGGTTAAGGGGTGGCAGGATACAACACTCGGCTCGCGATGGCGCGGGTTATCCGAACCATCGGCGGCGCCGGCACTACGAGCCGATCGCGCGATGAGGCCGCACTGTTTGCCGGAAGTCTTCTCTCCGGAAGTCTTCATCCACGGGTCGGAAGCCGGTGACCGAACCGAAGCCGAGCCTGTCCGTCGTCGTCCCCGCCTTCAACGAAGCGGCTGGAATCCCCGATCTGGCGCGGGAGATGGGCGCCTTCCTCGACGCGCACGCGGCGGTTCGGCCCGTCCAACTCGTGCTCGTCGACGACGGATCGACCGATGAGACCGCGGCTCGCATGCGCGAATTCTTCGGCGATCGGGACGACACGACGGTCGTCGCCCACCCTCACAACCTCGGGCTCGGCGCGGCGCTCGAGACCGGCGGCGCCGCCGCGACCGGCGCGTATGTCGCATGGTTCGACAGCGACCTGACCTACCGGCCCGAGATCCTCTCCGCTCTCGCGGCCCGACTCGACGAGGGCGCGGACGTCGCGCTGACCTCGTGCTACCACCCCGACGGTGGGATCGAAGGAGTGCCGGCGTGGCGCCTCGCCCTGTCGAAAGCGGCATCGTCGCTCTACCAACGGCTGACCCGCGGCGACCTCCACACCTACACGTCGATGGTCCGCGGCTACCGCCGGGAGGTGCTCGCGGCGTGTGCCCCCCAGCGGGGCGGCTTCCTCGCCGTCACGGAGGTGCTGCTGCGAGCGCTCCGCGGCGGCTACCGCTGCGTGGAAGTCCCGGCCGTCCTCGCCCGGCGCCGCACCGGCCAGAGCAAGATGCGCATCCTGCGGGTCGCGTTCGGCCACGCGAACCTCGCCGCCGCCTGGCTGCTGGGACTGCTCAAGCAGCCGGTTCCGGTGGACCCCGCGTTCGCTCGGGAGTAATTCCCGATCAGGCCGGCGACCCGCAATGACGATCGGGTCATTGTGCACGGGCGGGCGGCGCCCCTATCATTCGCCGTTGCCCGCCCTTCCGAATCGGCTACTTGCCGACGAGAAAGGTTCGAACACCCCATGATCAAGCAGACACTCACCGCCAGTGCGCTCGTCTTCGCGATGGCGTTCACTGGTGCTCCGGCTCTTGCCGCACCGCAGTGATGCGGTGGTGGCGGCGGCGGCCCTTCCATGGGCGGCGGCGGCGGCGGTGCCAGTTGGGCACGGCAATCCACGAGCAAATCGAAGCTGAACATCGACTGGCGGACGCCCTACGTCGGCACTGAGCAGACCCCATCGGCCGAAGAGCTGATCGCGGAGCTGCGTGGTGCGGACCGTCGCCCGCTTCTGATCGTTCGATCCACGACGAAGCAGACCGACAAGAAGGTCGACTCCTTGCTCAAGGCGGCGCTCGGCAGCGAACGCTTCCAGCTCGCGAGCAAGTGGTTCCACTGCGTCAAGGTCGACGAGAAGGACATCGCGCAGAGCAAGTATCGCAACTTGTTCGCGGGCAGGCGCCCGGCGCACATGGTCCTGAGCAGCTGGGACGGCAAGAAGCGGATCGATCTCCTCGGCAACGTCGACCAGAAGGTCACGTGGAAGAAGATCACGACGGTTCTGAAGCGCGACTACAAGAAGAGCCCCGACAAGGCCATCAAGGTCATCGAGAAGCTCCTCAACAAGCACGACGCCCTCGACAAGCGGCAGTCGGAGCTGAGCACGCAGCTCGCGCGCGCGAACGAGAAGAAGAAGAAGAGCCAAGTCAAGAAGGTCGAGAAGCAGCTCGCGAAGCTCGAGAAAGAGCGGGCGAAGCTGAACGAGACGGAGCGCAAGGCGCGCGACCTCGTCCTTCGCCACGACGAGTCGACGGAAGACTGAGTCGCTTCGCTCGCGAAGAAGACGCCGGTGCCCGCGGGTAGCCGGCGTCGTTCATGTACGGCGGGTCGTGCGGTGACGGGGAATCCGCCGCGGACTATCGACAAGGATCCGAGTTCGCCCGCCGCCCCACGAGCGGACGGTCTCTCGACCCCTCTCCGAACATGACACGACCCCGTCCCGACGGATTCACCCTGATCGAAGTCCTCGTCGTCATCGGCATCCTCTCGATGCTGATGACCGTCCTTCTGCGCAGCCTCGGCAGCAGCGCGGCCAGCGCCGACAAGAAGCTCGACAGGATCTCGATGGTCAAGCAGTACCACGACCTGTTGCTCGCCCACCGCGACGGCAAGCGACTCCCGCCCGAGGGTGGCCACGAGTTCGTCTACTACCCGTGGGTGTCGAAGACGGTCCCGCGCAGCCCGACTCAGCTCGAGGCGATGTTCCACCAGGGCAGCCATTCGCCGGTGCTGCGTGAGCTGATCGACGGCGACACGCGCACGTTCGGCAAGACCTACGACGAGGTCGATTCGGAGCACACCGACTACGCCGGTCGCGCGGCCGAGCACTACACGCGACGCATGTTCGGCGACCACACGGAGCCGCTGATCGCGACCGACAACGAACACGGCAACGCGTACCGCGACGGCTCCGTCCTCGTGCTCTACGGCGACGGCCGCGTGCGCGAGTTCACGCCGGAGGACGCCGGCGCCGCGGACGATCCCGACTACGTGATCGAAGTCGGCCCAGATTCGGCGATCGCCGATCTGCGCAAGCTGAAGAAGTAGCGCGCTACTCCGGCGGCCGCGTCAAGCGCACCGGCACCTTCGCGAATCGGCCGCGCGCGTCGCGACCGATCAAACCGATGCGCCACACCTTCTTGAACGCGAGTTCCTGCATGAGCACGGCGAGGTTGCCCCACGCCTCGTCGTGGTCGAAGCAGAACAGCACTTCGACACGATAGAAGTCGCCCTCGTTCTGCCACACGAGCTTCTTGGGCATCGACAGCACGCGCGGCTTGTCGGTCGGTTCGGGTCGCCGCGAGAACCCGCCGCCGAACGACACCCGCGCACCGATCGCATGCGCCTCCGCGGCGACCGCGAGCACGTGGCCGTACTCGATGCCGGGCTTCGGGATCACGAACACCTGGGACGGGTTCGTCTCGAGCGCGGCGCGGACTGCTGCGAGACCGACAGCCGGGCCCTTCCCGATCGAACGGTTGCCGACGAACACCTCGACGCCGTCGCGATCCCCCTCGGGCCGACGCAAAGAGAACGACACCGGACTCGCGCTCTTCGGTCGCGCGTCCCCGACGACTTCGTCGGCGGGCGGCACCCGACCCCGTTCGACGGAATCGAACAGCAGCTTGCCGTCACGCCCGCGGAGCAAAACCGAGAGCACGCCGGACCCATCACCGAGGCGATCGCCACCGACGATTGGCGGGAGCACTCGCTCCTCGCGCTCGACGAGCGTCCGCACGGGCTGCTCGGTCCGATCCGCGACAGGCATCGAACGCACGGCCGTCGCGATCTCGCCCGCGACCCACGCGTTGCCAGCCGCCGTCATGTGGCCGTCGAAGTAGCGCCGATCGACGTCGGGATCTGCAGCCTTCGCCGCATCGAACGCCGCGACGAGGTCGAGGACGCGCACGCCGCGAGCGCGGGCGTGATCGATCACCGGGATCGCGAAGTCCTGCAGCTCGTCTCCCTGCACGACGAGGAGCCACGCACACCCGCGCGCCTCGCAGAAGTCGTCGATCCGCTCGATCAAAAGTTTGGATACTGCCACGGCACCGTCGATGTCGTGCACGCGCGCGAGCTTGTCGCGGATGAACCACCACGTCTTCCACTCGTCGCCGAGATGCGAGAACACCGCGTCGAGTAGCGCGCTGTAGCCGAGCGCGTTCTTGAACCAGTTCTCGTCGGAACTCGCGTTCGACGGACCACCATCGGCCACCGCCGCGCCGTGCTGCACGAGGGCGCCGCCCTCAATCGAGAACCACGGCTTCTCGGCGTAGCGACGCGAGAACTCACAGCGCCGCACGTCGTCGCTGATCATGCTGAACACGAGCAGCTCGGCGTTGTAGCGTTCGACCAACGCCTCGGCACGCAACACCGACTGGCCGAGGCTGTAGCCGAACACGCCACCGTTCTTGACCGGGCATCCGAGTTCCTCTTCGAGATACGCCGGCCAGGTCTCGGCATCGCCCACCTGGTCCCCGAACGTGAACGAGTCGCCGACCGCGACGATCGGCTCCCCCTCCGACGCGTCGGTCGCGCCGTTCGACCGCACGCCGTCCGCGTCGATCGTGACGGCCGTCTCCCAGTAGTTGTCGCTGCTCGCGTAGTTCGGCCGCGGGACGTAGCCGAGCGTCGCATCCGGTTCCGCAGGGTAGCCGCGCTGCATGTAGTCGATGCGCAGCAGCCGGTAGTTCGCAAACAGCACGCCGCGCTGAACGCGGCAGACGACCTCGGCGAGGAGAAGGATCGCGAGGAGCGGGACGAGCGAGAAGAGGAGCTTCTTGCGAAGGGGAAGGCGGGGTTTGGAGGGCGGCGCACTCACCGCCGCACGCTCGGCTGCACCACCAGCTGGTACGCCCCTCGCCGTTTGCCCTCGTGCATGACCCAGACCTCGAGCGGCACGCGCCCCGTCGGGAACGACTTTGCCTCGAACAGGTGAGTGTCCCCGGTCACCGGCTCGGACCAGTGGCGGTCCGCGACCGCCAGGTGGACCTCGGTCGGACGCGTGTTCGGTAGGAAGTGCACGAGGACATCGAAGCGGCGGTTGCGGTCCAACTCCACATCCCAGTATCCCATCGCGTGACCCCGCTCGCCGGTAGCGCGCCGCCAGTCTTGACGCGTGAGCTCGGTGACCGGGGCGCGCGGATCCCCGAGCGGGATCGGCGGCGGTCCCGGGTCGACGCGCGTCGACGTCACATGGTCGAACCACCGGTCGTACTCCGCACGGAGCGACGCGACGACGTCGGGCTCGCGACTCGCGACGTCTTGCTGCTCGAAGGGATCGGCCGCGAGGTCGAACAACTCGAACTTCGGATCGACGGACTCGAGCTCCTTGTGGAAGCCCGAGTGGTTGACGAGCTTCCAGCGCTGCGTGCGCACCATGCAGTGGTGGTAGCGGACGGGGACGTTGCCGCGATGCGCCTGCAGGAAGATCGCGCGGTCCGGCCAGTTCACGTCGGACCGATCGAGCAGCGGCATCAGATCGACGCCATCGAATCTGTCGGGCGCGGGCTCGACTCGGAAGCCAGGCGCCTGCGGCACGAGGTGGATGGGCCGCGCGACTCCGCACGCGGAGAGGATCGTCGGCGCGAGGTCGTAGTGCGCGGCGATGCGGCCCGATGCGACGCCGGGTCGCAGGCGCGCCGGCCAGTGCGCGAGCAGCGGCGAACGAATCCCGCCTTCGTAGACAGAGCCCTTGCTGCCGCGGTGCCCCGCGACGTAGCGGCGCGAATTGGGGCCGTTGTCGTTGAGGAAGAGGACGAGCGTGTTGTCGAAGGCGCCCATCTCCCGCAGCGCCTCGAACATGCGACCGATGTTCTGATCGACGTTCTCGATCATCGCGAAGATGCGAGCGACGCGATCGTCGTTCTGCTTGCCCTTCAGCGGGTGACCGCGGTCTTGCGGGAAGCGATCGAACGAGAGGTCGACTGATTTGTAGTACTCGTAGAGCTTCTTCGGCACGTCTCCGAACGGGCCGTGCGGCGCATTGGTCGGCAGGTAGGCGAAGAACGGCTTGCCCGCGGCGCGCTGCTCGCGCATCCACTGGATCGCCCGATCGAAGTAGACGTCGGTGCAGTAGCCCTCGGTGGGGACGCGCGTGCCGTTGTGGAACAGCGCGGCGTCGGTGTACTTCTTCTCGGCGCCGATGGGATCCGACGGCTGTCCGATCCCGCCGCCACGGTGGACGAGGGCCTCGTCGAAGCCCTGGTCCATCGCCCGCATGGGGAAGCAGTCGCCGAGGTGCCACTTGCCGAAGATTCCGGTGCCGTAGCCGGCGTCGCGCAGGAATTCGGCGATGGTGCGCTCGGCCGGATCCATCATCGCCCGGCCGAGGTAGGTGTCGATCGCGCGCGTCCGCTGCGGGTGCCGTCCGGTCATGAGCGCCGCGCGGGTGGGCGTGCAGACCGGGTGCACGTAGAAGTTCGTCAGCCGTGCGCTCCGCGCGGCCATCGCATCGAGGTTTGGCGTCCGCAGCACGGGATTGCCCATGAAGCCGTAGTCCCCGTAGCCCTGGTCGTCCGTCATGATCAGGATCACGTTGGGCCGCACCACCTCGGGCGCGGGAGGCCCGGCACAGGCGGCGGCGAGAAGCGACAGAAGGCTGCAGAAACGCGCAAACATCGCGCGTGAGATTACTTCGGTGCGACAACCGGGACGAACGCACGGGGACGCTTTCCGTATCAGGTTGGTAAGCTCCACGGCCCTCTCCCCGTCCCTCTGATGCGCACTGCCCTCGTTTACCTGATCGCGCTCGCCGCGCTGGCCATTGGCGCGTTCTTCGGCCTACCCGAAATGTTCGCGTCCGATGCCGACGGCACCGAGATCGAGACCAAGGCCAAGCCCGCCGCCCCCCCGGTCGTCGTCGCCGCGGTGCGCCGTGCGCAGTTCGCCGACACGCTGGAAGCCCTGGGCACCGTGGTCGCGAACGAGTCGGTCGAAATCACGCCGAACCGGGCGGACAACGTGACCGCGATCCACTTCCGGGACGGCCAGGCGGTCGAGAAGGACCAGCTCCTCGTCGAGATGAACGCGACTGAGGAAGCCGCGATGCTGACCGAGGCGACCGCTGTTCGAGACGAACGGCGGGTCAACCGGGACCGCGCGGTCGACCTGCACGAGAACAAGATGATCAGCGATCGCGAGCTCGACGCCGCCCGCACGCTGCTCGCGGCATCGGAAGCCCGGGTGATCTCGCTCGAGGCCCAGATCGCGGACCGGCAGGTCCGCGCGCCGTTCGCCGGGGTGCTCGGCCTGCGGCGCATCAGCATCGGCGCGTTCGTCCAGCCCTCGACGGTCATCACCACGCTCGACGACCTCTCGGTCGTGAAGCTCGACTTCACGATCCCGGAGACCTGGCTGCCCGCGGTGCGCGCCGGCCAAACGGTCCGGGCGACCAGCGACGCCTGGCCGGGTGAGACGTTCACCGGCGAGATCTCGGTGCTCGACACGCGACTGGATCGCAGCAGTCGATCCGCGACCGTGCGCGCGCTGATGCAGAACCCCGACACGAAGCTGCGCCCCGGCATGCTGCTCAAGGTCCTCGTCGAGCGCGGCGAAGAGCCCGTGCTGCAGGTGCCGGAGGAAGCCGTGATCCTGATCGGCGAACAGCAGTTCGTGCTGCGGATCGACGAGTCGAGCACGGCACAGCGCGTAGAGGTCGCGACCGGCCGCCGCAGACCCGGCACCGTCGAGATCGTGCGCGGACTCGACGAGTCCGACCGCGTCGTCGTCGAAGGCATCGTGCGCGTGCGCCCGGGCCAGCCAGTCCGTGTCGTCGCGACGCGGGAATCCAAGCCGTGATCCTCTCCGACATGTCGGTGCGCCGGCCGGTCCTCGCGACCGTGCTGAGCCTCGTGATCGTCGTGCTCGGAGTCGTCGGCTTCTCGCGACTCGGCGTGCGCGAGACGCCGGACATCGACGCGCCGACGGTTTCGATCGAGACCAACTATCCGGGCGCCGCGACGACCGTCGTCGAATCGCGCGTCACGCAGGTGCTCGAGGACGCGATCAGTGGCGTCGAGGGCATCCGCACGGTGACTTCGCAATCGAGCGACGGCCGTTCGCAGATCACGATCGAGTTCGTGCTCCAGCGCGACATCGAATCGGCCGCGAACGACGTGCGCGACCGCGTGTCGCGCGTCGTCGACAACCTCCCGGAAGAAGTCGACCCGCCCCAGGTCGTCAAGACCGACTCGAACAGCGACACCGTCTTCTGGCTCAACCTGGCGAGCCCGGTGCGCGACGAGATGGAGCTCACCGACTTCGCCGAGCGCTTCATCGTCGACCAGCTGTCGACGGTGCCCGGCGTGGCACGCATCCGCATGGGCGGCGGAAGTCGCTTCGCGATGCGGATCTGGATCGATCGGCACGCGTTGGCCGCCACGGGGCTGACCGTCGGCGACATCGAACGTGCCCTTCGCGCGGAGAACGTCGAGCTGCCGGCCGGACGCGTCGAGTCGAGCAATCGAGAGTTCACGGTGCGTGTCGAGCGCTCCTACAAGACCGAAGAGGACTTCGGCCGGCTCGTGATCGGCCGGGGCCGTGACGGCCACTTCGTTCGACTTCGCGACCTCGCCCGAGTCGAGCGCGGACCATCCAACGACCGCACGAGCTTCCGCCGCAACGGCGAGGACATGGTCGGCCTCGGCATCATGCGCCAGGCCAAGGCGAACACGCTCGAGGTCATCCGAGCGGTCAAGGCCCGCGTCGCCAAGGTCAACCCGACGCTGCCGGCCGACATGAAGCTCTATCCGAGCTACGACAGCTCCGTCTACATCGACGAAGCGATCGGCCAGGTGTGGAAGACGCTCGCGATCACGGCCGGCGTGGTCGTGCTCGTCATCTTCCTCTTCCTCGGCAGTGCATCCGCGACGCTGATCCCGGCCGTCACCGTGCCGATCTCGTTGTGCGGCACCTTCTTCGTGCTCTACCTGCTCGGATTCTCGATCAACCTGCTGACGCTCCTGGCGTTCGTGCTCGCAATCGGTCTCGTCGTCGACGACGCGATCGTCGTGCTCGAGAACATCGCGCGCAGGCGTGCCGCAGGGGAGCCCGCACTTCGCGCCGCGTACCTCGGGAGCCGTCAAGTCGCGTTCGCGGTCGTAGCGACGACCGTCGTGCTCGTCGCGGTGTTCGTGCCGATCTCGTTCTGGCGAGGCAACACGGGCAAGCTGTTCTCCGAATTCGCGCTCGCGCTGGCTGGCGCCGTCTGTCTCTCGACGCTCGTCGCGCTGACCCTGTCACCCGCGATGTGCGCCCTGATGTTGCGCGGCGGTAGTCGCCCCAGGCTCAGCCGTCTGATCGACGCCGGCTTCGGTCCGATTCAACGCGTATATCGGTGGATGATCGAAGGTCAGATCGCACATCCGATCGCAGCGCTGGTGCTCGTCGGCGGGCTGGCCGGTTCGATCGCGGGCATCTGGCAGGCGCTGCCCGAAGAGAACGCGCCTCGCGAAGACCGTGGGTCGTTCCGCGTCAGCGTCAAAGGCCCCGCGGGCGCGTCGTTCGAGCAGGCCAAGCGCATGGCCGCACCCATCGAGGACGTGCTGCTCGGCCTCATCGACTCGGGCGAGGCACAACGCGTCCTCATGCGCGTGCCCGGTTCCTTCAGCTCGTCCGGGGAAGTCAACTCCGCGTTCGGCACGGTGCTCTTGCGGCTCTGGGGAGAGCGGCAGCGGTCGACGAAGGAGATCATGAACGAGATGAACGCGCAGTTCGCCGAGCTCCCTGGCTGGCGCGCGTATTGCATCCCGCGCTCGGGCTTCCAGCGTCGCAGCCGGGAGCCCGTGCAGTTCGTGATCACCGGCCCGACCTTCGAAGAGCTCGTCACCTGGCGCGACATCGTCGTCGCGCGCTGCGCGGAGAATCCGGGCTTGGCCGACGTGGACTCCGACTACAAGGAGACGAAGCCACAGCTTCGCGTGCACGTCGACACGGACCGAGCCGCGGATCTCGGCGTCTCCGCCGTCGAGGTCGGCCGCACGCTCGAGACCCTGATGGGGATGCGCCGCGTCACGACCTTCGTCGAGCGCGGCGAAGAGTACGACGTGATTCTCGAAGCCGAGGACGCCGACAAGCGATCTCCCACGGACCTCGAACAGGTCTACGTGCGGTCGGCATCCACCGGCGACCTCGTGCCTCTCGCGAACCTCGTGCGCGTCGACTCGTTCGCGGATGCGGCCAAGCTCAACCGCTACGACCGGCAGCGCGCGATCACGATCTCGGCCAACCTCGCCGAAGGGTACACGCTCAGCGAAGCGCTCGACTTCCTGAACGACGTCGTGCGCGAGGACATCGGCAACGCACCTGGCATCGCCTACAAGGGCGAGTCACGTGAGTTCGTCGAATCGTCGAGCGACCTGATCTTCACGTTCTTGGTTTCGCTGCTGCTCGTCTACCTCGTGCTCGCCGCCCAGTTCGAGAGCTTCCTGCACCCGATCGTCATCTTGGTCACCGTGCCGCTCGCGGTGTTCGGTGGTCTCGTCGGGATGTACATCGCGGGCGACACGTTGAACATCTACAGCAAGATCGCGCTCGTGATCCTGATCGGTCTCGCGACGAAGAACGGCATCCTGATCGTCGAGTTCGCGAACCAGCTGCGCGACGAGGGTCACGATCTGCGCGAGGCGGTGATCGAAGCGTCGGTCCTGCGACTGCGCCCGATCCTGATGACCGCGATGTCGACGGCGTTCGGTGCCGTTCCGCTCGTCCTCGCGAGCGGCGCGGGTGCCGAGGCGCGCTCGGCGATCGGTGTCGTCGTGCTCAGTGGCGTCACGATCGCGACGCTGACGACGCTATTGGTCGTGCCTTCGATCTACATGCTGATCGCGCGCTTCACGGGTTCCCCCGCGAAACGCACTCGCGAACTCGAGCAGCAGCTGCAGCACGGCGAAGTGCCTGCCGCGTAGCGCTCAACGCTTGCGGAGCCCCGCCTGGATGTGCTGGTAGTCGCGCTCGTCGACCGGCAGCGTCACGACCTTGTGGGAGCCCGGTTCGATCTCGACCACCAGCGGTTTCGACTTCGCGAACTCGCCGCGAAGCGACCACGTCACCCGATACCGACCGGGCTTGGTGATCGCGTACACGGACTGCGGCTCGTCGAAGCTGCCTCGTCGATACCCACTCGAGCGCAGATGGGTGATCGTGGGAGCGTCGTCGGCGACGGGCAGAGTGACCGTGGTCACATCCGGGTTCTCCGGCTCTCTCTTCTGGCGCATGGCCCACGCGTCTCGGAACTGGAGGCTCTGCCACCAGTCGCCCTCGACCGGCGCGATGCGGATCCGTGGGACCGGCCGGATGCCGAACGGATCGAACTGTAGGATGACGGTGAGCGTCGGCGCGCGCACCATCCGGACGGGCCTCGGCTCGTCACCCAGGGCGAAGGACACCGGGGTGAAGCCGCGTGCCCAGGCTTTGGCCGGTTGCTCGGGGAAGCGCCGCACGATCTCGACGCGGCCCCCGTCCGAGTCGTCGGCAAACCGCATGAGCGGCCCCATGCCGGCGTCGTACGTCTGCACGCTGCGAAACTCGTCCACCGATCGACCGTCCTGGTCGACCAACGAGAGCTCGTACTTCCGAACTGCCGTTACGTCGACGGCCTGCAGCCGCGGCGGGAACGCCGTGCCGGTCGCGCTCAGACCGACACCCAAGAACGTCTCGAGCGGGTACTTGTCCCCCTGCAGGTAGATCAGCACGTCGATCTCGGTCACGTCCGCGACGCGGAACATCCGAAACCGCCCGTCCTCACGCAGGTGCATGCTGCGCTCCTGCGTCGACACTCCCGGCTTGCGCCATACAACGCGGAACAGGCTGCGATCGACCGATTCATGCCAGCGGATCGAACCCTCGCACGCCAAGCGCAACCGCGAGCGGCCGTCATCGGGCGCGACGGAGTTCGGGGACACCGCCTGCTCCGTCGGCTGCGCTGACCGGCCTGCGGGAATCTCGATGTCGAGCTGAGACACGGACTGCGCCTTCACGTCCAAGCCCGACTTCGCGGCCTCCGGCGAGTTCTCCGCAGGGTGCACCGCTGCGCGCTCAGCCGGAGGGATAGCCGGCTCGGGATCCGGGTCGGGCCAGAACAGCACGCAGGTGCCGACCCCCGCGAGGGCGCACGCGATCCCTGCCGTCCATGACACTGCTGCGCTGGCCATACGATCGAGTAGCCACGACCGAGTGGAATCGGTCACCGGGCCGCGCCAAGGACGTCGCAGCGACGACGGTATTCCCGCCTATTGGTACGTGTACGTCGTCGTAGCCGTGCAGCCCGCCGGGCTCGTCACGACCACCGTCGCCGGCCCCGGCACGCCGGGCGGCGTCAGCGCGAGAATCGAGTTCGGCGACGTCGAGTTGATCGTGGCCGCCGCGCCACCGATCGTCAGCGTGGCGTCCTCGAGGTTCTCCCCGGTGACGAGATAGAGCACACCGCCCGCCGATGGACCGCTCGAGAACGGCGTCGAGAAGATCCCCGGCGTAGCGTTGAGATACGCCGTCGCCGAGAGGGAGCCCGGGTTCTGGATCGACAGGCTCGTGTCGCACCCGGCTCCCGCTGGCATCGTGAACGTCACGAGGTCCGGACTCACGAACTGCGTGATCGCGGGCGTTGCTCCGACGACGGCCGTGACTCCGGGCTCGAAGCCTGTTCCCTGTACCGACACCGTAGCGCCGGCCGGGGCCGCATCGGGGAACACGTCGGTGATCACCGGCGGCGGGAACAGCTCCACGCGCGCGACGACGGCGTTCGTCACGCCGAGCTCCGTGGCACTCTCGACCATCAGGCCCTGCAGCACGAGGTCGACGGCGGACGGGATGCCCGGGATCGCGACCGACCAAGGCGCGGACGTCGCGCCGTAGAGTGCTCCCGCGCCGATCGAATCCGCGAGCAGCAACGTCGGCGCGAACGGATCGAACGGCACCGGCGTGAAGCACAGCGATCCCGTCGGTACGCCAAACGCGAACTCCGACGACGGCGTCGGCACGCCCAGGTGCGCCCACAGGAGGAAATTTCCGGCCAGTCCACCGCCAACCGGCGGCGCCGCCACGTCGATCGAGAACGGCTGCCCGAACGGCACCGTCACGACTCGATCACTGCCGACCTCGCCATCGACGCGAAGCACGTCCACGACGTTCGGCCCTGAGTTCACCGTGCCAACGCCGCACGCGCCGAACGGGTCTCCGACCTGGATAACGGGGCGAGGCGACAACAACACGGTCCCCTGCCCATCGTCCGCCACCACGTTGAGCACGATCTCTCCGGGCTGCACCCCCGCCGTCACGTCGAACGTGTAGCTACCGTCCGGCTGCGCGACGACCGCACCGAAGGTGGCGTCGGCCGTGCTCGTGGAGTCCAGCGAGACGCTGAGGGTGGCCGCGTTGCCGATCGGCAGCCCGTCGATGTCGCGCAGCACGACGGACGCGGTCGTCGAGTCGACGCCGTTCGCGCGGAGATCCGTAGCCGCGAGGGACGCCGTCGATCGGAAGTGATCGGGTCGGCCCGCCTGCTGGATCCGCCACGCGTCGTAGAGCGCCTGGATCTGCAGCACGGGGTCGGGGTCGGCGGCCTGCTGATTCGCGATGTTGATGTCGAGGTAGTAGTCGCCTGCCCCGCAACCGGAGCTCCCCGTGCACGGCGCGTCGAGGTCGCCGGGACGACTCACGATCACGAGGCCGATGTGCGACGACTTCGTGAACGCGGGTGGCGGCGACCCGCAGCCCGTCGGGTTGGCGCCGCACGAGCAGCGCCCGTCCCCACCCATCGCGCGCGCCGCCTCCATGGCGGCCATCAGCTTCTGGCCGACGTCGCCGACCGTGTTCGCGATCGCCTGCTCCGCCATCGTGATCACCGGCTGCCCGGTCAACACGTTACCCTGCACCGCGTAGTAGATGCTACCGACGTTGCCGGTCACGCCGTTCGCAAACGCGAAGGCGCCCGTCCCGGTGAACGTCGCCGCTCCGCCGACCGCGTCGACAATTCCGTACTGCCGGCTCTGGTGCCCGGTGTCGGCTGCCGCGAGCAGGTTGAGGATCTGCGTCGGAGTCGTGCCCGCGATCAACTCGTTGCGGATCAACTGACGGAGCGACAGCGGCCCGACGAACGACTGCGCCGCCCCGACTCCGACGCCGGGCACGACGACGACCGTGTTCGGCCGCAGGTCGAATCCGGTCAAGCACGTCGCGATGCCGACCGCGACTTCTCCCGTCGCGGTGTCGACGATGAGGATCGACCACGTCGCGCGCGCGGGAGCCGCGAGGATGAGCGCGAGGAAGGCGATCGTGGCGAAAGGACTGGCGAGTCGGTGTCGGCGAGGTTTCATCGGAGATCTCCATCGCAGCTTCGAGCCACGTTTCCAACCCGTCAAGACTCGCGCGCTCCGTTGCGCACCGCCGCACACGCGCCCATCCTTGACCGAATCGTGGTCTGCAGGCGCTGGCAAACGAGAGCGGGAACCACGATGATTCCTGGGTTCCCACCCGCCACCCACCCACCAATGCTCGCGACTCGCCTCGCCGCGGTCCTGGGGTGTGCCCTCACGTTCTCGCTGCCCGCGCAGACGGGAGGTCGCTTCCTCGGACTGACCGTCAACGGTCCGACCATCCGCTCCCAGGACTTCACCACCTGTGCGGAGCAGGAATGCAACCTCGTCTTCCCCGGGCTCGCGGCCAACCCGTGCGCCGGCGGCTGCGCCTACGACTCCCGAACCCGCGGAACGTGGGTCACCAACGGTTCGCTGATCGCGAAGTTCGACACGCGCGATCCCGCCTGCCCGGAACAGTGCCCGGTGCAGACCCTCGCGACATCGGGACCCGGCGCGGTCGCGACCGGGATGGCGTTCGACCACGCGTTGAATCGCCTGCTCGTCACGGACTCCAACGGGGTCCTCACGACGTTCCAGATCAACGGCTGCTCGCTGACGATCGTCAGTCAGTGCCTCGTTCCGCTACCGCCGGGCCTGACGATCACCGGCATCGCCTTCGACGCGTCGCAGCAGCGACTGCTCTACTGCATCTCCAACTGTGAGGCCGCGGCCGCCGGCGGGATCGTGGCCATCGCGGCCTACGCAGATCCGTGCAACTTGCTCTGCGCGAGCGCGCTGCTCACGTGCCCGGACGGCAGCGTACTCGGCACGCTCGTCGGCCTGACCTACGACGCCTGCACGGACGAGATCTGGGCCACGGACGGCCTGCGCGTCGTCGCGGCGCGCCTCAACCCGTCCGACTGCGCGACGATGCCGCTCCGGTGCTGCGACTCCCCCAATCCGTTCGTCGGCCTCTCGATCGAGCCGCCGGCCGAGGAAACGGTCGGGATCGGCTGCACGAGCGCGCCGTGCGCGAACTGCGCTCCGGTGCACTTCTTCGGCAACGGGGACTCGATCATCGGCAACCTCGACTTCACACTCGATGCGAGCGGGCTGCCATCCGGCGCAATGTGCGTCTTCTTGCTCAACGTCGGCCCGTGCACGCCACCCGGGTTCACGCTGCCACCGTTCTGTGCGCCACTGCTCGTGCCTGCGGCCGGCGTCCTGTCGTTCTCGCAGCCGGTGAACGGCGCCGGGGGCTGCACCGGAACCGCGAGCCTCGACGTGTCCCTGCCGCTCAATCTTGCGAACTGCGGCTTCGTGATGAGCAGCCAGGTACTCGGCTCGTGCCAACCGGGCGCGGGCACGTTCGTGACGAACTGCCTGACGTGGGTCGTGGGCTCTTAGGGGTCGTCGGTTCCTGGGCGTTCAGTCGACGAGTTCGTAAACGCCGTCGCCGAGGCTGCGCATCCGGCCCCGCTTTACGAGTTCGTCCCAGACTTCCTGGGGGTACTGCTCGGGCGGCTTCACGCCGACGATCGAGGACTTGCGCCCCTGCGTCATCGCATCGTTGCCGAGCCGCGCCTCGTCCTCTTCCCGCGTCAGCTTGAGCCGTCGCCGGAACGCCTTGACCGCACGCTTGATCGTCTCCTTGGTCAGGCTGCCGTCGTCGTTTCGTTGAATGAGATCGGAGGGGGATGGCATCCCGTCATGTTACCGCTCTACTCCCTCGTCGCGAGAACATGCGAATCCGACACCGAATCGAGCTGATCGTCGCCGCTGTCGCGGCGTCCGCGAGCGCGGGCTGCAGCTGGCAGTCCGTCGCGGAGGAGCCCGGCGCAACAGAGGTCGCGAGTGAGCTACGGGAGGCGCAGGCGCTGCGAGACGAGGGTGACGACGAAGCCGCGAACACGCTGCTCCGAGTGACTCGGCTGCGTCGGCCGGACGACTTCGGGATCGCTCTCGCGCTCGCTCGCGCGCTCGCGGAAGAAGAGCCCGACGAAGCCGTGTTCCACTTCAGCGCCGCGCTGGCTCTGCGGCCGGACGACTTCGACGTGTGGCGCGAACTCGCGAACACGTTTGCCGCGGAGCTCGGCGACACCGCCCGGGCTCGCGAATTGTTGCGTGCCGCGAGCGTACGCTGGCCGAAGGATGGCCGACCGATCGTCGCGATCGGCATCGTCGAGCGCACCGACGGCGACGACGACAAGGCGTTCGAATCGTTCCGACGGGCAATCGAAGTCGACCCGGAGCTCGCCGACGCCCACGGCCGAATCGCGGAGCTGCTCGCGAAGCGCGGTGACCACGAAGCCGCCTGCGAAGCCGCGCGGCGCGCAGTCGAACTCGCGCCGGACGAGCAACAGTTCCAAATCGCACTCCTCCGCGCCCTCCACGAACTGGGCGAGCACGCGGAGCTGATCGAGCGCTGCCTCCCCGCGACGCGAATCGGCGTGAAGGCCGCCCCGGTCCTCCTCGCCACGGGCCTGCGGAACTGCTCGACGGAGGGCGTCGCGAGCGTTGTCGACGGCGTCGCCGCGAATCCGCAGAACGACGTCTACGAGTGGCTCTTCCTCGCGATGTCCCAGCACCGGCTCGGCGCTTCGAACGTCGGCCGGGATTGGCACGCGCGAGCGGTCGATTGGGCCGCGCGCGAAGACACCGAGATCACCGACGCACTCGCGCGGCTGTTCTCGACGACGATCCGCTTTCTCGACAGCGAATCAGGCGCGCCCGCCGACAGGTAGCAGCGGGCGCGCGCGCTCAGCGGATCACGGCTGCGTGATGATCGCGAGCGAGTCGGACGTCGCGACACCGAGCGGGTTGTACGGGCCCCACGCCGCGAACTGCGCGTAGAAGCCGAACCCGGCCGGCGTGTTCACCGGCAGCGGGAAGAGGATGTTCGCCTCACCCGTGCCATCGACGAAGCCCTGGAAGAGGCCCTGCGTCGACACCTGAATCGAGCAGTTCGTCGCGCCGACCGGCGTCAGGTCGAACGGCAGCGCACCGATGCTCGGGTCGACCGTGTTGCTGAAGCCGAGGAACAGGAACGCGCCGTTGAGCGGGATCGCACCGGACAGCTTGAAGCCGAAGTCCAGGTTGCCGAGCTCGGGATCGCCGAGCGCGTCGATCGTCAGGCCGCTGCAGCCGGTGCCGAAGCGCTCGATCGGCGCCGGGCCGACACCGTTGTCCCACTCGGACTCCTCCATGAGGTGACCGTAGTAGGGCTGCTGCGTGTCCGGCAGCGTGCCGCCGGTGCCGGTCTTGGTCCAACCCTTCGCGTCGACGACGTACTTGAACGCGCGACGGTAGATCAGGCGCGAGCGCACCTTGAGGGCGCCCGAACCCGCCGGCACCTGGAACGAGTAGTTCGTGGTGTCGGTCGCGAGCGGCGCGATGCGGCTGTCGTACTGCAGGGTCTCGGCCTCGGTGAAGATCGGCGCGTGCTGGCCGAGACTGTTGAGGCTGATCTTCGCGAACGTCTTGCCCGGCGTGCCTTCGTAGTTGCCGAAGATGCGCGGGCCGGAGCCACCGTAGACGTCGACAGCCTGGCCGAGCGTCTCCGTCAGCATCTGACCGTCTTCGACGCGCCACGCTTCCACGATCAGGATCATGTTGCGAGGCGTGACGCCGGTCGGGACCTTGTGCCCTGCCATCGAGTTCGTGATGTCGACTTGGACGTCGAGGGTCGCGCCGTTGTCGACGACGTTCATGACGAGGTCGACGGCGTTCTCGAGGAACTCGGGAGTCGTGCCGACGATGTTGTGGTTGCGAACCTGGTCGGGCATGCGCGGCGGCAGGCCGAGGGAGCAAACGTCGACCGAGCCGGACGGCGGCATGTGGCAGTCGACGCACGTCTGGAACATCGGGTCGTTCGGATCGCCGTAGGGGCTGTTCGCCCACTCTTCGTAGGTCGCCTGGCCCTCGGGGCTGCTGGCCTCCTCGTGGTCACCGTCCTCGTCGTGGTCGTTGCTGTACTGGTGGCACGACGCGCACATCTCGGCGACGATCTGCGGCTGATACGAAGCGCGCATCAGGCCCGGCGCCTCGAACGAGACGTCACCGAGAATGCCGTACTCGACCTGCTCGTTGAACGAGTCGTTCGGCAGGTTGAACTCGACCGACGGCAGCGTCGGGCCGAGCGTATTCAGGAAGTTCTCGTCGATGTTCGCCATCTTGTGGCAGACCTCACACGAGACGCCGTGCGCAGCCTGGATCGTCAGCTGATCGATGGGCTCCTCCAGAGCGATGCCCTGGTTGGTGATCCAGTTCTCCGGCTGGTGGCACGCGGCACACGAGCCCGTCGGGTTGAACCCGAGGTGCAGCGAGTCCCGGGTGTAGACGAAGCCGTTCATGCCACCCGGCGTGCCCGTGCCGTTCGCCAGGTCGTAGACCCAGGCGTTGCTACCGGTCTTCCCCATCGGCGAGTTCACCCACTGGTCGTACTGCTCGAAGTGACACGCGCTGCACGTCAGCGGATCGAGGAACGCGTAGCCGGTGTTCGTGCCGAGCACGACCGGTTCGAGCGAGATGTGCACGTTGCCGATCGGAGTCGTGACGAACGCGGGCTCGTTGTAGTAGCCCTTCTTCGCCGCGACGATCTCGATGTTGGTGCCCACCGCGCCGAGTAGAGCAAACGAACCGTCGATGGCCGTCGTGGTGCGCGTCGTGGTCGTCGCGAGCGTGACGATCGCACCCTCGATGGGGTTGCCGGTCACGGAGTCCATGACGAAGCCGAAGACTTGGGCGTTCGCGGTGCCCGCGAGCGACGCCAGGAGAACGGGTGCAAGGAGATGCTTGATCATCGGAGAGGCCGAAGAACGGTGGGGTGACGGAGGACGAGGTCAGCCGCCAGTGTGCGGGTGGAAGAAGTGGGAAGCGGGGCTGCGGAAGGAGCGAGTCGTAGAGTCCAACGAACCGCCCCGGATTGGTCAAGCCGACACCCGGGTCGCGTCAATACGGTTGGACGCAGTAGGCAGGATAGTTCCGACAGTACGGCGAGTTTCGAACCTCGCCAGAATCTCGCTCAGAGACCCCGACCCCATTCCGGGCGCAGCGCAATGTCGCCGCGGAGGGCCGCATCCAGCGCCTCGACGATCCGCTCCCGATCTCGGGGCAGCCGGCCTCCGAGCGCCAGGTAGTTCGAAGCGTGGTTGGTCCGGAACAGAGCATCGGTGGGCAAAGCTTCGGCAACGAAGGTCCGAAGCTCCCGGAGCAGGCCTTCGACGCCCGGCAGTTCGAACCGCCCGGTCTCCTGCAGGCGGTGGTGCGGCGTGCCCGGCACGACGGTCAGGGTCAGCGCCGCGAGGAACTCGGGGTCCATCTCCGTCGCGAGCCGGGCCGAAGCGGCGGCGTGCTCCGCACTCCGTTCCACGCCCCCCGCGCCGAGCAGAAAGATCGCCGAGAGCGCCATTCCGGCGTCCTTGGCGCGCGCGGCCGCATCGACGTGCGCCGCAGAGTCACTGCCCTTCGCGATGCGTTTCATCGTCGCGTCGTCACCCGACTCCGGGCCCATGTAGAGCAGCTCGAGGCCCGCGTCGCGGAGCTCCTGCAGCTCGGCAGGCGACTTCGCGAGCACGTTCGTCGCCATCGCGTAGCAGCTGATCCGACGCAGGTGCGGAAACGACTCCTGGCACGCCGCGAGAATCGGCAGCCATTCCGCGAGGTCCATCACGAGCGCGTCACCGTCCGCTACGAACACCTTCTCGACGCGGTCGCCCACGGCATCCGCGGCCATCGCGATGTCCTCGAGCACCTCGTGCTGCGGACGCACGCGGAACTGCTTCTCGCGGTACATGTCGCAGTACGTGCACTTGTTCCAGGAGCAGCCGATCGTCGCTTGGAGGATCAACGCATCGGCCTCGCTCGGCGGCCGGTAGATCTTGCCTTCGTATCGCATCAGGGGTGGCGATAGATTCTACCGACGATGAGCAAGCTCAAAGTGTTGGTCGTCGGTTGCGGCAACATGGGCGCCTCCCACGCGCGCGCCTACCACGCCATGGACGAATTCGAGCTGGTCGGCCTCGTGAGCCGCGGGCCCGAGAGCCGAGAGCGCGTCTCCGCCGAGCTCGGCGGCGTCGCGACGTTCGGAGACTTCGACACGGCGTTCGCCGAGACCCAGCCCGACTGCGTGTCGATCAACACGTATCCGGACACGCATGCCGCTCTTGCAAAGAAGAGCATGGAGGCCGGCGCACACGTGTTCATCGAGAAGCCGCTCGCCGAGACCGTCGAAGAGTCGCAGGAGATCGTCGACCTCGCGATCGCGAAGGACCGGAAGCTCGTCATCGGCTACATCCTGCGCGTGCATCCGGCGTGGCAGAAATTCATCGAGGTCGCGCAGACCCTCGGCAAGCCGCTCGTCATGCGCATGAACCTCAATCAGCAGAGCCGCGGCGCCGAGTGGGGCACGCACAAGGCGCTGATGAACTCGATGTCGCCGATCGTCGACTGCGGCGTGCACTACGTCGACGTGATGTGTCAGATGACCCGCGCGAAACCTCTGCGCGTGAGCGCGATCGCGGCGCGGCTCAGCGACGAGATCGACGCGAAGATGTTCAACTACGGCCAGCTTCAGGTCGCGTTCGACGACGGCTCGGTCGGCTGGTACGAAGCCGGTTGGGGTCCGATGATGAGCGAGGTCGCCTACTTCGTGAAGGACGTCGTCGGCCCCAAGGGCTGCGTCAGCATCGTCGACAAGGGCGGCGAGGAGCGCGACTCTGAGTCGTCCGACATCGACTCACACACGGCGACCAACAGCCTGCTCGTCCACCGTGCCGACCGCGACGCGAACGACGAGTTCGTCCATCCGGACGAGACGATCGACACGACGGACGAACCGGACCACGACGCGCTCTGCCGGCGTGAGCAGGAAGTGTTCGCCCGCGCGATCCTCGAGAACGTCGACCTCACCGACCACATGAACGATGCGGTCAACAGTCTCCGGATCGTGCTCGCAGCGGACGAAGCCGCGCGAACCGGCCGAACGGTCGATCTGTAGGCCGTCGGGTTTGTAACGGCGTCGCGACGAACCGAGTCGCGCGGAGCTTTTTCGGAGATTCACCCGTCTAAAAATCGGGTCGGTGGCGTCCCTGCTGATGCACCCCGATGACGGAAATCTCACCAGTTCACCCGGATCTTCTCGCGGACCACGTCGCCTCGCTGCGGCGGCTCGCCCACAGTCTCGTGCGTTGCCCGGCAGAAGCCGAGGACGCGCTCCAGGAGACCTGGCTCCGCGCACTGCAGGCGCCGCGCGTCGCCAGTGAGCGGATCCGCGGCTGGCTCGCGACCGTGCTCCGCAACGTGATCGCCAGCCAGCACCGCACGACCGTGCGGCGCGAACGCCGCGAGACCGCCGTGACCGGTTCGAGCCTGGAGTCCTCGACGCTCGACCTGCTCGAGCGGCGGGAGACGCTGCGCACGATCATGGACGCGGTCCTCGAACTGGACGACGACCTGCAGGCCGTCGTGTTCTTGCGCCACTTCGACGGCCTCGCACCACGCGATGTCGCGATGCGGCTGGAGCTGCCGATTCAGGTCGTCTACCGCAGGCTCAAGACCGCGCACGAGAAGCTGCGCACGAGCCTCGCCGAACGGTTCGGCCAGCGCGATCGAAAGTGGCGGGGTGCACTCGCAGGTTTGTTCGGCCTGCCTGCCCCGAAACTCTCGAGCGCACTCTCCGGGAGCGCGCTGCTCAAAGGAGCTGCCGTCTTGACCCTCAATGCAAAGCTCGCGGTGTCGACCGCCGCACTCGCCCTCCTCGCCCTGCCCATGTTCTTCCTCGACGACGGTGACCAACCCGTCGGCCCGATGGTCGCCGCGGAAAGCGCGGAGAACACGCCGGACGGCGAAGCGGCAGAACTCGAGGGAGACATCGAGAGAACCGACATCGAAGAGGCCGCACCGGCCGCGGGCATGGCGGCACTGCAAGCCCGCGAGCCACACGAATTCTCGCTGCAAGTCCGCGCGTTCGATCAATTCGACATGCCCGCGCCGAACGTCGGCGTCGTCCTCGGACCCGAACGGCACGCGCTGAATCGTGCCGGCAGCACCGGTGACGATGGGGTCCTCGAAGTGAAGTGGCGCGGCCGCACCGACACGATGCGCGTCGCGATCGGATCGTCGAAGAATCCCGCATCACTGCGCCTCGTCGAGTTGCGCGCCGGCCACACGGCACAGATCTCGATGCGCACGCATCGCGTGTTCGTCGAGCACGGAAGCATCGTCTGGAGCAGCCGACTGCACGCCTACGGCGGCGGCGGTGCGGCGAACCTGCCGGACATGGAGTTCGACGGTGAATACGGCCGCTTCGTCACGCCGACTCCGGACAGCGCGGACGCGGTTCCGACCGTAGGCGGCTTCGAACTGAGCACGACCAGAGCCGGCACGTTCGTCAGCCTGGCGATCAACGAAAGCCGAAATGCGCCCGAGCAGGGTTTCGGCAAGATCGCCGGGATGATCCTCGATGCCGTTGGCGGGCCCGCATCCAAAGCGCACATCGTCGCCAGCGCACCGGGTCGACCCGACGTGTTCGCCACGGCCGACGAGGACGGGAAGTACGAGTTGCCGAAGGTCCAACCGGGCAGCTACACGGTGCGCGCCGGTGGCGGCGATCTCGGAGTCGCGCTCGGCGAAGTGGTCTGCGACGAAGGCGAGACCACCCGCTTCGACGCCCGCCTCGATCGCGGCCTCGAACTGCAGGGGCGACTCGTCGACGATGCGGGTCGACCGCTGGTCGGCTGGCGCGTCGAAGCGAGCTCCTCCGACGGCACCGGCGAGTGGATCGACGTCGCGAAGACCGATGGCCAGGGCGTGTTCCGGATCCCCAACGTCCCGGATCGCGCGCATGAGCTCGCGTTCTACCGCAAGCTCGACAAGCGCGTGCCCGGCCGCATCCCGGACTGGCAGCGCCAGCTTTGGCCGAGCGTCGCCCCGATCGACATCACCGTTCCCCGCGACCAGCAGCCGTTCGGCAAGCTCGCCGCGACGCTCTCGGTCGACCCCGCCCAGCTCTCAGGCATCGAAGCCCGCGTGTGGCACACCGCGTCTTCCCGTGGGATCACACTGCATCCGAACGGCGAGGGCGAGCTCCCGCTGGAGCAGCTGCCGTTCGGGGACTACCGACTCGTCATCGGCGGCGAGCGCGCAAGCTGGACCCAGGTCGCGAACTTCCGCGTCGCGCCAGCGCAGGAGATCGATCTCGGCGTGGTGGCGATCGACCCGACCGGCACGATCGTGATTCCCGAAGGCTCCGACATCGCGCTCGTGCGCATCGATCCGTCGGTGTTCAGCAAGCTCGTCACGAAGGGCGGGGCCGCGTTCACGATCGATGGAATGGGCAACATTCCGACCGTCACGCGCCTGCGCTCGACTCTCGGAAACGCCGACGGAACGCCCGTCGACTTCGAGATCGCTCCTGTAAAAGTAGAGAGCGAAGCGACACCGCGTCTGCTGCTGGCCCTCGGCGAACCGAACCAGAACAACGCGTTCATCGAAGCGGCCGTGCCCGAGGCGGATGTCGAGAGCGCGAAGCCGAAGACGCAGCCTCAGAACGCCGTCCCGGCCGGCCGCTATCTCGCCATTCCGCTCGAGGGCGAGCCTATCGAGATCGAAGTCGCCGCAGGCCATGAGGTCCGCGTCGAGCTGCCGGCGAAGTAGGCGTCAGTCCGGCGGCAACACGAGACGCATGCGCACGCGGTAGCGATCGTCTGTCGGCCGGAACCCGTCGATGCGCGTGATCCCGGCCGTGAGGCCGAGCGGCGCACGCGGCTCGACGACCGTGGTCGCAACGCGCAGGGCCGGGTATCCGTTGACGAGGAACTGGACGGGGAACCGATACCCGCGGCGGCCGGTCACGCCTTCGGCCGCGACTCGCTCGACGTCGTCGTACTTGGGTTCGATCGTGAACCGGACGCCGAACGCCCAAATCGCAGTGAGCGCGAGACTCGTATCGACCAGATCGAACGCGAGATCGAACAGCAGGTCGTCGCTCTGCAGCAGCTCGCCGATCGAGAACATCGGCGGAGCGTCGAGCAACGCGACTTCGAACGCCTCGTCGACGGTCTCGAACTTGCCGTCGCTGCGGAGATAGGCTTCGCACGCTTCGGTGAAGCCCATCGCGAGCAGGTCCACCATCGCGTCCTCCGCCAGCGACTCTCCGATCTGCTCACCGTGCTCGTCGAACAGCTCGATCCGGACCGGTAGGACGCGGGATCGGAACGACTTCGACCGCGGTTCCACGTCGGATGCCGACTGTGTGACCGTCGTGTTGAAGTACTTGTGGAGCTTCTCGTCCGACGGCTGGACGGTAAGTCGCAGGTATCGACGATACGACGACGACGGGGACTCCACCTCGATCGAGTAGACGAGGACGTCACCGGACGCGGGAGTGACCTCGTCCCGCGGTTCGATCGCCCGAGTCAGCGAGTGCCCGACTCGGTCGACGGAGTCGGCCGCGCCACGGCTGCGCGTCAACGCGTGCCCGCGCCAGGCGATCTCGTCGTGCTGCGGCGTCCAGCACGATGCCAGCGTCGCCGTGGCGAGTAGCGTCAGTGTGCGGAGCGTGTCGTGCATTCGGTTCCGGGCTAGACTGCTGACGGTAAAGAGGTCTTCCGCCAGCTGCTTTGAAAAAGGTCTTACTACGTCTCGTCGCGCTCGTCGTTTCCCTGACTCTCGCGCTGGGTCTCGGAGAATGCGCCGCGCGAATGGTGCCGGAGTTCCAGTACCAGATGTACTACGCGGATCTCGATCACAACGAGCTGCCTGCGGACAAGGCGGCGGAGGCCGGGCTCATCCAAGGTGGCAAGCTTCCGCGCGGCCGACTGCTGTGGGCTCCGGACCGGTCGTTCTACATCTGCTACCGAGGCGGCTCGCGGGAATACATGGACGAGCACGGCTGCGTGCGCGTCGACATCAACAGATTCTCGATCCGCGATCGCGCGGACCTCACGGTCGAGAAGCCGCAGGGTCGCAAGCGCATCCTCTGCCTCGGTGACTCGTTCACGTTCGGCTGGGGCGTCTCCGTCGACCGCATCTGGCCGCGCCTGATCGAGCCGAAGCTCGCGTCGCTCGGCGACGTGCGCACGATCAATTGCGGCTCCTCCGGGACGCTGTTCGTCGACGAGTACTGGTGGGCGTTGCGCGACCGGTTCGGAAAGTTCGATCCGGACGTGGTCCTCGTCACCCTGTGTCTGAACGACCTGGTCGCGATGCCGGATGTCTGCGCCCTGTTCAAGCCGAGCACCGTGCGCGGATGTAACGAGCACGAGTACCTCGTCGACTTCGAGTGCGAGGACTGTGCGAGCATCCTCCGAGAGAAGTACGCCGCGTCCTCGGGACTGCTCTCGAACTCCCGCCTCTGGAAGTTGCTGACGAGCGGCGGGCTGGGCTCGCGCTTCGACCTCGACCCGAACGTCGACTGGGGGCAGTGGCTGATCGATCTCCCGGTCGACCAGCGTTCGATGACACACCCGCACGTCACGCACTACCAGATGCAGGGCACGCCGCCCGAGGCGACCTGGAAGCGCGGCGGGCCACAAGACTCCCTCCGCTCGATCCGCGACTGGTGCCAGAAGCGCGACGTGCGCCTCGGCGTCGTCGTGTGGCCGCTGTTCCAGAACCTAGGTCACGACGATCGCTACCCGTTCGAGACGCTGCATCGCGTCGTCCGCGAGTTCTGCGACGCGGAAGAGATTCCGGTTCTCGATCTCCTGGAGAATTTTCGCGGCCAGGATGCGCAAGCGCTCTGGGTCGATCCCAGTGACCTCCACGGAAACGAGATCGCCCACGACATCGCATCCGACCCGATCGCCGACTTCGTCCAGTCCATCTGGCCCGGCGACTGACCCACACACACGAGGCAACGACCATGTTCCGACTCACGACCGTCCTCCTCGGCACTCTGTTTCCGGCCCAGCTCGCGATCGGCCAGGACAAGGAGCAGACCGGCGTCGAAGACGTGCCGTCGATCGAGCGCAAGGCGGAGAAGGACGACGACAAGACCTACTTCCTCATCGGTCACGACGGCGAACGCAAGGCGCCCAAGAAGGGCTACAAGCTGATGCTGATCCTGCCCGGCGGTGACGGCAGCCGAGAGTTCGAGACGTTCTGCAAGCGCATCTACAAGTACGCGCTCGACGAGGACTACGTCGCGGCACAGCTCGTGTCGAAGAAGTGGACCGACGACCAACAGATCATCTGGCCCACCGACAAGAACGAGGTCAAGAAGATGAAGTTCTCGACCGAGGAGTTCATCGACGCGGTCATCGAGGACGTCGAGAGCCAGGTCGAGATCGACCGGTCGCACATCTTCACGCTGACCTGGTCGTCGTCGGGTCCCGCGGCCTACGCGGCAGCACTGAAGAAGAAGTCCCGAATCACAGGATCCTTCATCGCGATGTCCGTGTTCAAACCGAACTACCTGCCGAAGCTCAAAAACGGCAAGGGTCGCGCGTTCTACATCTACCACTCGGACGACGACAAGATCTGCCCGATGCGGATGGCGCGGGACGCCGAAGCGAAACTCGGCAAGGCCAAGGCGAAGGTCGAGTTCGCGACCTACGACGGCGGCCACGGCTGGCGAGGCCCCGTGTGGCCGAACATGAAGAAGGGCGTCACCTGGCTCGAGAAGAACCACAGCAAGGCCGTGAAGGCGAAGAAGCCCAAGCGCGACAAGACCCAGGGCAAGAAGTCCGCCAAGAAGAAGAAGTGATCGGCGAAAGGTCGCGGCGCAGTCCGTCCACTGCGTGATCCGTGGACGTTCTACTGATCCTCATCACGACGGCGCTCGCGCCGGTCGTCGCGTCGACGCTCGGCGCGCTCGTGACGGCGGCGTTCGAGTTGCTCATCCTCTTCGTCGAGCTCGGCGTCGAGCTGTTCCTGATGCGGGAACGGCAGCGCGAGCGACGTCAGTTGCGGGGCCTGCGATTCTTGCGCAAGACGGCGCTCGTCCTACTCGCGGTGGGTGCGCTCCTGCTGCTCGCGTTCGAGACCGTGCTCTTCGACCCGATGATTCGGTGGTCCGCGTCGCGGCGGCCGGACACGGAGATCCGGTTCTCCGACGCAACGGGCAGCCTGCTCACGGGCTCGATCGTGATGCACGACGTCGTGATTCGACGCGACGATCCCGCGCGTGGTTCGCTCGACCTCACCGTGCAGAAACTCGAGCTGGACGTCGGCGTCTTGCGCTCGTGGTCGTCGGTCGTACCGCTCGACTCGGTCGTGGCGACCGGAGTGCGCGGGACCTACTCACGCGACTTGGATCTGAAGCGGCCGCGCAAAAACTTCCATATCGACGACCTCCGCGTGATCGACGCCGACGTCTCGATCGCTCTCGAGTTCCTCGACCGTGAGTACTCGTTCCCGCTCCGGGTGAGCAAGTGGCACTGCGCTCCATACCGAACCAACAAGGCGTGGTTCGACGTATTGCTGAGATCCAACGGCACCGGACACTTCGCAGGCCGGCCGGTCACGATCGAAACCAGCGGTAGCACGGATCAACGCCAGACGCGGTGGCAGGTGGAACGACTGCCGATCACCGCGCTCACGACGTGGATCGGCGGACCGTTGCGCATGCTGACCGCCGGTGATGTCGACATCGAGATCGTCGACTCGTGGAAGCCCGGAACCGCGTCGGGCATTCTCTCCGAATGGCGCTTTCGGTTTCGCGACGTGCGTGCCGCCGTGCCCGCCGACGCGGGAACCGCGACCAAGCTGTTGCTCACACCCATCGTGAAATGGCTCGGGGACGAGCCGCGACAGCTCGACCTCGAGTTCGATCTTCGCCTCGATGAAGACGACTTCGATCGCGACGCGCCGGACCGACGGGCCTCGATGCGTGCTGCGACGGCGACCGCGATCGTGCGCGCACTCGCCAAGAAGGCCGGCATCGATACCGAATCACTCGGCAAGAAGCTCGACGCGGGGTCGCGCTGGTTCCGAGGCCTGTTGGATCGCGACAAGAAGTAGGTCTCTCCCCACACTAGCGAGATCGTTGCTACGATTCCGGCATGGGAAAGACCGCCGTGCGTTTGGGGTTCGGATTCTTGGTGCTGGCGATCGCGATCGCGATGTCGCCCGCACTCGTCGCGCAAGCTCGCTACATGCCGGGTGAGGTCCTGATCGGACCGGCCGCGGGCAAACAGGCCGCGATGCGCCAGTTCGTCGCCGAGAAGGAGCTCGAGCTCATCGACGAAGACCGCTACTCAGGAGTCATCCGCGTGCGCGTTCCGGCCGGCACCGAACTCGCGTGGATCGCGGATCTCACCAAGCATCCCGCGATCGAGTACGCCGAACGCAACGGCATCGGCCAGATCGCCGCGATTCCGGCCATTCCGAACGACTCCCACTACACGGCGCAGTGGCACCTCCACAACACCGGTCAGGCCGGCGGCGCTCCCGGGGCCGACATCGAGGCGGAAGCCGCGTGGGACCTCAGCACCGGAGCTTCGAACGTCGTCGTCGCGGTCATCGATACCGGTATCGACTCGGATCACCCCGAGTTCGTCGGTCGAATCGACCCGGACGGGTGGGACTTCTTCGCCGAAGACAACGATCCCGAAGCGACGAACCCGCACGGGACGCAGGTCGCCGGCGTGCTCGGCGCGAACGCGAACAACAACTTCGGCGTCACCGGCGTCGATTGGAACTGCAAGATTCTCCCGATCCTCGTCATCGACCCGGTAGGGTTCGGCAACGCGATGGATCTCGCGCAAGGGCTGAACTACTGCGCCGCGCAAGACGACGTCACGATCGTCACCATGAGCCTGCAGAACTATCCGGCCGACACGACGCTGCAGAACGCGATGGCCGCGTGCTCCGCGGCAGGCAAGATCATCTTCTCGGCAGCGGGCAACTTCGGCATCGGCCACGCGGACTCGAGCTATCCGAGCTCGGCGCCGGAGTCGATCTCGATCGGCGGCACGACGAACACCGACGATTGGTGGAACTCCTCCGGCACCGGCAACGCACTCGACTTCGTCGCGGCCGGGCACAACGTCGTGACGTGCGACGCCTTCACGCACGCGGACATCTCCATCCCGATCTCGGGGACTTCGTTCGCCGCGCCGATCGCCGCGGGCGTCGCCTCGCTGCTCGTCGCGCGCGCGCAGAGTGCGGGCCTCACCCTGACCCAGGCCGACGTCTACAGCCTGCTGCAGCAAGGCGCGGAGGATCAGGTCGGGAATCCCAGTGAGGACACGCCCGGTCGCGACAACTACTTCGGTCACGGTCGCATCAACGCGCGTGCGTCCCTCGATCTCATCGACGTGCTCGGACCGTGTGTCGACGGCAACGTCGGCATGTCCGGCGGCGGCCCGTTCCCGGTCGTCGAGATTCTCGGGCAGTCGATGAACGGCATCGGCGGTCACGTCATTCCGGTGCCGCTCGGTCTGCCCTGGGACATGTCAGTCGCCGCGCCGCCGACGCATCCCGGTGGCGGTCCCAATCCGCCGGTGTTCGTGCTGTGGGGCTTCCTCGGGAATCCGACTCCCGCCGACCTGACGCCGCTCCCGTTCGGGATCGGGGACATGTGCATCCCGCCATCCCCGTTCAGCATTCCGGGCACCGCACCGTGGTCGATCACCATTCCGGCGGTCATGGGCCCGCAGCCGCAGGTCACCTTCCAAGGGCTCATCGTCGACACGCCGGCGAACAACATCGCGGTCACCAACCTGATCTCCGCCGAGTTCTTCACACTCCCCGCGCCGACGATCAACTCCGTCGATCCGCTGTTCGGCTCGGCTGGCACGGTGGTCACGATCCACGGTGAGAACTTCGAACCGGGGCTCTCCGTCGACTTCAACGGCACGACCGTCACCCCCAACACCGTCACCGCGGATGCGGTCACGTTCGCGTTGCCGAGCAACCCGACGTGTGACAGCACGATCTCGGTGCAGAACCCGGACGGTCAGTTCACCGCGAGCGAACCGTTCAACCCGTCGCCGTCGATCGCCAACCTCATCACGCCCGCGGGCACGCCGGCCGCTGGCGGCGTGACGACGATCCTCGTCGGCGGTCCGTTCTTGCCGAACACGACGGTCACAATCGGCGGCAACCCGCTGAACATCACGACGCTGGGCGTCGCCGCGATCATCGGACAGTCACCCCCGGGTACGCCCGGCCCGACGACGGTCGTCGTCACCTCCGGCAACGGCTGCGTCGTGACGCACCCCTACACCTACACGCCGTAGGGGTGCCGCGTCAGCGGAGCGACCACTCGATGCGCTTGCGCTTCGGCGCGAGCTTGGGCGCCCACAGATAGCCGACGACGAAGCCGCCGATGTGGGCCCACCACGCCGTGCCGCTGTGTGCGCCGGCGGTCAACGTCGCGCTGATCGCCTGCATCGCGAACCACAGACCGATGAATACCATCGCAGACCAGTTCACGGTGATAAGCACGAACCCGATCGGTACGAGCCCCGTGACGCGCGCCCGCGGGAAGAGCCGCATGTAGGCGCCGAGCACGCCGGCAACCGCGCCGGACGCTCCGACCATCGGAACCGGGCTGCTCGGTGACGACACGACCTGCGCCGCGACCGCAGCCAGCGCGCTGACGAGATAGAACATCGCGAAGCGCCAGCCACCGAGGCGCGCTTCGACGTTGTCCCCGAACACCCACAGGAACCACATGTTGCCGAGGATGTGCAGGAATCCACCGTGCAGGAACGCGGACGAGATCGCACGGAACGGGAACCACCACTCGAACGGCTCGGGCCGGATGTACGGGTGATACTCCGGCTCCATCCCGGTGAAGTGGAACGGAATCGCACCGAAGCTCAACGCCGCCCAGCCCAGGTCGTGCATCGTTGCGAGGTAGACGAGCACGTTCATCGCGATGAACGTGATCAGGACCACGGGCCGGGCAATCGTGGTCGGGTTGTGGTCGCGTAGCGGAATCATCGACGGGCCAGATGCTCGTCGATTTGCTCCTCGGCAGCGAATGCGCACACCGATGCGACGAAGGAATCGACGACCTGGTGCTGTGGTTCGAGTTCCGGGTGGAAGCAAGCCCCGAGGATCGCTCCCTGGCGAAACAGGACGGGATCCCCGTCGCGGCGCGCCAGGACCTCGCAACTGGGTCCCGCAGCCAGGACGCGCGGGGCGCGGATGAACACGCCGCGCATCGGCGATTCGAAACCCCGGCACGACTCGACCTCGAGATCGAACGTCCCGGAGTAGATCTGCCGCCCGTAGCCATTCCGCGCGACGTCGAGGTCGAGCAGGCCGAGGCTCCGCTGCTCCGGTTCGACGACCGATCGGGCGAGCAGGATGACGCCGGCGCACGTCGCGAAGGTCGGCAGACCTTGTTCGATCGCCGCGGCGAGCGGCTGCTCGAGCTCTTGGATCGCGAGCAGCTTGAGCATCGTCGTGCTCTCGCCGCCGGGCAGAACGAGCCCGTCGATCCCGACGAGATCCGCCGGCCGCTTGATGCGACGCGTAGTGACGCCGCGACTCGCGAGCGCGTATTCGTGCTCGGCGTAGTCGCCTTGCAGCGCGAGGACTCCGACCAGCGGCGTCACGACATCACCAGCCGCGCTTCGCGAGCTTCTCACTCTCGTCGAGCTTGGCGGCCTCGCGACCGACCATCGGCGCGCCGAGGCCCGTCGACACTTCGACGAGCGCCGCCGGGTTCTCGAACTCGGTGACGGCGCGGACGATCGCGCGCGCACGCGGCGCAGGGTCGTCCGACTTGAAGATGCCACTGCCGACGAACACGGACTGCGCGCCAAGCTGCATCATCAGCGCCGCATCCGCGGGAGTCGCGACGCCGCCGGCCGAGAAGTTCGGCACGGGCAGTTGCTGCGACTCGGCGACCCAGGCGACGAGCTCGACCGGGACGCGATACTCGATCGCGCGCGCGGCCAGGTGCTGTTCGTCCATGCCGCGCAACTCGCGAATGCCCGTCGAGACGGCTCGCATGTGGCGAACGGCTTCGACGATGTCGCCGGTGCCAGCCTCGCCCTTGGTGCGGATCATGGCCGCGCCTTCGTGGATCCGGCGCAGTGCTTCTCCGAGGTCTCGGCAGCCGCACACGAACGGCGTCTTGAAGTCGTGCTTCATGACGTGGAACTGCTCGTCTGCGGGCGTCAGTACTTCGCTCTCGTCGATGCAGTCGACCTCGAGCGCTTCGAGGATCTGCGCTTCGACGAAGTGGCCGATGCGAACCTTGGCCATGACCGGGATCGAGACCGCAGCCTGGATCTCCTTGATCATCTTCGGGTCCGACATGCGCGCGATGCCGCCATCCTTGCGGATGTCGGACGGCACGCGCTCGAGCGCCATGACGGCACACGCGCCGGCTTCTTCAGCGACTCGCGCTTGCTCGGCATCGACGACGTCCATGATGACGCCGCCCTTCAGCTGCTCGCAAAAGCCGATCTTGCTGCGGACTGCTTCCGGCGTCCAGCCGGGTACTTCTGACGTAACGAAACTCATGACTCGGTCAGGTGTGGTTCAGAGGAACAACGGAGGTTTGGACAATTCTGCGCTGCGTTCGAGCTCGATCGCGCAGTCCGCGATGCAGCGGATGCCGGCGCGCACCTGATCGGTGGTCACTCGAGACAGCGAAAGACGGATGCCGCGCACGTCGCGTTCGAGCGGATCGAACACGCTGCCCGGGGTGACGAGGACGCCGCGTTCGGCAGCGTCACGGGCGAGCCGATCGGGATCGACGCCCTGGGGCGTCTCGATCCAGAGCGCGAACCCACCAGAAGGCGTCGTCCACGAGTAGCCCTCGGGCATCCACTCCTCGAGAGCGGCCTGCGCGGCGTCGTGCCGGTTGCGTAGCTCCCGGCGCACGGCTTCGAGATGGCGCGTCATCCCGCCACGCTCGATGAAGTCGTTGAGACCGGCCTGCATCAGAGGGCTGGTGCCGAGGTCGGCAAATCGCTTCATCGCGGTCAGCGGACCGAGCAGCGCGCGCCCCGCGTGGACCCAGCCGACGCGAACGCCGGGGAAGAGACCCTTGCTGAACGAACGGACCGTGACGGTCCAGCCGCGCGAATCGAGACTCCGCAGGGACGGCAACGGGTGGCCGGCGAAACGCAGCTCGCACTCGAACTCGTCCTCGACGATCGGCACCTCGGCTTCGGTCGCAATCTCGATGATCGCGCGGCGCTGCTCTTCGTCGAGCGTCCGGCCGGTCGGGTTGTGGAACGTCGGCATCACGTAGAGCAGACGCACGTCGGTCCGCTGAAGGACGCGACGCAGGTCTTCCAGGTCGATGCCGTTCGCGTCGCACTGCACAGGCGCGACTCGGAGACCGAGCGCCTTGAGCGTGCCGAACAGCTGGTGATACGTCGGGATCGGCGCGGCGACCGCGGTGCCCGGGGACGTCAGCGAGCGAAAGACCAGGTCGATGCCCTGCTGGGCGCCGCTCGTAATCAGGATCTGGTCCGCGTCGGTCGTGGCGTCGGCGGTGTCCGGGCAAGTCGCGAGGTACTCGCGCAGCGCGCGCGAACCCGACGGATCACCGTACGCAAGGAGCGCGGGTCCCCGTTCGCGAAGCTGCCGCTCGAGCGAATCGCGGAACTCGTCGATCGGGAACAGCGCGGGGTCGGGTCGTAGCTCCGCGAAGTCGGCGACAGAGGGGTCGCCAGTCTGCGTGGTGTCGCGCGCGTCCCGCAGGTGACGCCAGGTGTCGAGCGCAAACCGCCCCACGGGTCCCCGGGAATCGGGTTCGCTGGCCTGCGAAGACACGATGGTGCCGCGACCGACGGTCGCGACGACGAGGCCCGACTCGGCGAGCTTGCGATACGCCTGCTGCACGGTCGTGCGCGTGACCCCGGCGTGTTGGGCGACGGCGCGGATCGTCGGCAGACGATCGCCGGCACGCAGCCCGCCGTCGCGGATCACGGACTGGTAGAAGCTCGCGATCTGCTCGGTCAGCGGCGTCTCAGCGCCAGGAAGGATGTCAGGAAGGATCGGTGGCACGAGGCTTCTTCTTATCTGACCAATTGAATGAATCAATTGTGCCAATTTGATTCATCCGCGGACTGCCGATTGCCTCAACACTCGCGCACGTTCCGTTCGATACCTCGACACGGGAGGAGGGGTCTGCCGGATTCTGCCGCAGATCCGAAGGGAAGTGCTGAGAAAACATACGGTTATGGCTACCGCAGCGGTCTTCGGGACCGTCTCGCTGGCAGCCCTCACGCTCCCCCCAGCGACCGAGAACTCGAATCGCCCCATCGCGATCGAAGACTCCGAAGTCGTCGAGGCTTCGCGGTCAATCGCGTCCCGTGAGCTGATCATCGACGGCGCGGCGCCACCGGCCCCGGGCGGCGGCATCGCCGCGTCGCCATCCCTCGATCGCTCCGCAGCCGCCGCCAATAGCGTCGCGAACACGCGCGTGTTTTGCGATCGCGCGTCGGCGACGATTCTCGGTGCGGTGATCGAGCGGAGCTTCGGCGGGGTTCTCGAACTCGCATCGCGCCGCAACGTGATCGAGCACTGCATCACGGGCGAAGCCGGAGTCGGCATCGTCTCTGTCGAACCCTCGGTCGAGGAGCGCCGGCTCGGCGCGCGAGACATCATGCTCGGCGCGTTCCGGCCGATCTTGATCGTCGATCGCTCGAGTCCGTATCGACTCCTCACGCGGAAGGACGCGCAGGCGCTGCTCAGCGGACGTGCCGAATTCTGGCCGGGTTCGCGCGACGAAGCGAAGGTCGCGGGCCCGGGTGCCGGTCACCGTCTCAATCTCCTCAGCGAGATGCTGATCCCCGGTGATCTGATCAAGGTCTCCAAACCGTGCGAGACGAGCGACGACGTGCTGCAGCACGTCCGCGGCAATCCGCGGTGGATCGGCGTGATCAACGCGACCGAACTCCCGAGCGACGATCAGGTCGTCGAACTCGCGATCGAGGGGTTCCGCCCGCAGCTGACGCTGCGCATGGTCTTCCGCAACGAGTACGACGTCGAATGCGGGGCCCTGATGTCGTTCTGGCGCTCGACCGACGGTCGACAGCGCTTCGACGACGTGCTCTCGACTCGCTAGAAGTTGAAGCCGCCGCCGACGAAGAAGCCCTGGAGCTCGAGCTCGGCGTCGAACCGCTGACCGTCCGCTCGCCCGTCGCCGTCGATCGAGATGAAGCGATAGCCCGCCGTGAGCTCGACCTTCGGCGCAATGTTGACGCGCGCCATGGCTTCGAGATCGAGGTAGTCGCCGTCGGCGTCATCCAGATCGATGCTCATCCAACCCGCCTCGACGTCAAAGCCCACGAACCCGAACTCGGCGCCCGCCTGCAGGTAGAGCATGGGCACGGGAGCGATGGTGTCGACCTCCTCGAACGCCAGCGGTGACGTGGAGTTGACGCGAGTCTCGATGTCGAACACGTCGAGCGCGATGCCCGGTGAGACGTGCGCCAGGGCCACGTCGAGCAGGTCGTAGGTCCACGCGACCTTCAGGTTCGTGAACGCCAGGCTCGTCGCCACGTCGGTTCCCGCCGGGATGTCGCCGAACGGCGCACTCAGAGTGCCGTTTCCGGACTCGTCGTAGCGGAACGCGGACGCCGAGAACCTGCCCCAGCTCGGCGGATCGATCTCGGCCTTCAGCCAGAGGGAACGAGACTCGTCGTCGATGCCCAGCTGGTTCTCGACGTCGTTCTTGATCGAGCTCAGGTTCGCGCCGCCGGCCGAGGAGTCGAGCGCGAAGTCACCCGTGACATCGGATTGCATGAACCCCGCGTATGCGCGCGCGCCCAAGTCGACACAGGAAACGCACGACAGTGCCAAGGCCACCGCGGTTACGGCTCCGAAACCGATCTTCACCATGGGGTCAATCTTCCTCGGAATCGAGTTCCAGGCCAAAGCCCAACTGGCGCAACTCGGTGACAAGTCCAGCCCGACCCTTCTGCGGATTCTCCGTACCCCAGAGCCGCGCCATGCGGTCGGACCACCCGCGCTGCTCGTTCACGGGTCGACCGCCGAACCCGCCGCGTTCGGAGTTCGTGCGGCGCGCCCAGGCTCGCGTGAGCTCGTCGGCCGCTTCGACATCAACGTCTATGCGCGCGTCGTCGTAGCGTTCGTGATGCAGCACGGCACCGATCGGCATCCGCCCGCGCGGCAGCGGATCGTCTTTCGGCCAGCCCATCGTCATGCCGAACGCGACGAACACGCGCGGCGGCAATCCGAGCAGCTCGGCCATCGCGACCGGATGATTGCGCGCCGCGCCGATCATGCACGCACCGAGCCCCTCCGACTCCGCGGCGAGCTGGATGTTCTGACCGAGGATCGCCGCGTCGATCGTCGCCTGGAGAAAGACCTCGAGTGAGTCGCCCTGCATCGACTTGTCGTGACGCTCACACGCTCGTTCGACCTTGCGAAGGTCGGCGCAGATCGCGAGGAACACCGCCGCCTGCCGGATGTGCTCCTGGTCCGAACACAGCTGCGCGATCTCGCCGCGCCGTGCGGCGTCGCGCACGGCGACCACGGCGTAGGCCTGCATCATGCTCGAAGTCGAGCAGTGCCGCGCGCTGTCGACGATCCACTCGAGCTGAACATCCGGCACGTCGACGTCGTGGTAGGCGCGTCGACTGCGATGCGCGCGCATGATCGATGTCGTCGGGCCGGCCGGACGTGACAGCCACGCACGCGCCGCGACCAGATCGTGCGGCTCGTCGACGTCGCGGCGAATCCATGGATTGCGCACTTCGAAGGTCTCGACCCGTCCGGGATCGCGACGCACCACGTCGCGCAGACTGGTCGTCGCCGCATCGCCGATCTCGCCGAGAAGGCGTGTAGACAGCCCGAACGGGTGTCCTGGGCGCCCCCCGCAGATCGGCAGCACGACCTTCCGCGTGGTCGCCGCGCACGCGCGGATCAGGCCGTGCAGCACGCCGTCCGCGGACAGCGGGTAGTCGACCGGGTGGAACAGAATCCATCCGTCGTCCGCGTCGATGGCGGCGAGACCCGCGCGGACGCTGTCGATCATCTCGGGTGGTTCATCGACTTCGACCGTCCGCGCGTCGATCTCCGGGAGCGCCGCCGCACCGGTTCGTCGCACCACCCAGACGCTCTCGACACCGGCCCGCCGGTGCGCGGCGACGATGCGTTCGATCGCCGTTTGCCCGTCGAGGTCGACGAGCGCCTTGTCCTCACCGAGTCGCGAACCCGTGCCGGCCGCGATCACGAGAGTGCGAACCGGACCGTCCATGCGTCAGTAACTCAGGCCGTTCTTGCGCACGTGCACGAGAGGATCGCCGTCCCCGCGCGTCGCACCGGCGACGACCTCGCCACAGAACACGGTGTGATCGGACCAGTCGACCTCGCCGAGCAGCTTGCACTCGAGCCAAGCGAGCGCACCCGGCAGATACGGGACTCCCGAACTCGAGGTGGCCGTCGTGATGCCGACGAACGCCGGGTCCCCCGGCGCGAAGCCGCGCGCGAAGTGCCCGAGCAGATCCTTCGACTCGGCATCGAGGACGGACACACAGAAGGACCCGCCGACTCGAATCAGGTCCCCGACGTGCCGCCCCTGCTTCACGACGGCCGACACCGCTGGCGGTTCGAAGCCGACCTGCTGCACCCAAGATGCGAGGAAGCCGGTCGCGTCGTCCCCGGTCCCGGCGGTGACGATGAACAATCCGCTCGGCACCTTGCCGAGCGCGCGTGCCCAATCGGGCGTCGTGGGCGTGGAGTCAGTCATCGCCGCGGATCTCCTCGATCGAGAACAACGGACGCACGTCGAACTCTTTGCGAAATGCGTCGCCTTCCGGATCCATCCGGTCCGCAAGGGCGAGAACCACGACCGGGTCGGCACCGACTTCGCGGACGGCGTCGATCGCCTTCCGCGCGGATCCGCCGGTCGTGATCGTGTCCTCGATGACCGCGACCTTCTGACCCTCGGCGAGGGTGCCCTCGATCCGCGAGCCGGTGCCATGACCTTTGGCCTCCTTGCGGACGAGGAACGCGTCGAGGTTCTGACCCGTCTCCCACGACAGAGCGCTCACGCCGGCCGCGATCGGGTCCGCGCCGAGCGTGAGACCGCCGATCGCGGTGATCTCGGGGAGCGTCGCGAGCTCCGCGAGGAGCAGGCGCGACATCAGCCAGAGGCCCTCCGGGTGCAGGGAGATCCGCTTGCCGTTGATGTAGAAGTCGGAACGCTTGCCCGACGCGAGGACGATGTCGACGCCGCTGCGGTATGCGAGTTCTCGGACCAGTCCGAGGAGCCGCGCTCGCGCTGTATCGAGTTCAAAGGTGCTGGACACGCGACCATGATGCCGTGACTCGATCGCGCGCCAAGAGTGCGGGATCGCAGTTTCGCCGCGGGTCCGTGTCCCGCTCGGCAAAATCGCCCGGGCAATACGGCCGACGCCCCGATCCGAGATGCCTCCGGCCTCACCACCGAGTTCCTTGCGACGGCGGGGCCGGTTCTCGAGCACGGCTCGGACCCGGATTCGTGGTCATTGGCAATCGCCCGCGACCAGCACGTGGAACGTCGCGCCGACCGGCATCGGATCGAAGTTCTGGTTGAAGATGCGCCACTGGCCGCTGGCGTAGTAGACCCCGATCGGATCGTCGTGATAGACGCCGTTGCGCCAGGACTTGGTCACGATGACTCGCGCGTGCGGGTCGCCGTTGAGCTGCGAGTGGTCGATCACCGTGAGGTGATTCGAGATCGTCGACGCCGTCGCGGTGTGGCCGAACGGGCGTGAGTCCGCCGACAACCGCTCGTCCGCGACCAGCACGTTGAACGATGCGTCGTTCGGCATCGCGGCCAGGTCCTGGTTGAACACCGCCCACCGATCCGCGAGCGAGTCGTACCAGACGCCGACCTCGTGGTCGTTGTAGACGCCGACGCCGCTGTAGTTCTGCGTCAAGAACACGAATGCATCCGGGTTGCCGTTCAGCGCGGGGTGGTCGAGGTGCATGTAGTTGGCAGTGATCGAAGCGGGTGTGGCCGTCGCGAGGAACTTGGTCGCTCCGCTGTTCGGCACCAAGACGTTGAAGAACGCGCCTACAGGCATCGGCGCGATGTCCTGGTTGAAGATGTTCCACCGGTCCGTCGCGCCGCTGTACCACACGCCGATCGTGTGGTCGTTGTAGACACTGGTCGCGCTGTCCCAGCGCTGCGTGGTGAGGAAGAACGCGCTCGGATCCCCGTCCAACGCCGGGTCGTCGATCCGCGTCGACTGCCCGACGACGTTGCCCGAAGCCGTGACGTGCGTCCAGTTCGAGCCGCGTGGCAGCGGCTCGCCGAGCAGGACGTTGAAACCCGCTCCGACGGGCATCGAAGTCGCGGGATCCTCGTTGTAGATCCACCAGGTCTGCGACAACGGACTGTAGTAGACGCCGACGGCTTGGTCGTTGTACTGGGCGAACCCCGGTCCGTAGCGCTGGCACACGATCAGCGAAGCGTCGGGGTTGCCATCGAGCTCGGGATGACTCAACTCGGTTCGATTGAGCGTCGTGTTGCCGGCCGTCGAGACGTGCAGGAACGCGTCCTGCGAAGTCGTCAGGTTCGCGTCTGCGACGACGACGTTGAACGAAGCGCCGTCGGGCATGTTGCTCTGGTCCTGCCGGAACACGGTCCATCGACTCGTGAGCGCGTCGTACCAGACGCCAACATGCGCGTCGTGATACACACCCGGCTGGCCGTTCGGGTTCCAGACGGGGACCGCGAACACCATCGCATTCGGATCGCCATTGATTGCGGCGTCGTCGATCTCGACCCACGGGCCGGTGGCCTGCGACGTGTCCTTCGTTGCAACGAGCTGAGTCGCGCCACTGTTCGGCAAGAAGACGTGGAACGCATGGCCGAGGGGCATCGGCGCGATGTCTTGGTTGAAGATCGACCACTGGTCGATCTCGTCCACGTAGTAGATCCCGGTCGCGTGGTCGAGGTAGCTCCCTCCGCTCGCGGTCCAGTCGTGCGTGTACAACACGACCGCGCCGGGTTCGCCGTCGATAGACGGCTCCGAGATGTCCGTCCAGTTGGCCGCGGTGTTCGCTACCGTCGCGACGTGGAGCACGGTCTCCGCGACCGGGTCCAGCGCAATCGTCGCCCCGTTGCTCGTCGTCACGCCGAGCTGGTTCGCGCCCGGATCGATCGACGCGGCCTGCACGTAGAACTCGAGGCACGGCGGTGCGGCCGAAGTGTCGAGCGTGACGAGCGGGGTACCGAACACGGACGGCATCGGCAGCGTCACGGTAGGATTCACGTACAGGTCGCACCCCGGCATGCCGATCACGCCGAGGTCCGCGCCGGGGAAGACCCGCGAGAATCCGAGTAGCAACGTCGCGGGGGAGCCGTTCGCATCGTGCACCTGGAGCTGCGTCGAACCGGTCACGGTCGTGCCCGGGGCGAGCACGAGCTCGAGCTCGCCGGCCGTGCCGGTGCATCCGTCGCCAAAACGCATGAACTGCGCGGACGCCGACGCAGCGGTACTTGCGACACCGAGCGCCGCGAGAGTGAGAACGAGGGGAGTGCGCATGGATCGTCTTTCGTCGATGTTTCGTGACCGCCGTGGTCTACGGCGATGGGTCGTGAACCCCTCGACGCCGCCGATCTCACGCGGCGAGCGACCGAATCCGCGACAAACTCGATTCGCCAAGAACCGCACGAATTCCGCGTGAGATCGCCACGCTCCGCGGGTTGGTATCCTGGAGCCATCCGTGACCGAGACCGAAGTCCTGTTCGAACGAGCCCGAAGCGGCGACAACGACGCTCTCGCCGAGCTCGTCAACCCGCTGCGCCCGCGGCTGCTCGCGTTGATTCACGTACGCATGCCACGATCGGCGCGGCACGAAGTCGACCCCGAGGACATCCTCCAGGAGACAATCGTCCGCGCGATCGAAGCGCTACCGCGCTTCGACTGGAACGGCGAGCAACGCTTCGGGTCGTGGCTCGCGAGGATCGCGACCAACCTCGCGCGTAGCGCACAGCGCGATGCGCGCTGCGACCGCAGGGTGGGCGAACCCGGTGAAACGTCACCGGACCTCGCGCACGCGAGCACCGATGGGCCGCAACCGCTCCGCGCGCTACGCCGCGAAGAGCGCTTCCGGAGACTCGAGCGCGCACTCGACGAGATCCCCGAGCACTACCGAGAGGTGATCGTGCTGGCGCGACTCGAAGGCCTCGGTATCGCCGAGATCGGTGACCGCATCGGCAAGAGCCCCAACGCCACGTCGATGCTGCTGCTGCGCGCGCTCAAAAGCCTGCGTGAAGCGTTCGGCGAGACAGAGAGTTTGCGCTTGCCGGACTGGTCCCTACCCGACTGATCACTGGCCCGCCTGAACACTGGCCCGACGGATCATCGGCCGAGCCGCGCCGCAGCGAACTCGTCCCACAGTTTCGCGTGCTCGGCGCGTTCAGTAGGAGGCAGCCACGCGCGCGCGGCGGAATCACGCGAGCACGCGACGCGGTAGTCGTGCGCGAGACGCTTGTCGAGGCGACTCACGAGCGCCTCGGCCGTCGGGCCGCCGACTTCGCGCGCGCGCGCGTAGCTCTCGACCGACTCGCGGAGCCGGTCGAGGCCGAGCGAGCGCAGCGCAGCGGCACGATCGCCCTCCGAAACCCGCGCGAGCTGCAGCGCCGCGACCGCGTGGCTAAAGGTCGCAATCGGGTCGACCATCTCCGAGTCGTCGGCGTGCACGATCGCGAACAGACGCTCAGCCTCCTCGAAACGTCTGCACGCGAGCGCGTGGTCTGCTGCCTGCCGCGCTTCATGCACGTCACTCGACTCGGCACCCGCGATGACCGCATCCCAACGCTCAACCGCCTCGAGGCCTCGTCTCGCGAGCCGCACCCAAGCCGCAGACGGCACGCTCCAGCCCACAGTGCCTTTGCCGCGGACATGGCCTTCTTCGAGCAGTGGCACCGCATCCGCATACCGGCCCTGGTGCATCAACGCGAGTCCCAGGTTGCAGCGCGCCGCGGGGAACGTGCGCGCTTCATTCGCATCGACGTAGGCGACCACGCGCCGGAGCACCGCCTCGGCCTCGACGCAGCGGTGTTGGAACAACAACAGCGAACCGAGCTCGTAGCTGAGGTTCGGGTGATCGGGGAACTCGAGCATCGCTCGCCGTAGTACGAGCTCGGCCTCTGCGTGACGGTCGTAGTGTTGGAGCACCGCGGAGAGTCTCGCCGGCGGAGTCTCGAGTCCTGGATTCAATTCGATCGCCCGCTGCAACGAACGGATCGCTTCGTCGTGCTCGCCTCGATGCAGTTGGTTCTCGCCGCGCAACGCCCACGCCCACCCGTAAGACGGCCTCAGCTGGATCATCCGATCGGTGACGTCTCCGAGCTGATCGACTCGACCCGCCGTCGACAACGCCGCCGCCAGGCGATCGAGCATCCGGAAGTCATCGGGCCGCTTCGCGAGGTGAGCTCGGGCGAGCGCGATCGCATCGTCGAACTGCTCCGATTTGGTCAACGCGAAGACTCGGTCCAACTCGAGACCATCCGCGTCCGCAGTCGCGCTTAACAGTTCGGACGCTTCCGCAGCCTGGCCGGCCGTCGCGAGCGCGACCGCCAGATTCCGACGCGCGCTGATCGAGGAGCCCTGAATCTCGAGCAGCCGCCGCCCAGCCGCAATCGCCACGTCGGGATCGTGCTGGGAGAGGGCCCAGCACGTCCAGTGCAGGGTCGCGACGGCGTCGGGCCAGAGTTCACGGCTCACTGCGATCGCTCGCCGAACCTCCGCGACGTCGTGCAAGTGCCCGTGGACGTGGATCCACTGCGACTGGAACAACAGCCGCGGCGCCGGCGCCACTGCGCGCGGACTCGAGGAACTCACGCGCACGTCGATACGCATCGAGGTCCAACGTCGCGTGCCCACGCTCGATCTCGATCATTCCTGCGACGAAGAACTCCGCTGCGGATGTCGGCGTCGCGAGCGACCGTTCGATCGAAGCCGCGTCGGCATCGCGCCCCATCTGGCGCAAGATCCACGCGTGCACGCGGCGTGACGTCGCATCCGCGCGAACTGCGACGAGCCGCTCGGCTTCGACGAAGCGGTCGAGCTCCGCGAACGCCATCGCTTGACCCACCAGAGCAATTGGATCCAGGCATCCGTCCTCCACGAGCCCTGCGAACAGCGACAACGCCAAGTCGTCCGATCCCTCGCCGAGTTCCAAGAACGCGCGACTCAGCTCGTCCTCGATCTGCACACGGCGCAGCGTCGCCGCTCCGGCCGCAATCTCTCGTTGATGCAACAACGCGTAGCTGGCGAAACCGAACGCGCAGATCAGAGTCGCGACCAGCGCCGCGAGGACCCGATTCTCGCGGATCCAACGCCGGGCTCGTCGCGGCCACGACACCGGCCGCGCGCACACGGGGCGGTAGTCCCGGAACGCACGCAGATCGTCGGCCAACGCTCTCGCGGACACGTAGCGATCGGCGGGATCGCGCTCGAGCGCCTTCATCACGACGGCACTGAGTTCGGCTGCCAGCGAGGGACAGACCCGCCTCGGTTCCAACGGTGTCGTCCGACGAATCGCATCGATGACTTCGGGCGTCGACCCGCGCTCGAAGGCGCGCACCCCCACCAACAGTTCGTAGAGCGTCGCCCCGAACGAGAACACGTCGCTGCGCGGATCGACGACGCTCCTTCTCGCGCTCGCCTGTTCCGGCGACACGTAGTACGGCGTGCCGGCGAACTCACCGGCCGCGGTCAAGGTCACGTCCTCGATCTCGCGAGCCAATCCGAAATCGGTCAACACCGCGCGACCATCGGGACACACGAGGATGTTTGACGGCTTGACGTCACGATGCACGATGCCGCGCTCGTGCGCGAAGTGGAGCGCTTCGGTCACGCGAATCGAGAGGTCGAGCACCGCGAGCGAGTAGCTCGAGTCCCAGGCGAACGGCACTGCGGCAGAGCCACCGGCAGAAACCGTTTCTGCTTGCACGGCGCACGCGAAGTCGCGACCCGTGCGAGCGTCGACCGGAATGTCGCGCAACCGCCCGATCACCCGATCGAGCGGCGCGCCTTCGACCAATTCCATCGCGATGTAGTGCGTACCGTCGACCTCGCCGACCCCGTGCACGCCAACGATGCCAGGATGGCGCAACGCGGCCGCCGTGCGCGCCTCGCGCTGGAAGCGATCGATCGCGCGGTCGTCGAGCGCCGAGTGCCGTAGCAGCATCTTCACCGCGACCCGCCGCGACAGTGCCGGTTGGTCGGCAGCGAACACGATGCCCATGCCGCCGCGTCCGATCTCGCGCAACAGTCGGAACTCGCCGAACTCCGCGGGCTCCTCGGCCGCGGCAACGGCGGCATCGATGTCGCGCAGTGCGGCGAGACTCTTGATGAGATCGCCCGCGGTGGAGGACCCGAGACGACCCAACTCCTCAGGCGTAGGCTCCGATCTCCCGCCCGCGAGGCACGCCGCCAGGATATCGGCGGCCAATCGATCGCCAGTCGGGGGGTCGGACTCCGTTCGCTCCGTCACGCAGAGACGATAGCACGGCCGAACTCGACATAGCGGAGTGAGCCACCGCGCTGCGCCGGTGCGGTGCACCGAGAAGTCACGACTCTGGGAAGGGCTCGAATTCCCCGTCGATCCGGGCATTGCGCCGAATATTGCAAATATTCCCGGGCATTGTTCCACCAATCACCATGGGGGTTGCAGGCCGGATCCTTACGATTCACGCTAGCTCGGTTGGGCGCCCCCCCCGACCTTTCCACACACCCCCAATGGGCCAATGAAGGGCCCCAATCACGGAGAGTGCAAACCTATGCGTTTTGCAATTCAGGTCGCGTCTATCGTTCTCGGCGCGACCACCGGGCTGGCACAAGTGCAATACAGCCCCGATATCGGCGCCGGGCTCGCCGTCGGTGACGACTCGGTCTCCGACGTCGTCCTGAGCTTCCCGTTTACTTTCCCCGACGGCACGTCGACGACGGATATCCGCATCGACTCCAATGGTCTGATCACGCCGACTGCCAATGGCGCGGCCTCCGACTTCACGGAGAGCCCCGGTGACTTCACCGTCGCGACCGGCATCGCCGCTCTTTGGGACGACCTGAACACGCCGGCGTTCGGCGGCGACGTCTTCGTCTCCGACAACGGTTCCCAGGCGAACATCACTTGGGTCGACACGATCGAGTGGGGTGAGACTGCGGCTGACGTCTTCAGCGTCCAGCTCCAGCTGCACGCCGATGGCCGCATCGGCTTCATCTACGACTGCACCGCGACGATCGACGGTGACTGCATCGCCGGCGTCTCCGCCGGTGGCGGAACCGATCCGGGTAGCTCGGACGTCAGCACTGCTCTCTCGAGCGCTGGTGTCGGCACCGTCTACGAAGTGATCGCCGCTGGTAGCAACGACCTCAATGGCCTCGCGATCGAGTTCGCCCCCGATGGTGGTGGCGGCTGGAACACGACGGTCACGTCGGGCGAATTCTACGGTTGCTGCGCGACCGCGACGACGGACTTCGGCTCCCCCATCGGTGCCGGCGATGACTCGGTCACCGACGTCGTCCTGTCGTTCCCGGTCACGTTCGCCGACGGCACGGTGACCACCGACATCCGCATCGACTCGAACGGCCGCGTCACCCCGACGGCTGCTGGTGCTGCTTCCGACTTC
>JANQJF010000044.1 GCA_028281765.1 Planctomycetota bacterium | reverse complement strand
TTCGCTCGCAAGGCGCTGCGACGACATGGCTTGTCAGTGGACAAGTTGAGGAGCAGCAACGCAGCGGGCGGACCGTAGGGCCAGTGACATATGTGGCGAACATCGGCGACGCCCCACTAGATCGCTACTTCGAGCACGCGGCGAACAGGTTGATGCCCGCGTCCTCGAACTCGATCGAGGTGCAGCGCCTACCGAACGCGGAGCTTTCGAACAGCGCGTGCATCTCGTCTTCGGTCCGGTGGATCAGGCGCCACTCGAACACGTAGTCCATCAACGCCTTGTCCGGGTTGTTCGGGTGGAAGTTGCCGAGGATCAGCTCGCCGCCGTCGCGGAGGCACGAGTGCGCCCATGATGCGAGCTTGCGGACGAGCTTGTCGTTGAAGTAATCGATGAGCCCGATGCTGTACATCAGGTCTTGTGGCGGGATCTCGATCTTCTGGCGGCCCATCGCGAGGTAGACGAGATTGCCGTGCATCGCGTGGACTTGTTCGCTTAGCCCGAGTCGCTCGATGTCGCCACGCACCTGCTCGAGCGCCTGCTGATCGATGTCGATCAACGTCACTTCGAGGCGTGACTTGTCCTCGAGCTTTTCGAACGCGTCGAAGACTTCGCGCGCCGGGCCGCACGCCATGACCGTGATTCGCACGGGGCGATCGGGCGACGCGGCGAGATGTGCGTCGATCCGCTTGGTCAGCAGGCCGCGGCGATTGCGCACGGCTCGCGCGGCGACCTGATCCAAGAACGCGCGGTCCAGTAGGGTGCCGAGCCGGCTCGAGCCGCGCGCGACGTTGTCGTAGATCTGATCGATTGACTTGAAGTCCCCCGCGTATCCCCGCGGTTTCGAATACAGTCGCTCCGCCGTCTCGGTCAGTAGGAGATACGGCAGGGCTTCGCGCTGCACGCGCGCTCCGATCGCTTCCCGCGCGGATTCGTGCAGGCCGCACTCGTCGCCGATCGCGTTCTGTAGATCGTGTGAGAACTGCGGGAACGCCGCGCAGACCTTCACCGAAAGGTCTTCCGGGACCTCGCCGCTGTTCGCGATCGCGGCCTTGTCGGCCTCCTGCAGCAGCGCCTTGAAGCCCTCGATCTTCGGCTGCAGCTGCGTCCACGTCTCGCTGTCCTGACGGTCGCTCTCGGTCTCGACCCCGATCTGGCGCGCGTAGAACTGCTCGCGCGCGCGGAGTCGCTTGGTGTTCGCGACGGCGAGCGCGCGATACACGCGGCTCGCGAACGCGCTGTCGCTAGCGAGCGCGTCGCGCAGTGTCGAGGACGGAATGCAGAGCAGCAGCGAGTTCTCGACGGCCTGCACGGTCGCGGTCGCTTCGGAGTTCGTGAGGAACGAGATGTCGCCCAGGATCTCCCCGGGGCCGAGCGCGCCGACCTGTTGGTTCGGCACCGAGGATACGAACACCCCGAGCAGTCCTTCGAGGACGATGATGATCTCGCTGGAGGGTTCGCCCTCGCGATACAGCGCGGTGTTCGCGATGACCTGTCGTTCCTCGCCATTGTCGAGTAGCCAGACGATGTCGCGATCTTCCAGGTCGGTGAGTACGTCGAGTCCCGCAGTCATGAGGTTGTCGAATCGTCGAGTGTCTCGAAGTGAATCGTGTGCGGTTGCCCGTCTTCGGGTTCGCGGCCGAAGCCGATCCGGCCTGCGCCGCGCAGCCGAATCTCGCGTCGATGCAAGAACGCCGGCTCGGAATCGTCGAGCGCGATGTAGGTGCCGTTCGTGCTGAAGTCGGTGATGACGAGTTCGCCGCGTTCGCAGGCGAGCTTCGCGTGCAGTCTCGAGATCGATGGATGCTCGAGCACGAACTGTGCCGGATCCGCGCGGCCGACTGTCAGAGAGCCGGACTCCGGCACCACGTGCTCGCCACCGGCGATTCGCACTTTCAGCTGGCCAGTCGTCGTCGACGGCGTGGCATGAGGGTGCAGTTCGGTCGTCGCGTCGGTCGGATCCCAGATCGCTTCGTGGATCAAGATGGGCTCGTCCTGACCCTTGAGGGTGCGGGACTCGACGCATCGGAAGAGCGCGCCCGTGCCGATGGCTACGCGCGTCGCGTCGGACAGCAGGACTTGGTCGGCCTTCGCGGCGTCGACGAGTCTCTTGGCTACGTGCACCGAGTCACCGGCGATGCCGTCCTCGTGCACGTGAATGGACCCGGTGTGCATGCCGATGCGGAGCATCGGCGGCGGCTCGTTCGGCGCCGTCGAAGGCCAGGACCGTGACCGTGTCTGCATGTCGATGGCCGCGGCAAGCGCTCGCTGCGGGGCGGCGAATCTGGCCATCAGCTCGTCGCCGACCTGATCGACGACCTGGCCGGAGAAGCGCTCGATGATGCTTCGGCACCGGTCGAGCAGGTCTCGGACGAAGCTCGCGGCCGCTTGATCACCGAGGCGTCGAAAGATCCCGGAGCTGTCGCAGAGGTCCACGAACAGAACCGTCGCGTCTTCGGCAATCGAGTGTGATCCTGGGGCCGTGCTCATCCGTCGGCGGGATCATACGATGTCGGGTCACGTGAGACATTCGATTGCAGGACTGCTCGTGTTCTCCCTGTCGGTCGCCCCGGCTTCGGCTCAGGGCACCAAGGCCGACTACGACCGCGCGGCCGGGCTACGTGCGAGGTGGACCGGCAAGCTCGAAGTGTTTCGGCCCAAGATCGGCTGGTTGCCGGATGGCGCGGGCGTGTGGTGGAGTCTCGACGGGGGGAAGTTCGTCCGTGTCGATTCGCGCACCGGTGAACGCCGGTTCGGGACGAAAGCCGAGCTCGGGCTCGCTACGGAACCGGTGTCGCTCGAGCCGAAAGAGAGCTGGAGTGCGAGCCCGAGCAGTGGTGAGGAAACCTCGATCACGTTCGAGAATCGACTGAAGCGGCGTGTCCGCTTGTTCTGGGCCGACCAGAGCGGGAGGCCGCAGCAGTACGGCGAGCTGCAGCCCGGCGAGACGCGTGAGCAGCACACGTTCGCGGGACATGTCTGGCTCGCCGATTTCGAGGCCGACGACCTGGCAGGTGTGTTCGTCGCGGAGGCGATGCCGTCCGTCGCGGTGTTCGACACGCGTTCGCGTCGGGTCGCGAAGAGCCCCCGGCGCCGCGGCGATCGGCGGGTTCGTGGCGTGAAGGTCACCGTTCGCGATCACAACCTCTTCGTCGAGGACGAATCGCGCAACAAGGACGCGCTGACGCTCGACGGCTACGAGGAGGATTCGTACGACGCGCCGCGAAAGACGTCGCCGGACGGCAAGCGCGTGCTCGGGTTCCGCGTCCGCCCCGGCGAGTCGCGTCGGATTCCGCTCCTCGAATCGGCTCCGAAGGACCAGGTGCAGCCGAAGCTGCAGTGGCGGGACTACCTGAAGCCGGGGGATCGGATCGCGCAGTGGCGGCCGCGACTCTTCGACCTCGAGAAGCTCGAGCCGATCCCCGTCGACGACGCACCGTTCGCGGATTCGTGGCGGGTCGATCGCGTCCACTGGGCTGCGGACAGCAGTAGAGTCTTCTGCATCTACAACCGACGCGGACATCAGGAATTCGCGGTGCGCTCCATCGACGCAAGAACAGGTCGGGTGCGCGATGTCGTCAAGGAGTCGAGCGAGACGTTCGTCGACTACTCACAGAAGACCTGGATGCACTGGCTCGACGACGAGGACCAGCTGCTCTGGATGAGCGAGCGGGACGGTTGGAATCATCTGTACCGCTTCGACACGAAGCGCTGCCGGTTGGTCAATCGGATTACGACTGGTGACTGGGTCGTTCGCCGCGTCGAGTTCGTTGACGAGAAGGCCGGGCAGATTTGGTTCACGGCTTTCGGAATCCATCCGGATCAGGATCCGTATCACGCTCACCTTGCCCGGGTCGACTTCGACGGCAAGAACCTGGTCGTCATCACGGCGAGCGACGGAAACCACAAGTGGACGCTGTCGCCCGATCGCTCCCTCGCACTCGTCCGATGGTCGCGGGTCGATCATCCGGCGGTCACCGAGCTGAGGCGCACGCGCGACGGTTCCCTGGTGGCCGAACTCGGTCGCGATGACGCGAGCGAGCTGCTCGCCGCCGGCTTCTCCTTTCCGCAGCGTTTCGTCACGAAGGGGCGGGATGGCACGACGGACATCCACGGCTACATGATCCGTCCGTCGAACTTCGACCCGACGGTGCGCTACCCCGTGATCGAGCGGATCTACGCGGGTCCGCACGGTCACCACGTCGGCAAGTCGTTCGGGCTCGCGATGCGCGACCGCGAGCTCGCGGAGCTCGGCTTCCTCGTCGCGCGGATTGACGGCATGGGTACGAACTGGCGCTCGAAGGCATTTCACGACGTGTGCTGGCAGAACCTGCGGGACGCCGGCTTGCCGGATCGCATCGCGTGGCTGCGAGCGTATGCGGCGCAGCATGGCGGGGCGGACCTCGACCGCGTCGGGATCTTCGGCGGCAGCGCGGGCGGTCAGAACGCGCTGTCGGCGCTGTTGCACCACGGCGCCTTCTACAAGGCGGCGGCGGCCGACTGCGGTTGCCACGACAACCGTATGGACAAGATCTGGTGGAACGAAGCGTGGATGGGCGAGATGGGGCCGCACTACGCCGAGAACTCGAACGTCACGCACGCCGAGAAGCTGCAGGGCAAGCTGCTCCTCACCGTCGGGGAGCTCGACAAGAACGTCGACCCGGCGTCGACGATGCAGGTCGTGGATGCACTGCTACGAGCCGGCAAGGACTTCGACCTGATCGTCGTGCCTGGCGCCGGCCACGGCGTCGGGGAACGCCCCGACATGGTGCGGCGTCGCAGTGACTTCTTCGTGCGCGCGCTCTACGGCGCCGAGCCGCGCCGTCCGTAGTCGCGGTTCAGCGGGATTTCTTCGCGGCCTTCTTCTTGGCCGTGGCCTTCTTCTTCGTGTTCCGCGGCGCGGCGGCGCCCCCGCCAGCGAGTTCGTACGACTCCTTCAGCCACTTCTCCCAAATCGACTTCGGTAGCGGCCTCTCGGCCGTGAATCGCACCGAGACCCACGCCGTCGAGCCGACGCCGAATCGATCCGGCTCCTTGGCTGCGAACTTCGCGGCCTGCGCGCGCGACTTCTCGAGTTTGAACATCGCCTTGAAGCCGATGCCCTTGGCGCCCGGGCCGATGTAGAGGAACGCGGTCTTGTCGACGTTGAACGAGGTCTGCGTGCACGAGGATCCGGCGTCGGCGCCGGCGAACTTCGCCGCGGCCTTGCGGATCGGCTCGGTCGGGTCTTTGGAGGGCATCGCCCGAGTGTAGCCGATCAGCGTTTACGTCGGATCTCGTAGACGGCCACGTCGCGGCCGGTCGCGATCGCGAGCATGTTGCGCGCGTGGGACAGCGTGGCGGTGTGGATGAGCGTAGTGTGCGTGTCGCTACCGCCCGGCCGAGAGGCCGGAGGCCCCTTCGTCGCCGGCCGCAACCGATCGGGAACTTCGAGCGACCTGGAGCTCGCGTCACTCCATGCGCGTCGTTCGACCGCTTCGATTCGGCAGTCGCCCTACGCGTGTGGTCGGGGGCAGCCACCACGTTCGTGTGGTGGGCCGAGGCTCCGTATCTCGTGCATTTCGCCCTGCTCGGCTTGGTGATCGCCCCGATCGAACTCGCGTTCTTCCCGTTGGTCCGACTGGTTCGCGTCACGACGCGATCGCTAGCGAGCACTAGCGCGACCGCGCGTACTCGAGGATCCGCTGCTTGCACGCCTCGACCTCGGCCTCGTGCTGCTGGATCGTCGCGCGCCACGTCGCGAACGTCTCGGGCTGTGTGTCCATCCGAGCCTCCTTGCGCGCCTCCTCGAGCTCTCGCTCGGCCTGCGCGAGTTCTCGCTGGAGGCGGCGCATCTCCGGCGTGTCGATCTCTTCGATCGCCGGCGGTTGCCCTTCTATCATCCGGTAGAGCTGCCACCCGAGAAGAGGGACGGCGAGAACGAGGGCGAGCACGAGGACGACGCCCCAGTCGATGCCAGGTTTGCGCTCGGGTTCGGACATGTTCGGACGCCACGATACGATGAATGCGTGGATACCTCACGTCGTGGATTCTTGCGCGCGGCCGGCGCCGCAGGCCTCGGAGGACTGGCGGCTTCCTGCGCGTGGTTCGACGAGCAGCAGAAGCTCGATACCGGCGATCGCTCCAAGCGGGCGTACACGATCGACCCGGCGGTCACCTACCTGAACCACGGTAGCATCGGCACGATTCCGCGGATCGTGCAGCAGGCGCAGGCGAAGTACCTCGCGACCTGCGAGTCGAACCCGTGGCTCTACATGTGGGGCGGCGCGTGGGACGAGCCGCGCGAGGCCGTTCGCGAGAAGGCCGCTCGACTGCTCGGTTGTGGCGCGGACTGCATCGCGATCAATCACAACACGACGGAAGGCTTCAACCTGCTCGCGAGCGGCGTGCCGCTCGGCGAGGGGGACGAGGTGTTGTTCTCGTCTCTCAACCACGCCGGTGCCAGCGTGTGCTGGCGGCATCATGCCAAACAGCGCGGCTACACGGTGCGGAGTTTCGAGATCCCGCTCGAGCGAGTGCCGAACATCACGGCCGATGAACTCGTCGCGCTCTACGAGGAGAGCATCACGGAGCGGACGCGCGTCCTCGTCATGCCGCACATCGACAACGTCGTCGGTCTGCGGCAACCGGTGCGCGAGATCGTGGCCGTCGCGCGGCGTCTCGGCGTCGAGGTCATCGCGGTCGACGGCGCGCAGGCGGTCGGCGTGATCCCCGTCGACGTGTCCGAGCTCGGCGTCGACGTCTACTGCACGAGTCCGCACAAGTGGCTGCAGGCGCCGAAGGGACTCGGGTTGATCTACGTGCGGCGTGAGTTGCAACAGAGTCTGCGGCCGATGTGGGTGACCTGGGGACAGGATCGTTGGGCGGACTCGGCGCGACGCTTCGAGGACTACGGCACTCGCAACCTGCCGGACCTGCTCGCCCTCGGAAACGCGATCGACTTCCGACTCGCCGCCGAATTCGCGGCGACGGAGGCGCACTTGGGCGAAACCCGCGCGCGGTTCCGGGAGCGAGTCCGCGAGGACGCGCGGCTGCGCTGGCGGTCACCCCAGCGCTACGAAGATGGCGGTTCGCTGTTCGCCATCGAGGCCGTCGGCGCGGACACTGCCGCGCTGGGCCGCGCGATGTGGGAGCAGCACGGGGTCGTCGTGCGGGCCTTCGCGGCGCCCGCATTGCGCACGCTGCGGGTGTCTCCCAACACCATGAACGACGCGGCGGACCTCGAGAGGTTCTTCGCCGCGTTGCGTGCCTGAACTCGTCGTCAGTTCGGGTTCACGGTCCAGACCATGCCGTTCGAGAGGCGAATGGCGGACAGCGTGAACAGATCGAGCGTCATCGCTTGAAAGTGAACGTTCGCCCCGGGGAGGGTCGGACCGTTGCCGATCGCGAGGTTGATCGTCTCTTCCTCCGTGCCCGCCATGAGCGGGATCGAGACGCGCGGGTCGGTGTAGAGCGTGCAGCCCGTGGCGCCGAACACGCTCAGGTCGAGGCCCGGGTCGATGCCGGCGAACCCGACCAGCAGGACGCTCGCGAGGTTCGTCGTCGGGATGTTCGAGACTTCGACGCCGACGGTCGTGCCCATGACCGGGCGGTCGAGCGAGCGGACTTCCATCGGGGTGTCACCACAGCCGGTGCCGACGTCGATGCTCGACGCGAACGGGCCGTAGAAGAGAGTGCCGTTCCACACGCGCGGGTCGAAGGTGATCGTCGACGGCTGTCCCGGCGCGGCGAGCGTGATCGTGCCCGCGGTCAGCGTCATGTCGGCGTTCGAGTAGACCTCGTTGAAGCCGTTGCCGATCGTCGATGCGGTCGTCAGCGTGCCGGAGATCGCGACGCCGTACGTGCCGGGGTTGATCGTCAGGGGTGCGGCCAGCGGGATCGCCGTGCCCGCGCCCGCGCCGAGCGCGGTCACGTTCAGCCCGGTCGCGACCTGCGTCCACACGGCCGGGTTGGTCTCGTTGCCGACGTGCGTGCCGCCCGCAGGCGTCATCCAGACGTTCATCGTGCCGTTTGCGCCGGCCGCCGTCGCGTTGACGGCGATGCCCGACAGGTCGATCGTGTTGTTGACCTGCAGATCGAAGTAGCAGGACCAGCCGAGAGCGATCGGGAAGTCGTTGTTGAACGTGGTGGTCAGCGACTGCGTCGATCCGAGCGGTGCGAGCAAGGCGCAGGCGAGTGGGAGCAGGTAGGTCTTCATGAAAGCCATCTCGTTGGGGTTGCAACGAGCAGGGTACCCGTGCTGAGACGGACCAGCAATGGCCCGCAGGCTCGCTCACGGCCGGCGTTTGAGGAGTTTTGGAACACGATGTCCCAGGATCGTCCGCCGGGTCTTCTTCGGTTTGCGGCGGGCCGTGGAGCACGACCACCGCGAGGGGCTCGTGACGATGCAGGCTACGGGCCCATCTCGACGCCGACGCGGCGCAGGTCGGACGCGAGCTCGTCCTTCTCTTCCGCCGTTCGATCCTTGTTGCGCTTCATCTGGCGCGCGCGGTCGAGCAGCGAGGGCAGCGGCGGAATCGTGTAGCCGTTGTGCAGCTGCGTCATCACCTTGATCGCGTCGTCGAACTTGTCCGCGACGATGTCGTCGGCCGCCTGCGTGAGCCCGTCGTGGATCTCGTGTCGGGAATCGGTCATGGCGGGGAGGCTAGACGGTCACCCGTGGACGCGCCACCACGAGCGGATGCTCTTCACGGCCTTGGCGCGCGACACGGCGTCGCCTTGGGCGTCGTAGCCGGCTTCTTTGATGTCGAACTTGCGGAACGGATACAGCGCGCGCAGGTTGCGCATCAGGCCCTGCTGCGCCAGGGAACGGACCTGGCGGTTCTCGTGTTCGAGCGCATCGATCAACGCCGGCACGACCGCCTTGTCACGGAACCCGGCGAGCACGCGGATCGATTCGGGAGCATCGTGGCCGGACCGCGCGACTTGGAGTGCGCGTTCGAGGCCGGAGTGGTCGTCCATGCGACGTAGCGTGTCGGCGGCGACGAGGACGAGGTCCTTGCGCTTCCCCTGCAGCAGCTTGCGCAGCTCGGCCGGCTGGATGCGTCGCAGCTCGACGAGCTTGGCGATCGCGGTCTTCGCGACGCCCTTCTTGTCGTGGTCGACGAAGGGCCGGATCCAGCGGGCGGCCTTGGCCTTCGCGTGCTTCGCGAGGAGGCGGATGCCCGCGTTGATGTGGCGCTCGTTCTTCTCTCGTGACAGTCGCGCGGCGATCTCCTCGAGCAGCTCGTCACCGATCGATGGCGCGAGGTCCAGATACTTCTGCATCCGGTGCATCGCGACTGGCCGCTTCGCGGTCAAGCTGTCGATGACGTGTGATTCGTGCTTCGTCTCGCCGAGCGCGAGCGCGCACGAGGCGCACACCGCGCGCGCGGCGTTGCCCAGCTTCGTCGAAGCCAGCAGCCGATCGATGTCCTCGAGAACCTCGCGCATGCGGAAGTGCGCGAGGCAGGCGAGGATCGAGTCGAGTGTCGCGACCTCGAGCTCGGGAGCGAGCGATTCGCGAAAGCGCTGATGCAGCTCCGGAACGTCGACGCGGGCTGCCCGCTGCGCCATCGTTCGCAGGGCTTCCTCGTCGCCACGAGCGTCATCGAACCCTCGGATGAGCCGCTTGGTCAGCGACTTGTCCCCGAGATGCGTCAGCCGCAGCGCAGCCGCGAACTGAACGAACGGAGCGTCCGCCCGGACGAGGCGGCGGAGCGCCTCGTCGCTCTGTTCGCGCGGGTACCCTTGGATCACGTTGATCGCGAGCCCCTGCGCGAACGTCTGTGCGTCATCAATCTCCGCGACCAGCAGCTTCAGCGCGTCCTCGGGTCGCTGTCGCACGAGCTTGTGATATGCCTGCGAGCGGGCGCGAGCGTCGTTGCCGAACAGCGCGGTCACCAGCGCGCGCGTGTCGTCCACCTGAGGCGCGCACAGAAGCCCGAGGACTCCGATCGCGAGCATCGACATCAGTTGCCTCCGGTCGTCGGTCCCGCAGAGCTTCCGCTCGACGCGCCGCGCTTGGGGCGATTGCGCGGCTTTTCCGTCTCCGGCTCGTCTTCGCCGCGCGACTTGGGCTTCTTCCGCTTGGCCTTCGCGACGACACCGACGTAGGTGAGGTGGAATCGCGCGAGGCCTGCGCGGTGGGCCGCGACCGCGTACGGCGTGTGCGCGTAACGCTCCATGAACCGGGTCCACATCGCGTCGAGTTCCTCGAGTTCTTCGCGAACCGACTCGCCGCCGGGGAGCTCGGCGCGGAGAAACGGCTTCACGCCGTGGCAGAGACACATCGAGGTGAACGACACGCCGACGGGACGGCGATCGAGATTGACCGCGAGCTGCTCCGGGGGCAGGGGGTGCTCGGGGTCTCTCGCAACGAGGCCCGGCGCGGTCTCTCGGCACCAGCCGGCGTAGAGCGCGAGGTTCACGCGTGTAATCTGGAGCAGCAGTCGAGTCAGCTCCGCGTTGGCGCGGGACCGGTCGTGGCGCTGCACGGACTCGAGGCGCTCGGTCAGTCGTCCGAGGATGCGGTCGCACTGCTTGCCGGCTTTGTCCGCTTTCGCGGCGTTCCGCTTGAAGCCCAGCGTGAACATCGGAAGCAGGCGGCCGCCGCGGTTGCGCTCTGGCTTCGCGGACGTGCTCGCGAGACGGAGTGGGGGGCTGCTCCGGAGCAGACCGTTCTTTGCGGCATCGCGCCACGCCACCAGGACGTCGCGCGTGCACGGGTCCTTTGCAGCGTCCTTGTAGGCCTGCTTGCGCGACGCGACGGTCGGCGCGATGTCGGCCATGCGCCCGGACATGTACGATTCGCCCGCTGGGATGTGGTCGCCGTTGCAAAAGAGGCACGGGTCGTGGTGCGAGCAGCGGTGCTTCGTGTCGGAGCGCGGTGCGTAGAGAAACACGCGACCGCCGGTCTTCGAGACGACCCGATTGATGCCGTAGCACGCGTGGCCGCTCGGCGTGACCTCGTTGACGTGCGTGCGTTGGAACAGCCACCCGTACGGCAGATCGACGAACGGGTTGTCGCCTCCCGTCATCGTCGTGCCTCGCGGTGCCTGCCCAGCGCCCTGTTGGCGCCAATAGCAATCCGCGAGGTACGACTCCGAAGTGAGCGCCGTCACGGCGATGTCGAGCTTGGCGCACAGCGATGCGGTCGCCTCGAGGTCGTCCTCGGCGTCACCGTTGTCCAGGGTCACGAGGAGGATCTCGCGCCGGCCCGGCTTTCCGGAGAGCTTCGGCGCGAGCGTGCGGAGGTCGGCGTACACGTTCTGGATCGCGCCGCTCGGTTTGGCCAGCTCGCCCGTGACCGCGCGCAGGACGCGATCGTGATCGAGCGTCGGTTCGACGACGACGACCCCACGGTGGCCGACCCGACCGAGGCCGATGCGAGTCCTCGCGAGCCGGGCTTCGAAACGCTCGAGCATGTCGCTGAGTTGCTCTTGGAACGTCGACTTCCGCAACGACTCCGTCGCGTCGACGAGCAGGAACAGCTGCCGCTCCGGCGCCTGTTCGCCCCGGCCGCGGCCGGCGAAGACGGTCGTCAGCGCGCGTTCGATCGAGCGGCTGGCCTCGGTGATCCCCGCCGCGGTATCGGGCTGCTGGAGTCCCGCGGTGGCCAGGACGCACGGCATCAGGAGCGACGCGATCATGGTGTGATCATAGGCGGGCGCGGGGACGCCGCTCTTCGTGATCCGTCGGGGTTCGGCGGGCCTCTCCTGAGCGGAAAATGCAGTTTAGTGCACAAATTCACGGAGATGCTCCGGAAGAATGCGATATGGTGCTTGTCCTGCTTCCGGGCGGAAGCTAGAAAGCCGCGTTCCATGATCGACTTCAATCGCCACCCTGACAGCTACAAGCACTGGACCCTGTCGTTCGACGGTCCCGTTGCGCGGCTCGCGATGCATGTGGACGCCGAGCATCCCTACAAGGACGGCTACGAGCTGAAGCTCAACAGCTATGACCTCGGCGTCGACATGGAGCTGGCCGATGCGGTCCAGCGGCTGCGGTTCGAACACCCCGAGGTCAGCTCGCTCGTGATTTCGAGCGGCGTCGACCGGGTGTTCTGTGCGGGCGCCAACATCCCGATGCTCGCCAGCTCGACGCACTCGTTCAAAGTGAACTTCTGCAAGTACACGAACGAGACGCGGCTCTCCCTCGAAGACGCGAGCCGCGGCTCGGGCATCACGACCATCGCGGCCGTCAACGGCCCGTGCGCCGGCGGGGGATACGAGCTCGCGATCGCCTGCGACGAGATTTACCTCGTCGACGACAGCAGCTCGACCGTCTCGCTGCCGGAAGTGCCGCTGCTCGGCGTGCTCCCCGGCACGGGAGGACTCACGCGCCTGGTCGACAAGCGCAAGATCCGTCGCGATCGCGCCGACGTCTTCTCGACGCTCGCGGAGGGCATGCGTGGCAAACGCGCGAAGAAGTGGAACCTGATCGACGACACCTGGCCGAAGAGCCGCTTCGACGAGAAGATTGCGGAACGCGCGAACGCGGCCGCCGCCGAGCGCCCCGCGCGCGGTGAGGCTGGCAAGGGCATCATGCTGTCGCCGATCGTGCCCGAGGTGACCGAGACCGGCCTCGAATACGAGCACGTCTCGCTGAAGTTCGAGAGCGACAAGCGCACCGCGACGCTGACGCTGCGCGCGCCGACGACTCCGCAGCCGCAGGACGGCGAGGCTTACCTCGCAGCCGGTGACCAGTCCTGGTTCCTCAAGTGTTTCCGCGAGCTCGACAACGCGTTGTGCCAGCTGCGCTTCGGCTACGACGAGATCGGGGTCGTGCTGCTCGAGACGCGCGGTGACATGAAGGCGCTGCTCGAAGCCGAGAAGGCGCTGTTCGCCGCGAAGGACCACTGGGCCTGCAACGAGATCATTCAGTTCGTCGCACGCACGCTGCGTCGCTACGACCTGACCGCGCGGAGCTTCTTCGCACTCATCGACAACGACAGCGCGTTCGCCGGCGTCTTCCTCGAAGCCGCGCTCGCGAGCGATCGCACCTACATGATCGACGATCCGGACAACCCGGTTTCGATCGCGATCGGCCCGCTGTCGGACGGCGCCCTGCCGATGTCGCACGGCATCACGCGACTCCACAGCCGCTTCCTCTCCGACCCGTCTCAGGCCGAGACGCTCGCGAAGGAGATGCCCGTCCTCGAAGCCGAGGACGCCGATGAGCGTGGTCTCGTGACGTTCCTAGTCGAAGACCTCGACTGGGACGACGACGTCCGCATCGCGATCGAAGAACGCGCATCCCTGTCCCCCGACGCGCTGACCGGGATGGAAGCATCCTTGCGCTTCGGTGGCGCCGAGAACTGCGACTCGAAGATCTTCGGTCGCCTCAGCGCGTGGCAGAACTGGATTTTCATCCGCCCGAATGCGACTGGCGACAACGGAGCGCTGATCGCGTATGGCCGGCCCGAGCCGGCCCAGTTTGACTGGAGACGAACATGAGCACTGTCGACCTCGAAGCCAAGATCCCGAACAACGTCGGGCTCCGAGACAACAAGCGACTCCTGCGCGCCCTCGAGAAGTGGCAGCCCGCCTTCCTCGAGTGGTGGAAGGACATGGGGCCGACCGACTTCAACCAGAACGACATCTACCTCCGCACGGCGGTCGGCGTCGGCAAGGGCGGTTGGGCGCACTTCGACTACGTGAAGATGCCCGACTACCGCTGGGGTATCTTCCTGGCGGACGCGCACGAAGGCCGCAAGATTCACTTCGGTGACCAGATCGGCTCGCCGATCTGGAACGAGGTGCCGGGCGAGATGCGCAACCGTCTCCGCCGCCTGATCGTCACGCAGGGCGACACCGAGCCGGCGTCGGTCGAGCAGCAGCGTCTGCTCGGTCACACCGCGCCGTCGCTCTACGATCTGCGCAGTCTGTTCCAGGTCAACGTCGAGGAAGGCCGCCACCTCTGGGCGATGGTCTACCTGCTGCACACGTTCTTCGGTGCGGACGGTCGTGACGAAGCCGAAGAGATGCTGCAGCGCCACAGCGGTGATCCGGACACCCCGCGCATCCTCGAGGCGTTCAACAAGCCGATCGAGACCTGGGTCGACTTCTTCTGCTTCACGACGTTCACCGATCGTGACGGCAAGTATCAACTCGCCGCGCTCGCGGAGAGCAGCTTCGATCCGCTCGCGCGGACGACGCAGTTCATGCTGACGGAAGAGGCCTACCACATGCAGACCGGTGAGAACGGCGTGGGTCGCATCCTGCACCGCACGGCCGAGCTCGCGAAGGAAGGCACCGATCCGAGGTCGGTCGGGGCGATCCCGTTCGACATGATGCAGCGCTATATCAACGAGTGGATGTCGGCGAGTATGGACCTGTTCGGTGGCGAGGACTCGACGAACGCCGCCGAGTCGTTCGCGTCGGGGCTCAAGGGTCGCTATCGCGAAGGCGACGGCATCTACAAGGATCCGACCGCGCTTCAGCACAGCTACGACGTGGACGTCCCCGAGGACGGCAAGCTCGTCAAGAAGAGCATCCCGCTGCGTCGCGCGATGAACGCGTTGCTCCTAGATGCGTATCACCAGGACTGCACGCGCATCGCGTCGCGGTGGAACCGCGACCTCGATCGCCTTGGTGTCGACTTCCGCGTGAAGCTGCCGACCCAACGCTTCAACCGGAACCAAGGTCTCTACGCGGACGGCTACTTCACGCCGGAAGGCGAGATGGTCTCGAAGGAAGAGTGGGAGCGTCGCCGTGGTGAGTGGCTGCCGAGTCAGGAAGACCGCGACTACGTGAGGTCCTGCATGAAGGCCGTCTACGAACCGGGTAAGTTCGCGAACTGGATCGCTCCGCCGGCTCAGGGCGTCAACGACCAGCCGGTCGACTTCGAATACGTGAAGTTCCACTGAGGCCGATACGAGAATGTCCGACGAACAACGACTCGTCTACGTCTGCGAGGGCGGCGACTGCACCGAGCGCGGCTCGGGTGACATCCACGACAAGCTCAAGGAGCAAGCCCTCGCCGTCGATCCGGACGAAGAGAAGGTTCGCGTCCGCCGCTACCCGTGCTTCGGTGGCTGCGAATGCGGGATCAACGTCACTGTCTATCCCGACAAGCTCTTCTACAGCCACGTCAAGGAGGAAGACCTCCCCGACGTCGTCAAGCACGTGCTCGGCGAAGGCCCGGCCGTCGACCGTCTGACAGGCGCTGTCGAACCGGACATCGAAGAGATGGCCTGGATGATGCTCGACTCGCCCTACTGACAGAGTTGTCTACGTGCAAAACGCGACACTCACTGTTGCCGCAGTCATTGACTGCTTCGCAGCCATGATGCGGCGACCTCGCATCGCTTCGCGTTGCTCGGTTACGCACGCGTAACGATCGCGACGCGCCCGCCACTCGATGGCGGGCGCGTTCACTTAACCTGGGCTGTTCCCAGAGCGCCTGCCTGCACCTCGAGCAACACTACCGCGCGCTCGCCCTTGGGGCTTTCCCAAGTGCAGATCAGCGCGTCTCGATCTTGCACACTCACGCGCGCACCGACGCCGACGCGTTCGAGCCGCGGCGTTTCGATTCGGAGCGGACGGTATCCGACGTCTACCAGGTGCGCTGCTACCGGGCGTACGACAGCTTCGTCGGCCAGTTCGAACTCGAGATCCAGCGTGCCGTCGTCCAGTCGCGCCACGCGGCAGGCCCACTCGAGGCGTTCATTTAGTGAGGCCGATGCCGGCTTCGCCTCGAAACTCGCGCTCTTCACTTCGATCTCATAATCGCGAATGTACTCGTGCACGCGATCGACGCGCGCACGGCACGACTTCGACGGTTGTAGTTCCACCCGACTGACGCTGCGCCGCGTGCGATCGTCTCCTTCGAGCGAATCCAAGTCGAGCACGAGCGCAGACGCCTCGTCACCGGACGGGACGACGTAGAGCCGAGTCGTTGTGTCCAGGTCCACGACTTCGGCACCCGGCCGGAATCCCGCCGGCGTGATCGGCTCGCGAGCAGGTGCGGGCGGGGGCGCCGCGACGAGTTCGCCGGCCTGCGTTCGTCGCGGTTCGAGCACCGCCGGTTCCGACAGCCGCGGCGCCACGACCGCGTCGAACGCTGCCTCGCTCACGCGGTACGCGCGGACCTCGAGCCACATCGAATCCCGACCGAGTCCCGTGGCGTCGAACGACGAGCACGCGGAAACGATCGAAGCGAGCAGGACCACGAGGTGCGGCGATGCGTGCGAGGTTCGTGCGTTTGACATGGCGAGAACTCTACGGCGCCGCCGCGGCGTGGCACAATCCACGGTGCGTGAGTGTCCTCTCCGGAGGACACTCCGTGACGGTCCATCGGCGTCGAACTATGCGCGAGATCATGCGCCTCCTCCTGCTCCTCGTGGTCGCTGCCTCCCTGGTCATGGCGCTCGGTGCGCAGTCGCCGACTTTCGAATCCGGGGATCCCGGTGCGCTGTCGGTCAAAGTCGTCAAGGTTCGTCGCTGTGAGGAGACCCAGCGCAAGGCGTCCCATTACGGATGCCTTGTATCCGTCGAAGTGCACAACCGCGGCGATCTGCTCGCTGAGCCGACCGTCTTCGAGGTCGTCGCGAAGAAGGATCGCGCGGGCCGCTCGCTCGAACCCGTGCGCGTCAAACGCTTCGCGGGTTCGCTCCACGGTCGCGCCGGTCGCGCGATCGAGGCCGGAGCCAGACTCCGATACACGTTCTTCTGTCCGTCCGATTTGCCGAAGCGCGGCGTGAAGGCGAGCGTCGCTCGGGCGTCGTTCTTCCGCGGTGCGTGTCAGCCGGAGCTGACCATGCGGGTGCGCAACGTCGAGCACGAGAAGTTCACGTACGGCAACGTGACGCCGCAGATCCTCGACCTGACGCGGTGTGAGGTCACGAATCCGCTCGCGCACCCGGTCGACGCGGCGTTTCGGGTCGTGCTCGAGAAGCCGTACTCCGGGCGCGCGCTTCTTCTCGTGCACCTCGAGCCGAACGAAACGAAGCGCTGGGAGATCCAGGAGCAGTCATACAGCAACCGCGCGTTTTTGCTCGGCCCGCGCGCGCGCAAGTTCGAGCTCGTCGACTGGAGCGTGCATCGAGACGATGGGCGGGGGATCGCGGCGAAGGCGTTCCGCGACGTGTGGCGCCGCTGGCGTCGATGGTCCGACCACGAAGCGAAGGTGTCCGGTCGTTTCGAATACGAGTACACGGAGGTCCCCGGTCCGAGGTCGCATCGGAAGGAGCCGCGGCGCCTCCGTGTGCAGGGAGCGTTCACGATCACCGGCGAGCGTAGTGTGGATGTCCAACCTTCCGCGTCGATCGAGGAGTCGGATGCGGGCCGGATCGAGTGGGGGCTCGCTCGCGCGTTCGACCCGTTGCGCCGTCCCCCAGCGGACGAGGTCGCGACGGCGGATAGCATGTTCCTCGTCCAGTCCGGGGATCCGGTCGTGCTCGGATTTCGCGGGCGCGGTTGGGATTGGCGCAGCGCCAACGACGGCAGCGAGATGCAGGCGACGCTCTCGATTCGCGATGGTGCGATCGTCGCCAGCGGCTACCTGGACGGTCTCACGCCGCCGCACCGCTGGCACACGCGCCAGCAGGGTGACGGCTTCGTCGTCACGGGGATCGACATGCCGAACCATCGCCTGCGGTTCGATTTCGAGGAGCGGGGTGGGCGGTTGCTCCCGATCAGCTACTTCGAAGCGCACGACATCGAGGGCGTGATCAGTTCTCGCACCCAGCTGACGATCTTCGATGTCGAAGTGACGGGAGCGGCGCAGCCGTCGGCCGTGGACGCCGGTCCCGCGGCGACGGAGTTGCGCTCTGCCTGGGACGCGTGCTACCGCTATCCCGACGGCAGCGTGACGCTGCGCGGCCGATTCCATGCGGAGAACAAGGGGCGCAACGAACACGCTTGGCTCGGCGTGAACAGGGTCAAGGGCGCCGTGACGATCTCGGGATTCGACGGCCGTCGCTACCGCGGCGCCGAAGTCGAGATTCGACAGAAAATCGACGCCGGCAAGCGAAAGCAAGTCGAGTTCATGGTCATGGATCGCTTTCGGATCTGGAGCGGTCGCGACTTCTGCGCCAGGCCTTCGTTCGATGACGCCTTCGCGGGCGCGACCGTCTCGAAGGCTCCCGATGACGCGGGTGTGTTTCGCATCGAGAACGGGCCCTACTTCGAAGTCGTCGTGCGCGATGGCAGGATCGTGGAGCTCGTCTACGACGGCGGCACGCGCCGGAAGATCGGCTACACGAAAGTCGGGGCGCACGTCGTTCCGACGTCGCTTCGCACCGGGCGAGAGACCGTCACCGCGAAGTTCCAGGCCTTCCGCGGCTGGCTGATCCCGGTGGAGTTCCGGTTCGACAAGGTGTTCGGCGAGGATTGGGGCCCCGAAACTCTGAAGCTGACCAAGCTGAAGGTCGAGTGACTCGGATCTTCTGAGGAACTGGCGTGACCGGCCGCCCGTTATGATCCGGCCGTGACCACGGCCGCTACCACGCTCCTGATCGACCGCGCGCTCGGCGGCAACGACTCGGATCGCGGCGCTCTGTTCGCACACCTCGGGCCGCGGCTGGTGCTCTGGGCCGCGAGTCGGATGTCGGCGGATCTTCGGACAAAGGTCGAGCCGGAGGATCTCGCGCAGGAGATCCTGCTGGCCGTGCATCGCGACTTCGGACAGTTCCGCGGGACCGAACCGGGGCAGTTCCTGCGCTGGCCGTTTCGTCTCGCCGAGAACCGGATCCGCGACCAGGTCGACCACTTCGCAGCGGAGAAGCGGCGCATTCCGGATCCCGAGGCCCTGTCGCATTCGAGCCCTTCGAGTGCGGTGATTCGCAACGAGACGCTCGGCAAGGTCGCCACCGCGATCGAGTCTCTCGACGAAGATCAGCGGCGGGCGATCCAGTTGGTGCGTTTCGAGGAGCGGAGCGCGGCCGAGGCCGGCGAGGAGCTCGGTCGATCTGCCAACGCCGTCCGTATCCTCTACTGCCGCGCTCTCAAGGCCTTGCGGCAGCGGATGGGGGACGCCGGGGTGCTCGGAGAAAAATCCTGAAATGATCGGCGGGTTCTTCCGCCCGGTGCGTGGAGCCAGCGAAACGATGACCGATCGCGAAAACGAGATTGCCGACAGCCTCGAGGACTACCACCGCCGGCGTCGGCTCGGCGAGAGGGCGCGCCCGGAGGACTACGAGTCGAAACTCGGCGCGGCATACGAGGAGTTTCGCGAGATCCTCGACGCTGAGCAGGTGTTGGATGACCTGATCGAAGCTCCGATCACCGAAGAACTGCCGCGACCGTTCGGTGACTACACGCTCTTGCGCGAACTCGGTCGTGGCTCGGTCGGGGTCGTCTACGAGGCGGTGCAGCGGAAGCTCGGACGCAACGTCGCGCTGAAGCTGTTGCGCACCGGGTTCGAGAGTGACTCCGTCGCGCGCGAGCACTTCCTGCGCGAGGCCGGCGCGTGTGCGCAGGTGCGGCATCCCAACATCGTGGAGATCTACGACGTCGGCGACGTGGATGGCGTGCCGTACTACGCGATGTCGCTCGTCGAAGGGCGCACCCTTGGTCAGTTGTGTGCGGCCGAGGACGCGCCGAGCCCGCAGGAGATCTGCCGTGGACTCGCGGACGTCTGCGATGCGCTGCAAGAGCTGCACGATCGCGGCATCGTGCACCGCGACATCAAGCCGTCCAACATCATGGTCGACGCGAAGGGGCGGATGCTCCTCGCGGACTTCGGGCTCGCGCGCACCGCGATGTCCGAGACGCTGGCGCGGACCGGGGTGTCGCTTGGCACGCCGCTCTACATGAGTCCGGAGCAGGTGCTCGGGCGCCGGGAAGAGATCGACGGTCGCACCGACGTCTACTGCATCGGCGCGACGCTCTACGAGGCGATCGCCGGTCGTCCGCCGTTCCGGACCGAGGACATGCAGGCGTTGATCCGCATGGTTCTCGACGAGCAACCGGCCCCTGCGCGCGACGTCGCGCCCGAATGTCCGGTCGAGGCAGATTTCATCGCGCTGAAATGCTTGGAGAAGGAGCGGCGCGATCGCTACCAGACGGCGCGCGAGCTGCGCGATGATCTGTTGCGGTTCGCGGCCGGTGAGCACGTCGTCGGGCGCCCGCTGAACCCGATGCGCCGCGCGGTGCGGAGAGTGCGCCGGCGCCCGCGCCTGGCGGCTGCGGCGGTGGCACTCGTGACGATCGGGGTCGGATACGGCGTCTTGCGTCCGTCCGATCCGGGGCAGGTGACGGTGCATGTCCTACCCGATGGATTCGTGCGGATCGACGGCGGAGAGCGCATGCCTTCTCCGGTGGAGAATCTCGAGCTGCCGCCGGGTTCGCACGAGCTGTTCGTCGAGTCGTCCGGATTCCACTCCAAGCAGATCGTGCTCGAGATCGAGAGCGGCAAGAGCGAGACGCAGGTCGTGCGTCTCGACGTCAAGGATCCGCAGGATCCCGACGTCATCAATCGGATCTACGAGTCGATGGGGTTGACGCGACCTACGTACGAGGAGCCGACAGAAGCCCAGATCGTCGCGGGCATCGCGAAGAAGCTCGCGAAGGGCGAGCCGGATGGTGCGGCGTTCGAGCAGAATCGGCGAAGTGACGAGGAGCTGTGGGAGAAGGGAGTGGGAACCCCGCAACCGCTCGTGATTCCGACGACGCCGCGCCTCCGCGTCATCGAACGGATGGAAGGGGACGTGCTGCCGGACCGCATGCAGCAGACGATCGTAACGTTGCACCAGACGCTAGGTGACGCTCAGGCGGAAGCAGAGAATCTGCGGCTTCTCCATCTGTTGCGTGCGCGGGTGTGCCGCGAGCACGAGCTCCACGAAACAGCCCGGCAAGAAGCCTTGGCGGCGTGCGTCGGGGACCGGCGGGATCGTGTGCAGTTCGAGGCGCTTTTGATTCAGCGCGAAAGCCTGCTGAAGGGCGTCAAGACCAAGTCCGATCGCGATGCGATCATGCACAGCCCGCTCTTCCTCGAGATCTCCGTGCAGCTCGCCGCCGACGACTGGCCGACCGAAGTGAAGCAGGCCGTGCTGCGGCAGTGAGTCACTTCCAACGCGCGAGCGGCATCCGCGGCAGCGTGCCATCGGTCATCGCGGCGATCAGTGTCTTGCCGCTCGGATCGACGTCGATGGCCATGACGCCGCCATCGAACGCGAGGATAGGCTTCCGCATGGCCTTCCACGAGATCGTCGACAGCGAGTGGATCCCCGAAGGAGTTTGGGGAATCTGCGGTCGCGGAGGAACGTACTCCTTCAGCACCGAGCAAGTGCGCGCGAAGGCGATTCGGGGCCGATCGCGGCTCGCGTTTCAGAGCTGGACAGCACCGTTGATACCGCGGCATCCAAGCCTCCGCCCCGGAGGACTGTTGCGATTCTGGTCGATGAATGCGCCCGACTGCCGCTCGCTTGGAGGCGGCGAACCACAACGGGAGTTGCAACATGTCGACTACGGATCATGTTCAGGAAGCGCTGCTGTGCGCGGTGCTGGGTTTGGCGGATCAGGAGACGAGCGCGCAGAACGGAACGGCGCAGATTCCGGGTGACGCGCGTCCTCATGTCATTGTCGAAACGGACATGGGGGGAGACACCGACGATGCGGCGATGGTCGCGTTCGCGCATCGGCTCGCGGACCGCGGCGTCATCGAGCTGCTCGCCGTCATGCACAACGGCAACAACGAGTGGGGAGGCGCCGCGATCTCCGCGATCAACACCTACTACGGCCGTCATCATGTGCCGATCGGGACCTATCGCACGGCTGCCGAGGCGGGGCGTCCCAGCTATCATCCGCTGATCGATCCGGGCCAGCCCGATGGACCACGCCGTGAGCTGAGCTACACGGGCGAGACCGACGGTGGTCATTGGGTGCGCCTGCTCGCCGAGAACTTCCCGTGTCGCTACGGGAAGCGGCTCGACTTCCCGGATGCGGTGGACGTCTACGCGTCCGTGCTGCAGTCCGCGCCCGACGGACGCGTCGTGATCGTGAACGGCGGCTTCCTCGGCAACCTCTCCAACCTCGTCGCACACTTCGACGCGGATCCGCAGCTCGCCGAGCTGTTCCAGCGGAAGGTCGATCGGATGACCGGCGCGGTGGGGGGAGTGAACACATGCGACTCGGTGTTCCCGGCCGGCATGGCCGAGCACGTGCTCGAGAACACGAGGCACGACACCGCGGTGACGACCGCGCTGGGTGCGCCGATCCTCGACATCGTGGCGACGCGGACATCGATCGAGATGGCGGAGGAACTCTCGATCCAGAACCCGGTGCGCGAGGCGTATCGCTACAAGACGGAAGTCGAGCACGGTCATCGCAACACGTCGCTCGCCTGGGACTGGCACATCATCGACGTGCTGACGTCGTTCTCGACGATCGCGTGGGATGACATGACCGACGACGGCGGGATGCCGTTCTTCGAGAACAACATCGACGGCTGGCTGGACGTCGGCAGCAACTGCGGCGCGACGATCCGGACGACGCCCGCGCCTGCGGAGCACCTCGAGTTCACCGAGGTGGGGGCGCACGTGCCCCAGGGTTGGAGCGTGCTCGACACGTCGCAGAGACTGCGCAGTGAATTCTTCGAGAACGGGATCTACGCAGAACCGGTAAGCCCGTGGTGCCTCGGTCGCGAGCATCGCAACGTGACGGCGACGTTCGAAGACGGGACGTTCGGCGGACTGGACTTCCGTCGCGGCATCGGTGATACCCACGTCGCGGACGGAAAGTTGGTCGTGCCGACGAGCACGAACCCCGACTTCGCGGGCGCCGAGCTCATCGTCGAGAGTCGTCGCTACTTCGATCAGACCTTCATCATGCGCGTCGGTGGCGTGCCGGCGGTGGACCAGTTTCCGCAGGGAGCGACGTCGCAGGTCGATGTCGACTACTACTTCTGGGGCGATGGTCGCAACGACACGGACTTCGGGAATGCGCCGATGGTGCGCATCGTCGGTTGGCAGGGGCGCGGCGCGAGCTCGCCGGGTCATCCGGGGTATCGGTGTGAGGTGTGGGAGCCGGGCGTGAGCGGTTATGTGCGCATCGCGGTCCACGACGTGCCGAACGTCACGGTCGGGTCGCCGTTCTCGATGCGCGTCGTAGTGCAGGGCGCGACCGTGCAGGCCGCGGTCGACGGGACGCCGGTGTTCGCGCAGCCTGTGGCGTTGACGTGTACGCCGCCGAGCGATGGAGGCCTGACGCAGCTCCGCTTCAACGCGCTGTGTCCGAATCAGCGCTTCGAGATCGACTACGCGCTTCTTCGTCCGGAGGCCGACGGCGAGACGTCGGTCGACGTGCACATCGACAAGGAGGGCACGATCTGGTTCTCCTACATGCGCGACGGAGACGTTCTCGCCGATCTGTTCGGCGATCCGATCGCGCTGGCGTCACACTTCGTCGACATCCGCTTCAACTCGGCGAGCATCGTGGGGGGCATTCCTGTGCGCATGGTCTGGCTCGACGCGGATCCGACCACGCTCGATTGGCTGACGGCGGTTTCGTTCGCCGAATGGGAAGCGACCGGCCTCGATCATTGGGTCTACGGGATCCGCGCACCCTTCCTGGCCGGCGACGACATCGCGCTGCAATTCCGCGAAAAGCGCGAGATGGAGCGGTTCCCTGTCGCAGTTGTCTCTGATTAAAGTGCGACTACTCACCGTTACGAATTCGTAACGCCGCGCGGAGTTCTGCCCGGATGTTCGCGCGGCGTGTTACGCAGGCGTAACACTGAGTAGTCGGTGTTTAATCAGAGACGAATGCGACAGTGGTTCAGGTTCATCTTGTAGACGGGACGTATGAGCTCTTTCGGTCGCACTTCGGTGCGCCGTCGGCGAAGGCGCGGGACGGTCGCGAGGCCGGCGCGACGCGCGGGCTGATGCGGAGTCTCTACTCGCTTGCGCGTGCGACGGAAGTGACGCACGTCGCCTGCGCGTTCGACACCGTCGTCGAGTCGTTTCGCAACGACATGTTCGACGGCTACAAGACCGGCGAGGGGATCGAGCCCGAGCTGCACGCGCAGTTTGCGCTCGCGGAACGCGCGGTCCGCGCGCTGGGGCTCGTCGTCTGGTCGATGATCGAGTTCGAGGCCGACGACGGGATCGCGAGCGGGGCCGCGAAGTTCGGGGCTGATCCAGAGGTCGAACGCGTCGTCATGTGCTCGCCGGACAAGGACCTCGCGCAGATGGTCGACGGGGAACGCATCGTCTGCTTCGATCGGCGCAAGCGACACCTGATGAACGCGCAGGGTGTCGTCGACAAGTTCGGCGTGCAGCCCGCGTCGATCCCGGACTGGCTCGCGCTCGTCGGCGACAGTGCCGACGGCATCCCTGGCATCCCCCGCTGGGGCGCGAAGTCGAGCGCGCAGGTGCTCGCGCGCTACGGTCACATCGACGAGATTCCCGACGACGCGGAGGAGTGGGACATCAAAGTCCGCGGTGCAGCCGGACTGGCGCAGAACCTTGCCGGCGCGCGTGACGATGCCCGCCTCTACCGGCAGCTCGCCGTGCTCCGCACGGACGCGCCGATCTCCGAATCGCTCGGCGATCTCGTCTGGCGCGGGGTCGACGAAGCGGCCCTGCGCGAGGTCTGCGAGGAGCTTGCGTTCGAGCGTTTCTACGACGAGGTCACCGGCGGCGACCGAGCTTGAATCGAGTGCGTCGCGGTCCGAAGCTACCGCGCCCGAAAAACGCGAACTTCGACTCGGACCCCGATGCCACTCCAAAACACGTTCATTCCGTTCGGCGCCTACTGGAGCACGCCGTTCTGTCGCTGGCAGGGCACGATCGCCGGCCAGAACTCCGTGCAGCTCGTCGCCGCGTCGACGAAGGCGTTCCTCGCGCAGAAGAACATCTCTGCCGAAGGCTTCGACAACCTCGTGCTCGGCTTCACGGTCCCGCAGAAGCACAGCTTCTACGGCGCACCCTGGCTCGCCGGCATGATCGGTGCCGGTGCGACCACGGGCCCGGTCGTCGCGCAGGCATGCGCGACGTCGGCGCGCGCGATCGCGACCGCGGCTGGTGAACTCGAGACCGGCACGAGCACGTGTGTCCTCGGCGTCACGTGTGACCGCACGAGCAACGGTCCGCACATCGTCTATCCGAATCCGAACGGCATCGGCGGGATGGGCGACACCGAAGAGTGGGTCTGGGACAACTTCAACAAAGACCCGCACGCCGGTGGCCCGATGCTCTCGACTGCGGAGAACGTCGCGAAGGCTGCCGGTATCTCGACCGAGGAGCAGCACGCGATCGCGCTGCTGCGCTACGAGCAGTACCAGAACGCGCTGGCCGACGACCGCGCGTTCCAGAAGAGCTACATGATGCCGATCGAGATTCAGGTCTCGAAGAAGAAGACGATCACGGTCGAAGCGGACGAGGGCGTCTTCCCGACGACGAAGGAAGGGCTCGACAAGCTGCGGCCGGTCGTCGAAGGCGGCACGGTGACGTTCGGCGCGCAGACCCACCCGGCCGATGGCAACGCCGGACTGATCCTGTGCACCAAGGACAAGGCGCAAGAGTTCGCGACCGACAAGGACAAGACCGTGCAAGTCCTGTCGTTCGGCACCGCGCGCGTCGAGAGGGGCCACATGCCGAAGGCTGTCGTTCCGGCCGCGCAGCAGGCTCTCGCGAACGCCGGCGTGACGATGAGCGACATTGCGGTCATCAAGACGCACAACCCGTTCGCGGTCAACGACGCCTACTTCTGCAAGGAGACCGGTGTCGATCCCGAGAAGATGAACAACTACGGCTCGCCGCTCGTCTACGGTCACCCGCAGGGACCGACCGGGATGCGCGTCATCATCGAGATGATCGAAGAGCTCGCGATGACCGGTGGCGGCTACGGCCTGTTCAGTGGCTGCGCCGCCGGCGACACGGCGATGGCGCTCGTCCTGCGCGTCGACTGATTCATCGAGAGTCGCGCACGGCCTCGAGCCACCCATAGCCGAACTGTTCGTCCGGCTCGAGGTAGTGGCCTTCGCTCCACTCGTTGAGCGAGGCGACGAAGGTGAGCGGCGCGTCGTGTGCGGCTGCGTAGTCGTGCGCGCGTCGCAGCGCGGTCGCGAACGCGTCGGGGTCGTCTCCCGTGATCACTGGCGACCACGGATACTTGTCCGGCCGCGCCTCGCCGAAGTCGGCGCCGCGCGGCGAAGCGTCCCAGCCCGGCGCGACCGACGGCATGTAGGGGAGTCCCGACCGCTTGGCGAAGCCGTGCCACTCGGCTGCGCGTGCTGCCGCCTCGGTGGCGTAGTCCTGCAGTGTCTCGCCCTTCCACCGCGGCAGCAGCACGTAGTGGGTCACGCTGTCGAAGCCGACGTCGCGCAGGCAGCCGATCGACTCGGAGGCGGGATCGATCGCCGCGAGGTGGAGGTCCGGATGGCCGTGAGCCCGCAGCCACTCCCGCGCGGCGGCGATTGCGCGCTGCGCGCCTTCGACTCCGAGCTCCCGCAAGAAGAAGGTCGAATCGAAGATCGATAGGTAGCTCCTACCGTCGACGCGGATGTAGTTGTCCCGCGCGAAGTAGTTTTCCGCGAGCATGCCGACGAACGCGACGAAGTCCTCTTCGTCGGTCGGGACTTCGCGGCTCCCGTCGATCACCGGCAGGTCCGCACGCCGCACCGGCAGCACGCGCCGCGGCATCCGGTTCGCCCACATCACCGCGAACGGCATCGAGGCTCCGACCCGGGAACCGAGGAACCCGCGGTCGAGCCCTTCCTCGAAGACGCGTTTCCCGCGACACCAGAACACGCCGTACACGAGCCCGTCGATCCCGTGGTCTCGCGCGAGCTCGATCCGTGCTGCCACAGCCTCCGGATCCCGGTCGTCATACTCCCCGAGCAGCGGCGCCCGCGGCTGTCGGTGCCCCTCGAACCGAGGTCGGCATGCGCGCACGAGCTCCCATTCGGTGAAGCCCGGGTGGAACGACTCGTCGCGCTCCGCGATGGGATGCCACCCGGAGTAGACGTACGCCAGTAGTCGCACTTGTCTCTGATTAAACACCGACTACTCGACGTTACGCCTGCGTAACACTCACTTCTCGATCCACACCTCGTGCACCTCGAGCCACTCCAGCTCGTTCGGCATTCCGCTCCGCCGCCGCATCACCGCGGTGCTCGCGCGCCCCGCCGGCTTCTCACCCGGCAGCTGCTGCCACTCCTCGTAGCTCACCTTGAACTTCCCGTTGCCCATCGCGCGACTCGCGACGTTCTCGATCCAGATCTTGATCGGCGCCTTCGCGTGCATGCCGTGCGCGTTCCGCAGCCCCTCGAGAAGAGGCGCCCGCGCCGTCTTGTTGCCGTTCGGCGACACGATGTCGAAGCCCTCGCCCATGACCCGCTCGAACCGAGCGTAGGCCGCATCCGTCTTCGGCAGCGTCGCGTTGAACCACTCCTCGAAGAACTCGTGCAGCTGCTCGACCTCCGCGACGATCCGCGATGCCTCGTCCTTGTTCGCCATCGCCTCTGTGGCCTTCTCCGCCTCCGTGCCCTCGTCGTAGCGCCGAAACCACTCCAGCACGTTCGCCACCTTCGCGACCAACCGACTCGGGCGACTCGTGATCCCGTGCGAAGCCCCGGGAATGCGCACCAGTGCCGTCTCTACCTCACGCAGTTTCAGCGCGTGGTAGAGCTGCTCCGACTCGGAGATCGGCGTGCGCCAATCCTCCTCGCCGGTGAGAAGCATCGTCGGCGTCTCGATGTTGCCGACGTAGCTGATCGGCGACCGCTTCAGATAGTGCTCCGCGTGCTCCCAAGGGGGACCGGGAAACCAATACTTCGCGAAGAACGCAGGGCCGTCCGACGTCAGCGCGAAGCTGTACCAGTTGATCACCGGCTTCGCGACGACCGCGGCGCGGAAGCGCTTCGTCTTGCCGACGATCCACGCCGTGAGCACGCCGCCGCCGCTCCCGCCGGTGACGAACAGCCGATCCGGATCGACGTAGCCCCGCTCGATCGTCGCGTCGACGCACGACATCAGGTCGTCGTAGTCGTGCCCCGGGTACGCGTGGTGGATCAGGTTGCCGAACTCCTCACCGTAGCTCGTGCTGCCGCGCGGGTTCGTATAGAGCACGACGTAGCCCGCCGCAGCGTAGAGCTGGCACTCCGCGGAGAACCGCGCGCCGTAGTTCGAGAACGGACCGCCGTGGATCTCGAGCAGCAACGGGTACTTCTTCTCGGGGTCGAAACCCGGAGGTTTCACGATCCAGCCGTGGATCGGCCGGCCGTCGTGCGACGACTTGCACCACAGCTCTTCGACCTGGCCGAGCGTTCGCGACGCGAGCGTGTCGCGGTTGAGCCTCGTCAGCTGCTTCCGATCGCCGCCGCGCTGCCCGACAGCGACGTCTGACGGCCGCTGCGTCGTGCACGCCGTGTACGCGAAGCGTCCGTCTTTCGTGACCGTGAACGAGCCACTCGCGTAGGGACGCCCGAGCGTCGTGCCGCCGACATCGTCCGCGAGCGTCTCCATTGCACCGTCCAGAGACATGCGGGCGATCTTGCTGTGGCCCTGATCCGCGAAGCCGAACCAGACCGCGTCCCCGCTAGGGTCCCACACCGGCGCGCCGACGTTGCGATCCAGGCTCTTGCTGACGACGCGCGCACCCGAGCCGTCTCGATTCATCACGTAGAGACGAGACAGCTGGTAGCCCTGCTGGCGATCGTCGTAGCCGACGAACGCGATCTGTTTGCCGTCCGGCGACACCGCCGGAGAACGATCGGGTCCGTAGCGATGCGTCAGCGTCTTCAGCTCGCCACTCGCGACGTCGATCTCGTGAACTTCGCTGTCGCTCCCGTGTCGCTCCCAGTCCTCGCGTCGGTTCGCGGAGAACACGAGCGCGCGACTGTCCGGCGACCACGACGGTGCGCCGCGATGATGGAAGTCGCCGTTGGTCACCTGTCGCGGCGTCCCACCCTCTGCGGGCAGCAGGAAGAGGTGCGAGAACCCGGGCTTGACCATGCCGCTGCCGTCACGGCGCCAGCTCAGGGAGTCGACGAGGATCGGCTTGTCGGCCCACTCCGCACCCTTCGGGGGGCTCGGCAGTTTCGCGAGCTGCCGTGCTGGCTGTGCGACGTGCATCGAGAATGCGATCCAATCGCCGTTCGGCGACCAGCTGAGTCCGGACGGCCCAGCGGGAAGCCGACCGAGCTTGGCCTCCTGGCCCGTGTCCATCCAACGCACCGTCAGGTCACTCTTGCCGTCTGCCGCAGCGACGTAGAGCAGCCGCGTGCCGTCGGGCGACCAGCGCGGGGACGAGTCGTTGCGAATGCCGCTCGTCAGCGCGCGATGCTCCGATCCGTCAGCGCGGGCGATCCACAGGTTCGAGCGCTTGCGGTCCTTCATGACGTCCATGAAGTTGCGCACGTAGACGACCCACTCGCCGTCCGGCGAGATGCGGGGGTCGCTCGCGTATTCGAGATCGAAGACGTCGATTAGCTCGAGAGGCTCCGGCTGCGTTTGTGCGACGCTCGTCACCGCGAGGAGCAGGCTCGTCACGGTGCACAGGAGGTGGGCTGGGAGGGCTCGCTGCATGCGGGGATCGTAGCGCGCGGCGTGCGCCGCCGGAGAGGTGCTCCCGTTCACGGGATCCGAAGTTTTCTCGACCCGCCGCCCGCGTTTCGCGAGACTCCAGCCATGCAGATCCTGCTGACCCGACCCGCGGATGCACCGCGACAGGACCTGGCCGCGTATCGCGAAGCCGGCGGGTTCGCTGCGTGGAATCGCGCGCAAGAGCTCGGACCCGATGGCGTTCTCGACCTCGTCGAGCAGGCCGGTCTTCTCGGTCGCGGAGGGGCCTCTTTCCCCGCCGCGCGCAAGTGGCGGATCGCCGCGGCCAACGTCGCGGACCAGAAGTACGTCGTCGCGAACGGCGGCGAACACGAACCGGGGTCGGAGAAGGACAAGCATCTCGTCGCCAAGTACCCGCACGCCGTCCTCGAGGGGATCCTGCTGTGCTGCTTCGCGACCGGCGCGACGAAGGGCTACCTTTATCTGATCGAGGACATGGCCGAGCAGATCGCGGCTGCGGAGCAGGCGCTCGCCGAACTGCGCGATACAGGGCTGCTCGCATTCGACATCGAGATCCATCGAGCGCCGACGACGTACGTGGCCGGTGAGGAAACCGCTGCGATCGACTCGATCGAAGGTGGGGCCGGCAAGCCGAAGGAGAAGCCGCCGTACCCCGGTGAGGCCGGAGTCCACGGCAAGCCGACGACGGTCAACAATGTCGAGACGCTCGCGCACGTGCCGTTCATCGTTCGCGAGGGCGCCGACGCGTATCGCGCGATCGGCACGTCCGACAGTCCGGGCACGATGCTGTTCACGCTCGGTGCCGAGGTGAACGAGCCCGGTGTCTACGAGCTCCCGTTCGGCGCGACCTATCGCGATCTGATCGAAGGATGCGGTGGGGGCACGAAGAGCGGGCGCGCGGTGCGCGCGATCTTGCCCGCGATGTCGAGTGCGTTCCTCGGCGCGGAGCACCTCGACACGGCGATCGCGCACGAGACCCTGCGTCCGCTCGGATCCTCGCCCGGCTGCGGTGGCGTGCGGTTGATCGAAGAAGGCGAAGACGTCGTCTCGCGCGTCGCCGACATCGCGCAGTTCTTCATGGACGAACAGTGTGGTCAGTGTCCGCCGTGCCGCATGGAGACCAATCAGCTCGTGCACATCCTCGCAGGCGTGAAGGCCGGCAAGGGGCCCGGCTACGAAGCGCAGATCGAGAAGATCACGACGTTCGCGCGCGGCAGGGGGCGTTGCTCGCTCATCGAGATGGCGGCGGCGCCGGTCGTCAGCGCGGTCAAGCTGTTCGCGGCTGACTTCGCCGCGGCGGCCGGCGGCGAGTAGGGAGCTACTTACCGCTCTGCTGGCCCTGGGCCTGCGCGCTGCCGGGCCGGTGCTTCTCCCACCAGGCGTCCCACAGTGCGGGGTTCTTGCCGGGGTCGCTTCCCGTCAGCTTCTTCAGCGCGCGCCGGTAGGCTTCGACGATCGCGCCGCGCATCGACGTCACGCCGCCGACCTTGACGTCTAGGACGACGCCGTTGTCCGCGTTGCCGATGACCGGATTCGCGACGGCCGCGGCCTGGGCGATCTCGACTTCGAAGTCGCGGATGTAGGCGCGGCTCGTGATCTGGAACATGCTCGCGCGGACGCCGATGTTGCCCGTGTCGGCCCGACGCACGCCGGCGAGGGGACCGGCCGCGACGAGGTACGGTGCCCCTGCCATGTCCGCGAGGTAGCCGAACGCCTGCGCGGTGCGACCGCGAATCGAAGGATGATCGGCGAGGAAGCCCGGCGCGAGGTAACGAATCGCGGAGTGGGCATCGCCATGGTCACGGATCAGGTCCGCGACCGCGACGCGCACCGACTTGTCCTTGTCGAGGACGATCGATCGGCACAGCTCCTGCTGAGTGCTCGCGGCGCCGCGGCGCGCGAGCGCGTGGAGCGCGACGAGCCGCTGCTCGGGGAACGACTCGCGGCGTGCGCAGAACGCGAGGGACTGGTCGGCGTTCGGCTCACCCACGAGCACTTCGAGCACGGCGTCGCGGCGCGCGGCCTTGGTGTGCTTGCGGACCTGCTTGCACAGGCCGCGCACGCGTCCGCGCGTGTCCTGCGTGCGGTACTTCGCTGGCAAGACCTCGGGCTCGAGTCCGGCGAGGAAGCGGCGGTAGCGCTTCTCGACGCGTCGATCGAGGCGCTTCTGGCATCGGCCGAGGTGGTCCCACATCGACTTCGTCAGGCCCCACTCGAAGGCGGTTTTCGCGAGCTCGAGCTGGTGGAACGCGGATTTGCCGCTGCTCTTCGCGAGCTTCTTCAGTGCGGCACGGAGTTCGGCTTCGGTGCGGCGGGACGCGATGTCGGCGAGTGCGATCTCGACCGAGCCGTCCCGGGTCTCGACGATCAGCGTTTCGCCGGCTTCTTTGACCTTGCCGACGATCGTGCGTCCGTCGGTGAGTCGGAGTTCGTCGGCCACGAGCGGTGCCGTGACCAGGGATACGACGAAGAATGCGATCCTGCGCATGGAGTCGACTCCAGGGGTCCAAGGGGTCCGGGCGGTAGCCCGGCGCTCCCAGACGGTAACCGAATGGAGCGGAATTGGCCGGGCGCGGCAGTCTCCGGGTGACAGTCCCGGGCCCACGCTGTCCACTCGCGAGGCGAACATGGGATCTTTCCGCGATCTGGCGTCTCCGCGCGCCCTGCGCATCTTCCTGCCCGTGGGGCTGTTCGTCAGCGCGTGGTCGGGGTGGCTCGTTTGGCAGGAGCGCGACGCGATCCAGCGGGCGATCGAGGTGCCGGCGACGATCGAGTCGAGCACGGTGGAGGACTGGACGTCAGGGACCGGCACGAACCGCGAGCGGCACTACCGGCCGGTGGTGCGGTTCACGTTCGAGCTCGAGGGCAAGTCTCACGTCGCCGACCGCGTGACGCCGCTCGGAACGAGCGGCAGCAAATCGTGGGCGCGAGAGCTGTCGGGCCGCTTCCAGCCCGGCGACAAGGTCACGGCGTGGGTGGATCCCGATGTGCCGGGCCACGCGTTCCTCCTCAAGATGACCTCGTGGAAGCCGGTTCTCGGCATCGTGTTCGGTGGCCTGATCGCGATCGCGGCCGGTATCGGGATGCTCTGGCGGCGCCGCAAGGCAGACGTCAGTCCAGCTCCTTGATGTAGAGCTTCGCCTGCTTCGCGGCGTCCGTGATCGGGTCTTTGTCGATCAGCTTGGTCAGCGCCTTCTCGAGCTTGGCGTGGTGCTTCCGGTTGTCGAAGTCATACTTGTCGACGGCTTTGTGCAGCGCGCGGGCGGCCCGCAGTTCGGACTTCCACTTCGACTGCGACTTGAGCTTCTTCAGCCGCTCGTCCGCGAGGTCTCCGGCGGGCAGGCCGCGGAACTGCTTCGCGATCGCGCCGAGTCCTTCGAGCTGCGCGAACGGGTCGGGAGTGGCCGCGAGCTGACGCACGGCGCGCGTGGCTCCGTCGTCGACGAACGCGACGGCATCACGGCCGACGTCGAGCCAGCGCCGCTCTTCGGCAGGCAGAGCTTCGTCGGCGTCGAGTTTCTCGATGAGCTGCGCGAGCGAGCCGAACTTGCGGGTCTGCCACGCCCGCCGAACCGGGCCGAAGGCTTTCGTCTTGGGGAACGCGATCGAGTCGCCGAGCCTCGAATAGCGATACTCGGCCTGAAGGCACAGCAGCGACAGCGCGGTCGAGTAGATCCGTCCGCCGATCGATCCCCAGACTCCGATCGGATCCCAGGAGCCGCGCTCCGCGCCGCCCTGGCTCTGGGCCGGGAGCAGCGCCGCGTGCAGCGCCTTGCGCCACTTCTGCCACCGTCGTTCGTTTCCCGCGAGCCACATGCCGTGGGTGGCGCCGTACCAGAAGTAGAGGTCGACGTGTGGCTTGTCCCACTTCGGAGGCAGCGTAGCGATCAGCGCGAGCTGCTGCTCGAGGACCGGATTGCAGGTGGGGTCGACGCCCTGGAAGAACGATACGAGCAGCGACACGCCGGCCATCGCTTCGCCGTCGCCGCGGTCGTACTGTCTGGCGTGGTCCTTCGAGAGACGGGCCGAGCGCGCACCGCGCGACACGTAGCCGGTCCGACCGAGGAAGGGGTCGGTCATCGAGGTGATCCACAGGTTCGCGTCCTCGATGGCGCGCAGGTCGGCGGCGAGCCCGCATTCGCGTGCCGTCAGGAGCGTGGCGGCGGCCCAGGCGGTCACCGACGTGTCGCTGTCGTTGTCCTTCGGGAAGTAGCGCCAACCCTTGTACGGGTTCCGGTGGGCGAGTGTGTACTCGACGGCTTTCTGAGCGGGCGCGCGCAGAGCGGTCTCACCGCTGAGCCCGTACGCCTCGAAGAGGGCGAGGGAGCTCAGCAGGTGGCAGTAGATGAACTCGCTGAGCGCGGCGGTGCCGATGCGACCGTTCTTCGACTGCTGCCCGATCAGCCACTCGAGTCCGCGGCGGACCGTTGCTTCGTGTTCGCCGCCCTTCAGCTGGCCGTCGGCGAGGAACGCGAGCAGCGCCAGACCCGTGACGCCGACGTCCAGCGGCACGGCCGCGGCGCCCGAGCTCGGCGCCGACTCGTCGTCGTGCCGCATGAACTTCATCGCGTCCCAGTGGCCCTTGTCCTCCTGGTGCGCGGCGAACCACGCCAGACCGTCGCGGATCGCGGCGCGCACCGGCTCTTCGAGCTTGGCGCGCCCGCCGATCCGATTGGCGAACTTGCGGGGCATCTGGTGCTGCGCCGTGGCGATTCCGTTCGAACCGGCGAAGATTAGCACGCCCAAGGCGAGTTTCAGCAGCGATGAAGTCACGCGTCCGAGGTTAAGCGCGCGGAGTGGCCGCCCCCATGGGGCCGTTGGTGATTTCGGCAAGCGTGTAACTTCGAGGTCGCCGGGGTGGCACAATCTCCGATTCCGCATGACGTCGCCGATCGTACCCCTCCACTACTTCATCCACGTGCCGAAGACCGCGGGCGTCACCGTGCGCGCGTGGTTGGCCGACGCGTTCGAGCGGGACGAGATCCTCTTCATCTACCCGGGCGCGATCGCGGAAGCGCCCGACGGGCACACCTACAGCTTCGAGACGGTCGTGCGCGAGCACCATCGGCTGCTGCCGACGTTTCGCGTGTTCTTCGGGCACTACCACTTCAACAGCGAGTGGTTCGTGCGCGAGGGCTGCCGCGGGCTCGGGTTCGTGCGCGAACCCAAAGCGCGCGCCGTGTCCTGGTATCGCTACGCGGTAACGAACGCCGAGACGCTGCCCGGTCCGGAGATGGCGCAGGTCGCCGATGCGGTGCGTGAAGGGCGGGCCGGCATGAAGCAGCTCTACGAGGAGATCGGGCTGCTCGACCTCGACAACGCGACGGTGCGCTACTTCGCCGCGGCGAACGATCCAGTTGGCGAGATCGGGGAGGAGCAAGTTCAGAGGGCGATCGACAACGTCGAGCGCCACTTCGACTTCGTCGGGCACCTCGACTGGTTCGAGCAGAGCATGCGGTCGATTGCCGACGTGCTCGACCGTCCCTACGAGCCGTCCGAAGCGAAGAACGTGTCGGCAGGTGCGAGTTCGCGCGACTTGCTCGGCGAGTTCGACGCGGACTTCTTGGATTCGATCACGCGCTTCGATCGCGAGTTCGTCGACTACATCGAAGGAAAGTACTTCCGGTGACTGATACCCGTCTCGACTACTTCGCCGCGTGCACGCTCGGCGTCGAGGAAGTCCTCGCGGACGAGCTGCGTGGACTCGGTGCTGACGACGTCGAGGTCGGTCGCGGTGGCGTGCGATTCGTCGGGGACCGGCGTCTCGGTTATCGCGCGGGTCTGTGGCTGCGCACCGCCGTGCGTCTGCAGGAGCGGATCGGGGTGGCGCATGCCGCCGACGAAGACGCGCTCTACGACTTCGTGCGCTCGGTCGACTGGCGCGACTACCTGACGGTCGAGCAGACTCTCGCGGTCGACGCGTCGGTGCGGGACTCCGGAATGCGGCACTCGAAGTATGCCGCGCTCCGCGTGAAGGATGCGATCGTCGATCAGTTTCGCGAGCGCTCGAGTCGCCGGCCGAGCGTGAACGTCAAGAAGCCGGATCTGCCGCTAAAGCTGTTCCTGCAGCAGGACGAGGCGACGCTGTATCGCGATCTCGCGGGCGCGAGCCTGCACAAGCGCGGCTACCGGCCGATCCAGGTCAAGAGCCCGCTCAACGAGTCGATAGCTGCCGCGCTCGTGCTGATGTCGGAGTGGGACAAGAACAGTCCGCTCTGCGATCCGATGTGCGGGTCGGCGACGATCGCGATCGAGGCGGCGTGGATCGCCGCGGACCGCGCGCCGGGCCTCAAGCGTCGGTTTCCGTTCGAGCGGTGGCCGGACTTCGATTCGGACGCGTGGAGCGAGCTTCTCAACGAGGCGTTCAAGCGCATGCGCATGGCCGACATTCCGCGGATCGAAGTCGCGGACCGGCATCCCGGCGCGATCGCGATTGCGCGTGAGTCGATCCAGCTCGCGGGGCTCCGGGATCGGATCCACGTGCACCACGCGCGGCTCGATCAGTTTCACCCGGCGGAGCGGCCGTCGATCGTGATCTGCAACCCGCCATACGGCGAGCGCATCGGCAAGAGGGATCACGAACTGTCGTGGCGCGATCTCGGCGACTTCCTGCGCCGGGAATGCCCCAATAGCACGGCCTACGTGATCTCGGGTCACCCGGAGCTAGGCAAGTTCATGCGCCTGAAGGCGAGCCGCAAGCACCCGGTTCGCAACGGGCCGATCGATTGCCGCGTGCTGCGCTACGAAATCGGTGAGTGGCGCGGCGACGATGCCGAAGAGGCGTCCGCCGAGTCCTGAGAACATCCCTGAGAACTCAGTCGGGATACGCGAACTCGATCGACGCCTCGATGCTCTCGCGGATGCTCATCGCGACCGGGCAGTTTTTCGCGGCGTTCTCGAGCTTCTCTCGCTGCTCGGTGGTGAGGCCTGCCGGCATGTCGATCCGCATCGGTAGCGCGCCGATGCGGCGTTTCGGATCGGCGACCATGACCTTCTCGATCTCGGACGTTGCCGCGCCGAATTCGAAGCCTTCCCGCTTGGCGACGATCGCCATCGTCGTCAGGGCGCACGTCTGAAGGGCCGTCGCGACGAGGTCGGTCGGCGAGAACGAGGCTCCGAGACCTTCGTTGTCCTTGGGTGCGTCCGTCGCGAGCGAGGTTTCCGACGGGCCGTGCGTCGCGTTGCAGCGCAGAGAGCCGTCGTAGGTGGAGTGGATCTTGACCATGCCGCCTATCGTGACGTGAAGCCGAACGAGCCGCCGCAGACTTCGATCACGTAGTCCGTCGGGTTCACGACGATGCTCAGCACGCCGGCGGGAAGCTCGGCGACTTCGCCGCTGTCGACCAGGCGGTCCGTGTCGAGAAGAAGCTGATCGATCGGATACCGCGGAATGCGGACCTCCGCGACGACGTTCCCGGGTACCTCGAGGGAGAGGGACCAGATGCCGTTCATGATCTTCGCCTCCGCGTCGACGGTGCCGCGCGGGGTCGGGATCGTCGCGCGAGCCGTTTCGACCGTGCTCGGCAGCTTCGGGTCGATGATCACGCGCGCCCATGCCGGTTCGGCGGGATCGATGCCGACCATCTGCTTGCAGAACTTCAGCGGGTAGGCCGTGAACGCGTGGCACAGCGAGCCGTCCGGGACCCAGCCTTCCCAAGTCGTGCTCGACCCGAGCGTCACCATCTGCGCCCAGAGAGTCCGCGAGTCGTCGATGTGCTGCATCAAGAACTCGTGCTCGCCGAAGCTCATCAGGACGTCGGTCAGGTAGTAGCCGCCGTAGGTTTGCGCGTCGAAGCCGAACGACTTCACGTGGTTCAGAACGGCCTGGCGCTGCGCCGTCGGTACGACGTCGAAGTAGAGCGCGAACACGCTGGAGATCTGGCTGGCGTCGGCGGCGCCGAGGCAGTCGAGGTAGCGGTCCGTCTGAAAGAGGTGCGTGTTGATCGCGGTCCGCAGGCCGTCCGCGAGCGCGCCGAAGTCTTGCGCGTCCGTCGCGTGGCCGAGGTGTGTCGCCGTCTGTTCGAGGATGCGCAGCGTGCCGTAGTAGAACGCGTTGAGCGCGGTGCGCGTCGCGCACGTGCTGTCGACGGAGGACAGCGGCCAGTCGGTAAATCCCGGAACGCCGGTCACGAGGCCGTTCGTCGGGTGGCGCTGCAATTCGAAGACGTCCTTCACCGCGACGAGGTCGACATACTGCTCTTCGAGGGCGCGTGCGTCGCCGTACAGCTCGTACTGCTTCCAGACGGCGAGCGGATAGTGCAGCGCCCATTCGGCGATGAATCCCGGGGAGTCGACGGGCGATGCCGCGGGGATGATGCCCGAGAAGCGCGCGCCGAACGCGACGGCGTCGCGCGACAGCTTCCGCAGGAAGTGCGGGCTGTCGAACGTGTACGCGACGTTCATGGCCTGGATGAAGCCGTCCGCCATGTACTGCTTGCGCTCACGCTGCGGCGTGTCCATGAACAGGCCGTCGATGCAGGCGATCTGCGTCCGATACGAGATCTCGTAGATGTCTTCGAGCAGGGTGTTCGACGACTCGAAGCCGTCCTCGAGTGGGTTCTCGAGCGGCACCTGCGTCGGCGTCACGGTGATGTCCTGGAGCGTCAGCGGTGCGCGCAGGCCCGTGATCTCCATGAACTGGAACGCCTCCCAATAGTGCGGCGACCAGCTCTCCGAGGCGGCGCCTACGGCGATGTACTCGTCGTAGTTGTCCGTGATGCCGTTGGGGCCATCTCCGCGCAACACCAGACCCTGCTTGTCGAGTCGATCCGAGTAGTGGATGCGGATGACGTCGTCCGCCTGGGTGTTGTGCATCACCAGGTTCGGCCAACCCATCGTCAGGTAGCCGAGGTCGACGATGTACGCGTCCGTCGCTACGTCGTAGGTGATCGAGCCGACGGGGACGCTCGGGAGCTCGATCCGGTTCGGGACCTCCTGCAACATGAGATCGTAGTCGGGTACTCCCATCGAAATCGCGGACGACCAGCTCGAGTCGTCGAAGCTCGGGTCCTGCCAGCCGGCGACCGCGGCCGCCATCGCGCCGTCGTAGGACTCGACGGCGCTCGCTTGACCGAATGCGGGACCGCGAATCGGTGCGTTCTCGTCCCACGGCGTCGTCGCGAGGACCTTCAGGTTCGCCGAGGCGGGATCCGAGCCGACGACCGTCAGGTTGCCCTGGTTGTCCTCGACGATGGTCATCCAGCGCGCGGCCGGCCAGCCCGAGAACGAGCCTCCGGGCACCGCGCCGAGGTAGTGCGCTTCGATCGCGAGGGTGTTGACCGTGTGCGTGCCGACCTGGAACTCCTCGGTCAGGTCGTAGGCGTTCACGAGCAGGCTGCGGTTCAGGTCGGAGCGCGCGGGTCCCGTGCCGAGGTAATGGCCGTTGACGAACAGCCGGTACGAGCGGTTGACGCTGACGTAGGTCGTCACCTTGCGTGCCGCGGCTCCGATCGTGAACTGATCGCGGAAGAACGCGTAGTTGTTCGAATTGTTCGTGCCGTCCCAGACCGGTGTTGCCGCGCTCCAGAGCGTGTCGTCCGGTGCGATCGTGAACTGCAGCGGTTCGCTGGGCGGGGAGGGAGTGTCGAATTCGTCCCACACCTGCACCGACGCGAGGTAGGTGTGGCCCGGCATGAGCGTTGTCGTGCCGATGTCGACGAGCGTGCTCGCGTTGCTCGTGATGACGCCGCTGTCGTAGGCGAGGATCGCAGGCCAGGCGTGGAGCTGGCCGATGCGAATCTGGTACTTCGTCTGGCTGACCCCGCGCCGCCCGCGCTGGATCTGCCAGGAAAACCGCGGCGAGTCCGTCGCGACGTACGCCGGACTTTCCAGCGACTCGGCCCGCACGTCCGTGACGACGGGGGTGTCGACCCCTTGGGCCGTCACAGTCGAAGGCAAGAGGACCGACATCGTGGTTGCGAGGAGAATCGGGAGCAGCATGGTTCCTCCACGTGTGGGCGGCGAGTCACACCCGTTCACGCTTTCCTGACCGTGGCGCGATTGTAGCTCCGAGGCGGACAATTGCCCGATGTCGAAGCGGCTTTCCAAACTGTTTCGGTCCGGCGCAGCCAGCGTGTTCCTCGATCAGCGCAGAAGGAAGCCGTCTCGGAGTGGATCCTCAGGATCGACGAGGAACTCGTGAAACCCGGTCGTGTGTGCCGCGCCGCGCACTTCGGGGCGAATCGCGGCGTGCGTGCCGGCTCGACACGTCGCCGCGGCGCGCACGTCGAACGGCGTGCCGAGCACGCTCTCGATCGTGATCCAATCACCGACGGCGAGCTCGCCGCGGGCGTGGTGGATCGCGGCGCGACCACTCACGCCGGTGCCGGTCGGGCACCGGTCGACTTCGCCGTCCGCGAACACGCAGACGTTGCGGCTGTGTCGCGGTGCGGTCGCCGGTCCGACGAAGATCACCCCGTAGAGAAACTCCAGGTCCGCGTCGCCGGACGGGTGGGACAGCGCGCACGCCTCGGCGACGGCGTGCTTGATGCGTTTGCCGTGGTCGATGATGCGCGGCAGCTCACGCGCCTCGAGGTCGAGGCCGACGGAAGCCGCGTCGACGTAGGCGTAGAACGCGCCGCCGAATGCGACGTCGCAGCGGACCGCGCCGAGGTCGGGCACCGGGACGTCGAGCGCCGGTGCGAACACGAACGACGGCACGTTCTCGAAAGTCACGCTGCGCACGCGCTCCCCGTCGCGGTCGGCACGCGCCGTCACCCGGCCCGCCGGAGTGTCGATCCGGATCGCGCTCTCGTCGCGAACTGCAAACAGTCGCTGCTCGAGCCCCACCGTAGCCAGCGCGATGATGCCGTGCCCACACATCGTGCTGTACCCCTCGTTGTGGAGGAACAGCACGCCGACGTCACCGTCCTCGGTCGTCGGCTCGGTGAGGATACAGCCGTACATGTCGGCGTGCCCGCGCGGTTCGAGCATCAGCGCGCGCCGCACGTGTTCGAGGTGTTCGCGTGCGAACCGCCGCTTGGCGAGGATCGTCTCCCCCGGGATCGGTTCGATGCCTCCCGTGACGATGCGCAGCGGTTCGCCGGCGGTATGGGCGTCGATCGTTCGAATGCGGAGCTGAGCCGTCATGCGGTCAGATCTCGATGGTTCGTCCGAGACCGCGCGCGCGGGCTTCCGCGACGGCGCGAGAGGCCGCGGTGACGTCCTGCACTGCGTGGCCGACCGACTTGAACAGCGTGATTTCCTGCGGATCGGTGCGGCCGGGTGCTCCCGTCGCGACTCGCCCGAGCTCGGTCCACGCCGCGGTATCCGTGACTCCGGCGTCACGCGCGGCGATGAGTTCGCCGGCTTCTTCGAGCGCGGCTTCGACCGCATCGATGAAGATCTTCGCGCGTCGAATGGTCGTCGCGTCGAGTTCGCGCATCTCAGGCGTGAAGCTGCCGACGGCGTTGACGTGAATCCCCGCGGGGAGCCGGTCGCCATCGAACAGCGGCGCGCGCGCGTTGGTCGCGGTACACAGCACGTCTGCTCGAGCGAGAACCGCGTCGAGGTCGTCCGCGGTGCGGACATTTGCGCGCGCGTGGCCGCGCACGTCGTCGACGCACGCGTTCGCCCGCTCGGGGTCGCGGCCGTACACGAAGATCGTGTCGAGTTCGCGCGCGGCGTCGATTGCGAGGACCTGCGTCCGAGCCTGTGGTCCGCTACCGATGACGAGGCCGACGCGCGCGTCGTCGCGGGCGAGTAGCGACGTGGCCGCACCGGACGCCGCACCCGTGCGCCACGCGGTCAAGAACGTCCCGTCGAGGATCGCGTCGGGCGTCCCGGTCTCGGGGTCGAGCACGAGGACGAGACCCTGGACGGCCGGGATGCCGCGCGTGTGATTGCCGTCGAAGACCGATACCGTCTTGGTGGCGAGTCCGTGCCCCGCGACACCGGCGCCCATCACGAGTGTCACGCCGCTGCCCGTGTCGATGCAGCTTCGCTGTGGAGCACTCGCGCTGCCCGAAGACAGCGCGGAGAACGCGTCCTTCGCGGTCTCGATCGCGGCCGGCATCGGCAGGCATTCGCGGATCTCATCGGGGGTCAGGGTCAGCAGTCGCATCGTCAGATGGTCCGATCCTCAGGCGGTCAGGCTCTCGTACGCAGATTGGATTTCACGAAAGCGCTCGGTCGCTTCGCGAGCGGCGACGTCACCGAGGTGGGAGTGGGCGTCCGGATGGTACTTCTTCACGAGCTCGCGGTGGCGCTTGCGGATCTCGTCGGAGGTTGCGTTGTCCGGCAGGCCCAGGATGTGGAGCGCCTGCTTGCGCGAGCCGGTGCGCGGTGCGGGAGGCGGATCGTACGAGTGCGACGACCCGCCGCGGCCGCCGCCTGGACCACCACTCTGAGCACCCATGACGCGTGTTTTCGCGTGCAAGAACAGGCGCCGCGCGTGGACCTGCGGAATGCTGAAGTGGCGCGCGATCTTCTGCAGAAGCTCGTGCTCGATCGCCTTGAACTTCTCGTCGATGAGCGCGACGCAGCAGCACCAGGTGAACACGGTCTCGCATTCGGGCCGGGACAGCGTCGCGCGGAGCTCGTGGACGAGCTCGTCGATCTGCTCGAGGGGGATCGGCGTCGCGTTCCAACCGCGGATCTCCGAGTAGAGATCGGGACGTTGGAAGCGCTCCAGCAGGAACTGGCGGACGAGCTCGCGCTCTTTCGGACCCGCCGCGCCGTCGATCTCGGCGACCGAGAACAGCAACCAGAAGATCTTGCGCGGCATCGACGCGCGGCGGTGCTGGCGATCGAGCCGGGCGTGCGGCTCGTTCGCGAGGATCGCTTCGGCGGCCAAGAGTCGGATGAGGCGACCCGAGTTGCGCGCCGCATGGATCGTGCCGAACACCGCGAGGATGATGCCGAGCGGGAACAGCTTCGTGTTCGCGATCAGGAAGCCGATGGCCATCATCACGATCGAGACGATCGCGCGCAGACCGGCTTCGACTTTGGCGGCGGTGTACGGTGTCCGAGGCATGTGCCGCGGGGGAGGTTATCGAGAACCGCCCGCGATCGCACTCCGCAAGCGTTCGCCGTTCAGGGGAGCAGCACGAGGCTCACGCGGCGTCCGCTCACGATCGACTTGGTCGTCGTGAAGCTCACCCGCGGGTGCGACACCATGAACTCGCAACGCCCCGAGGGAAGCTGGCCGAGGTCGATCGTGCTGCCGGTCGCCGTGCCGAAGAGCGACGCCGGAATCCACGGCGACTCACCCCAGCGCACGGACACCGAGGCCCCCGCGAGGGGGTTGCCGTCGGCGTCGTGGATTTCGAGCTCGACGGCGGTGCCCTTCTGGAGCGTGACTTGCAGCTGTGCTCGCGCTGCGGCCTCGAGCGTGCGGAGCTCCGAGAATGCGGGGGCGAAGCCGTCATGGCGCACGACCGCGCGGGTCTTGCCGGCGGGCAGGCCGGCGATCCACGCCGAGCCTTCGGCATTGGTCATCGCGATCGGTAGCGTCCCGATCGGCTGGCCCTCACCGTCGACGGCGATGACGAGCGCGCGGGACACCGGGCGGCCCGTCGTGTCGTGCACGCGCACCTCGAGTCCGGCGCCCGGTTGCGCGCGCAGCTCGAGATCGGCGAGCGTCTCGCCGGAACCGAGGCGGAGCCCCTCGAGGCGGCCGCTGCTGTCCTTGCCCGCGCTCAGACCGCTGTCCGCGATGACGGTGAACGTGCCGGCGCGGAGTCCCTCGAACGCGAACTTGCCCTCGGCGTCGGTCAGCGAGAACCCGAAGTCGATCGGTGCGCCGCCGGCTTCGTCGTCGCGCTGCAGTTTGATCGCCGCGCCGAGGATCGGGTCTCCAGTCATGTCGTCGATGACTCGGCCCGCGATCCGGCCGCCGGGGAGGCTCCACGACACGCGTTGGGTGCTCTTGTTCTCGACGATTTCGACCGTCTTGGGGTCGCCGACCGGGTTCATGGTCAGGCCGCTGCGCAGCTGGAGGCGGACGACGCCCGGGCGCAGTCGGTGGATCTCGAACGCGCCGTCCTGGATGAACGCCTGGGAGATGCGCGGCTGCTCACCGCGAACCGCCTGCACCTCGATCAGGCCGGAGTCGAGCGGCGCGCCCCCGAGCGTCAGCTCGCCGACGAGGCGGATGCCGTCGGCGTCGAAGTCGCTCGCGTCGAGTTCGACTTCCGTCGTCTCGCCGGCGCGCACGCGCACGCGCGTATTGACGGCGAGATCCTGAGTCGCGCGGATCAGCGCACCGACGTCCGGCATCTTCCCGAGCTCGGTTGCGCTCATCACCTCGAGATTGATGTTGTCGAACGACCGCACGTCCATCGCCTGCACCTGGTAGCCGCCAGGGTCGAGGGCGTCGATGCGGAATGTGCCGTCTGCTTGCAGGGCCGTCGTGCCCATCGCGCCGCTCGGTTCCATCGTCGCGATGATCTCCCAGCCTTCGTGCGATCGGCCGCGCGGCAGCAGGACTCGGCCCGCAATGCTGCCGCCCTCCGTGAGGTGTAGGTCGATCCCGCTCACGACTTCGCCGCGGCGGACCTTGAGCCGCTTGCTGTCCGCCGACGCGTAGCCGCGCGCCGTTGCGCGGAGTCGCACGCCGCCCGGGCGGATATCGATCAGCTCGAAGTTGCCGTCGGCATCCGAGCGCACGGACCCGCGCCCGAAAAACTGCTGCACGACCGGGTTGTCCATCAGGCCACCGCGCCGCTGCGTCACGGTGGCGCCGGCGACCGGTTCGCCGCTCGGCGACAGGACGCGGCCGAGAATCCGAGCTGCGGGATCCAGCTCGATCGTGCCGAGGTCGAGAACCTGGGCTTCGGTCGTCGCGATGCGCTGCTGATGCGACCCGTAGCCCTCGGCATCGATCACGAAGTTCGTCTTGCTCGGAGAGACGCCTCGCATGGAGAACGCGCCGTCCTCGGAGTCTCGGACTTCGACCATCCGCGTCGAGCGCTCGATGAACATCATCATCGACGTCACCGTGCGTGCGGTGAACGTCGGGATCGGTTCTCCCGTGGCGCGATCCACGACGCGGCCGCGGATCTCCGCGAGGCGCGACAGTTCGATCGTCAGCTCGTCGCCGGCGCGCGCAGACTTGGCGAGTCCCGGCGCGTAGTCCTCGTGCGCGGCCGAGATGTGGACGGGCTCGTCACGGGGCACGCCGGCGATCTCGAATCGGCCCTCCGCGTCGGAGCGTCGGTCCGAGTGGATCGCCGCCTTCGCGTAGAGGTCGGCACCGACGAGGTCGGCGGTTTCACCCAGCATCGGAATCTCGAGAACGTGCTGCAGCGCGACGCCGGCGTTCTCGATCGGTGCGCCGGTTTTGTCGACGACGCGGCCGCGGATGATGCCGCCCGGGTCGAGTCGAAACTCGAGAGGAGGGCCGGCGTCGATGCCGACCGTCACGTCCTGGCTGGCTGGGCGGAAGTCGCTCGGCTTGACGATGACGCGGTAGTCGCCGACCTTCGCCCCACGGATCGCGGCGTCGCCGTTTTCGTCGGACCAGGCCGTCTTCGTGAGCAGCGCGCGCGTGGTTTCGCCGACGGCGTCGAGGGGGATCGCGCGCACGCGGACGTCGGGGATGGGCTCGCCTTCGAGAGTGTGGACGCGCACCGCGATCGTCCCGGTCGGAACCGCGCGGAGCAGGACTTCGCGGGTTTCTCCCGCGCCGACGCCGACGCGGTCGCTACGCGCGAGCAGGTCCCCGTCGCTCGAGCTCAGCGTGATGTTGGGGGACGGCGTGACGGCGCGGAACTCGAACGTGCCATCACTGGCCAGATCGGTGTCCGTGTGGCCGCCTTGCAGGATGTGCGCGATGAACATCTGCGGCTCCGAGAGCACCGACATCGGATCGACGTCGGACACGAGCCGGACCGTCGCGCCTTCCACCGGTTCGCTGCCGACGAGACGTCCGAGAATGTGGCCACCGAACACGACCTCGAGGGGGCCGGTGTCATGCTCGTTTGCGTGCTTCGACACGTGGACCGGCAGGGTGCCGGTGAGCTTGTAGAAATGGTGATCCAGATGCAGTCGCACGTCGCGCGTGCCGGGCAGCTGCAGCGCGAAGTGGCCGTCGGGTTCGACGTGTGCGCGCGCGATGGGCTCGCCGTCGAGCGCGAGGTCGTGGTTGTGGCCGGTTTCGAGCGCGGCCTGGTCCATCAGCCGTGAGAAGTCGAGCTTCTCGTCGCGCGGGTCGCCGGCGTAGGCGAGCACTTCGGCGCTGTCGATACGGGCGCCGATACCAGCCCGCTTGTCGAGCAGGAGGGAGCCGCGCAGTTCGATCGGCTCCGCGGCGTCCGCCCCGCCGGCCAGCGGGTCGGTCTCGGCGACCGCGACGCGATCCGGTTCCTCGTCGCTCTCCTGCTCGTCGGTCGTGGACTCGGTGCTCGGGACGCCGCCGTCCGGCGTGGCGGTCGGCAGCGCGTCGGCCGGGTCCGGAGACCAGCAGACCCAGAGCACCGCCGCGAGAGCGGCGGCGAGCAGCAGCAGGATCGCAGGCGTGCGCATGGGGACATCCTGGTGGCCGTCGAGCGCCTCCGGGATGTCGGGCAATCGGGCTTGTTACGCCAGCACGCTGCGAACCACGTGGCCGTGCACGTCCGTCAGCCGGAACTCCCGCCCCTGGTACCGGTGCGTCAGCCGTTCGTGGTCGACCCCGAGGCAGTGCAGGATCGTGGCGTTGAGGTCGTGGACGTGCACCGGATCGCGGACGATGTTGTAGCTGAAGTCGTCCGTCTCCCCGAGGTTGACGCCGCCGCGGATGCCGCCGCCGGCCATCCAGACGGTGAAGCAGCGCGGGTGGTGATCCCGGCCGTAGTTCGTCTCCGTGAGTCGACCCTGGCAGTACGTCGTGCGCCCGAACTCGCTCGCCCAGACGACGAGCGTGTCTTCGAGGAGGCCGCGCTGCTCGAGGTCGCGGATCAGCGCGGCGCACGGTTGGTCGACGTCGCCACACTGGCGCCGGATGTCGGCCGGCAGGTTGCCATGCTGGTCCCAGCCGCGGATGTAGACCTGGACGAAGCGGACGTCGCGCTCGGCGAGCCTGCGCGCGAGGACGCAGTTCGCGGCGAACGTGCCGGGCTTGCGCACGTCGGGGCCGTACATCTCGAGCACGTGCTCGGGTTCGTCGGAGAAGTCGGTGAGATCGGGCACCGAAGTCTGCATGCGGTACGCCATCTCGTACTGCGAGATGCGCGCGAGGATCTCCGGATCCCCGACGGACTCGTATTGCTGCTGGTTGAGTTGCGCGAGGGCGTCGAGCGCCTGGCGGCGCGCCTGGGGCGACGTGCCCGGCGGGTTCGACAGGTAGAGCACCGGGTCGCCGTCCGAGCGCAGCGACACGCCCTGGTGCTTCGACGACAAGAAGCCCGACCCCCAGAGGCGTGAGTAGAGCGCCTGCGCGTCGCGCTTCGCGCTCCAGCTCGAGTGCAGCACGACGAACGTCGGCAGGTCGGCGTTCTCGCTACCGAGTCCGTATGACATCCAGGCGCCCATGCTCGGGCGTCCCGGCTGCTCGTGACCACTGTTGAAGAACGTGATGCCGGGGTCGTGGTTGATCGCTTCGGTGTGCAGGGAGCGGATCACCGCGAGCTTGTCGACGACCTGTGCGGTGTACGGCAGTAGCTCACTGACCCACGTGCCGGCTTGCCCGTGCTGCGCGAAGTCGAAGACAGACGGCGCGATAGGGAAGCGCGCTTGCCCGGACGTCATCGTCGTGAAGCGCTGACCGTTCACTACCGAGTCGGGCATGTCCTTGTCGAAGTACTCGCGCATCTTGGGCTTGTAGTCCCACATGTCCATCTGCGACGGCGCGCCGGACATGAACAGATAGATGACGCGCTTCGCGGTCGGCGGGTGGTGGGGAGCGGCGAGCACGCCGCCTCCGCCCTTATCGAAGGGCATCGCGAGCCCGTCGCGCGAGAGCAGCGAGCCGAGCGCGGCGGCGCCGACGCCGGTCGCCGAGCGGGCGAAGAAGTTGCGGCGGGTGAGCAGGCGGCGGTAGTCGAGTCGTGGGTCCATCACGTCAGCCCTTCGTGATCGCTTCGTCGAGGTTGAGCAGCATGCCCGCGAACGCCGTCCACGCGGCGAGCTCGGTCGGCCTCAGGTCATCCGGCGGCTTGGACTCGCCGAACGTGATCAGTTTCCGTGCCGCCTTTTCGTCCGGTTCGTACTCGGACAGCTGCCGTTCGATCGCGTCGAGCAGCACCGGCTGCTCGCGTTCGTTCGGCGCGCGTGCCGTGACGGTGCGGAACGCGAACGCGATGCGGTCCTGCAACGTCGCGCCACCGTCGCGGAGGATCCGCACCGCGAATCCGCGCGCGGCCTCGACGAACTGCACGTCGTTGAGCAGCACGAGGGCTTGGAGCGGCGTGTTGGTGCGCGCGCGCGACACGCGGCAGGCTTCGCGCGTCGGCGCGTCGAAGGTCTGCATCGACGGCGGGGGCGACGTTCGCTTCCAGAACGTGTAGAGGCTGCGGCGGTAAAGCTTCTCGCCGGTGTCGCGCGTGAAGCGTGCCGTGTTGCTCGAGGTGTATCCGACGGCACGCCAGAGCCCCTTGGGCTGGTAGGGTTTGACGCTCGGGCCGCCGATGTCGCGCACGAGCAGGCCGCCCGCGGCGAGGGCCTGGTCGCGGATGCTCTCCGCGCCGAGGCGGAAGCGCGGACCCCGCGCGAGGCGAATGTTGTCGGGGTCCTTGGCGTAGTCCGCTGGCGAAGCCTCGCTGGCTTGGCGATAGGTCGAGGACGTCACCATCGTGCGGAACATGTGCTTCACGTCCCAACTGCTCTCGACGAATTCGCGTGCTAGCCAATCGAGCAGCTCGGGGTGGCTCGGCCATTGGCCCTGCGAGCCGAAGTCTTCGGGCGTCGCGACGAGGCCGCGGCCGAACAGGCTCTGCCAGAAGCGGTTGACCGTGACGCGGGCGGTCAGCGGGTGGTTCGGGTCGACGAGCCAGCGGGCGAGGTCGAGGCGCGAGGCGCGATCCTTGGTCGGGAGCGGCGGTAGCGCCGCGGGGACACCCGGGTCGACCTTCTCACCGAGCTGGTCGTACTTCCCGCGCAGCAGGATGTGCGCGGGGCGCGGCTCCTTGCGCTCGCGCATGACGAGCGTGCGCGGGATCGCCTTGTCGAGTGCGGCGAGTTCGGTTGCGATCGCCTTGCGCCGATCGTCGAGCTCGCGCCACTCGGGGGACTCGCTGCGACGGTAGTGGTCGCGGACCGCCGCGAGCTCGGCCTTGCTGCGCTGTGTGTCGGGCTTGTTCAGGACTCGCGCGACCGCGTTCGGGATGCCAAGGACGTCCTCGCCCACGACGCGGAACGCCACGCCGTGGCCGCCGCCGTAGTCCGCGACCGCGAGCACCAGCTGGTTGTTCCCTTCGGCAAGTCGCAGCGTCACGCGGTCCTGGTCGAGTGCGACCGGGCGTGCGACCTCGCGTTCGAACACGGCTTCACCGTTCAAGAACACGCGAATGCTGTCGTCGCTGCCGAGCGTGACGTGCAGATCGCGGTCACTCGGCGACTCGATCGTGCGGCGCAAGAAGGTTGCGCCGAGCCCGGCCGGCAGGCTGTGCACCTTGCCGTCGACGAACTCGGGTCGCTCGGTCCACGCGGTACCATTCGCCTCGGGGCTCGTCGGCGACAGCGCATACGCGGCCGTGCGGTTCTTCGCCGGGATGTGGTTCGAGACTTCCCAGTTGCCGAGGACGGCGGGCAAGACGCGGTCCTCGCTGCTCGCGGAGATCCGGAGCTTGCCGATCGTGTGCTGCGCGTACTGCGACTCGAATCCGAGACGCATGCGCACGATTGTGCCACCGTCGAAGCCGAATGGCTGCGCGGCGGCGACGATGACCGTGCGGTCGTCACTGTCCCCGTTGTCGATCGCCCATCCGGTCGCGGGCTTGCCGTCCAGGGCGTTTTGAATCGGGAAGTTCGGTTGGTTCCAGTCGGCGCAGGCCGAGGCGAGCGCGACGGGCTTCGCGTCGAGCGGTCGCGTGGCCGGCGCCGCCTCGACCGAGATGTCGGTCAGCACGATGTTGTTGTGCGAAGCGCGACCGACTCCCTTGCCGGGAGATTCCGCGTGTGCCAGAGCTTCGATGCGCAGCGCGCGGAGGTCTTTCGCGTCGCTGCGCAGCACGACTTCGTAGACGTCGTTCGCGGGGGAGAAGCCCGTCGCGAGCACCGTGTTGTCCTTCCCCAGCTGCATCGTCGCGCCGCCGCGGGACACCGCGGACGTCGGCACGAGCTCGCTCCAGCTGCGACCGGAGAAGATCGCCCACTCTTCTTCCCACAGCCGCTGGCGTCGGTCGACGTCGGGCATCGGCGCGCGCATCCGCTCGGCGATCGCCGTGCTTGCCTTGTTCAGGCGCTCGCGTTCCTTCTTCTGCTCCTCGGTCGGCGCGGCGATGACCGGAGCGGGTGTCGGGATGTTGCGGTCGCTCGCGTTCTCCTCGATCGAGTTGAAGAACGCGAACATGCGGTAGAAGTCGCGAGTCGAAATCGGATCGAACTTGTGGTCGTGGCAGCGCGCGCAGCCAACGGTCAGTCCGAGCCAGACCGTGGACGTCGTCTCGACGCGGTCCGCGGCGTAGTGGGCGAGATACTCGGCGGCGATGAGTCCGCCCTCGGCCGTCGTCGGGTTGCAGCGGTTGAAGCCCGTCGCGATCTGCTGCTCGAGCGTGGGCTTCGGCAGCAGGTCGCCCGCGAGCTGTTCGACCGTGAACTCGTCGAACGGCTGGTTGGCGTTGAACGCGCGAATCACGTGGTCGCGGTACGGCCACATCGAGCGGTAGTTGTCGAGGTGGAAGCCGTGCGTGTCGCCGTAGCGCGCGGCGTCGAGCCAGAAGCGCGCGCGGTGCTCGCCGAAGTGCGGCGACGCGAGCAGCCGGTCGACGACGCGGTCGTACGCATCGGGTCGCTCGTCGGCCAAGAAGGCTTCGACCTCAGCAACGGTCGGCGGCAAACCGGTCAGGTCGAACGTAACGCGGCGCAGCAGGCGTTCCCGCGAGGTCTGGGCCTTCGGTCGCATGCCGTCCGTCTCGAGCGGCGCGAGCACGAACCGGTCGATCTCGTTGCGACACCACTCGATGTCGCGCACCTGAGGCAATGCCGCACGCTTCGGCGCCACGAACGACCAGTGCTGCGTGAACTCCGCGCCCTGCTCGATCCATCGCCGCAGCGTCGCGCGCTGCGCATCGGTCAGATCTTTGCCGCTCTTCGGCGGTGGCATGTGCACGTCCGGATCGCTCGCGTGCACCCGCTGCAGAAGGGCACTCGCGTCGGGATCGTTCGGGACGATCGCGCGCTCGCCGGACGGCAGCTCACGCAGCGCGGCTTCGCGCACGTCGAGCCTTAGCCCCGCTTTCCGCTCGTTGCCGTCGGGTCCGTGGCACTGGTAGCAGTTGTCCGAGAGGATCGGTCGAACGTCCCGCTGGTAATCGATCGGTTCCTGGGCGCCGACGAGGGCACCGAGGGCCGGCAGGGAAATCGCGAGGGCCGCAGCGCGCATGGGCGCGGAGTATACGACTGTGCCTCAGCAGTTGCTTGGCGCGTTGCGAGGGACGGCACTCGATCCACGTGGGTGTGCGTGCTGTTTGTGGCCACACGTGCACATTTCGCACGGATGTCGCCTGGGAAACCGTCTTCAGTTCTCCCGTTGGCAGACAGCTCTTCGATCGAGATGACTACGCGGCACATCTGCGCGGGGCCCGGTGGGCCGTCACCTGCCCGGGAGACGTGGCGGCGAGCGCGCCGTAGAAGAGCCGTCGGATGGTCGGCGTCGACGGGGCGGGGCCAGGCATCGGCGGGCATGGTAGCCCGATCGCCGTTGTGCCGGATCTCGCGTGCGCTCGGCTCGTCGAACTCCAAGCCGGCTTGTGGATTCGATTGTTGGATCGAGGCTAAGATCAGCGGGGTTCGCAGCAACCGCGAGAAGAGAGGAGACCGAGGATGTCGAGTCATCGCGCTATCGCGCTTCGTTCGTTGTTTGCCGCCGTGGTCCTTTCCGGATGGCTCTCGGGTCAAGAGCAGGCAGCGAAGCTCACGGCGAGCGACGCTGATTCCAACGACGCGTTTGGGGCCAGCGTCGACGTTGATGGGGACTTCCTGATCGTCGGGGCGCGCTTCGGGAACTCTCCTTCTCAAGACTCGGGGACTGCGTACGCGTTTCGGAAGGACCCGGTTCTCGGCTGGGTCGAAGAGTCCGTCTTACAGGCCAGCGATGGCAGCACCGGCGACTTCCTGGGAACCGCGGTTGCGCTGAGTGGGACGAGGGCGCTCGTTGCAGCCCCTTCGCACAATGGGCCAGCCGGCTTGGGTGTTGGCGCAATCTATGTCTTCGATAGACAGCCGAACGGACACTGGCTGCAGACGGACTGGCGCTTCTCCGAGTTCTCGCACGTCGGAGATCAGTTCGGCTCGTCGGTGGCGCTCGACGGTGATGTCGCCTTGGTCAGTAGTCCCGGCGGCGGGAGCACTCCAGGTGCGGGAGGCGGAGGCGTCGGTTTCGCCGAGTTCTTCGAAAGGGACCCCGCGGGAGATTGGCAGTTCCAACAGGTGGTGTCGGCCGGATCGAATGGCGCCTTCGGTGACGTGTTCGGCGAGTCCGTGGCTCTCCGAGGCGACATCGCGTTCATCGGGGCGGCGGGAGACGACGACGTCGCAAACAACGCCGGGGCCGTCTACGTGTTTACTCGCAACCCCGCGGGCACATGGTCTGAGCACTCGAAGCTCGTTGCTTGGGACGGCTCGACAGATCACCAGTTTGGCCGAGACGTGTCGGTGGACGGAGACCTCTTATTGGTCGGGACGGCCAACGCGGAGGCAGTCTATGTTTTTCGTCGTGATGCGGCGGGAACTTGGAACCAAGAGCAGAAGCTGCAGCCCGCAGGCGGAGCGGCGACTCCTGCGCGCCGTTTCGGGCGCAAGGTGTCGCTTCGCGGAGACATTGCCGTAATCGGCGCGAGTCGAGACGAAGACGGGGGAGCAGAGGCTGGTGCGGTCTACGTGTTCGAGCGCGATGGCTTCGGTACCTGGTCACAGGCTGCGAAGCTCCTGGCGAGCGATGCGTCGAACGGCAGCCACTTTGGGAGCGCAGTCGAGCACGACGCCGGGACCATTGTGGTTGGAGCGTCGGGAGAAAGCAGTGCTGCCGCGTTGGCGGGTGCGGCGTACGTCTTCTCTCCGGCTTGCACGCTGGGAGAGTTTGTCCCGCTGCCTGTTCCTGACCGCGCGCCGGGATGCCCTGGAAGCAATGATTTGGTGCCGAGTCTCGGCGCGGCACCGGGGAGCACGGTTCCGACGATCGGCACTCCATTCTCTTTGCGACTGTCGAGTCTGCCCGCATCGAGCTTGCCGTATGTCACCTTCTCATTCACGCCTCTGAGCCTGCCGCCGTTGGACCTTGCTCCCATTGGAATGAACGGTTGCATCTTGGTCACGAATCTCGAGGTCACTGCGGGGCCGCTCTCCGTCGAAGGTACGCATGCTGACTTTGGGTTCACCATTCCCAACGTGGCTGCGATGATCGGACTGGTGTTCTTCAATCAGGGTGTCATCGTCGATCGCCCGGGTCCCCCGGCTTCATGGCCGAATCTCCTGGGAATCACGCTATCGAACGGCCGCCGTGCGACGATCGGGGCGTGTCAGTAGCTGGCAGCGGGTTCCGTCCTTTTCGTTCGAGCCGGGCCAATACGAACGCGTCGATCGGATTGCGTGGCCAGTCTCGGGCCTGGACCTCGGGCACGGCAGGGCGCGATGGCGCAGGGTAGGCCCTGTGGTCCGTCGTCTGCCCGCGCGCCGCCGCAGAGGAGCAGTCGGATGGTCAGCGTCGACGGGGCGGGGGGGCGAACATCGGCGCGCATCGTAGCCGCTCCGGCGGGATCTCAGCGCTGCGCCTTCCTCACGGGCGCACGATCACGGTCGAATTCGGATCCGGCCGCACCGGTCGTCGACCTCGTTCGATTCCATCGAGCTCGAACACCGCTTCGCACGCGGTGTCGGGAAGGGTCAGGAACTCGGACTTTCCACCGCTCAAGTAGGTGGACTTCTCGATGTAGGTCCTTTTTGCCGTCGCTCGTTCGAACGCGACCGGCTCGTCGCGCGCGTCGACGAACCGCACTTTTGTCGCGGCTTCCAGGTCGGACCCGGAGACGTCGACGCGCACGCGACACCGCAACTGCACCACGACCTCGATCGGAGACACGGCGAGCCCGTCAACGAACGTGAAGCCACCGGTCAGCACTCTCTCAGAGCTGAATCCGAAGCCGAGTTGGTACGCGCGTCGCGTGACATTCTCGAACTCGAATACGCCGTTCGAGTCGCTGGTGGCTTGGGGCCCTCTCGCAGGACAAACGTAGTTCATCGCGCCGGGTTGGCCTGCCCCGTATATGAAGCCGTGGGCGGTCAACTGAACGTCGACTTCCGGTACGGGCTGGCCGCGGCTGTCGACGATGCGACCCTCCAGTCGGGGAAGCACGCCATCGGCCGAGAATCGGAGCTCGATCCCCGCGCCGCCGGCTCGAACGCCGCGAACGTGCACTTGCTCGAGAGTGCGCAGGTCGACCGCACGGACCTCGTACTCGCGCGCGAGGAGTCCGGGTATCGAGAACTCCCCGTGATCGTCGGTCGTGACGCGTTGCCAGAGTTCCTGTGTCGTGTGCATCTCTCGTTCGGCCGAGAGGGCGAGCGTGCCTTGTTGCGCGAAGTATGTCGGATCGTGCACCCAGACCTCTGCCGAGTCGTGTGGTCTACCGTCGGCTCGAAGAACGCGTCCGCGGATCGACTCCGGAGTGTCCGTCAACCGAACCTCGATCCAGTCGGGCCACTCGGTGGCCGGCTGCGAGGTGCGCTCGATCACCTTCGGTTGCCATCCAAGGGCGACTGCGGTGAGCCGATCGGGGCTCGGGCCCTCGACGACCAGTTCGAATCCTCCCTGCGCATCCGTGCGCGTGGGTTGTCGACCGAGCGCGACGCGCGCATTCGCGACAGTTTCACCCGCAGCGTCGAGCACGACGCCGGCGATCGAGGTCACCTCGTCCGCAGGCACGAGTTCGAAGCGAAGCTCGCGCTCTTCGAGGCCCATCACTCGGCTCGTGTCGAGATAGCCGTCGTGCTCGGCGGTGACGCGACAACCCGCGATGGCCGGAATCCCTTCCGATGTGAAGCGGCCGTCCGCGTTCGTCGTCGCGGTCCATGTTTGATCCGCGGTGTTGTCGAGTGGCTGTGGGAATCGCGCCCGGAAGCCCTCGGGCATTCGGACTGTAACCGTCGCGTCGCCGACCGGTTGGTCCGTGCGAGCATCGACGACCAATCCGGCCGTCCGTCGAGCGCTGGCGACGACGACGATCACGGAGGTATCCGGTCCCGGCTCTCCCGCGAGAAGCGTCGTCCAGTTCTCGGACGCCGTGAAGACCATGCCCGAACCGCTCGGCTTGGCCATCTCGAAATGTCCATTCGCGTCACTCGTCGCGAGAACTCGTCGGTCGCCAGGTGACGGGACCTGGGGGACGAACTGCAGATCGATCCCGGCCTGTGGAGTGCCTGCGGCGTCGAACACGCGCCCGCGAATTCGCGGACCGATCGCGTCGTCGCGAATCCCTGCCGCGACGTCGCTCGTGTCGAGCGGGACGTGCTCGCGGATCGGGTCGTGCTCCGGATGCGTTTCCGGCTCGCCCATCCGTGCGGTCGCGGGCGCGGTGGGGCCGGCGTCAGGGATCGGGTTCGAGTCGGCGGCGCCGCCGTCCGACCAAAACGCGAGCATTCCCAAGGCGGTGATTCCCGCGACTGCGGGGACGAGAAACTTCAGGTTCATCACGGCTCCAGCTGTCAAGAGTAGGGGCAGTGACTTCGACCGAGCCGGGAGTGCGATGGCAGCGAGCGCCGTCGCCCACGACTCGTGTCGGTCGCGGTAGACGGACTCGAGGCGTGCGCGCAGTCGGGCGTGCGCGCGTTCGAGGCGGGTCTTCACCGTGTTCGTCGGAACCCCGAGGCGCGCGGCGATCTTGCGGGGAGGCAGATCCTCGAACCAGCGCATGAACACCACATCGCGGTAGATCGGCTCCAGGGATTCCACGGCTTCCAGCAGGCGCCGCTGCGTGGCGAGCTGCGCCGCGACGTCCGCCGCAGCCGGCGACTCGTTCGGCTGAGCGGCTCTGGCTTCGTTGGCGGCACGCCTCTCCGCGGCTCGTCTCTCCTGACGTGCCTCGTTCTGCAACACTTGGCCGAGCCACGCGGCAAGTCCATGCCCTGCGCGCGGCCGGTGCTCCAGAGCTCGAACCAACGTCTCCTGCACCAAGCTCTCGGCATCATCGCGATTCTCGACGAGTCGGTGCGCGAGCGCCCGGAGCGCACCCGCGTGGCGCAGCAGGTCTTCGGGTTGAATCGCAGCCGGGTCGGTCGTCGTCATCACAGGGTTGCATGCCGTGACGGCGAAATCGGCCTCAGGTCAGGTGCGATTTTCGCGCTGCCTCACCGCCGCACCTTCTTCCCGTACGCCTTCTCCACCAGCTTCAGATACCCACTCAGCGGCTGCATCCCGAACTCCTTGCGCCGCGCCTCGACGCCGTCCGGATCCTCGATCGGCAGCAGCACGAGTTCGTTGCCGAGTTGAGAGAGCTGCGAGCCGTAGAGCTGCTTCTTGCCGAGGTATCCCTGCAGGCGGTCGTAGAGCAGGCAGAACGCGTCGCCCTCGAGTTCGCCGTTTTTGACGTCGGCTTCGATCTTGTCGATGACGCCGAGCATCAGCTCCCGGTCGCCGCTGTGCTGCACGAGCAAGAACGCGTTGTCGGAGGCCTTGCGGCCGAAGCGCGCCACGTCCAGCCAGCCGAACTCAGCGACCTTGCCGCGGAGCCACTGCGTGTTGTCTCGGTCGACCGCGCGCATCTCGGCGCGGTCTTCCTCCGTTGCTTCCTTCGCGGTCGCTCGGTCGCGGACCGCTTGGTCCTTTTCGACGCGTTCCCGGAGCTGTTCCCGGATCGCGGGGATCGCGTCTTCGGCGGGTTGTCCCGTGCCCAATTCGAGCGGAGTCACGATGAGCTTCGCGGGGCGTTGCTCGACGCGTTGCAGGAGCTGGGTGGCCCCGTCTCGCGTGAGGACGAGCGAGTCGCCGTCGACCTTGACCTGCCATTTCGCCTCCGCGGCGCCGCGCCACGTCGTGATCGACGCGGGCTGCACCGCCGCGCGCTGGATCTTCAGCTCGTCGCTTTCGTAGAGGAACACCCGCTCCTTTTCGATGTGGAGCAGCGGTCCGCCGTCCATGCCCTGCCAGCTACCGATCATCGCGTCGGAGGCAGCCGCCATGCCCGGGCGCCAGCTCGGCACCGGCGTCAGGTCGGGCTGCAGCAGCGCGAGCATGCCGAACGCCGTGCCGTAGTTGCGCGAACGGTCGAATACGCGGTCGTTCCAGCCGCCGTTCTTCTCGACTTCCTTCGCGAGCGTCTTCACGAGCTTGCGGTGCTGCTTCTTGCGCTTGCTCGCGGGCAGCATCGAGATCGCTTGCGCCGCGTAGCGATGCGCGAACATGAAGTAGTACGGCGCGACGCCGCCCGGCGGGATGTGGGTGCCGTGCTGCTGCTTGCGATCCTTGAGGTGTTGCCAGTGCTTGAAGAACGCGTCGACCGACTTGGCGAGGCGCTTCTCGTCGCCGCGGCCGGCGAGCATCAGCGTCGCTTCGGTGACGACCATGCGGCCGACGGCGCCGAGCTGCACGTCCATGAAGCGCAGCTTCTTCTCGGGGATCTTGTTCGCCGACTGCGCGCCGTGTGAGTACTTGTAGCCGCCGGACTTGGTTCGGCCGCGGTCGAGCGCGTCGAGCGCGCGCTCGATCACGCTCTCGTCGACCGAGTGGCCGTTCGCGATCGCGCGGAACAAAGCCTGTAGCGTCGGCGCAGTCATGAATGGGGATGCTGCCGAAGACGGGCCGCGGCGACGCGAGTAGTTCCAGCCGCCGCCGTCGCGAATCTCGGTCTCGACGAGCGTGTCGACGAGCCACTTGGTCTTCTCCGCGACGCGTTTCTCGAGTCCGGTCGGTACGACGCCGAGTTCGTGCAGCCGGAGCAAGAAGATCAGCGCGTAGGTGTGGCCCCAGCCGCGCACGTCGTAGCCGCCCTTGAAGCCCGACGCCATGAGCGGGACCTCGAGTTCCTCGAGGACGAACTCGAGCGCGCGCTTCACCGCGGCGCGACGTTCTTTGCTCTGCTCGTAGCCCGGCGCCTCGAGGATCGCGCGCGCGCAGATCGAGGTGCCGCCGACGTGGTAGCCGACCGGGATCTGTCCACCGACGCGGTAGACGCCTTCGTACGGCCACTGGCCTTTCGTCGAACCCTCCTGCATCTCGAGCAGGACGTCGCAACCCTTCTGAACGGCCTTGTCCGGGTGGAACTTGCGTTGGGCCGTGACGGGCGGGAGGCAGGCGAGAGTGGCGACGATCGCGAAGATGGGACGCATGGCGCCATGGTAGCCGCGCCGCGGGTCGATCCGTCGGATCAGCGGCGGAGTCGCACGGTTGTGACTTCATCCGATCGACCGTCGATCTGGATCCGTCGCGCGGATGGGTCGGTCTGGCCTTCGAGGCGCGCCGCGCGTGACACAGCAGCGCTCGCCTCCTTCGGGTAGCGTGCGTCGGTGACGGTGAACACGTATTCGCCTGCGCGAAGCTGTGCGAAGACGGCGACTCCGGCGGCGTCGGTCTCCTTGCTCTTGGTCCTCGATCCCTCTTCGACGAGCCCGCCCGCGACCTTGACGCCTCCGACCGGCTTTCCGTCGGCGTCCGTCACTTCGACTCGTGCGGTAGCGCCGCGAACGAGAACGGCCGTCGTTTCGACGGCTTCTCCGACGGCAGGCATCTCGATCGACTTCAGCTCGGTGATCGCGAAGCCCCGGTGCGAGACGAAGACGTCACACGCGTGGCCGGCATGATCGAATGTCAGCACGGCGAGTCCGCTGTCGTCGCTTTGTGCTTCCGCGAAGGCCTCGTCCGGGACGACCGCGTGGCGCACGACGTCTTCGGCGGTGCTCGTGTCGATGAAGGTCGAACCGGCTCTTCGATCGCGATCCGATTGCGCGATGCGGAGACGGGCGTCGGGAACCGGTGTGCCGTCCGAGTCACGCACGCGGATCTGCAGCGTGGGCCGCGGTTCGAGCGCGAGCACGCCCGCGTCGACGATGCCATCTTCGGGAACCTGCAGGCCTGTGCGGAACACGGGGGCGAAGCCGGGAGCGGCGACACCGAGTGCGAGCTGCATCTCCTGGTCCGTCGGCTGGACGGAGATCTCGAACACTCCGGATGCGTCTGCGGACACGCGTCTCGCGCGCGCGTTCAGGAGGCCGCCGTACGCGGCGCGTCCCCGCTTCTCGACCGCGGCGTGCGCGCGCGCCGAGCGGATGAGCTGCGAGGTGCCGAGGCGAAACCGGACACGCACGGGCGGCAGGGCCAACAGCTCGACGTCGCTCGCGCCGCTCGTCGCTTGAACGATCGGCCCGATGACTCGTTTCAGTATCCGGAGTCCTGAGTCACCGTCTCGGACGACCCGGAGGTTGTACTCCAACCCCTCGATCAGCCCTTGGACGACGAAGGATCCGTCTTCTTCGACCTCTGCGAGGTGGCGCTGATGGCGCAATGAGAGGCTGCGGCCGCGCTGTGGAAACGCCTCGACCCGCAGAACGCCGCGTGCGTGCGCACTGGCGTTCGTCACCGTGCCTTGGATCGTCGTGGATTTGCCGAGTCGGATCTCGATGCCGTCGACACGCTCGAACGTGCCGGGCATCTGGCAGCTCGCGCGCCCCGGCGCGTGATCCGGATGATCCGCGATCAGGATGAGCTCCTCCCCGTCGCCGCTGCCCGCGACGGCGAAGCGACCATCCGCGGCGGTGCGAGCGGCGTTGTCGTTCGCGCGGCCGACGATCGGGCGATCGCTCCTCGCGACCTGCACCGCGGCGCCGGCGATCGGTGCCCCGGTCGGGTCGACGACGATGCCGGACACCTGTCCCCGCGGCTCGAGCACGACGTCTTCGACCTCGAAGCGCCGCCCTGCCGTCGCGGGCGTCGCGACGCGCGTGCCGACGTGGCCTTCGGCGACGACCAGCAGCTGTCCGCGTTCCGTGGCAGGGATCTCGAACTCGCCGGCTTCGTTCGTCTTCGTCTGCGGCAGCTTGGCCAACCGCGTCGAGACGCCGGTCGGATGCGCGAGGATGTCGGGGCCGGCGAAGTTGCGCTTCGTCTCGAAGAAGACCCGCGCGCCGCTCACGGGGCGACTCCCGGCGCTCAGCACGCGACCGACGAGGCGACCCTTCGCTTCGACGACGGCGCGCGACGCCTTGGCGTCGTCGCTCGTCATCTCGGCCGGAGGACCTGAGTCCGCTGCTGCGGTACCGGAGTCCGTGGCAACGGTGCCGCTGTCTACGGCGGGCAGCTCCGGTCGATCGTCTCGGCAGAATGCCAAGACAATCAGGATTCCTGCGAGAAGGCTCGAAACGACGAAGACGCGCACAGCGTCATCATGCCGCCTCGAGCCGTTGGCTGGTTGCAGATCAGTACCCGAACGTGATCCCGAGCGTGTCGCTGACGACGATCGGGCACGCGGGTCCGATCGCGATCTCGCCGTACTGGAAGTAGAACGTGTTGCCGCAGAAGCCCGGATCCGACGGACCGGTGAGATTCAGCGTGTAGTTGCCGCTGGCGTCCGGGTTCGCCGGGATGCCTACGATCGGCGAGGACACGACCAGGTCACCGGCGCACGCCGGGAAGACGAGGTTCAGCGGGACCGGCACGGCCGTCACGCCGACCAGCATGGTGCCGATCGCGCTCGAGCCCGCGCCCGCGATCGAGACGTCGACCGCGGCACCGAGTTGACCCGTGGCCGTCGTCGAGATCGTCGGGCCGTTGCCGCCGCCGATGTTCTGCGCCGAGCCCGCGGTGTCGCAGCCCGAGATGTTCATCGCGAGGATCGCGTATCCCGCGTTGCCGTTCGACTGGTTCGAGAAGATCACGGCCGTGACGAGTTCGCCCGCGTTCGCGCCAAGGTCGATCGTGCGCTCCGTGATCGAGAGGTTGGCGCCGAAATTGCCGAAGTCGGTGGCGTCCGTGCCGGCGTACACGCCGCCGAACCAGTCGCCGCCCGAGATGGTCTCCGTCTGGGCTCCACCGCTCTGGAACGCGAGCGTCACGTCGAAGGAACCACCGCCGTTGCTGATCTGGAAGATGATCGACGCTTCGGAGTTGCCGACGAGCGCGATCGGAGTCGTGAGCGGCGAGACCTGCGGGCCGGTCTGGTCGACGGCCGGGAGCCAGTTCGGCTGGATGCCGATGAAGTCGCCGTCCGCAGCCGCGTCGAAGACGCGATTGCCGGAGTCGACCGTGTTGCGGTTGCCGAGGTGCACGATGTCGAGAGCGCCCGCGGCGTCGACGATCGAATACTTGTCGAGCGTGGCGTCACTCGGCACGCCGGTGCGGAAGTCGAGCGCGCGGTCCGAAATCGAGCGGAAGCCGTTCGGATTGTCGGGGGCGCCTTCTTCTCCCGTGTGCACGATGCCGTTGAAGTTGTAGGCCAGCGGCACCGGGAAGAACGGCGCGGGCTCCGGCTCCGTGTCGACGCGACCTGCGAGGATCGCGTAGCCGGCGTTGACGTTGGACGGGTTCTGGAACGTGACCTTCTCGAGAACTTCCCCGACGAACGCCGACAGGTCGACCGTGCCTTCGGTGATGGAGAGGTTCGCGTCGATGTTGCCCGTGTCGGTGCCGCCTGTGCCGGCGTAGGCGCCGCCGAACCAGTCGGGGCCGGACAGCGTGGCGGTGAACTGAACGCCGCCGACGAAGTCGAAGACGACGTCGAACGTGCCGCCGCCGTTGCTGATCTGGTAGAGGAACGAGGCCGTCGCCGGCGCGTCGATGCCGATCGGGTAGCCGGCGAGCAGCAGGTCGCTCGTCTGTGCGGTCGACTGATCGGGGTTCGCGAGCCAAGCGGGCTGGATGCCGATGTCGTCGCCGTCCGGAGCTGCGTCGAACGCACGGTTGCCAAAGTCGACGGTGTTGCGGTTGCCGAGGTGCACGATGTCGAGCACGCCCGCGGTGCCTTCGAGCTGGTATCCGTTCAACAGCGAGTCGCTCGGCACGCCTCCGGTGAAGTCCAGGGCGCGGTCCGAGATCGAACGGAAGCCGTTCGCGTCGTCGGGCAGGCCGGCTTCGCCGTTGTGGACGATGCCATTGAAGTTGTAGTCGAGCACGATCTGCGTGCTCGTCTGCGCGGCCCCGAGTGTGGCGAGTGCGGCGGCGGTGCAGACAACGGACGGAACGAAGCGAGGATGAGCCATAACGAGGGGTCTCCGGGTTTCGGGGGGGAAACTGTCCGCCCTGCATGCTAGTCGCGACTCGCCTCGTGGGGGGGTACGATCTCTCGGGTTTGCCGCACGGAGGACTTGATACAGCGGATTCGGTCTACCGAGCCGAACGCGTCAGTAGCCGAACGTCACGCGCACCGCGTCGCTCATGACGATCGGGCACGGCGGTCCGATCGCAATCTCCCCGTATTGGAAGTGGTAGCTCGCGCCGCACAGTCCCGGGTCCGCGGGCGTCATGAGCATCAGCGTGTAGCTGCCGGAGGCGTCCGGACTCGCTGCGACTCCGAGGTCCGGACTCGACACGACGAGGTCGCCCGCACACGCGGGGAAGACCAGCGACAACGGAAGCGCGTTGGCGACCGACCCGCCGAGTACGGTGCCGCTGGCGAGGGGCCCGGCGCCATTCACCGTGAACTCGAACAGCGACCCGATCGTCGCCGAGCTCGTCGAGACCGTCGGGCCGTTGCCGCCGCCGAGATTCGTGATCGAGGCCGGTGACGCGCACCCGCGGACGTTGACGGCGAGGATCGCGTAGCCGCCGATCGAGTTGGTGCGATTCCAGAAGAACACGGCGTCGAGCACTTCGCCGGCGTACGCGCTGAGATCGATCGTGCGTTCGGTGATCCGCAGGTTCGCACCCGGCGATGCGTCGTCCGTCGAGTCCATCCCGGCGTAGGAGCCACCGAACCAGTCGGGACCGGACACGGCCTGGGTGAGGGCGTTGCCGCTGAGGAAGGCGAACGTCACGTCGAACCCGCCGCCGCCGTTGCTGATCTGGAACAGCAGGGATGCCTCGGAGTTCGCGACCAGCGCGACGCGTGAGTCCTTCGTCGACGTCACCTGCGGGAGCGCCTGGTCCGGGAACTGGAGCCACGCCGGCTGGACGCCGAAGTCGTCGTTGTCGACGACGGTGTCGAACGGGCGATTGCCGAAGTCCACGAGGTTGCGGTTGCCGAGGTGGACGATGTCGAGCGCGCCGGGCGTGTCCACGAGCTCGTATCGATCGAGCACGGCGTCGCTCGGCACACCGCCGCGGAAGTCGAGCGCCCGGTCGGAGATCGAGCGGAAGCCGTTCGGATCGTTCGGGTTGCCGTCTTCGCCGGCGTGGACGATGCCGTTGAAGTTGTAGTTGAGCGGGATCGGGACCTCGGGAGCCGGAACCGCATCCGAGTCGACGCGGCCGGCGAGGATCGCGTACCCCGCATTCGGATTCGACCCGTTGTCGAACGAGATCGACTCGATCACCTGACCGGCGTAGGCCGAGAGATCGATCACGCCTTCGGTCACCGACAGGTTCGGGCCGGGAGTCGCGATGTCGGTCGAGCTCCTCGCGGCGTAGGCGCCACCGAACCAGTCGGGGCCCGAGAGTGTCTCGCTGTGCGAGCCGCCGCCGAGGAAGCCGATCGTGACGTCGAACGAGCCGCCGCCGTTGCTGATCTGGTAGAGGAACGACGCGGATGCCGCCGCGCCGAGCGCGATCGAATTGCCGCTGGCGGCGAGGTCGGTCGTCTGTGGGCTCGATTGGTCCGCGTTCGCGAGCCATGCAGGCTGCGTGCCGAAGTCGTCGCCGTCCGGGCTGGCGTCGAACGGCCGGTTGCCGAAGTCGACCGTGTTGCGGTTGCCGAGATGGACGATGTCGAGCGTGTTCGCGGTGCCGACGAGTTCGTAGCCGTTGAGCAGCGCTTCGTTTGGGACGCCGCTCGAGAAGTCGAGCGCGCGATCGGAAATCGAGCGGAAGCCGTTCGGAGCGTCCGGCTGGCCGGCTTCACCCGCGTGCACGATGCCGTTGAAGTTGTAGTCGAGCGGAATCGGAACGGACGACTGGGCGCCGAGGCTGGCGGTGATAGTCAGGACGGCGAGGGCGCGAGCGGTGCGGAACAAGTCGTTCTCCGGCGGCGAGAAGAGAGCGCCGGCATCATAGCGAACGAAAACGGCCTCCGACTCGAGGAGTCGGAGGCCGTTCGGCTCTCGTCCGAAGACGAGAGAGCTGTCCGCGCACTTACTGCGTGGTGATGTTGATGACCGCGCCGCCCCAGATGCCGGCGGAGGTGCCGTATTGGACGAACGTCGTGCCGTTGCCACCATCGTTGGGGCCGATGTACGGCGCGCACGCGCACTGGCCGAGCGGGTGGTTCGGGCCGGTGTCGCCGATCCACATGTTGACGGCGTTCGAGGTCACGATTCCGAGCGAGTTGGCCGGCGCGTCGGCGAGGGCCGCCTGAGCCTGGAAGTTGAAGCCGATCGGGGTGGTCGACGGCACGGCGATGTCGAAGACGTACGTCGCGCCCGAGATCGGCGAGAAGGACCAGACGCCGGGGACGGCGACGAAGATGGCCGGGTTGCCGTAGAGGAAGTTGCCCGGGGCGCCGGCGGGGGTGAGGTCGAGACCGGCCGGGTTGCTCGGGCCGAAGGTCAGGAAGTAGGTGCCGAGAGCGTTCTGCATGCACGGCGGGACCGAAGTGAAGATGCGGTACTCGTCGCCCGGCGCCATGCCGGCGCGGTTGCCACCGGGGCTGCCGAGGAGGCTGCTGCCGCTGACTTGCAGGCGGTAGGCGGCGAACGGGTCGGGGCAGCTGACCGGGCCGGCTGCGCCGAACTCGAAGTGGTGGCCACCGGCGCGCGCGCCGTCGATGTTGATCGTGACGCCCGGGTCGGTGAACGACTCGATGTCGATCAGGAGGTTCGGCTCGGCCGGAGTCGGCACGAAGATCGTCGTCTGGTTGAACGTGATCGTGTTGAACGGCTCCGGCGCCGAGCCGGTGTTCGGGACGAACGTGATATCCGCGTCACTGCCGGCGTCCGTGCAGTCGTAGACGGGCGACGTGGTGATTTCGGTCGACGCCGCGACGTTGGCGTCGAAGTCGGCGGCGATGGTCTCGGGCGTCATCGACGTCGTGTAGACACGAATGACGACGTCCGGGAACGTCGCGCCCGACGGCGCGCCGGTGCTGAAGTTGCTGTCGGCGCGGTAGCCGATCGACACGATGTCGGCGATGCCGCCGTTCGTGATCGTCGAGCCGAGGATGCACTGTTGCGCGCGGAACGAGTTGCCTTCGAAGAGGCGGTTCTGGCCGTCGTTGCCTTCGACGCCGTCCGCGAGGGCCGGGAGGACGATGGGGCCTTGTGCCTGCAGGGACGGGCACGCGATGAGGGCGCTGGCGCCGAGGATCAGAGAGGAGTTCAGGAATCTCATGATGGGGTCTGTCGCGCGTTGCCCGCAGCGACTCGTTTGGATGGAAGATTGCTTGAGTAACCCTGGTTTGCCCGGGCGAGGGGATTTGGGGGGCTTTCCGGAATTTTGCTCGGGAGGGCGGATGCGGCCGAGCGTGCAGGGGTGTGGGTTTCCCGTGTCGTGCCCGCGCGCGTGCACGTGGCGCGGGCACGGGTCACCATCGCGCAGGCGCATGCGCAGGCGCACGCGCAGCACGGGATGGGCGCGGGTGAGGGCGTGGGCGTGGGGGGCTAGCGCACGCGGCGCAGCTTCGTCAGGCGGCCGTGACGATTCCAATCCATCACGTAGAGGTTGCCGTCCGCGTCCCAGCACGCCGAGTGCGGCGACAGGAACTCGCCGTCGCGCCAGTCCTTCTTCGCGATGCCGTTCCGGGCGCGCTTCTTCGGGTCGGGGTTGTCGCCGAGGTGGCACACGAGTTCGTTCTTGCCGTCGAGGATGGTGATGCGGCCGGCGAGGTCGGCGACGACGAGGTGCTGGCCATGCTGGTAGACGTTGCACGGACGGCGCAACATGCCCTCGACGATGCCGAGCAGATTGCCGTCGAGGTCGAACATCTGCAGGCGGTGGTTCTCGCGGTCGCAGACGATCAGCTGCGGCTTGTCGGCCTTGCGCGTGTCGAGCCACAGGCCGTGGGGCGTGCGCATCTTGCCGGGCTCCGTCCCGGGGCCGCCGAACGAGCGCACGTACTTCCGGTTGGCGTCGAACTGGTGCACCCAGCTCTTGCCGTAGCCGTCGGCGACGTAGATGTGCCCGTTGGGCCCGACGACGACCGCGGTCGGCTTGAAGTGCTTCGGGTTGTCGTAGATCCCCGCCGCCTTCGGGTAGCCGATCGACCACTGCACGTCGCCGTCGAGCGTGGCCTTGAGAACCTCACCACGCCCGGTGTGTGCGAGGTAGAGGACCTCGCGCTCTTCCCGGAGTTCGCCGTGCCCGACGGTCTCCTTCGCGATCGTCATGCCGTGCAGGCCGCCGCGGTAGTCCTTGCCCCACGACTTCACGAACTTGCCGTCCGGGTTGAACACGACGACTGCACGGTCGGTGTCGGTGTTCGCGTAGATGCGGCCCTGGGCGTCGACGCACATGCAGCCGTGCGTGTTGCCGAGGTCTTTGCCGTTCGGGGTCTTGGCCCAGTTCGGGACCCATTCGAAGCGGAAACCGTCGACGCCGAGCTGCACGGGATCGTCCTGTGCGGCGAGCGGTGCGACGAACAAGAGAGCGGAGAGCGTGGTCGAGATGCGCATGGTCAGTGAGTGTGGCCGTGGTCCGCGGACTGGATGTGCTGGATCGTCTCGAGGATCTGCACGCGGACTTTCTGATTCGAGGATGTCCTGAGCAAGTCTTGGAGTGCCTGGACGGCCGCGGGGTCGTCGCCGGCCTCGTGCAGGCAGATCGCGCGGAACAGCTGCATGCTGTCGCGCTCTTCGTAGTCGGGGTGCGTCGTGAGCGCGGCTTCGATCGTCGTCGCGGCGTCGCGCATGCGGCGCTCGATCGATGCGACGTGAGCCGCGGTGAACGCGCAGTGCGCCGCGACGTCGGCGTCTCGCGTGGCCTTCTCTGCGCGTGACAGCCATTGCTTCGCGAGGACGTTGTCGCCCTGCTCCGCGTCGAGTCGTGCGAGTAGCGCGAGAGACCGGGTGGCAGCGGGCGAATCGTCGAACTCGGTACCGTCGCGGGTCAAGATTTCGCGCGCTCGGTGTGGCAGGCCGCTCAGTCCGAGGAGGCGGGCCAGCTCGAAGTTCTCCTGGTTTGTGCGAGCCGGCAGGGCGCGGAGTCGCGCGAGCTCGGGTGCGTGCTGCCGCGCGCGCTCGATCAGCGTGACGAACGTGTCTCCATCCGCGTAGCCGACGTGCGCGGCGATCGGGCGAGAACGAGAATCGAACACCGCGATCGCGAGTCCGGTCGGGTAGCCGGTCGCCGCGCGGAACGCGTCGGGGTGGGCTTCCGCGGTGGTCCGCACCGCGAGGACGTCGTCGGATAGTCTGGCGAGCACGCGGGGGTCGTGCGCGGCGTCTTCGACGAACGGGGACAGCGGCCGATCCGGCGGCAGGAAGAGGGCGACCACGAGCTGTTCGTCGCGCGGGATCGGCCACTCGTCGGACCACGTCCGTGGCTCGACGGCGCACGCCCCCAAGAATGCGCACACGACGGTCGGGATGGCGGAGATCTTCTGCATGTCCGGCCGCGACATGGTAGCCTCCCGACCCCATGTTCCTCGCGCTACTCTGTGTCGCCCAGGTGCAGGCTCCGCCGCCGGTCGACTTCGTCAAGGATGTCCAGCCTATCCTCCGTGCGCACTGCATCGAGTGTCATGGTGCGGACAAGCAGAAGGGTGACATTCGTCTCGATCTGCGCTCCGAGGTCTTCCACGACGACAAGGACCTGTGGGTCATCATTCCGGGCGATCCGGAGGAGAGCCTCTTCCTCGAGCTGATGAAGCTGCCGGCGGACGACGACGACAGCATGCCGAAGAACGAGGATTCGCTGCCGGCCGAGAAGATCGCGCTGCTCGAGCGCTGGATCAAGGAAGGTGCGAAGTGGCCCGAGTCCGCGGATCGCGCGGTGATCGAGGCCGCCAAGAAGCGCGAGATGCCGCGACTCGAGATTCCCGAGGAATCCCGCGTGCGACGGGACCGCGTGCTCGCGGCGTTGCAGAAGGACCGCATTCCGGCCGGGCGACTCGCGGTCGACACGGATGCCGTCGAGGTGAACTTCAGCTTGCAGACCAAGGACGCGGGCGACGGCGTCATGCAGCGACTCGCGGGTCTCGAGCCGTGCCTGACTCGCCTCAACGTGAGTCGGACGGCGATCACCGATGCCGGACTGCAGACTCTCGCGTCGATGGGTGAGCTCGAGCGGCTCAATCTCGCGCGCACGGGGATCGGCAACGGTGGCCTCGCGCACATCGCCGGGCTGAAGAAGCTGCACTACCTCAACCTGTTCGGCACGAAGGTCACCGACGCGGGGCTGGTCCACCTCGAAGGGATGAAGTCCCTGCGCAAGCTCTACCTGTGGCAGACCGCGGTGACCGACGCCGGCGTCGAGCGTCTGCAGAAGGCGAACCCCGAGCTGCGGATCGATCGCGGTGGCTACGCCGAGGCGATCACGAAGCTCGCGCAGGAACAGGCCGCGGCCAAGGCCGCGAAGGAGAAGGCGGCGAAGGAGGCCAAGAAGGGGCTCAACGAGAAGTGCCCGCTGACCGGCCGCCCGGCGAACCCGAAGTTCGTCGCCGAGCACAACGGCAAGAAGCTCGCGGTGTGCTGCGCGAAGTGCCTGGCCAAGGTCAAGAAGGACCCGGCCAAGTACATCAAGTAGAGGCTAGCAGCTAAGTCATCAGCGCGGCGTTTGCGCGGGCTGGAGCGCCTCGTGCAGCCCGAGCGTCTCGAGGAAACCGCGACTCACCTCGGCGTGGCGGGCCGAGCCCGTGCCGAGGAGTTCGACGACGCGGCCGCCGTCACGACCGAGCGCGCCGCGGCACAGTTCGGCTGCGGCGCGGCCAAGCACGTAGGGCCGGGTCGACACGCTGCACGTGTAGTTCGAGTCCGGAATCGGGGATCCGATCACGATGACGGGTGTGCCCTTCGCGGACGCGACCAGCTCTGCGCCCTTCGTGCCGTCGTAGGGGACGAGGATCAGCGCGTCGAGTTCGAGTGCGAGGAGTTCGCGGACTTGTCCGGCCTGGATCGGCATTCGCTTCGCGACTCTGGTCTGCAGGTCGACGTCGACGGCGTGCTCGCTTGCCAGGACGTCGAGATCCTGACGCAGGCGCTCGCGCCAGGCCTTGCTGCCGCCGCCGATCGAGACACCGACGCGGACGAACACCTTGTCACCCGGCGTCGTGAGCAGCTGGTGATGTTGCGTCCGGAGTTCTTCGAGCTCCGAGTCGCCCGGTTCGCGACTCACGGCGCCGTCGAATCGGATCGTTTCCGATGAGATCTTGCGCGGTCCGAGCGATAGGTCGCGGCGTTCGATCGCCCCTCCGGTCGCGGCGATGATCGCGAGGTCGAGCGCCGCCGAGGCGTGGGTCGGTTCGATGACGGTGCCGTGGATGTCGCCCCGTTCGATCGCGGCCCGCATCGGCTGCGTCGCGGCGCCGATGCTCACGACGCGGGTCTGCAACTCGTTCGAACCCAGAAAGTCTCCGGCTCCGAACGCGAGGTCGTCGGAGTGGGCGAACAACGCGTCGAAACGCCGGTGCGTCGCGATCAGCTCGTCGGCGGTGTGTCGCGCCGCGTTGCGGTCCGCGCCGCCGTCGACCGATGCCAGCAGGGCCACCATGCCGTCCGGACTGGTCGCGATCGGCCCCGGCGGCTTGTGGCTGCAGCCCGCGAGGATGCTGACGAGCCCGCAGAGACCGAGCGTGAGGCGTGGAGCGTTCATCGCCGGTCTCATCGGGAATCCCGGGGCCCGCGCCCGACCGCTTCGCGGACGGCCCGACGCCAAGGCTCGAAGGGTCGATCGGCGGGCGTTCGGGAGGGTTCGAGACGATGTGGTTTCGCGTGGAACCGCGCCGGAATCGGGCCGTATCAGGCCGATGTGCGCGATGCACTACCGAGGCGGGCGAACCTCGGTCCGCGCACTGCTGCGGCGGAAGCCGTGGCTTCAAGTGTGAGCGAAGAGTGTTTTGGCCGCTCGCCTCCCCGGCGAGCGGCCAAACTTTGTACCGGCCGGCAGAGCGGGCCGGGCGCGGGCGCCGGGTGGGCGCGGGCGCGCCGGGAGGAGGGGTGGGGAAAATGGACGCCCCTCTCTTGCAACCCGGGTTTCGGCCGGTAGGATTCCCCGCCCCCCGGCGTGGGGACGTAGCTCAATTGGTTAGAGTACCGGACTGTCGATCCGGTGGTTGCGGGTTCAAGTCCCGTCGTCCTCGCCACGAACCCGTGAGAGTGCTTCGCTCTCGCGGGTTTTTTTGTAGCCTCCGATACCGCTTGTCCCCACCGGTCGACAGAAGAGGAGCCCATTCCAAGAACCGTCGTCAGCGACGGAACGACGGTGGGAATGGTTCGCCGGGGCTGACTTACGTCGATACGGATCGGGAGCTCCGCAGGCTCGTCGACGAACTGCGCGAGCAGTCGATCATCGCCGTCGACACCGAGGCCAACCCGATGTTCGCGTATCGCGAGCGGTTGTGCCTGATCCAGATCAGCACGCGGCGGCGGGACTACCTCGTGGATCCGCTCGCCGACATAGACGTCGCGCAACTCGGCGCGGTGTTGGCGGACGCCGGTATCGTCAAGGTCCTGCACGGTGCGGAGTTCGACGTGCTGCAGCTCAAGCGCGCGTGGCCGATCGAGATCCGAGGCTTGTTCGACACACGCGTCGCCGCGGCGTCGCTCGGGTTCGAGGCGCCGAGTCTCGCCGCGCTGCTCCGCGAGTGGCTCGACGTCGAGGTGGACAAGGCGCACCAGCGCAGTGACTGGGGCAAGCGGCCCCTGAGTGACGGGCAGCTCGAGTACGCGCGCGATGACACACGCTACCTGATCGAGCTCGCCGAGCTGCTGCGCGAAGACCTGCTCGACGCCGGCTTCCCGCACATGGAAGAAGTCGCGTCCGAGTGTCGGCGGCTCGAGGCGCTCGTTCCCGATCCGGGCGACGTGGATCTCGACGACTGGGTGCGCCTCAAGGGCGCGTCGCAACTCGATCCGATCGGCAGGCGCGTGCTGCGCGACCTGAGTCGACTGCGACATCAGCTCGCCGAGGAGCGCGACAAGCCGCTCTTCAAGGTCCTGCCGAACGACGCACTCGTCGCGCTGGCGCGGGGCAAGCCGTCCACGCCGGAGCAGATGCGCAAGTCGCGCATTCTCGCGCCAAAGCTCGCGGCTCGATATGGCCGTGACCTGCAGAGAGTGATCGCTCGTGCGGTCGAACGCGGCGGGCTCTCGCGCATGCCGGTCGGCAAGCGGGCGCCAGAAGACCAGCTCCGCGGCGAGCAGCGCGAGATCTACGACGCGATCCGCATGTGGCGCAAGCGCGTCGCGGAGCGCCGGTCGACGGACGCATCGCTCGTGCTCACGCGCGCGATGATGGTCGAACTCGCCCGCCTGCGACCGCTTCCGACGAGCGTCGAGAAGCTCCGCGCGCTCCGGCTCCTCGAGCCGTGGCGCGTCGAGGAGTACGGCGAGGCGATCGTCTCGGCGATCGCGACCGTGCGGTGATAGACTCTCGGCTACCGTGAGGAAGCACGTCCCAGGCATGGTGATCGCCGGTGACCGGCTGCTGCTGGCCGCCTGCGGCACGATTCTCGGTCGCCAGGCGAGCCGATTCGTGCGCGGACTCAACCGCGCCGGGTGCTTTACCGTCCTTCTACTGCCGAGCGAGGAAGCGACCCCCCAGCAGTTCGATCGCTACCAGCGTGATCTACGGGCGGACCTGGGCGACAACGGCGCGCGGATCGACGCCGTCGAGCGCATCGAATCCGCTGGCGCCGGGCTGTGGCGATCCGAACTCGCGTGCCATGTCGCCGCCGAGCATCGATTCGATCTCGATCGTTCCTACGTCGTCGCCGACGAGGTCCATGCGATCGAGATGGCTCGCGGCGCGGGGATGCGTTCGATCCTCGTCGGTGCGCCGCACGCGAAGCCGCGCCACCGGCCCGACCTGATCGCCCCCGACCTCGACGCCGCCCTGTCGATGCTGCGGCGCGTCGAGGCCTACGGAGCCGCGCGTTGAGTCGGGACGCGATCGACGACTTTCTGGCGACTTCGCGCGCGCTGCTCGCACGTTTGGACGGCGCGGCGATCGAGCGCATGGTCCACGAGCTCGGCGGCGCATGGCGCCGGAGCAACACGGTGTTCACGTTCGGGAACGGTGGATCGGCCGGCACGGCGCAGCATCTCGCTGCGGATCTCTTTCAGTGTACGCGGGTCGACGGCGCACCGCCGGTGCGCGCGCTGTCGCTCAATGACAACGGACCGCTGCTCTCGGCCTTGACCAACGACCTCGGCTGGGAATCGGTCTACGAGCGACAGCTCGAAACCTGGTTCTCGCCGGGCGACGTCGTGTTCGCGATCTCCGTGCACGGCGGTGCGGGATCGGACCGCGCGGGTCCCTGGAGCCAGAACGTTCTGCGCGCCTGCCGCTACGCGAAACAGCGCGCCGGCAGGGTGCTCGCATTCGTGGGGCACGACGGTGGCCCGCTCGCCGAACTCGCGGACGTCGCGGTCGTCGTGCCGTCCGACGCGACCCCGCACGTCGAAGGGTTGCACGTCGTGTTGCACCACCTCGTGACGGCGCGTCTGCGTGCCTTCATCGAAGACCATCGCGCCGAAGCGGCGCCGCGCCCCCAGGAGAACTCCGAACGATGATCGTCTCGCGCACACCGTTCCGCATCACGCTCGGTGGCGGCGGCACCGACTTGCCGTCCTACTACGAGAAGCACGGCGGGTTCATCCTCGCGATGGGCATCGACAAGTACATGCACATCGCGATCAACACGCCGCTCGTCGATCGCAAGATCCGACTGCAGTACACGAAGAGCGAAACCGCCTCGCACCCGGACGAGCTGCAGCACGAGCTCGCGCGCGAAGCGCTGAAGCGGCACGGCATCTTCTCGCGCATGGAGGTCTCTTCGATCGCGGATCTGCCGGCGGGCACCGGCCTCGGGTCCTCGAGCTGCTATCTCGTCGGTCTGTTGCACGCCTTGCGCACCTACCGCGCGGATCTCTGCTCGCGGCAGGAGCTCGCCGAGGAGGCGTGCGAGATCGAGCTGCGACTGCTCGACAAGGGGATCGGCAAGCAGGACCAGTACATGGCCGCGTTCGGCGGCATGACGCTGCTGCAGATCGGTACCGACGGGACGGTCGAAGTGTCCGCGTGCCGGATCAACCCGACGTCGATGCCGGACTTCACGTCGAACACGATGCTGTTCTACACGGGCGTGCGCCGCAGCGCGCCGAACGTGCTCCGCGACCAGGACCACGCGATGCGCGATCCCGGGACGCCAGTGCACGACGCGGTGCAGGCCGCGCTGCACGGCATCAAGGAGGTCGGCTACCAGATCAAAGAGGCGCTCGAGACCGAGAACTACGACGACTTCGGTCGTCTCATGGACGAGCACTGGGAGCACAAGAAGGCGCTGTCGTCGCGCATCACGATCCCCGGCATCGACGCGCTCTACGACGAGATCAAGGCACGATTCGGTGTGCTCGGAGGCAAGGTGTCGGGCGCCGGCGGGGGTGGCTTCTTCGTCGTCTACGCCCCGCAACGCCACGCCGAGCTCAATCAGTTCATGCAGCAGGCCGGGATGCAGCGCCTGCCGTACGCGATCGAGTTCGAGGGGACGAAGATCATCAGCAACTCGGACAGCCTCGTGGCGCCGCTCGTCGATCACGACCCGGTCGAAGGGGGCTAGTGGGCTCCCGTCCGGATGGTCTGGCGTCCGACCGGGATGATTTTCCTGCGCACGAGGCGCGGAGTGCCGTGGGCACAACGGGCGATACCACGGGTGTTTCCGCCCGGGTTCCCGCTCGCCGTAATCCGCCGGAAGCGGACTCACGGACACTCCCGGATTCTCGCCCCGGATCGCCCGGAATAAGATAGCCTTCTCCTGGGACGGTTTTCTGCTCTCACGTCTGTCCCGACTGGACCGCCTCGCCTCGGCGCTCAGAACCCGCACCATGAAGATTCAACTGGTCCATCCGCCGGTCTACCTGAACGTTCACGCGATGACCGCGTTGCGACCGAGCTTGCCGTTGGGCCTGGCCTACATCGCGTCTTCGCTGCGGGAAGCGGGACACGACGTGTCGGTCGTCGACGCCGTCGGCCTCGCGCCGGACAAGGTCACCCCCGGTCCACGGCCGCAGCTGTCTGCTCTCGGCCTGACTCCCGAGGAGATCGTCGATCGCCTCGACCCGGAGGCGGATGCCTTCGGCGTGACGAACATGTGGTCGTTCTCGTGGCCGATCGTCCGCGAGATCCTGCACGCGATGCGCGAGCGGTTCCCGAACACGCCGATCGTCTGTGGCGGCGAACACTTCACCGGTCTGCCCGACTACTCGATGGAGCAGGCGCCGATCGACGTGATCGTCCTCGGTGAAGGCGAAGAGGGCGCGATCGAAGTCTTCGAAGCTGTGGGGCGCGGGGAGCGCAACCTCTCCTCGGTCGCCGGCATCTGGTATCGCGACGCGCTCGGCAAGCCGACCAAGTCGATCGTCGAACGCGCACGCCGCAAGGCCGTCGACGACATCCCGATGCCGGCCTGGGATCTGTTCGAGGTCGAGGCGTACAACGAGCGCAAACTCGTCACCGGGATCCACTACGGGATGACCGTGCCGATCTTCGCGACGCGCGGCTGCCCCTACCAGTGCACCTACTGCTCGTCGCCCAACATGTGGACCACGCGCTGGTACGCGCGCGACCCCAAGCTCGTCGTCGACGAGATGGAGCACTGGCACCATACCTACAGCGCGAACAACTTCCCGTTCCACGACCTGACCGCGATCCTCAAGAAGGACTGGGTCGTGAACTTCTGCAAGGAGCTCGCGAGCCGGCCCTTCGTGAACGAGATCCGCTGGCAGCTCCCGTCCGGCACCCGCGTAGAGGTCATCGACGACGAGGTCGCCGAGTGGCTCAAGAAGACCAACGGCGTCTCGCTGAACTACGCGCCCGAGAGCGGCAGTCAGGCGACGCGCAAGCGCGTCAAGAAGATGATGAAGGACGAGTCGCTGTTCCGCGCGGTCAAGGCCGCCGTTCGGCACCGTCTCAACGTCTCCGCGTTCTTCATCGCCGGGTTCCCGGAAGACGAAGTCAGCGACCTCAAGCAGACCGTGAAGCTCGCGCGCAAGCTCGCGTTCTTGGGCATCACGGACATGGCGTTCGGCTTCTTCTTCCCGATCCCGAACACCAAGCTCTACCACCAGCTGGTTGGCACCGGCCGGATCGAGCTGAACGACGACTTCCTGCTGACGCCGATCTTCGCGAACGAGGCGAAGGTGGCCGAAGAGAACAACTACTCGGACAACCTGACCGCGAAGCAGCTCACGCGCTGGCGCTACTGGACCCTGCTGAACTTCTACGCGGTGTCGTTCGCGACGCGCCCGTGGCGTCTCGTCACGACGCTGTGGAACTCGCTGATCGGCAAGGAGACCCGGAAGCTCGAGACGTACCTGATCGACGTGCGCCGGAAGATTCGGGTCACGCTGCGCGGGCGCAAGTCGAAGACCGGCGCGGCGGCGTAGCTTCGTTCATCAGTCTCTTGACGCGCGCCAGGGGTGCGCGATGGTGATGGCGTGAACGCCCGAGAGACTGCTGTGGAGGCTGTTCGAGCAGCCGACCAATTCCTGGAACGTCGCCTGTGGCTCGACCTCGATGGCGCACAGGTCGTCGGCGTCGAGATCGAGGGTGAGCCACCGATCGCGGTATCGGTCATGGGGTCGGGCGGCGCCGAGTTCGGTCTCCACGCCTTGGTCGGTGAGAATGCCGTGAGCGAGCTCTTGCGCGCGGGCCTCGGTGAACTCAGTGCGCATGAGATCCAGAGCAAGAACCTGTCATTCGGGTTGGTTCGCCGTGTCGAGATCGAACCGCCGTTCGATCGGCCGCTCGTTCAGGCGGGTCGGCAGGGGCGGATGGTGCCGATGTTCTTCGCCGCCGAGTTGGGAGAGGTGCCGCGGCTTCCTCGCAAGCCGGAGTTCGAACTGCTGATTCGCGTGACCCGAGCTCTACTGATCGCAGACGCTGGTGGCCGTCTCGCGCCTGGCGATCCGCGCGAGACCGGGCGGCTGCTCGTTCTGCGGGTGGGGGGAGACTGTCGAGATCTCCAGGTATCGTCAGAGCTTCGGGACGTGTCTACCGCGTTGGAGTTCTTGGACGAGGGAGACGGCTGGTCTCTCCCTGGCTTGGTCGACCTGCCGATTCGCGATGCGTCGTACTGCGCAGCCTTGGTGACGGTGCCAGTTGGGCTGGGCGGAGAGGGAGAAGCGGTTCGCGCTCTGCTGCTCCTCGATACGGCCGACGACACCGTCGTCGCCCTGGAGGTTCTCCGCCGGGACGAATCGAACGGTGAACTCGCGGAGAGGCTTGCCCTCGCACTGCACAGCGGAGGCGAGTCGACACCTCCTGGCCTGCCACGGAAGATGGTGTTCCTCGATGCGGGGTTGTACCGAGAACTCGTCGACGAGTTGGAGGAGGCTGGCGTCGATTGCGCGCATGAACCAGCGTCGCCCGAGGTCGACCGTATCGTGGACGAGCTGACCCAGGCGCTGAAGGCTCGATCGGATTCTCTGGGCGCGACGATTGCTCGCGAGCCGACCGGTGCGGACGATCTCGATGGATGGAAAGACGTCGAACGGCGCGTGACCGAACGGCTCTTGGCCGCGGGGGCACGTGTTGCGACCGAGAACGCCAAAGCGTGGCGGAAGTATCTCGGGGTTGATGCCGAGCGTCGTGAGGCGCTCGAAGATCGATACGTGGATGGCTTGTGGACGGGCTACTTTGATTGGTACGCGCACCAGCACCGTGGTAGCAAGCGCGCGCGCACCTTGGTCGAGCGGGTGCTGCGGGAGGATCTTCCTGCCGCAGAGCGAGAGGTCTTGCTCGCACGAGACGGCGGCGTCGTCTCCATGTTTCGGGTCGAGAGGGTCGACGTGGGGGAGAGTGTGGTGTTCCGCGACGTGCTGCAAGGACGGCGGCACGAGATCCGAGACACCAGCCTGTCGCTGACGGCCAAGAAAGACATGGTGTTTCCCGCCCGCGTGTACGCGGTTGCGAACTTCGAGTTCGCGATACCGATCGGCCCCGTGCTTCTCGGTGCGGAGCCCGCCAAGGCTCTCGACTTCCTCGAGCGAGAGTGCGGCCTGCGTCTCGACGGTGCCGTCGACCCGGGCGGGATTCACCTTCTCGGACGAATGTGGGATTGGTCGGCTCGCTGTGCCACCTCCGACGTGCGGCTGCAGAACCACTCCGGGGACGAGCTGCGGTGGCATTGCGGAGAGTTCTCGGTGGCGAATTCGGAGCGCCTCCGTGAGGCACTGGCGTCCCGCGATGACGTCGAGGAGCTGGAAGGCGGCGTGCAGTGGCAATGGCATCGTGCTGGCCTGCACCTCGGTTCGCTGGAACTGTTCGGAAACGAGTTCCTCTTCGTCGAGGTGAATTCTCCCGAGCGATTTGGCGAGGTCCGCAATTGGATCGAATCCATCGAGGGCGTCGAGTTCGAACGGCTCTCTGAATCGGAGCTACCCTGACCCGGCCGGCACTCCGGGTTTTGTGGTGCCGCGCGCGCGAATGCTCGCGGAGCTGGGGTTGGAAACGGACGAGGGGAATGGCATCGAGAGAGAAGGAGAGATCGATCAGTAACCGAAAGCCGCGCATGAGTGCTTCTGCTGCACTCGATCACCTGCGACACTGACGTCGGTGAGATCGACCGTCGCCGGCCTCCTGTTCGTGCTCCTCGCGCCGACACTGTTGTTGGCACCGTCGCTGTTCGGCGGCCGACACTTCGTCCCGTTCGACATCGCGACGTTTCCGCCGATCGCGACGACGCTCGACGACGACGAGCTGATCGCGGTGCGCGAACGAGCGAACTTTGACGCGACCGAAGTCGTGCTCACGTTCATCGAGGAGAACCGTTTCGTCGGCCAGGAGCTGCGCGAGGGGCGGCTGCCGCAGTGGAATCCGTACGCGCGGTTTGGCGTGCCGCTCCAGGCGACGGCGGTCGTCGGTCTCAACTACCCGCCCAACTGGCTGTCGTTCCTGTGGGACGATCCGCGGGACGGGTTCGCCCTGCGCGCGTGGCTCTCGCTCGTGCTGGCCTGTGGCTTCATGTTCGGCTTCCTGCGGTCGCTCGGATTGCGCGTCGAAGCCGCCGTCCTCGGCGCGCTCGCGTTCGGAGTCTCGGGGACCCTCGTCGCGCAGGCGCACTTCTACCAGCGGCTCGCGTCACTCGTGTGGTTGCCGGCGATGCTGTGGGGAGTGCGGGCCGTCACGGCGCGGAGCGGCCGGGGGCGGGGCCCTGCGGTCGCGGGGCTCGCCGTCGCGGTGACGATGAACGGGCTCGCGGGATTCCCGCAGTACGGCGCGCCCGCGATGCTCGTGACGGGAATCTATGCGCTCGCGCGACTGATCGGGCTCGGCCGTGGCGGCCTGCAGCCGGCGGTTCGCGGTGCCGTGTGGCTCGGCGTCGCAATCGTGCTCGGCGGACTCCTCGCGTCGGTGCAGTTTCTGCCGATGACCGCGTTCTTCCCCGAGTCGAGTCGCGGCACGCCCGTGACCGGGGACATGCTCGCGCAGAATTCGCTCGCGCCGGGCGGCCTGCTCGGCTGGATCATGCCTACGGTGTTCGGGCATCCGCACACGGTCGATTCTCTGCCCTACGCGCGTGGTGCGTTCGCCTTCTGGCTGTTGCCGCGCGTTCTCTGGGAGAAGGGCCACCCGATCGTGACGAACTGGAACTTCATCGAGGGGACGATCTTTGTCGGCACGCTCGTATTGCCGCTCGCGCTGTTCGCGGCGCTGCGACCGAAGCGCACGGTCGAGCGGGGGATGACAGCGGCGTTGGTCGTGCTCGTGATCCTGTCGGGTGGCTACCTCTGGCTCAGCGGTCTGCATCTCTTGCCCGGGCTCAAGGCCGTGGACCCGATTCGGTTCTGCGCCCTGCTGTGCGCGCCGCTCGCGATCCTCGGCGCGTGTGGGCTGGATCGGCTGGTGGACGAGCGGGAGTCGATGCGTCGGCGCGCGATTGGAATCGGCATCCCGCTCGTCGCGTTCGGGTTGCTCGTCGCGTGGCAGTTGATGCGCAGCGTCGATCCGGCGGACTTCGTCGGCGACCTGTCGCGCTCGCTCTACGCGGACCTCGCGAGCTCTCTCCCGGCCGACATGACTGCCGAGAGCATCGCGTCCGTGATGGTCGGGGAGTCGGCGCTCGAGGCGTTGATCTGGAACCTCGGCCGTGCCGGGTTCGTGCTCGCGGCGGTCGCGGTCTGGTGGGGATTCGCGAAATGGGCGGCGACGGATCCGCTGCGCCAAAGGTGGTGGCTCCGCGTGGGCGTCGCCAGCGTCGTGCTCGAGCTCGGCCTGTTCGCGGCGCCGCTGCTCGACGGACGCGAGCTGCCCGTGCCGCACGACAGCGCTGTGCATCAGTTCCTCCGGCGTGAGCGGGATCGGCTGGCCGAGGACGGAGGGTACGCCGTGGTGCGCGCCACCGCGGTGCCGCTGCCACCCGAAGGGCGACGGGTGTTCCCGTTCCAGCTGCCGCCGTGTGGCCTCGTCCCGGAACGCATTCGCGACGTGAACGGATACACGTTCATGGATGCGCATTCGCACAAGGTGATCGCGCGCATCTGGGGCGAGGAGCACATGGTCAAGGGCAACGCGTGGCCGTTCGCGCTGCCGGACGATGCGCGGCTGCAGCATCCGTATCTCGATCTGATCGGTGTGCGTTGGGTGCTGAGCGAGGACGCGCTGCAGAACGCCGGCAAGGAGGCGATGCCGCAGCTCGTCGGGCCGCGCCGGCGACCGGACGGCGAGCACGTGCAGTTCCACGTCTACGAGCGCGCGCGCGCGATGCCGCGGGCGTTCGTCGTGCCGCGACTCGAGACGGTCGCGGACGAGGCGGCGGCGATCGAGGCGTTGGCGGAGCCGACGCTGGAGCCGCGCGCGGTGGCGTTCGTTCTCGAACAGGAAGCGCCGAAAGGGGCGAGTGACGCCGGTAGTGCGGGCGCCGCGGAGCGCACCGTTCGCTGGACGCGCGACGATGTCCAAGAGCTCGCGATGGAGGTCGACGACGGCCCGGCCGGCTGGCTCGTTCTCAACGACTCGTGGTTCTCCGGTTGGAGCGCGACGGTGAACGGTTCTCCCGTGGAGCTGACGCGGGCGAATCTGTCGATGCGCGCGTTGCGGATCCCCGCGGGCGCCGCGCGGGTCGAGTTTCACTACGAGCCGCCGCGCTTTCGTGCGGGCCTGATCGTGACGCTGTGCGCGGCGGCGGGGATCGTGATTCTGCTGCTCGTCGGTGTTCGACGTCGGGGGGCGGTCGTCGCTACGTGACGAGCGAGTGTTACGCCGGCGTAACACTCACTGTCGCGTTTTGCACGTAGACGATCTTGTCACTGCACCGCAGGCTCGAGTAGCGCGAGATGCGGCGGCGCGTCGGAAGCGGTGGCATCGAGTCGCGCGCGCACTCCGAAGGGGAGCGTCCACGATCCCGCGCGATGACCGAATGGCAGTCCGCGCACGATCGGCACCTCGACCGGCGCGAGTCGCTCGAGCACTCGGGCCTCGAGTTCTGCGGCGTCGTGGCCGTCTCTGCGGAAGTCTCCGAGCAGAATGCCGGCGACTTCGTCGAAGCAGCCTGCGAGCCGGAGCTGGGTCAACAGCCGGTCGAGTCGATACGGCGGCTCGTCGATGTCTTCGAGGAAGAGCAGTCGATTGCGCGTGTCGATCTGTGCCGGGGTGCCGAGTAGCGCGCCGACGAGTGCGAGGTTGCCGCCGACGAGTTCGCCTTCTGCGACGCCGGGACGCACGACGCTTGCACCTTCGAGTGCGGGAAGCGGCGCTGGGCTGTTCGCGTCGAAGAGCAGCGCGCGCTGCAGCTCTGCCGTCGCGTCATCGAACTCGCCGAGCCGAGACGCGACCATCGGGCCGTGGAACGTGCCGACTCCGGTCTTGGCGAGAGCCGCAGCGTGCAGCGCCGTGATATCGCTGTAGCCGATGATCGGCTTGGGGTCCGACCGCAGCGCGTCGAGATTCAGGATCTCGAGCAGGCGCATCGTGCCGTAGCCGCCGCGCGAGCAGAAGATGCCGCGAATCGACTCGTCTTCGAGCGCGGCTTCGAGGTCCGCCGCGCGCGCGGCATCATCGCCGGCGAGGTAGCCGGTCGCTTCGAGGCAGTGCGGCATGAGCTCGGGCTCGAGTCCCCACGATCGAAGGCGTTCGAGGCCTGCGTCGAGCGCGTCGCGGTCGCGTACGGGTCCGGCGGGGGAGACGATCGCGACGCGCGCGCCGGGTGTCAGGGCATGAGGCAGCACGGCGAAATGATCGGACCGGGACCGCGACGGGGCCAGAACAGGTTGGTAGGTTCGTGTCGAATTGACCCGCAACGCGACGTTTGCCATCCCCTGCCGGAACGCGGGGCCCTACCTCCGACCGCTGCTCGAGTCCCTGCTCGCGCAGACGATCGAGGACTACGAGCTGCTGCTCGTCGATGATGCGTCGACGGACGATTCCGTCGCGATCGCGCAGAAGATCGGCGGACCGAGGATGCGCATCGAGCGCAACGAACCGGCGCTCGGCCTCGCAGGCAACTGGAATCGCTGCGCGGAGCTCGTGGAGACGCCGTTCTTCTGCCTCGCGCACATGGACGATGTCTACCTGCCGAACTACCTCGAGAGCATGCTCGCGCTGATGGCGGATGACGACGTCGGCTTCGTGCACTGCCGGGCGAACGCGATCGACGAGGGCGGTCAACCGATCGCCGCGCCGTCGGAATCCTACAAGGTGAAGTTCTGGCGCGGCCTCGAGCACGCGAAGAGCCCCGAGGTCTACCGGCGTCTGTTTCGCGGCAACTTCATCAACTGTCCGTCCGCCCTCTACCGCACGGACGCGTGGCGTCGCGTCGGCGGCGTCGATGAGTCGATGCACTTCGCGCCCGACTGGAAGCTCTGGTTTGCGTTTCTGCTCGACGGTTGGTCGATCGAAGCCGAGTCGGAAGCGTTGATCCGGTATCGCCGCCACGACTCGAACGCGACGCTCGACCACGCGCGGACGCTGCGCCGCTATCGAGAAGAACTCGACGTGCTCGACTTCGCGGCAGAGCACGGGCTCGCGCGCGGTTGGCTCGATCCGCACGTCGCCCAGCGTCGCTCGGCGGTGCGCAACAATCTCCTCTACGACGCATACCGCGACCTCGTCGCCGGAGATCACGACGCTGCGAAGGAGAAGATCGAGTTCGCGCGCGACAGCACCCCACAGCTTCGAGACGACCGAATGGTGCGCGCGTTCCGGCGCTTGCTGGGGATGGGCAAGGCCGGCAAGGCGGTGCTCGGGCTCGGGCTTCGGCTGGCTCTGCTCGCGGCGCGTTAGCCGTGCTCGCGGCGCGCTAGTTCTGTTCGGTGCGAATCCGGTCGAGCGCCGCCTGCGCACGCTCGCGCCACTTCTTCGACGACTCCGGCAGTCGCTCGAGGCCAGCCTCGAGCGGCTGACGGGCGTCCTCACCGCGGCCCGCGCCGACGAGCGCGAGCCCTAGCTGGATGCGATAGACGCCGTGCGACGGGGCCTGGCGCGGCAAAATGCGCTCGGCGAGCTTGGGGAGTCCGAGCGCGATGGGTAGCGCGTCCTCGAAACGCTCTTGTCCGAGCAGGGCATCGACGAGAGTGCTGCGCGCCGACGGAACCAGGCGATGGTTCGGGCCGAGATGCTCTTCGACCAGCGCGAGAACCGAGCGCAGTTCGGGTTCGGCCTCGGCGAAGCGTTCTTCGCGAACCTTCAACCGTCCGTGCACCATGCGCAACGACAGGGTCAGGTGACTGCGTTCCCCGTGGTGCTCCTGCGCGAGCCGCAGCGCGTCGCGCCACATCGCGATCGCTTCGTCCCGACGCGACTCGATCGGCCAGAGTGCGTCGGCCAGGTTGTTCATGCCGATCAGCACGCTCGCATGCCCCTCGGACATGAACCTCTTCTTCAGCGCGAGCGCGCGTTCGAGAATCGCAATGGCTTCGTCGTCGCGGTCGAGTTGACGATAGATGCTGGCGAGGTTGTTCAGTGCGCGCAGGGTGTCGAGCCGGAATCCGTCTCCTTGTGCCTGCAGTGCGAGGACCTCCTCGAAGATCTTGCAGGCGGCTTCGAGTTCTCCGAGGTCCTCGAGCGTCGTCGCGAGGTTGTTCCTCACGCGCAAGAGTTCGGGGTCGTCCGCTTTGAGAGTGTTGCTGAGATGGGCCTCGAGCTCGCGCAGTAGGGCTTTGGATTCTTCCCATCGCTTCTGCAGTCGCATCGACGTCGCGAGCTGCGCGAGCGCACCGATCGTGTCCTCGTGTTCGGGTCCGAGCACGACCCGGCGGTGTTCCCAGCCGCGCCGCAGCAGGGGTGCGGCCGCGTCCGCGCGGTCTTCCTGCAAGCGGATGCAGCCGAGCAGGTATGCGGTTTCGACGGTCTCCGTGTGGTTCGCACCGAGCTCTCTCTCCTGGATCGCGAGCGCCCGCTGCATCTGCTCGCCCGCTTCGACGAACTGTGTCAACGCCAGGTACGCCTTGCCGATGATCTTGCGCAGCGTTGCCTGAACGCGCGGCTGGCCAGCGGCCATCTCCTCGACCGTCTTCCGTGCGCGACTCAGCATCGTCTCGAGCAGCTCGGTGTCCTTGCCGGCGGCATGACTCGGATCGATGCCGGAGATCAGGTGCTCGAGGAGGGTCGCGATTGCCTTGTAGCGGTCGACCTCGAGATTGGCGCGTAGAGTCTCGCTACGCGCGATCTCGGCCTGCTCGTTCGCGCGGTCGGCCTGCGTCCACGAGACGATCGTCGCCGACACCAGCGTGACCAGGAGCAGCGCGGCCGCGACGAGTCCGACACGGTGTTTGCGTGCGAACTTCGATACGCGATACGAGAGACTCGGCGGCCCGGCCTGCACGGGGTCACCGCGCAGGTGGCGACGGATCTCGTTGCGCAGCACCGCGACCGATCCGTAGCGCCGCTCGCGTTCCTTCTCGAGGCAGCACATCACGATCCAGTCGAGATCACCCTTCACCTGACGCGCGCGGACCTGCGAACGCGTGCCCGTCTGCAGTCGGTCGATGCGCGTGCTCGGCCGCGGTGGTTCGACCTCGCGGATCAGACGCAACACTTCTGCCAGTCCGGCGCTACGGAGCGTGTCCGTGTCGAACGGGGTCGACCCGCTGAGCAGCTCGTAGAGCAGAACGCCGAGCGCGTAGACGTCGCTGCGCACGTCGACGTCTAGGGAGCCCTCCGCCTGCTCCGGACTCATGTACGCCGGCGTGCCGATCATTTGACCACCGCGTGTGAACAGCGTCTTCTCGGTCAGGCGGGCTTCGGTCGCCTTCGCGATCCCGAAGTCGATGACCTTGGGGACGGCCTCGCCATCGACCAGCGTCACGAGCACGTTGGACGGCTTGAGGTCGCGGTGGATCACGCCCTTCTGGTGCGCGTGCTGGACCGCGTCGCACACCTGCTTGAACAGCTCCAGTCGCGCCTCGGTGTCGAGCGAGTGACGCTCGCAGTGGGTCGTGATCGGCTCGCCGGGCACGTACTCCATGACGAAGTACGGGCGGCCCTTGTCGGTCGAGCCGCCGTCGAACACCCGTGCGATGTTCGGGTGGTCCATCAGCGCCAGCGCCTGACGTTCGGCTTCGAACCGGGCGATCACCTCGCGGCAGTCCATGCCGGGCTTGAGCACCTTGAGCGCGACGCGGCGGCGCACCGGCTCGCGCTGCTCCGCGAGCCAGACCGTGCCGAATCCGCCTTCGGCGATCTCCTGCACGAGCCGAAAGCCCGCGATCCGCGCGTTCGGCTCGAGTTCGTCGACGAACCCGTCGTTCGAACCCGGTGGGGGCGCTCCGGTCATCGGCGCGTCGCCGAAGATCTCGTCCGCCCCGTCGTGCGCGGCAAGCAGCTCCCGCACGCGGGACTCCCGAACCGGATCCCCGCCGCAGGCGCTCCGCAAGAACGCGTCGCGCTCCGTCGGGTCGAGCTCGGTCGCATCGAGGAAGATCTCGATCTCACGGGGATCGGGGCGATTCGGCATGCCGCTCTATTGGCGCAAAAAGCCGTCGGTTCGTGCCAGCAATTCTCGGGCGGCGGCCGATCGGATCGGATTTCTCGGCAACTCTGGCAGGTTCGAGGAGGGCTTTGCGCGATGGGTGTGACCCGAGTTTTTCCGCCGCAGAGAGCGCCATGACCGCCCACGACGAATCCAAGACCCTCCTCCAGCGCCTGTCCGTCCTGTCCTTCACGACCGTGACCTACGTGTTCTTCCTCGGCACCTTCCTCGCGGTCGTCGCGTTCGTCGAGGGAATCGTGCTGCCGAAGACGATCGACACGGGGCTCGACTCGTCGCTCGGCCCGGCGCTGCTCGTGAACGTCTCGATCCTCGGCCTGTTCGCGATCCAGCACACGATCATGGCGAGGCTGTCGTTCAAGCGCTGGTGGACGAAGTTCGTGTCGCCCGCGATCGAGCGCTCGATCTTCGTGCTGGCGACGTGCTCGATCTTGGTCCTGCTGATGCTGCAGTGGCGCGCCGTGCCGGAGCTCGTTTGGAGCGTCGAGACGCCGTGGCTCGCGACCGGGCTGACCGTGCTGTCGTACGTCGGATGGGCGATCGTCCTCGTCGCTACGTTCTTGATCGATCACTTCGAGTTGTTCGGACTCAAGCAGGGGATCGAGTACTTTCGCGGCAAGCGACGCACGAATCCGGAGTTCCAGGTGCGGTCCTTGTATCGCCACACTCGGCACCCGCTGTACCTCGGCTTCCTGATCGCATTCTGGGCGACTCCGGCGATGACCGTCGGGCACCTGATGTTCGCCGGTGTCGTGACGGCCTACCTGGCGATCGCGATCCGTATCGAGGAGGCGACGCTGATCGCGATCCACGGTGACGACTACCGCGAATACCGCCGACGCGTGCCGATGGTCTTCCCGGTGAAGATCGGCTCGACGCGTCCGACGGGGGTCAAGGCGGCTGGATCGACGAGCTGAGCGTGCGCCCGGGGCCGAGGGCGGCCGGACTCATCGAATTTGATGGAGCCGTGCCGGGCCGTACCGTACTAAATGCGGCCCGCCCCTCCGGACCCCACCTTGCTGCTCTCGATCGCAACCTTGGCAGCGGCCGCCATTGCGGCTGCGCCACAGCAGATTTCGCAAGAACCGTCGCCTCTCGGCGAGGCGGTCGGCCGGCGCGCGAAGATCGGGCGGATCGATTCCAGCGAGGCGCCGCGACTGGATGGGCGTCTCGACGATGCTTGCTGGGCCAAGACGCCGGAGATCGGCGACCTCATCCAGGTCGAGCCTGTCGCGGGGGTCGTGCCCCTGCAGCGGACGGTGATCCAGATCACGCACGATCGCGATTATCTCTACATCGCGGGTCAGTGCTTCGACGATCGCCCGGACATGATCCGTCGGACGCAGCGCGCGTTCGACGCCCGCCTCGACCCCGATGACCGCGTCGAGTTCCTGATCGACACGTTCCAGAACCAGAACCAGGGCTACTTCTTCCAGATCGGCGCCGGAGGCAGCCTCGGCGACGGATTGCTCGGCAACAACTCCTTCGCCAAGTCGTGGGACACGATCTGGAACGGACGTTCACGCGTCACGGACACGGGCTGGCAGTTCGAACTGCGGATCCCGTTTCGCAGCATCGCGTTCCCGGACGACGACTCGACGTGGAATTTCAACGTCAATCGGATCCGGCGCTGGACGAACGAGCAGTACCGTTGGTCGAACGCGAGTCAGTCCCGACCGTTTTTCCGGCTCGATCAGCTCGGCGAGATCGACGGTTTCGGCGAAGTCGAGGAGGGTACCGGCATCGACGCGCGACCCTACGTCGCGTTTCGTCAGCGTCGAAACCGGCTGACGGATGACAGCTGGACCTCGGACCCCGATGCGGGTGGCGAAGTGTTCTTCCGACTGAGCCCGTCGATGCGCGCCGCGGTGACGTTTTTCACGGACTTCGCGGAGACCGAGAACGACGATCGCGTGATCAACCTCACTCGGTTCCCGGTGTTCTTCCGCGAGCGCCGTGACTTCTTCCTCGAAGACGAGTCGCGCTTCCAATTCGGTCCCCGGAGCTCGAGCTTCGTCCCGTTCTTCAGCCGCCGGGTCGGCCTCGGGGGCGACGGGCAGATCCCGATCCTCGCCGGAGCGAAGATCGCGGGGCAACAGGGGCCCTGGGAGGTCGGGGGGCTGATCGTCGGCACCGGGGAGGGCGGTGGGAACGACTTCAACCGGGAGCTCGGGGTCGTGCGAATCAACCGCTCGGTCGCCGAGGAGACCCGCGTCGGCGTGATCGGCACCACCGGCCGTCCGACCGAGCGCGGGTCGAACCAGGTGGCGGGTGTCGACTTCTTCCACCGAGAGCCCGAGTTCGTCGGCGACATGGACCTGCGGCTGTGGGCGTTCCTGATCGGAAGCCAGACGTCCGGCGTTGGCGGGGACGGCAGCGCGGCCGGCGTGCGCGCCGTTGCGGTGGGGCGGGAGTGGGAGGTCGAAGCGGAGTCGCGCTGGGTCGGCGAGGAGTTCAATCCCGAGCTCGGCTTCGTGCGCCGGCGTGACGTCAAGGACACGAGCCTCGAGATCGACTTCAATCCGCGCACGCAGAACGACGACCTGATCCGCTTCTATTCGTTCGACCTCGACATGCAGCTGATCGTCGATCAGGGCAACAAGGTCACGGACATGGAGTTCCAGGTCTCGCCGTTCGGGTTCTCGACGCACGACGAAGACCGGTTCCGCACGTTCATCGAGCGCGAGTTCGAACGCGTTCCCGACGCGTTCACGATCTTCGACGACATCGTCGTGCCGGCCGGGGATTATTGGGAGACGCGCGGCGGGGTGAGCTTCTCGACGTCGGAGGCGCGCCCGATCAACGTCGAGCTCTCGAACGTCATCGGCGACTTCTACAACGGCAATGCCTGGGAGCTGCGCGGTGAGTTCACCTGGCGGACGAGCCCGCTGCTGATCCTCGGCGGCGAGTACAGGCAGACCAAGGCAGACCTGTTCGGTCGGGACTTCACGAGCTCCATCGCCCAGGGCAACGTCGACTTCAACTTCACGCCGTGGCTGAGCGTGCAGAACCTGATCCAGTACGACAACCAGTCTCGGAACCTCGGGTTGCAGAGCCGGACTCGCTGGATCACCCGTCCCGGGTCGGACCTTTTCGTCGTTGTCACCGCGGGTTGGTTGCGTGGCGAGGATGGGAGCCTCCGCCCGGATGCGCAGGAGCTGGCGATCAAGTTCGCCCACACGATCCGGTTCTAGTGAAGCGGGTGTCCGCGGAGTTCCGATCCACCGCGTGGGGAACCGCTCCACATGTCGAACTCCCGCATCTCGATCCTCGCGACCGCCGCGCTGCTGCTGCTCGTGCCGTACTTCGAGCTCCTGTACGCGACGTGGACCGGTTCGTCGAAAGTGGCAGCGTCGAGCGCGCTCGCGTTCGCCGCGGGACTCGCGATGGCATGGCGCAGACGGGACGTGTTCCGTGACGAGGGTCACGCGGGAGATGCCGGCGTCGGGATTGCGGTGCTCTTGGTCGCAGCTCTCGCGTACGCGGCTGCGGTGCTGTTCGACGTGCGCATCGTCGCGGGTCTCGGTGCGGTCGGGATCGTCGCCGCGCTGATCCTGCTCTACGGCGGGTCGTCCGCACTCCGCGCGATGGCACTCCCGCTCGCACTGCTGCTCTTGGCCACGCCGCCCCCCGGGTTCCTGCTCGGTGCCATGACCCAGACGCTCGTCGCGATCACGGTCTTCGTGACGCCGCTCGTGCTCGGACCGTTCGTCGGCAGGATCGAGATCGAGGGAGCGGTGCTGCACATGACGGGCGGCAGCGTCGCGGTCGTCGACGACTGCAGCGGGCTCGGCGGCGTGCTCCTGTTCGTGCCGCTCGCGCTCGTGCTGGTCGGTCTGCAGGATCGCGTGGTCGCCTGGAAGGCCGCCCTCTTGCCGATCGTCGGGATCGTGCTCGCCTTCGTCGGTAGCCTCTTGCGCGTGTGGATCAGCGCGATTCTCGTGCGCTTCGACCTGCCGCTCGCGGAGTCCGATGTCGCGCACGAGGTGCTGGGAATGGTGAGCTTGGGCAGCGCTCTGGTTGCCCTGTTCGTCGGCAGCCAGCTGTGCTCGGAGCCGGTCGAGCCGCTCGTGGAGGAGCCCGCATGAAACGCGCCGCGAACATCGCGCTCGGCGTGCTCGTCGCGACCAACGTCGTCGTCTGGCGTGACCGATCTCTCGACGGGAGCGGCGAGTTCGACGTCGACGCGTTCGCGTCCGGCGTCGCGATGGCGTGCGCTCCGGTGGAGATGGCGGCGGTGCGCTTCGAGGACGAGGGGTTGCTACCGGAGGGTTACTCCTACTTCGAAGGCGACGCGGAGTCGCCGTGGCTGTCGGTCTATTCCGGCTACTTCCCGGGCGGAGGGCTGCTCAGTGAGGAGCCCCACGACCCGGCGGTCTGCTACACGGCGCTCGGGTGGAACATCCTCGAAGGGCCCGAGGCCGTCGACGTTGCCGGGCGTGAGGTGACGCGGCTCGTCGTGCAGCGCGAAGAGGAGATCCGCGTCGCGCTCTACTGGCAGCAGCGACCCGCAGCCGCCGGAGAGAGCGCGTGGCGGCGCGTGGTCAGTGCGCGGTCGGACCTCGTTTGGATTCGAGTCGAGGAAGCGTACGACGCAGAAGGCGACGGAACGTTGACCGAAGTCACGCGCCGTCGCCTGGAAGCGATCGCCGGCGCTGCCGCGGCAGCGCTGCGTTGATCACGCGTCGACCGACTCGATCGCGTCCGTGGCGTTCTGACGACGACGACGCAGCGTGCCGATGAGGCCGGCGCCACCGAGGCCGAGCAGCGAGAGCGTCATCGGCTCCGGGACGGGGCGGTTGCAGTTCTTCTTGCCCTTGCCGGGCTTGCACTTCGGCGGCTTCGGGCACTTCGAGCCGCCCTTGCCCTTTCCGATGCGCTTGAGGAAGTTGCGAGCGCGACCGCGACCACGACGGCGCTTGCGGCCGTCTTCGCCGAGTTCCACGGCGATGGTTTCGGTCAGGACGACAGATTCGATGGTGATGGATTCAGGAGCGGCGAAGCTCGAGGTAGCAGCAAGAATGAGGTTGGCGATCAGCATGGTTCCCCCGGTGTGGTGTTCCGCTCGAAGGCTACTTCACGAATTGCGGGGAGGCGGAAGCAGCTCCGTGTGAGCACGCGGAGTCGGCGGTCGCACGGCGTGTTCCATCGCGAGCGATTCCGGTGTCTCGATTCGAGATCCCGTGGTCGTCGAGTGCTCAAGCGATCGACACCCTGCGTCGATCCGGGCGTACCGAGAATCGGGAGATCACCTAGACATGACCTACAAACTGCTCGCTCTGCCCGTCGCTCTGCTCCTTACCTACCAAGTCGAAGCGCAGAACCAGCCGAAGCCGAAACCGAATCGCCCCGCGGTTCGAGAACACGTGCGCGAAAACGCGCAGCAGCGCGTCGAGAACCGGCGCGAACAACGCCAGGACCAACGCGAGAATCGCCAGGAGCGACGTCAGCAGGTGCGCGAGCGCGTCCAGGAGCGCGTCGAAAACGTGCGCGAACGACGCCAGGAGCGACGCGAGGACAAGCAGGAGAAGCGCCAGCAGTTCCGCGAGAACATGCAGGAGCGCCGCGAGCAGTTCCGCGAGAACCACCCGAACGCCAGGCCGTTCGCTGAGCGCGCGCAGCGCTTCCAGGAGAACCACCCGAAGGCCTCGGAGCGACTCGATCGCAACGACGACGGGAAGCTCGGCCCGCGCGAGATGATGCGCGGCAAGCGCATGCAGAACCGGCGGCAAAACCAGAACGAGCGGTTCCAGCAGTTCCAAGACAACCACCCGCAGGCCGCCGAGCGGATGAAGAACCGCATGGATCGCAACGACGACGGCCGCGTCGGCCCGCGCGAACGGCAGGGCGCGCGCCAGAACGTGCGGGAGCGCGTGCAGGATCGCCGGCAGGACAACCGGCGCGACAGCATGCGTCAGAACGTGCGCGAGCGGATGCAGGATCGCCGGCAGGACAATCGCCGGGACAACATGCGCGGAAACGTGCGCGAGCGGATGCAGCAGCGGGGCGGCATGGGCCAGATGGGCCAGCGCGGGATGCAGCAGCGCGGGCAGCGCGGGATGCAGCAGCGCGGCCAGCGTGGGATGCAGCAGCGCGGCCAGCAGCGCGGGCAGCGCGGGATGCAGCAGCGTGGCCAACAGCGCGGGATGCAGCAACAGCGCACGCGGGGCGCGCAGCAGCGGAAGGCGCCGCAGCGTCGCTCGGGCGGCGCGCGCGGGCGGAAGTGAAAGCTGAGTAGCGGGATGCGTGACCGCGATCCGCGGCACGCGTCACGGGCACCACCGCGCAGGCGCATGCGCAGGCGCATGCGCAGGCGCAAGCGAAGCACGGGAGAGTGGCGGGGTGGTGGCTACTTGCCGAGGGTGCGGATCATCTCGGCGACCAGGGCGACGCCGTAGCCCGTGGCGCGGTTGCTCGGGAAGGCCGGGCCTGCCAGGTCGATGTGCAGCCACTTGGCCTGGGTGTCCTCGATGTGCCAATAGATGAACTGCGCGGCGCAGCTCGACTGCGCGTTGCCACGGTTCTTGACCGAGTTGCGCATGTCCGCGAGCGGGGTGGCGAACTCCTGCTTGTAGAACTCGGGGGCGAACGGCAGCGGGTGGCAGAGGTCGCCCGATCGCGTGCCGCTCTCGACGGCGGTCTGCTCGAGCTTCGCGTCGTTCGAGAACACGGCGGCGTGGAGGAGTCCTGTCGCGATGAGCTGAGCGCCGGTCAGAGTCGCGGCGTCGATGATCGTATCCGCCTTCAGCACGCGCGCCGCGTAGCTCACGCCGTCGCCGAGAAGCAGGCGCCCTTCCGCGTCGGTGTTGTTGATCTCGACCGTCTTGCCCGAGTGCATCGTGATGACGTCGTCTGGCTTGTACGCCGCGGGGCCGATCGCGTTCTCGGCGAGGCACATGATCAGCGTGACCTTGTTGCGCACGGCCTTGGTCGTCGTGAGCGTGCGGAAGGCGCCGAGCACGGCGGCGGAGCCGCCCATGTCGGCCTTCATGCCCTCCATGCCGCCGCGGCCTTTGATGTGTAGGCCGCCGGTATCGTAGGTGATGCCCTTGCCGACGAGCGCGAAGTGCTTGCCGGTGGCGCGCGGCGGCGCGTAGGTCGCGATGATCATGCGCGGCGGTTCGACGGCGCAGCGTCCGACCGCGTGGATGCCGCCGAGCTTCGCCTTGAGCAGCGCGTCGCCCTTGATCTCCTTGATCGTGACGTTCGGGATGCCCTTGAGGGTCGCGCGGATCACTCGCGCGTAGGCCGTGGGGTTGAGGTCCGTCGGCGGGGTGTCGACGAGACGGGCCGCGATGCGGTTGGAGGTCACGGTCTCCTTCGTCGACTTGTCGATCGAGATCACCTTGCCGCGCTTGTCGATCGCGCCGATTCTCAGGCTCTTGGCGCTCTTCTTGCCCGACTTCAGGGAGAGTTCGGGAAGCGCGCGGCCGATGGCGTTGCACGCCGGGAGGACGTGCGCGGCGTCGTCGAGGATCAGCAGCACGGCGCCCTTCTTCTTGCGACCGATCCCGGAGCTTGCGACGACGCGATGGATCGCCGCAGCGCGGGATGGGCTGTTGTAGCGACTTCCTTCGTTCGGCAGGACGCCGACCATCAGCTGACCGATCTTGCCGCTCGAGAGCGTGCTCGCGCTCGCGCCGCGATCCCCGGGTGCCGTGGCCGCGCCGAGCTTGCGGAGCAGCGCGGTGTCACTCGCCGAGAAGACCTTGGGGAACTTGTTGCCCTTGAAGACGGCGGCGGGCGCCACCACGAGCACGGCTTCTGCGCCGGTCAGGAGGGCGTTGGGAGTCGATGCGTAGCTGATTTTCGTCACACCGTGAAGCATACGGAGCGCCCGTTCTCACCGCGAACTCGGATCGCGGCGAGCCAGGCTTCAGCATCTCGTTTGCCCTGCTAGGATTTGGGCTCTCGATCTTCGGAGACTTCGCCCAGCATGAATCCGCTCTTCGCCGCACTGTCCTCGATCGTTCTCGTCGCGCCGCTGAGCGCGCAGACGTTGGTCACGCTCGAGCCGGATCGCGACAACACGATCTTCCAGAACTCGGCCGGCTGCGTGCCGCTGACCAACGGAGCCGGGGATCGGTTGATTGCGGGTCGGACCAACTCCGGCCAGCTGCGTCGCGGGTTGATCAGCTTCGACATCGCGGGTTCGATCCCGGCCGGGGCGACGATCCTCCAGGTCGAGCTGGACATGCGCATCGTCCACATTGGAGTGGGCAGCTCCCAATCGCATAACTTCGCGATGCACCGACTGACGAGGGATTGGGGTGAGGGTTCGACCGTGGCGGCTGGTGGTCAAGGCATCGGCGGTCCGGCATTCCCGGGCGATGCCACGTGGTGTGACGCGCAGTTCGGGAGCACGCCGTGGACCACGCCGGGTGGGGATTACGTCGCGACGCCGACGACGACTCCTCGTGTCGGGCCGATCCAGTGGCAGTCCTACACTTTCCCGTCGACGCAGCAGTTCGTCGCGGACGTGCAGGAGTTCCTCGATGGCACGACGCCGAACTACGGTTGGATCATCATCGGCAACGAGAGCCTCAACCGCTCGACGCGTGCATTCGGTTCGCGTGAGCACGACAACCAGATCAATCGTCCATTCCTGCTGGTGACCTACATCGAGAACGAGCCGTACTGGGCGGGTTGTGACTCGCCGACGGCGCCGCAGCTGATCGTGGATCCGTCGGTCGGGCTGTGTCGCTCCGGCATCTTCGGCACGTTCCGCCTGCAGTTCATCCCCGGTAGCTCGCAGCCGATCCAGTCGCCGACGTTGTTCCTCGGCAACTCGACCTTCCCGGGTGGGCTGCCGCTGCCGGCGCCGTTGACGTGTGATGTGCACGTCAATCCGAACTTGTGGGTTGGTCCGGTCGACGGCGCGGTCGGCCTGACGCTCAACGGGCCCACGGATCCCGCGGCACAGGGCGTCACGCTCTACTGGCAGGGTGTCGGACTCGCGGGCGGTGGCATCGTGACGACCAACGCTCTCGTGTCGCACATTCGGCTGTAGCCGTCGCCGAAGCTACGAGGGCTGCTGCAGGATCTCGATGTCGTAGCCGTTGGGGTCCTTGACGAAGATGTACTTCGACGAGGCCTCGGGCTTGCTGCGGCGATACCACCAGCCGTGCTCTTCGACCTTGGCGACGATCGCCTCGAGGTCGTCGACGTAGAACGCGAGGTGCCCGAACTGGTCGCCGAGCGTGTAGTCGCGACCGTCGTGGTTGTGGGTGAGCTCGATGTGGTAGGACTCGCGTTCGTCGGTCAAGAACACGAGCGTGGCCTCGTCACCGATCGGCTTGCGGCGCACTTCGCGCAGGCCGAGGAAGTCGCGGTAGAACGCCAGCGTCTCGTCGAGGTCGCGGACGCGGATCATCGTGTGTGCGAGCTGCATCGGGGAAATCTTACTGTCGCGTTTGTCACGTAGACAAACGCGACACCTCGGAACGCGCGATCTGCCGATTCTTTGCGGCTCAGCCGCGCGCCGGGATTCCGAGCAGCCGCTGCGCTTCCTTCCGCACGAACTCGTGGTCCATGAACGGCTCGAAGCCGATGTCTTGCCAGCGCACGAGGCCGTTGCCGTCGATCAGGAACGTGCCGTGCAGCGGGAGGTCTTCGAAGTCGTCGAAGCAGCGGTAGCGCTTGAACACCTCGTGCTTCGGATCCGCGAGGATCGGGAACGGGTACGCGTCCGCCTCGTCGCGGTCCGACTGCGAGCGCGACAGCTGGCTGACTTCATCCGTGCCGATCGCGACGATGTCGATGCCGGCTTTCGCGAACTCGTTCGCGACCGGGCGGAACGCCTGCAGCTGTTCGACGCAGTGCACGCAGCCGAAGCCGAGGAAGAAGATCACGAGCACCGGACGGCCGCGGTAGTCGGCGAGCGTGCGCGTGTTGCCGAAGCCGTCGGGGCACGACCAGGACAGCGCGGTGCCGGGTGACCAGCGGAACGGGCCCAAGGAGTCGAGCGGCGGGCGCTCGCCGACGTCCTTGGCTGTGACCTCCTCGACGCGCCAGTCGGCCGGGTGTCCGGCGGCCTTCGCAATCTCCGCGAGACGCGCGAACGGCTTGACGTCCAGGTCGAAGCGCGCCGAGAGTTCGCGCAGCTTCGCGAACGTCTGCTTCGCGTCGTCCTGCTTGCCGGCGCGCCACTGGATGTCGGCGAGGTTCGCGAGCGGCCAGGCCATACCCTCCTTCTCGGCGTCCTTCTTCGCGTGTTCGATCGCCTTGTCGAACTTGTCGATGCGCGCGTAGAGCCGCGCCAGCGGGCCCTTCGGCAGCTTGCCGTCGAGGACCTTCAGCGCGTCGTCGTGCTCCCCGCGTTCGAACCGAGTGAGCGCTCGCAGGGTCAGGAGCATCTCGCGAATGCCGCGGACGCCGCGCTTGTGCTCGTTCATCGCCTCGTCGATCGCACCTTCGATCTCCGCCGGCTTCTTCTTCGCTTCGAGCGCCTCGTCCTCGGCTTCGTCGACGGCCTCGGCTCGCTTCAGCCGCGCTGCCGCGAGCGCGCTCTCGAGATTCGCGATCGCGGCATCGGCGCCGTCCAGGTCACCACACGCGAGCTTGGCCTTGCCGAGCGCGAACGCGAGCTTGGCGTCGTCGTCCGGATCCCCACTGCGCTCGAGATACATCGTGTCGCTGAGCGCGATCAGCTCTTCGTGGAACTCGAACATCTCGAGAACCTCGAGCAGGCGCCGCCGGCCGTACTGCGCGCTGCCCCGCTGATCGAGCGTGTTCCACTTCGGGTGACGCGGCAGCTCGACCATGTTCTTCGCGAGGTCGATCGCGTCGTGCACGCGGCCGACGTGGCGCAGGCTGCGCACGAGCCACTCGTTGTTGTGCGCGAAGTTGTGGATCTGATCGGGCAGCACGCGATCGCGCATCATGTGCGCGTGGTCGACGCGGGCGGATGCTTCCTGCTGCCACGCCGCGTCGGCGTGACGGTCGAGGCGGGCCCAGATGTGGCCGCTCATGTGCCACATGTGCGCGATGCCGGGCGCGCTGTGTCCGATCTTCGCGGCGGAGTCGACGACGCGGTGCGCGTTCTTCTTCTGATCCCACAGATGGATCCGGTAGTGGTGCGCCGGGTGCATCGGCGCCTTCTCGAACAGCTGATCGAGCAGCGACTGGTTCGCGCCGCGCGAGCTGATCGGCATGCCGGCGTACCGGTTGTTCAGCCAGAGCTGGTTCGCGAGCAGTCCCTTCGCCTCGATGTCGTCCGGGAACTCGTAGACGATCTCTTCGAAGTCCTCGACGAGCCGACGGCGCCGAGCCTTGTCGTCGATCGCCTTCGGTTTGTTCGTGGTCGGCTTCTTCTCTCCGTCCTTCGAGGCGCCGTCCGTCTTCGAAGCCTCGTCGGCCTTCGACTCCGTCTTCGGATCTTCCTCGCCCCAGTAGTAGCGCTTCACGGCCGCGATGTAGAGCTGCTCTCGCTTCGTCGTCGCTTCGCGGCGTTTCCACGCTTCGGCGGCGAAACCCTTGGCGCGCTCTTCGTTCTCCTTCTCGACGTTGGCCAAAGCCATGCCCCAGTACGCCATTGCGCAGTCGGGCTCGATCGCCGCGCACTGCCGGAACGATCGCTCGGCTTCGAAGTACCAGAAGCCGTGCAGCTGGCTGACGCCCTGTTCGAAGAACGCGCGCGCGCGTTCGTCCCGAATCGTGGCATCGAAATGGACCGTGCCTTGGCCGTCCATGAGATACGCGGCCTGCCGCGGGCCTTCGTTGAACGCCGCGCCGTGGTGCGAGTGTCCTTCGAGAACGGCGTCTTCTTGTGCGAGTAACGGGGCACCGACGAGGGCGAACGTGACCGGGAGGAGCGTGATTCGAAGCATCGGATCGAGGGGTGGGAGAGTCGTTCGATACTCTAACCCAAGTCCGCGCCGACGGAACTTCGTGGTCGCTCCGCGTGCTGGTGCTAACGTCCGGGCATGCTGCGCCGCTTGCTCCTCGTCGTGCTCCTGCTCTCACCCGCCTGCCAGTCGGGCCCGGCAGCTCCTCGCTGGCAGCCGTTGTTCAACGGCAAGGATCTGACCGGGTGGACACCGAAGATCACCGGTTACCCCGTCGGCGAGAACTTCGGCGAGACGTTCCGGGTCGAGGACGGCGTGCTCAAGGTGTGCTACGACGCCTACGAGAAGTTCGACGGACGCTTCGGTCACTTGTTCTGTGACCGCGAGTTCTCGAACTACCGTCTTCGCGTCGAGTATCGCTTCGTCGGCGAGCAGACCCCCGGCGGTCCGGGATGGGCTTTCCGCAACAGTGGGCTGATGCTGCACGGCCAATCGCCGCAGAGCATGACGATCGACCAGGACTTCCCCGCTTCGATCGAGGTGCAGCTGCTCGGGGGCCGGGAGAAGGGTGACCGGCCGACGGCCAATCTGTGCACGCCCGGCACGCACGTCGTGCGCGACGGCGAACTCTGGAAGCGGCACTGCGTGAACTCGACCTCCGCGACGTTCCGCGGTGACGACTGGGTCACGGTGGAGATCGAAGTCATGGGCAACCACGTGCGACACTTCGTTGGCGACAAGGTCGTGCTCGAATACACCGACCCTCAGTTCGATCCAGGCGACAAGAACGCCAAGCGGCTGCTCGCCGGCGGCGCGGACTTGATGCTGACGAGAGGGACGATTTCCCTGCAGTCCGAGAGCCACGCGGTCGAGTTCCGGCGCGTGGATTTGCTCGAGCTCGACGCGGACTGATTCGACCGACGGCGCCGCGTCCGGGCTAGACTCCCCGCATGAAGAGAGCCGTTGGGATCCGTCTCGCCCTGGCGTCGATCGCACTGGTCACCGTCGCGTCCGCGCAGCGCAACCGCGACCCGCTGGATGCGATTCAGCACAAGCGCGTGACTCCTGCCGTCGCCGAAGGCGCGACGATTGCCGTGTTCGACGAGGAGGAGCGCCCGTGTGTCGGCGCCTCGGTGACGCTCTTTCCGAACAAGCTGTTGTTTCGCCCGGACGTGCTGCAGATGCGTCGCAGGCTCGCGCAGCAGCAGTGGGTGCGGGAGGACGTCGAGGTCAACCTGATCTTCGCGGCAAACTTCGGCACTCGATACCAAACCGGCGCGGACGGAACGGTGTGCGTGCCGAACGACCAGCGCTACGTCGTGATCGCTTCGGACGACGGCGCTGTCGCAGGCGCGCACGTGCGCAAGGATCGTGAGGAGCTCGAGCTCGTGCTCCGGCCTCGCCAGGGGGTGCGAGTGCGCGTCGTCGATGCGCGAGGCAAGCCGGCGCCGCACGTGCCGGTGGTCGCGGTCACGTCCGACAGTTTCCTGCTCGACTTTCCGTCGCCGATCGCGTGGACCAACGATGGCGGCATGACGTTCGCGTTCCCGGGCGTCGCCAATCCTTTCGAGGCCGAAGACCTCTTGATCGGGGTCCGGTTCGCCGGAGTCGCGCCGATCTCGAAACGCATCAGTGCCGCGGACGTGAAAGCGAAGAAGCAGGTCGATCTGCAGGTCCCCGAGTACGGGCAGGTGAAGGTGCTGGCATTCGACGACGACGGAGAGCCGCTCGACACCGTCGAGAGTGCCGAGATCCGTCTCGCGAGCGCGGATCGATGGAGTGACGGCGTGCTCGCACCTGTCGTCACACCGGACGGCGCGTTCTTCCCGTGCGTGGCGCTCGGTCAGAACTATCGCGTCACGCTCTCGCTGAAGGGGGACGTCGAACTCGAGATCGAGGGCTCTGGACCGAAGCGGCGTCGCGAGCTGACGATCTTCACCAACAAGAAGGCCGAAGCACTTCGCGTCGTCACGTTCGTCGCGCAGCGCAAGGGCAAGCCCATCAAGAACTCGAAGCTCGGCGTCGGGCTCGTGAGCGAGACGCGCGGTGAAGTCGAGGAGTTTCGCTCCGACGCCGACGGCAAGGTGACCGTCAAGATCCCGGAGGATTTCGAGTCACCGATCCGACTGTACGTGATGCAGCGCGGGTTCTTCGACGTCTCGCTCGGGAGCGCCGTGACCGAACTGTCGCCCGACCTGGCTCCCGGGGTTCCGACGGATCTCGGCGTCCTGAGTCTCGAGCCGGATCCCGTGCTCGTCGCCGGTCGCGTCGTCGATCTGGAGGGGCAGCCGATCGAGGGCGTGCGGGTGGACGCGGACGTGTTCCGTGTCGAGTTCGGTCGGTTCGCTCGCGGATACTCGTCGTGTCGCACTACGACCGACGCCGAGGGCCGATTCGAACTGAGGCACGCGTCCCGCGACGTCGGTGACGTTACCGCGTCGCGAGACGGCTGGTTCGTCAAGTCGGCGCCGGTCGTCGCGGTGGGTGACGACGACGCCGAGTTCGTGCTCGGTCGCGGCGGGACGGTCCGCGCGACGCTCGCGGGCGAGCCGGATCTGAGACTCTCGTGCCGACTCTGGGAAGGCGCGGAGAAGTCGTACCGGGACTTCGATGACGGTGTGGTCGAGTTCTCCGAGCTCGAGCCCGGGGAGTACGTGTTCACGATCGAGGCGTGCGACAGCGAAGTTCTGCGCATCGAAGGGCTGAAGGTGGAGGCTGGCCAGGTCCTCCAGGACCCGCGCCTCGAGGACATCGACTGCGAGGCGCTCGTGCGCGTCGTCGAGTTCGAGGTCGTTGACGAAGCCGGTGTCGACGTCGAGTCGGGATGGATCCACCTGCAGGAGCAGGACTCGCGGCGGTCCGACTGGGTTTGGTTCAGCAGCAGGCGCCGACCGAAGCTCGTTCTCCCGAAGAAGAAGGCGAAGTTCGACGTCCGGGTGCAGGCCGAAGGGTTGGCGACGAAGTGGGTCGAGGACATTCAGCCCGGCCAGAAGCTCGTCATGGCGCCGGCGATTCGCATCCCGCTGCGACTGAGTGGGGAGGTGGAGCTGCCGAAGGACGTGTCGCTGTTGGTGAAGCTCGAACGCGAGAAGCGTCAGGGGCGGCTGTTCTTCTTCCACGAAGACAGCGTGCCGTTCGCTGGCGGCAAGGCCGTGGTCGAAGTCGACGAACTCGGGGAACACAAGGTGAAGCTCTCCGTGCAGCTGCGTGAGAGCTCGAACCGTTCGGTCGAGATGGAGGTTCCGTTCCGTTTCGAGGCCGTCGATCTCAAAGCGGACACCGCGACGGTCGGCGTCGAGCTGAAGATCGACGACGAGGTTCGCGAGTGCATCGAGGACGCGATCGAGTCTGCGCGCGAGTCGGCGAGGGTGCGCTGACGGCTTCGCTGGCGTGTACCCAGCTCGACCGCGATCCGCTGGTCGCGGTCGAGCGGAGAACGGTCGCGAAGCGCCCGCTCGTCGGTCGGACTGTCGTCGTGCGCCGCCGCGGCGGCGCGAAGATCATGCTGACCGGAGCGGGTCCGACTCTCCGGCGCGAACGGGCGGTCCTGACGAACCGCCCGTTCGACTCACTCCGCGAACGCGGCGCGGAACGCATCCATCCCGCCGACGATCGGAAGCGATAGCGACGTCGCGTCGAGGTCGATGGTCAGCTCCGTGCCGGGCTCCGGCCACAGCGTGAAGTCGCGGTCGCTCGAGAAGATCATAAGGCCGATCTGCTGGCCGGCCGGGATCACCTGGTCGTCGGGCTGCAGGTCGAACTCGAGCTCGTAGAACTTGCCAGGTGTGAGCGGCTTGCTCGACGTCAGCGACTCTGAGTTTTGCGGGTCGGCCCAGCCGCGCGTGATGACGTTCGCGTAGATCGGGAGGCGTCGTCCGGTCTGCCACGGCAGCGACACTAGCCAGATCGAGAGGTTCGCCGCCTTCGCGTTCGCCGCGAGCTTGATCTTCACCTTGGCCATGCCGGACACGTGCAGCGGCTTCTTCAGGATCGGCGTCGTGTAGAGCAGGCGGTTCTCCGACTCCGTCGCGCGCGCGAGCTTCGAGCCACGGATGCTCGCGTCGTCGATGAGCTTCTCGGTGCCGCGACCCTCGGTCGCGTAGACGCCGAGCTGCGCGATCTTGTTGCCGCCCTTCTGCGGGTGCAGCACGACGTGCTTCGCGTCCGGGTGGGGGTAGTCGGGGTATGCGGTCGGATCGTTCGGGCGATCGCCTTCACGCACGACCCAGCCCTTGGGGTCGTTCTCGACGCCGTTCTCGATTCCGTAGAGGAAGCGAGTGAACCAGCGATTGCGCATCTTCAGCGGCGGCGGGCCGCCGTGACCGCCCTGGTGAAAGAACGCCTGCACCGGCACGCCCTTCTCCTTCAGCGCGAGGTAGATCCGCACGCTGTGCTCGGGCATCACGTTCCAGTCGTTGAACGCGTGCGCCATCAGCGTCGCGGCCTTGAGCGGGCCGAGGTCGTTGAGGTAGTCGCGGCCGGCCCAGAAGTCGTTGTAGTCGCCGGTCACTCGATCTTGGTTCGCATTGAGCACGTCCTTGCGGATGTGCTTGTTGCACCAGTCGCGGCGCTCGGGGTTGCCACTGTTGATGAAGTCGTAGAGGACGTCGATGTCCTCGCCCATGTAGCCGCCGGGGTGACGGACCAGACCGTTCGAGCGGTAGTAGTGGTAGTAGGACGTGTTCGGCGCGATCGGGATGATCGCTTCGAGTCCCTCGACTCCCGTCGTCGCCGCGGCGAGTGGCAGGGTGCCGTTGTACGACGTGCCCGTCATGCCGACCTTGCCGGTGCACCACGACGCTTCGATGGTTTCGTTGCCGTCGATCGTCTTGTAGCCCTTCGCGCGGCCACACAGCCAGTCGATGACGGCCTTGGGTGCGAGTGATTCGTTGTCACCGCCGACGGTCGGGCAGCCCTGCGACAGGCCGGTGCCCGGCGAGCACGAGTGCACGACCGCGAAACCGCGCGGCACCCAGGTGCGCTCTTCGGACTGATTGATCCCGGGGCGCACCATCTGGCGTACGTCGGGCATCTCGGGTCGCTCGGGCGGCGTCTCGTTGAGTTCGTGCTCCGGGTCCCAGAAGTACTTCTTCGACGTCGTGCCGATACCCGCGAAGTACGGGCTCGTCTCGTACACGACCGGGACCTTGAGTCCCTCGGTCTCGGTCTGTTTGGGGCGCGTGACCGCGACGTGCATGCGGTCGGGTTTCTTGTCGCCGTCGGAGTCGAACTCCGTCTCGACGAACAGTTCTTCGCGGATCCATTCGCGTGGATCGGAGAACGCTTCGACCTGCTGGGCCTCGCCGTTTTCGAACACGGGTTTGGCCTTCGGCTGGTCCTGGGCGGACAGTGCCGGAGCCAGCAGGAGCGTCGTGCAGCCCAACAGGGCGGGAAGTCGCGTCGTCATGGGCCGCAACTTACCCCATCAAAACGACGAACGCCCGTCACAGCGTCGCTGTGACGGGCGTTCTGTCGATCTCGGCGTCGTCTACTGGACGATCAGCGTGACGGCGTTCGTGACGCTGATGCCGCCACCGTCGGCGACGACACCCTGCATCGTGAACTCGAGCTGCGTGTCGAGCCCCGCCGTCAGGATGTTGAACGGCGCGCTTACGCCGGCGACCAACGGACCAAGGGTCGTCAGGCCGCTGCCGATGCAGAACGTGCCGATGCCCGGCACGGTCAGCAGATCCGCCGGGCCGACGGCGCCGACCTGGAAGAACAGCGCAGCTGGGACCGGACCGCCGGCACCCGACGGCTGGAGCATGGCGAGCTCGATCGCCTGGAGGGTGTTGGCCTGGACACGGCGAGCCGCGCCACCGTCCGAGCCACCGACCAGGAAGATGTTCTCACCGCTGCCGCCGACGTTGCCACCGGCGCACGACGGATCGAGCTGCGGCGCGTCCGCGCAACCGAGGACGACGACGTTGTCGACACCCGACTCGACGACCGAGCCGTCACCGATGTCCTGCGACGTGAAGCGGATCTGGAAGCTCGAAGGAGCGCCCGTGATCTCGAGCGTCCGCGAGTTCCACTGGTCGTTGTTGGCGTTGTACGACTCGAACAGCGACCAGCCCGAACCCGTGTTGATCTCGATCAGGAACGGGTCCTCGTTCGGGCTCGCGCCGAAGTCGTTGTCGTGCCAGAAGTCGAACGTCACGAATGCACTCGGGAAGCCGCTCAGGTTGATCGACGGCGACGTCAGGATCGTCTGGCCACCGTCGACGTCGGAGTTGCCGTCGACGTTGTCGGTCAGGTAGCACGCGCCCGAACCGTCGGAGTCGACCGGCGGATCACCGCGATCGCCACCGCCGACCGGAGTGCCGCGGTCCCACTGACCGTCGCCGGCGTTGCCGGACACCGTCCAACCCTGGTTGGTTTGGAAGTTGTCACTGAACACCGTCGACAGACCGGCGATCGCATCCGCCGAGTTCGAGAGTCCCGGAGCGGTCAGCGGGCCGAACACCGTCGGGCCGCCACCCTGCGTGTCTAGCGTGACGTACCACTCGACCTCCGCAGCGCACGGCGCCGCGGGGAGGGCCGCCTGGTAGTCGTTCCCACCGAGGTGGGCGAGCGGCGACGACTGGAACGCGCCACCGTCGATCGACACGAACAGCTGACCCGACGACGGGTCGGGGCTGCTGCCGAAGATCGCCGTGCTCACGTCGACGAGAGTGACAGTCTCCGGCGAGACTTCCGAGGGAGTGCCGTTCGGGAACTCGATCGCGAAGCCCGGTGGCGTGAAGGTGCCGATCGAGAAGTTCAGTCGATACAGCTGGATGTTGTTCGTGCTGTCACCGAACACGCGGACGTAGTAGGTGCCCGGGCCGTTGACGAGGTCCTCGGACGGGATCGTCTCCGCCGAGCCCGCGCCGGCGCTGTTCGACGACGCGATGATCGTCGTGCCGTTCTGGTCGCGGAGCTCGATGCCGAGGTTGTGCACGTTCAGCGCGTTGTAGTTCGTGCCGGAAGAGCACGAGCCGTCTCCGTTCTGCGGACCGTTGAGGTAGGTCGCGCCGACCGGAGTGACGGTGACCGAGGCGGTGTTGAAGCCGGGTACCGTGAACGCGTACCAGTCGTTGTCCGAGTTGTCGTCGATGCTGACGTCGTCGATCTGGTAGTTGCCCGGGCCGAACGTGCCGAGGTCGGCGGCTTGACCCTGGTTGTTGTTGTCCTCGAAACGGTCACCGTAGAAGCGGTTGGCCGCCTGGATGTCGTCGAGCTGCGGACCGTCGTAGGCCGTCGAGATGAACGGCTCCATGAGCTTGGTCTGGTTCGCGGGGCAGACGTGGGCGAGGCCCATGCCGTGACCGTGCTCGTGCGAGATCACGTTGCGCAGCGCGAGGTAGTTGTTCGACGACGACGACCAGAAGTTGACGTTGTCGGTGTCGATGACCATGTCCCCGTTGTTGGGGAAGTAGTTGTACGCGAGCACGTTCGAGCCCGACTGGCCGTCGAGCGACTTGCCCGCGATGCGGAGGTCGCCGCGGACGCCGGGCTGGCCCGACGAGTTGTGCAACGGGGCACCGTCGTCGTTCGGCTCGAAGATGAAGGTGAGACCGCTGACCTCTTCCCAGCGATCGAACACGTCGTGGAAGCGCTGTTGCCACGCGGCGGTCGAACCGAAGATGCCGTTCAGGGTCGCCTGCAGGTCGCTCGGACCCGAGCCGAAGCCGGCGTTCGGGATGTTCACACCGTCATCGACGAAGCTGTAGGAGAGCACCGTCGGATCGCCCTGGCCGAGGCCGCCACCCGAGTAGGCCGTGTTCGTCCAGCGCTGGCCGAGCTGGAAGTCCTCGGTGCCGTTCTCGATCAGCGCGTTGAACGCCGCCGTGAACTCGTCGGGCATGATGCCCGTGAAGCAGCTCGCGATCGGGGGCGAGCCCGCGTCGGCGAGGTTGACGAGGATCTTCTGCAGACGCTTCGGCAGTCGCTTGAAGTCCTTCTCGGAGATGACGTGCGCGACCTTCGCGTACGGATCGGCAGACGCCGTCTCGGCATCGGTCGGGGTGGTCTCGTCGGTCAGCTGGGTCAGAGTCAGACCCGCGACGGCGAGACATGGAACCAACCACGACGCGAAGCGCCGGAGCGTAGGTAGTTTCATGTGAGCTCGTTGTGAGGTGTGCCGCGGTTGTGGGACCGCGGCCGCTGGTGGAGGTGGGGAGGCCTTGAGGCACCCGTTATCGTGGGGATCGCGCACCAGTGGCGCAACCGGCTCCCGGTCACGATTCGGTCAGGGGGACGGGCTAGGGCGCCGATCCAGCGACCTCAAGGCGGATTCCAGGATCACGGCGGATTCCGCACCGACGTATCGGGGGTGGAGTGCGTTCGCTCCGTCGCACTCCGGTCGCACTCGTGTCTCGTCTACAGCCCCACGACCATGTCGGCTCGGTTCGTGAAGCGCACGAACGTGGTGCCGGATCCGAAGTGCGTATAGACCGTCGCCACCTGCGCGTAGAACGGCAGGCCGAGTAGATCGAGCCCGGTCGGCATCGTCAGGTCGAGCTGTGACTGGTACGTCGAGCCGATCAGCGGCATGTCGACGGTGACGACGGGGTCGACGTAGAGCGTGCAGCCGGCGGGCTGCGACGGAGTGATCGGCGGCACGGGGAGGCTCAGCGGAGTGAACCCGATCAGGAAGAACGGGTGGTCGTCGCCGACCGGCGTGACTCCGTTCGGTCCCGTGTAGTCCAGCGTGAACGTCGAACCGATCGTCGGCAGATCGAACGAGTTGATCAGAGGCGGCGGGCCCCCGACGACGCCGCATCCCTGGCCCGTGCGCTCGAAGGACGCGGCCGGGCACGCGTACTCCCAAGTCTCCTGGAACCACACCGTGAGTCCCGCGACGTTCGTGCCGCCGTAGAGGACCGCGGTGCTGCGCAGCTCGTCGTAGACCATCGAGTACCCCGTGCGCGTCGAGGGCGTGCCCGAGGCGACCTCCGTCCAGGCGGCGCCGTCGTACTTCCACGTGCCGTTCGAGTAGCCGCCGACGCCTTCGTTACGACCGCCGTAGAGCACGGTCACGGCGCTCGCGGTGTCGTACACCATGCCGTGACGTGCGAGCGCGATCCCGGGGAAGTACGACGGACCGCTGCCGACCGTCGCGGAGACGTCCGTCCAGTTCGTGCCGTCGTACTCGTAGGTGCCGGTGTCGGTGACGCCGCAGTCGGTGCCGCCGTAGTACACCGTCGTCTGGCGTGCGAGGTCGTAGACCATGCCGCCGTAGACCGTCGACGACGGGGCGTTGGACGTCGTCACCGGCGTCCAGTCGACGCCGTCCCATTCCCAGGTGTCCGTCAGGACGGGGAAGCAGAAGTCCGGGTTGCGCGAGCCGCCGAACAGGATCGTCACGCCGCGCGCCGCGTCGTACGCCATCGAGTGACCCTGGCGGATGCTCGGCGTCGTCGCCGGGCTCATCTGATTCCAGTTCGTGCCGTCCCATTCCCAGGTGTCATTGAGTTCGCCGGAATTGCCACGCCCCCCGAACAGGATGCATCGACTCCGGGCGATGTCGTATGCCATCGCGGCTTCGCGTCGCGCGGGCGGCGACGAGGCCGGCGTCGCCAGGACCCAGTTCGATCCGTCGTAGAGCCAGGTCTGGCTCGAGTTGCCGGGGGTCGCGCCGCCGAACAGAACGCTGACGCCGTTGGCCAAATCGTACGCGGCGGCCGCGCCGCGGCGGCCGCGCCGCGGCGGTCGCCGGGGTTTCCGGTCGTGGTCACCTCGGTCCATTGGGCGGAGAGGGTCTGTAGCGTGAGGAATCCCGAGGTCAGGGCGAGGGTGAGGCAGCGCATGAGGTCCCGTGATTGGTAATGGAGACAGGGGAACATCTCCGGTTTGCCGCAGCCCGCAATCGCTGGGCAGCTTTTGGGTCCGAATCTGCAGAACGGATCGATCGAGGGTTTGCGCCGGGCAGGATCCGCGCGATGCGACGCACGGACCTCGGGGCGAAGCGATCCCGATCGCCTGGTATCCTCTCCGGCCGGAGCCCTGACTCCACCTCGAGAGACTCACACCTCATGCGGAACTCCCTCCTTGCCGCGGGCGTAGCACTCGCCGCTGCGACCCTTGTGCCTGCTCAAGTCGTCGTCTTCGAAGACTTCGACTTCACGGGCGCGCTGACGGCGAACGGCTGGGTCGCGCACAGTGGTGCCGGCAACCGACAGATCCAGTCGAACGGTGACTACGCGACGCTCGAGCAGACGAGCGGTTCGGGAGAGGACGTCAACCTCGGCTTCCCGTCGTTCACGGCGACCGAGACGGTCTACGCGTCGTTCGACTTGCGGCTGCCGTCCGGGAATGCCGTCGACCCGGACGGCGCCGGCAACTACTTCGTCCACGCGCGCAGCGGCGGGGCGTCGTTCCGCATGCGCGTCGGCGTGCTCAGTCCCGGCGCGGGCGGCGACTTCCGCGTCGCGATCAACGCGAACGGCTCGAACCTCGGCAACGGCGGAATCTGGCCGAGCGATCTCGTGTTCGACACCTGGTACAAGATCGTGAGTTCTTGGAATCCGGCGACCGCGCAGGCGCGGCTCTGGGTCAACCCGCAGAACGAGTCGAGTGCACACGCTTCGCACGTCGGTTCCGCGACCGGCAATCTGATCGACTCGATCGCGCTCCGTCAGTCCAACGACTACGACGGATTCCAGCACATCGACAACCTCGTCGTAGGCATGTCGTTCTGCGACGTGATTCCGCTCGAGTTCGACACGAACCTCGGCGCGCCGCTCGGGATCGGTCCCGGTGGTGATGATGCGATGACCGCGGTCACGCTCGGGTTCGCGTTTCCGTTCCCGAACGGTACGACCACGAACCTGATCGACATCGACTCGAACGGGCGCATCGTGCCGCAGGGCGCGGACACGTCCGACTTCAGCGAGTCGGTGCTGGAGTTCCTGGGGCAGACGACGTCGATCGCGCCGTACTGGGACGATCTGACGCCGGACGGGCTCGGCAGCGGCGATATCTGGTTCCGTACGGATGCCTCGGTCGCGGTAATCACCTGGCAGGACGTCGTGCGGTTCAACGGACCGGACGAGTTCAGCTTCCAGTGCCAGCTGTATCCCGATGGTCGGGCGGTCTTCTGCTACGACGGTCGGGTACCGCTGACCAACGATGCTCTGGTCGGCGTGAGCGAGGGCAACGGCGCGTCCGACCCCGGTGCGTCGGACGTGCGCGCGCTGAACAACTCGCTCGGCGTTACGACTGTCTACGAACGCTTTCTGTCCGGTGAGTTCGATCTCGCCGACGGTTGCGTCGCGTTCACGCCGGAATTCCCGGGTTGGTGTGTTTCGGGCAGCTACGGGCTGCAGCCGATCCCCGGCTTCGCGGATCACGTCGCGAAGCCGGCCGATGTGACGCTGCGCTTCGACCCCGACGGGGTCGGTGGCTACATCGTGAACAAGGCGGTCGCCGGCTGGGTCGACGATGCCGGACTGAGTCCGGTCGAACTCGCGACCGGGCTCGGCGACGATGCGCTGACCACGGCACAGAGTCTCGGGCATGCGTTCCAGGGGCCCGGTGGGGCGGCGTGGACGAGTGTGCGCATCGATGACAACGGCGTGATCCACGATGGCGCGGGAATCGAGGTCTCCGGCGACCCGACCCCGAGTCCGCTCGAACTGATCCTCGACGACGCGAAGATCGCGGTGTTCTGGACCGACCTCGCGTCGCAACTCGGCTCGCTCCGGTTCGCGACGACCCCGACCTTCTCCGTGATCACGTGGGAGGGGGTGCCGCAGTTCGGCGAGTCGAATTCGTTCACGTTCCAGGCGCGACTCGGGGATGACAATTCGATCCTCCTGAACTACCGCGAGACGTCTCAGTGGACCACGGGGTTCGGGGCCGCCGGCGACGACGTGATGATCGGCGTGTCCGGTGGCGGCACGCCTGTCGATCCCGGTGAGTCCGACTTTGCCGATTACCCGTTCGTGACAGGCGGGAGTTCGACGGTGTACGAGTTCTGGGATGCGTCCGGATTCGCAGCCGGCGACCTCGGTGACCTGCCGAGTATCCAGCCTCGGCTCATCGCGACTTCGACGCCCGCGCTCGGCGAATCGATCGACATCGCGATCGAAGGCATCTCGACGTCCGCGGCGCTGCCGACCCTCATCGTCGGGTTCCTTCCCCTCAATCTGCCCGTGGACTTCATCGGCGTGTCCGGCGGTACGCTCGTCCCCGCGAATGACGTTCTCGCGCCGCTCACACCGGTGCAGGGTGGCGATACGTTCAGTCTCCAGCTGCCGCTGATCCCCGGACTCGCCGTCTTGCTGGACGCCTACTTCCAAGCGGCCTACTTCGCTCCGGAGAACGCCTTCGGCTTGATGCTGACGGACGGGTTGAACGTCTACTTCTGACGTGCTACCCGGTATCGTCTCCGGATGGTCGTCGTAGTTGCCGTTATCGCAGCGCTCGCGCTGCTGCCGATCGTGCGCGATGCTTGGCGCATGCGGCGCGGGCCACTCGTGACCGCACTCGCTGGCATCGCATGGCTCACGGTTGCGATCTCCAGCTCGATGGCGCCCGACGCACGGCCGCCCGCGACCAACCGACCGGTTCCGCTCGACCGCGACGAGATCGAGTTCGCGACGTCGCGGTCGTGTCGCGCGTGTCATCCGGACGAGCACGCGAGCTGGCACCACTCGTATCACCGCACGATGACGCAGGTCGCGACTCCGGACACGATCATCCCGAAGATCACGAAGGAGACGTTCGAATACCTCGGCGAGCGCTACTCGATCGAGATGCGTGGCAGCCGTCTCTGGGTCACCGTCGACGGCCGCGAGCGGCGCGTCGTGCAGACCACCGGTTCGCATCACTACCAGGTTTTCTGGTATCCGACGGGCAGCAGCCGCAAGCTCGGGCTGTTCCCGTTCTGCTACAAGCTCGCCGAACAGCGCTGGATGCCGATCGATTCGGTGTTCATCCTGCCACCGGAGACGCGTCAGCAGACCGGGATCGGGCGTTGGAACACGAACTGCTACATGTGCCACGCGACCGAGGCCGAGCCGCGCTGGCGCTCGGCCGACGAGATGGATACCCGCGTCGTCGAGTTCGGCATCGCGTGTGAGGCGTGCCACGGAGCCTGTGGCGAGCACGTCGCGGAGAACGCGAACCCGCTGCGTCGCTACGCGCAGCGACTCGCGGACGAGCCCGACGACACCGTTGTCAATCCGGCGCGCCTCGACGCCGATGCGTCCGCGGAAGCCTGTGGCCAGTGCCATGCCTTGACGATCGTGCGTGAGCAGTACGAGTCGGAGGTGCGGGAGTCGGGGTTGGTGTTTCGGCCGGGAGGGAAGCTCGAGCACACGCGCGTCGTGATCTCTCCGGACTCGACGGAGCCCGAAGTGCAGCGCCTGACGGCGTCGCAGCCGGAGTTCATCGCGAGCAAGTTCTGGCCCGACGGCGTGATTCGAATCTCCGGGCGTGAGTTCAACGGGCTGCGCGTGTCGGCCTGCTTCACGCACGATCACGAGCCGACGCGGATGACGTGCTTGTCCTGCCACGAGATGCATCCGGGTGGCGACGAAGAGCGGTCGCTCGACGAGTGGGCCGACGACCAGCTCGGAGCCGGCATGCGCACGAACCGCGCCTGCACGCAGTGTCATGAGGAGTACCTCGACGATGCCGAGCTCGTCGCACACACGCACCACGCGCCTGGCTCGACGGGTAGCCTCTGCTACAACTGCCACATGACCTACACGACGTACGGCCTGCAGAAGGCCGTGCGCAGCCACGCGATCACGACTCCGGACGTGCGCACCAACATCGAGACGCGGCGACCGAACGCGTGCAACCAGTGTCATCTCGACCAGTCGCTCGGCTGGGCGGCGGATCGCCTGCAGGCGTGGTACGGCACCGACGTGCCGGAGTTGGACTCTGACCAGCGCGACGTGGCGGCCGGGGCGTTGTGGGCGTTGCGTGGCGACGCGGCGCAGCGGGCGTTCACCGCGTGGAGCATGGGCTGGAAGGCCGCGCGCGAGGCGTCCGGGGGCGGCGAGTGGATGACGCCGTACCTCGCCGAGCTGATGCGCGATCCCTATCCCGCGGTGCGATTCATCGCGCACCGGTCGCTGCGCGAGGCCGCGGAGTTCGCGCCCGCCGAAGCGTGGGATTTCACCGCAGACGAAGGAGAGAGAGAGCCGGCGATCCGCGCGGTGGTGGATCTCTGGGAGCGCCGCTCTCGCCGCGGTGCGCCGCGCCTGCTGATCGATGGCGATGGTGCGTTGCAACGAGACGCGTTCGAGCGTCTGCTGAAGGCACGGGATACTCGTCCCGTGTATCTGACCGAATGAACTCCGACCCGTGCGCGCGCCGTCACCTGCGATTTGGCTGGTGGATGCTGCTGTTCTCCGTCGTGACCGGCGCGGCGCTCGAGGCGATGCACGGATTCAAGCTCGGGCTCTATCTCGACGTCGGCGAGGAGACGCGCCGCATGATGTGGCGACTCGGGCACGCGCACGGAACGTTCTTGTCGATGGCGAACATCGTGTTCGCGCTCACGGCTGGCCGAGTCGCCGGCGAGAGCAAGGCGATACGCGTCGCGTCACCGTGCTTCGTCGGTGCGACGATCGCCTTGCCCGGCGGATTCCTGCTCGGCGGTTTCGGCGCGCAGGGTGGGGACCCGGGGCCCGGCATTTTCCTTGCGCCACTCGGTGCCGTGCTGCTCGTCGTTGCCGTTGGGGCGACGGCCTGGCATGTCCACGCGCGTACGATGTCGGGGGACGCCGATGGAGACTGAAGCGCCGACTCTCTGGCAGCGCGTCCTGCCGCTGCTCGCGTTCGGATGGATCGTCGGCGCGATTCGGCTGACTCTCGACGGCATCGCCCCGGACTGGCCGCCGACGATGTACATCGGTCTCTACTTCACGATGCCGATCGCGTTCGTCGTCATCGGCTGGCGCGGCAGCTGGGGTTCGATCCGGTGGGGGCAGCTCGCGCTGACGATGCTCGTGGTGGGCTATACCGTTTTCGCGGTGTGGAGTGCGATCGCGTACACGACCGGCCAGTTCATGGAGTGGACGCACGGCCGGTTCGATCCTGGTGTGCTCGAGGTCGGGGCGGACGGAGAAGAGATCCGGGTCGGTGCGCGGGCGGATGCACCGCGAGAGACGGTGGTCGGGAAGCTCGGGGCCGGGTTGTTGCACGGGGTGCTGACGGGGGTGGTGTCGACGGTGTGGTGTATCGGGATCGGGACCCTCGTGATCTGGCTGCCGGGGCGAGTGCGGCGGAGGTAGGGTGGGCGAGCTCGATACCGTCGGGAGCGGGTTCGGGTCGTGAATCCCGATGCTCGGGGGCGAGACGCGGCCCGAGAGCCGTGGCCGCGCCCGGCTCCTCACCCAACCCAACCGCGAACACACGCAGTTTTCTTCCCAAACCCACTCCGGCGCCCGGACCCCCTCCCGCTGAGTCTGTTGACAGGGCAAATCGGCCCTGATCGGAACTACTGACCCGACGACAGACCAATGACGACTTCCCGCGCCATTTCGCTTCTCGCCGCCTGTGCCAGCACGCTCTCCGCTCAGGGCCCCGAACTGAACTGCTCCTACGACCACGCGTCTCCTGAGGTCATGCACCACGGTTTCGCTTCGGCGAGTGACCTCGGCGACATCGTCGAGCACCCGGTCGACCCCGACTGGCTGCGCCAGTCCTCGGCAGCCCTCGGCCTCCCGGCCGGCGCCGAGATCGACGCGGCCTGCCACGGCTTGGCCATGCTGTTCGACGACAACGTCGCCGGCTTCGAAGCGGCGATGTGCTTCGCGGTCGATCGCTTCTCGGATGGCGCGCCGGGTGGTGCCGTCGCCGACGAGCTCGCGGCCGACGGCGCGGCAGCGGCCGATATCTTCCGCATCGACTGGCCCGGCGGAACGCCCGCGGTCACGCTCGCGATCCCGAACCCGCAGCTGACTCAGCTGCCGGGCGCCGGCGGCACGGACGTCGACGCGATCCGCTTCAACATGGAGTTCCCGGTCTACTACTCGGTGAACCCCGCGACGGCGGCGACGCTGTCGGTGATGCTCGGCACGCCGGTGTCGCCGGCCGACATCCTCGTGACCGACGCCGCGTTCGGTATCCCGAAGATCTACATCTCGCACGATCGACTCGGCCTCGTGTCGAGTGACGACATGGACGCGCTCGTGTTCGGTCGCGGCGGCGTGCTCTACTCGCTGACCAAGACCTCGCCGACGGCCGTCGCGAATCCGACGGTCAAGGGTGCCGGTCTCTTCTTCAACGACGCGAACGTCTGGGCGACCGCCGCCGAGATGGAGCTTCTGCCGACCGATGAACTCAACGCCCTCGAGGCCGAGATCTTCGAGCCGGACTACCGCCACACGCCGCTCTTGGCTGGCCAGACCGCGCACTTCCGCTGCGACTACCAGGCGCCGGGTTCGTCCGCCTACTTTGTCGCGAGCTTCGGCGCTCCGCTGCCGGTTCCGCTCTGCATCCCCGGTCTGCTCTGCGTCGACGTCCTGCCCGAGATCGTCCTCGGTGTCGCGGTTGTCGATGGCGCGGGCACCGCTCGGATGTCGATCGACCTCGCCGGTGACACGCCGGTCCTGCCGCTCGCGTCGCAGGTGATCGTGGTGGGCCCCGGCGGCACCATCTCGTCCACCGTCGAGTTCTCCGACGCGGTCGTCGTGCCGGCGATGTAGCGCCGGGCGCCGACGAGCCGCCCCGGCTTCGCGAAGCGGAGCCGGGGCGGTCGCGTGTACTTCACCGCCAAGCCGCGATCAGCAGGACGGAGTCCTCGAGTGCAATCTCGTCGAGATGTCCCATCAGTCGGTCTGCGACCGCGTGAAGATGGGTGGAGCGGCCGTGGTGCGTGAGCGTTCCCGTCGCCCCTTCGACGTAGAAGCCGACGAGTTCTACCGAATCGACGGCACCGGAGAATCGCCAAGGGCGGGGACCCGCGGGGGATGCGATGGGGCAGGCACCGGCGACTACGTGGCAATCCAATCGGGGGGCCGCGCCTCGGACTCGAACGGGAGTCGGGACCCGAGGATCGCGGCCGAGGCGCCGCAGTTGTTTACCGATCGTTGCTTCCAGCTCCTCGTAGCTCGCGCACGCGGGCACGGGGACTTCCTCCCAATCGGCAACCTCCGAGCTGATCAGCAGGGTCGCCAGGTCACCTGCGACCGCGTCACGGACCGTCGGTTGCGCTCGGTCTTTCGTCGCCCCGCGGGAAACGAGCACGCGACCGTCCACGATCGTGACTTCGCCGGCGAGGTGGGCCAATGCTCCGACGCCGAACGTGCCGGGCGTCGAGACCTCCGTGAGCGCGACGCGCCCCTCGGATTGCCCGCCGCGCATGACTTCGCGCATGGAGCCCCACGTGGAGATCGACCCGTTCGATGGCGAGCCCGGCCCGGCACACGACGCGATCGCGAGGGTCAGGAACGCGAGCCCGGAGCGCATGGTTCGGCCTATTGGCCGATCGTCCCGATCAGCGCGTTGGACAACACCGCGCCGAGGCCGTTGAAGCCTGGATCCGCGGTGAACGCTTGTAGGAGGATCGGCAAGCCGACCTGGGCTCCGTTCAAGGAGAGCTGTGCGGATGCTTCGCCCGAGACGTTCGTGGGCGCCATCAGCGTCGCGATCGGTTGCGGGAAGAGGTCGCACCCGTCCATGCCGATCAGCGTCAGGTCGATCGGGCCGATGTTCGCGACGCCGACGAGGACCGCGCAGAGCGCTTGGTTGGCGGGCGCGCGGCTCAGCTCCATCAGCATCTGCGTATCCGTGTTCGGTGCGCCGCTGACGACGGAGAGCAGGGATGTTTCGCCGGTCGAGTTCACGCAACCCGCGCCGAGTTGGGTGAGTGACCCGCCGGTCATCCCGACCTCGTAGTCGATGCAGCCGTTCCAATTCCGCGGGCTGAACAGCGTGGAGCCGACGAAGATCGGAGCCCACATCGCGCCGTTGGAGAGCGCGATGTCGACGTTCGAGGCCTGCGTCGGCACGGATCCCTGCGAGTAGTTGAACCGCTCGGTGGCCGGAGTCGTGACGTATTCGATCGCAAACGCCCACTGGCCCGGCGCCAGGCTGAAGTCGCTGACGTCGATCGGAGTCGGGTTGGGCGTGCCCGTGCCGACGCCGCTGCCCGTCGACACGAGGGTCCATGCGTCGCGGTTCCCCTCGTGGCCGACGTGAGTTCCCGGCTTCGCGTAGATGCGGATCGAGACGGGCACGGCGAGGTTCTGGATCTGCACCGCCATGTTCGTGACGGTGATCCCGGCCGGGTTGAGGATCTCGATGTCGTAGTAGAAGCCCGAGCTGTTGCCGTTCCAGCCGGTGATGCCGCCGAACTGCGTGCACAGCTGCGTGCGCGTGTCGATCTCGACGCTCGCTTCGGACGTGCCGCAGGAGTTGGTGGCCCGCAGCGTGACCGTCGTCAGGGCTTCGGTCGTGTAGGTCCACGAGGGATTCGCGGTCGTGTCGTCGCCGAACGCGCCGTCGCCGTCCAGATCCCAGTCGTACGTCGTCGCACCCTGGCTCGTATTGGTGAAGTTGACGGTCAGCGGGATCGATCCCTGCGTCGCGCTCGGCGTGAACGACGCCACTGGCGCGCCGACGAAGACGGACCCGACCTGGGTGATGCTGTCCGTAGCCGTCGCGTCGAAGACCTCGAGGGTCACGTCGTTGGGGCCGCACTCGGACGAGCCGTACGTGTAGGTCGGATTCTGTTGCGTGGAGTCTGGCGTGCCGTCGCCGTTGAAGTCCCAGGACCACGCGACGATCCCGCCGGGATCCGATGTGAACGACGTGTCGGTGAACGTGACCGGCGCGCCGGGTTGCGTGTTGGAGTCACTGACCGCGAAGCTCGCGACGATTCCGGACGCGAGCGAGTAGCCGAGTTCGCACACGATCGTCACGTCGCTGGCCGTGGTCGGAAGCGGTGCCAGGCCGTCGATTTCGTTGAACACGCGCCGCGCCATCGCGCCCGTGGTCTGCGCGTTCGAGTTCCACGCGCCGGTGGTCAGCCCGGTGAACGTACCGTCCCAACGGAAGTCGAGCACGAGGTCGTGCCCTTGCGCGGGGTCGTAGAAGAACGGCGAGGTCAACGGCACCGTCACGTACCAGGGTCCGGGCAAGCCCGAACCGTTGCCCGTGCCGGCGACGCACGAGACCGTGCCGGAGAAGTTCGGGGAAGCCGGCGTGACTCCTTCGAGGTAGTTCGAGTCGAACGTGTTGGCCGCAGACAGGGAGGTGTAGTCCAGCGAGGCTTCTCCGAGCCAGACCTCGCAGTTGACGTAGTCGCCGCCGGTCCAGGTCGAGGAAGTGTCGTCGGCGCGGAATCTCAGCGAGTCGATGAGGATCGGGTTGGTGATGCTCGCAAAGTTCGACGTGTCGTAGACGTACTGAACGCGAATGTCGTTGTTCGTCGGGATCGCGGAGTCGCGACCCCACGGGTACGACGTACTCGCGTTGCCGTTGGTGGCGGCGTCGACGTTCGCCGGCACGATGAGGTTCTGTGCTGCCAGGCCGAAGCCGAGCAGCAATACGGCGATGATGCCGGGGGCGCACTTCATCGATGGCGACACGTCATTCTCGAGGGGGGAGCGGGACCCGTCGCGGTCGGGAACCGTCCCGGCCGCGGTCGGAGAATCATAGCGGAGTCTCGCCTTCGCGCAGCGACTTCGGGCTTCTACACTGTCTACCGCACGAACTTTCCCATCGGGTCCGGTGACAACACGCAACGAAGTCCTGAAGGCGGCCGAGGACGGTCGCTTCGTCGAGCTCCTGGAGCTGGTCCGGACCCAGCCCGGCTTGATCGATGTGGCCTCCCAGCAGGGCTGGACGCCGCTCTGTCACGCGGCGCATCGGGGTGACCTCGCGACCGTGCGCGCGTTGATCGGGCTCGGAGCGGATCTCCGGCGCGGTGATCCCATGAAGATCGCCAGTGACCACAATCACGTGCGCGTGGTCATCGAGCTGGCCGAAGCGGGTGTCGACGTCGGATTCAGCGAAGCGTGCAAGGCGGGATTGATCGACGCCGTGCGTGCGCTGCTAAGGAGTGATCCCGAGTACGTGCACGCGATGGATCGCGGTCATCCGGTGATCGACTGGACCTGTGAAGCGGGTCAGGTCGAAGTCGGCCGCGCACTGGTCGCGGCGGGAGCGCCGGCTGACGTGTTCACCTGCGCGAGCCTCGGTCTCGTGGATCTCATCGTGCAGCGGCTCGACGAGGACGCCCATGCGCTCGAGGGAAAGCGTCCGCTCTACGCGCATCGACCGCTGCACTGCGCCGCGGAGTGTGGGCAGCCCGAGATCGTCGACCTCCTGCTGAGGCGTGGCGCCGACGCAAACGCGGGGAACGAATGGGGTGCGACTCCGGTGTTCTTCTCGGTCATCGCGGCACGGCATCACCCTGCGACGGAGAAGCACCTCGAGTGCTGTCGCCTGCTCATGGATCGAGGGGCCCGAGCCGTTGCGAACGTGGGCCCCGAGGATGCGCTGTCGACGTTTGCCGAGAACGCGATCGGCTACGCGCCCGACGAGGAGCACCGCCGGGTCGCCGAGCGGATCCTCGCGCTGGTGCGGGATCGCGAGTGAACAGCTTTCCACATCCGTTCGGTCCACCGCTTTTCTTTACCGGAATGCATCCAAACGCCGGGAACCCGCGAAACGACGAACATGAGGACGGTTCCGGATTCACGAGTTCGTGTCGCCAACGCGGTCCCGGCAGCCTCGGACGGTGCCTACGTGCTGTACTGGATGACCGCCAACCGTCGGCTCCACAGCAACTTCGCGCTGCAGCACGCTCGTGACCGGGCGGCCGAACTCGGTGTCCCGCTGCTCGTTTTCGAGCCCCTGAGGCTCGGTCACGAGTGGTCGAGCGCGCGTCTGCACGCCTTCGTGCTGGACGGCATGGCCGACAACGCGCGTGACTGCGGCGAACTCGGCGTGGCCTACTACCCGTACGTCGAACCCAGCGAAGGGGCCGCGCACGGCCTCCTCGAAGCGCTCGCCGAGCCGGCGGCGCTCGTCGTCACCGACGAGTTCCCGTGCTACTTCCTACCCGCGATGGTCCAGGCGGCGGCCGGGCGCATCCAGGCCCGGCTCGAGGTCGTCGACAGCAACGGCATCTTGCCACTCTCGGTGAGTGAGCGGGCGTTCCCGACGGCGCACGCGTTTCGGCGCTTCCTGCAGAAGTCGCTCCGGGAGCACCTCATCGAGTTTCCCGAGGAGCAGCCGCTCGCCAAGTACGATGGCGGAGTCGCAGGCGTTCCAGCGCACGTCATCGTGAACTGGCCGGCGGCTTCACCGCAGCTGTTCGAATCCGACCGCGAGCTGGACCTCGCGTTTCGTTGTGACGTCGACGTGGTCGAACGCCGGGGTGGCACGCGTGTCGCTGCTGCCGAGCTCGAGCGGTTCCTCGATGGCCGACTCTCGAACTACGACGAGAATCGAAACGATCCGCGCTCGAACGCGACCACCGGCTTGTCGCCGTATCTACACTTCGGCCACGCGTCGTCGCACAGCATCGTCGGTGCGGTGCTCGAGCGCGAAGGCTGGGACATCGGCAGTCTTGCCCCGACCACGAACGGGAGCCGCGCCGGTTGGTGGGGCGTCTCCGCCGCGGCCGAAGCGCTGCTCGATCAGATCGTGACCTGGCGCGAACTCGGCTACGTCTTCTGCTACCACCAGCCCGAGTACCGCAACTACGCGAGTCTCCCCGACTGGGCGCGCGTGACTCTGGCGGAACACGCCGGCGACGAACGTCCGCACGTCTACACGCTCGAAGATCTCGACGCGGCCGAGACCCACGATGATCTGTGGAACGCGGCGCAGCGTCAGCTGATACGCGAGGGCTTCATCCACAACTACCTCCGCATGCTGTGGGGCAAGAAGATCCTGGAGTGGTCTTCGTGCCCTGAGGCCGCGTTCGAGGCGATGGAGCATCTCAACAACCGCTATGCCCTCGACGGTCGGAACCCGAATTCCTACAGCGGAATCTCCTGGGTCCTCGGTCGGTTCGACCGCGCATGGGGGCCGGAGCGGCCGATCTTCGGCAAGATCCGCTACATGAGTTCCGACAATACCGCGAAGAAGCTGCGCGTGCGGGATTACGTGACGACCTACTCGGGGTAGCGGACGGCCGCGACGTGCGCGACACTGTCGCGTATGAGACGCCTGTTGACGGTTCTCTTGCTCGCGCCCTGGCTCGTCGGCTGCCAGCAGTATTGGGTGCGTGGCCAAGAGAAGTTCACGATCCCCGCGGATGACGTCGAGGCGATCGTCTGCAATACCCACAACGGGGACGTCGATATCGTCGGCGATGCGTCGACCCCGGACGGTCACATCGTGATCGCGGTCGAGAAGTTCGCGAGCGGGAGCTCCGAAGAGGAAGCGCGCAAGAACCTCGAGTGCGTCGAGATCGTGCGCGACATCGTCGACGGCCGTCTCAAGCTCGGCTGGAAGGACTCGAAGAACCGGACGTTCCGCGACTGGAGCGGCGGTGCGAGCTTCTCCGTTCGTGGGCCCGTGCATCTCGGTGCGACGATCCGGACACACAACGGGTCGGTCGACGTGCAACAGTGCACCGGCGCGGTCGACATCGAATCCCACAACGGCGACATTCGAATCGCCGGTCCGTACCGACGCGTCGGACTCGAGACGCACAACGGCGACGTCACCGCGTTGCTGAACGGCACCGACCCGATCGCCGGATCGATCGAGACGCACAACGGCGACGTCGTCGTGAGTTGGGCCGAGTCGTGCTCGGCGACGATCGACGCGAGCACCCACAACGGCAGTCTGACGACCGCCGGGCCCGTAGTCCACGTGCGCGGCAAGAAGCGCTGGCTCGAAGCGCGCGTAGGCGACGGTTCTGGCAAGTTTTCCGTCTCGACCCACAACGGAGACGTGTGCCTGCAAGGCACCAAGGATTAGGTTCGGCAGCGATGATGAAGCGTGCCAAGTCCGTCGATGATTACATCGAGATGCATCCCGAGTGGGAGGATGCGATCGCCAAGCTTCGCAAGGTCCTGCAAGCGTCCGAACTCGAAGAGACCGTCAAGTGGGGTGCTCCGTGTTACACCCTCGGCGGCAAGAACGTCGTCGGGATTGGCGCCTTCAAGGAGCACCTGGCGCTGTGGTTCCACCAGGGCGTGTTCCTGAAGGATCCGGACAAGGTGCTGATCAACGCGCAAGAAGGCACGACCAAGGCGCTGCGTCAGTGGCGCTTCACGAGTGCCAAGGAGATCAAGGTCACGAAGGTGAAGGCCTACGTGAACGAGGCCATCGAGAACCAGCGCGGCGGCAAGGAGATCAAGGCCGACCGGAGCAAGCCGGTGAACATCCCGCCGGAGCTGGAAGGCGCGCTGAAGAAGAAGGCGAAGGTCCGCAAGGCGTTCGATGCGCTGACGCCGGGGAAGCGGCGGGAGTATGCGGATTACATTTCGTCGGCGAAGCAGGAGAAGACGAAGCTGAGCCGGCTGGAGAAGGTGCTGCCGATGATCGAGGCTGGGGTGGGGTTGAACGACAAGTATCGGAGTTGTTGAGGGGGGAAGGGGCTTGCTTGAGTGCCTGAATGCGCGAGGCGAGGCCTGCTCGCGCCCCCGCCCCTAATCCTCCCCCTCACCCCGCACGTGCCGCCCCGCGACACTCCGCACATCCGGCCGATGCCCGAAGAAGAACTGGAACGGCAGGTGACTCCTGTCCCCCCAGTCCACCTCCGAGTGCCTCCCACCCGGGAACGCGAAGTACAACAGATCCACCCCTTCCGTGAATCCAGCCCGCACCAGCCGCGCACGCATGTCGCGCGTCACTTCGAAGTTGTCGCGCGGCCAGCCGCTGTCGAGATACACCCGAATATCCGGCTTCGGGTTCTTCAGCACGCGTTCCTTGAGGTCGTTCTCGTAGCCGAACGATGCGGACATGCAGCCGGCAAGGCCGAACGACTCGGGGTGTTCCCACGCGCAGCTCAGGGCTGACACGCCTCCCAACGACGAGCCCATGATCGCGTTGTGTGCCGCGTCGGGGAGCGTCAGGTAGCCCGCGTCGATGTGTGGCTTCAACACGTTCGCGAGGTATCGGCCATACGCCTCCTCGCCCGCTTCCGTGTAGTCGACCATGCGATCGCGCGGGTACACCGCGACGACGATCGCTTGCTCGATTGCGGTCATCTCCACCAACCTCGACATCGTGTCCTGGACACTCCATCGCGCCGTGAGTCGGGACTGTGGGCCGAAGTACAAGTTATGCCCGTCGTTCATGTAGAGGACGGGGTATCGACGCAGCGTGTTCTCGCCGTAGCCCTCGGGCAAGAACACACGGTGCGTCCATGCGCCATCCTCGGAGTCGATCGCCTCCGGCTCCGTCACGCGCGCAGGCGCGTCCTCGAACGTCGGGAACGTGTCGCGAATGCGCTCCGCGCCGCTCGTCGCGAGACGGTCGGGTCCACTCGCCCAGCGCTCTTCGCCGTCGACCAGGATCAGCGGCTTGAAGTAGACGAAGGGTTCCTCGACGCCTCGCAGCACGAACTCGAAGCGCTCGCCGTCCGAGTCGATCAGTTCTGGCGCGACGTTCTCGTCCCAGTCCAAGCTCGTACGGAGCATGATCTCGCCTTCGACGGGCGGGTGGTGAACGTGGATGTGGATCTCGTCGGCGGGCGTTCGAAACGGCATGGATCCGTGCAACGTAGGCGCTGCGTCCAAAAATTCGCGTGGAATGCCGATTCGGTAGCGGGCGCGGGACGGCTCCCAACGCCGCGTCGTTCGACATTGGCGGCATAATGGCTCGGGACGGTCGTCCACGGCGAGATCCGGATGAAGAAGCTCCTACCCGCTATCGCGATGCTGGCGCTCGCGGCGCTCGCGCTGCTGGAGTGTGGGGAGAGGGACTCGATGCCCGATCTCGCGATCCCCGCGGATCCGGTCGAGGCAGACGAGAGCGAGAACCAGCCGGACGCTCTCGCGGTGGTGGAGCACACCGGGCGGACCGAGCACTTCTGGAAGCTGTCGGACTTCGGCGGTCTCGAACCGGGTGCAGACAATGCGGCGTTCGGGCTACCGCCGGAGCCGGGGTTCGCGCTCGGCGCGTTGCTCGGGCGATTGGTGTGGTCGGATAGCTGGAAACCTCTCGAGTCCGCGCGGGTACGACTGAGCGGAGCGCGGCTCGACACCGTCGTCCCGATCACCGAGCGGCGTGACGGCGCATTGATGCACGTGGCGGAAGGAGTCACGGACACGCGCGGCGACTTCCGCATCGAGAACGTGCCGGTTCACGAGGAGCTCTACCTCGTCATCGATCATCCCGAGGCGCATGTGCTGCACAAGCTGCGCTGGGCTCCGCAGACCGGAGAAGTCGTCGAGCTCGGCGTGATCGCGATCGATCCGACCGGATCGGTGCGGGGGCGCGTCGTCGACGAGCAGGGGGAACCCGTCGAAGGTGTGCGCGTGCGCGGAATCGACCAAGCGATGCCGGCCGGGGACGCCGCGGCAGAGCGAGAGCGCGAGCTTGCGTTGGAAGGGGCGGAGCGGATCCACGCGAGAGGGACGCTCTACGGCCGCGCAATCCCGCAGTGGATGCGCATCCGGGACCGGCTGCTGCCGTTTCCCGAGTTCGAGACCGGGCCGGGCGGACGCTTCGAGCTCCGGGGTCTGCGAGCCGGCGATGTCGAACTCGCCATGCGGGATACGACGCGCCTGGGCGGGCGAGCTTCGGTCTTGGTGGCGCCATGGCGCGAGACCGACGTCGGCGACGTGCGCTTGGTGAGTGGACGACCGTTTTCGGTGGAAGTCTTGGATCAGGAACGGGTCGGGATCTCCGGAGTTCGCGTGAGCGTGCGCCCGGGAGAGTGGAAGTTCGGGAGTGAGCCCGTCGAGACCGACGCCTCCGGCGTCGCGACGACGCGCATTCCGGAGGACTGCCGAGTCGTTGCGGTGTCGCTGATGCGGAAGGGCAGCACGCTCTGGGAGCCGCGCGGGCAGCACCACGCTCGCCACAGGGTCACGCTGATCATGCGTGGTCGAGGTTCGATCACTCTCCACTGCCGCACGCTCGCCGACGCGCCGGTGTTCGAGTCTTCGGTTGCCGTCGTGCCACGAGGGGCAGCTCGCGCAATCGCCGAGACGCCCTCGCGCTGGAGGTTCGCCGGCTTGTTGCCGGGCGTGCGTGCGACGTACGTCGCGGTGGCCCCTGGTTTTGCGCCCGCTGTCGGGATGATCGGGGGCAAGCGTGAGATCCGATTCGTGCCCGCCGTTTCGTCGACGTTCGTCGTGCTCGGCGACGGCGGGGTCCCGATCGAGAACGCCCGCGTCGAGGCGATCCCGCTCCCCTGCCATATCTACGATCACCCGGGTTCGCAGTGGCAGCTCCTACCGGAGCCGCTGCTGCTCGGCCGCACCGACGAGAACGGTCGACTCGTCGCCCGTGGTCTTTGGCCGAGCGAGATGAAGTTCCGCCTGCGCCATCCGGAGCTAGGGACGATCATCACCGACAAGATGATCCCCATGGACGGGCGGGTCATCGACGTGTGGTTCCTTCCGCCGCCACGCGTGCGCGGCTTCCTGACCCTGCCAGGCAAACGGCCGCCGCAGAAGCGTTGGCGCGTCGTCGCAAATCCGCTGAACGCCGCCGGGGGTGAAGTCTCGACGCTCGCGGAGCTCGACGGGGCGTTCGAACTGACGGGACTCACCGCGGGCTACTGGCGCGTATCGGTGTCGCGGCCCAAGCCGCCGATCAGCGCGGCCTTCGCGGCGCAGCGGCACGTCGCGTCGGTTGCGTCCGTCGAGTTCCATCTCGCGGCGGGCCATACGCACTACGTCGATCTGCAGATCGGATCGCTGCCTCGCGCGGCCACCGCGTGTACGGGCACCGCTCGGATCGACGGGCAGCCGGCGAAGGATGCGCTGGTGCGCCTCGAGGTCACGCGACGCGACCCGAAGAAGTTTCACGGCTTCGCACCGCGCTGGCGGAAGAAGATGGTCGAGCACAACGTGAAGACTTTGGATGCGCGGATCGATGAGACCGGCGTGTTCGCGTTTCACAAGTTGCCGAATCGCTTCCACGCAGCTCGTGCCGTTCTACGCCTGAGGCGCGAGGGGCGATGGTGCGAATTCGCAGCCGTGGATCTCGATCCAGAATCGAAGAACCGATCGATTGAGTTCGAGGTCGCGACGGGAGAGTTCGAGTTGGCGATGTACGATGAGAACGGACGCCCCCTCGCCGGGCGGCCGGTGACGATCGCTCGCACGGACGTCGAGACCCTTCGGTTCGAGGTCGTCGCGGATTCGATCGGCTACGTGCGATTCTCAGGCGGCGTGCCGGCGGGACGGTACCGCGTCGAAGTCCCGGGTCTGCGCCTGCGCGAGCCGGAGTTCGACGTCATCGCGGGTGGCCGCGCGATCCGTGAGGTGTACGCGATCGAGCGCGTGCGCTAGCGGATCCAAGGCTGATACAGCACGCGCCGCGACGTGTTCGTCAGCAGGATCTCGGATTCCGTCGTGCCCGAGCGCGCGATCAGCGCCTGCACCCAGACTTCGACACCGACGAGCGCGTCGGAGTCAGGGACGACCGGCGTCGCGTCAGTGAACGTGTCGCCCGGCGCGAACGCCAGTGGCGGCAGCGCGGTCCAAGACGCGGTGTCGAGGCCGAGCACGCCGAACGGCGTCGGGGTCACGGCAGTGCCGAAGCTCAGGAGCGGCACCGCCGCCGTGGCGACGGGCGTGAAGAGCGGCTGTGAGTGCACACGGATTCGGAACGGCTGGCCGGTGCGTGCCAGCACGGGTAGTTCGACCTGGCGATCGAGGTTCGTCGCGAAACCGACGGCGTCGAGGTCTCCGTCGAGGTCGATATCGGTGAAGCTCGATGCCGCGACCGTCGGCGAACCGAACAGGACCTGAGTCTGGTCGACGAACTGGTTCTGGCCCTGGTTCAGCAGGACGTAGAGACCCGCGACGTCGGGATCGCCGTCGCCGTCGATGTCGGCGAACCTGGCGTTGCCGTTGTCGGGAAGCGGGACCGTCGTCGTGAAGTGGCCGGAGCCGTCGTTCACGAGCAGGTACGTCGGAGTCTGCGCGACGAAGAACCAGGTGAGGGAGAGAGTCTGGACCAACAGGTCTTGGTCGCCATCACCGTCGGAATCCGCGAACGACAGAACGGACGCGCCTTCCACGATCACGGGCAGCCGCGCTGCGGTTTCGTCGACGAACTGACCGCTGCCGTCGTTGATCAGCAGGCGATCTTGGCCCGCGCAGTCGTCGCCGCCGATCCCGAGCGCCGCGTCGAGGTCGCCGTCACCGTCGACGTCGGCGAGCGCGGCCGAATACACCGGCAGCGTGTAGTTCGGCACGGCTCCGGCCAGCTCGGTGAAGTTGCCGACGCCGTCGTTGAGGAAGACCCGCGGCTGCCACGATCCCTCGCAGGGTGCGGAGATGCCCTGCCCGTACGGTCGGATCCCGCTCGACACGAACACATCGAGGTCGCCATCCCCGTCGATGTCGCCGACGGCTTCCTGGTCGATGGCCAAGAAGATCTCGTCGGGCTGCGTGTCCCGAATCCCGAAGAAGACGTCCGCGCCGTGGTCGAACCAGCGGATGACCGAGCCGTTCGATTTGATGTCGATGCAATCGTCGTCACCGTCACCCTCGAAGTCCATCGTGGTGATGGCGCGCGTGCGGGCGAACGGTGCCAGAGGGGTCGGGGTCAGCGGGCGCCAGACGATGTCGCTGACCGAATCGGAGTTCACGTCTTCCATTGCGAACGGAAACGGACCGGCGAACGGGTCCGGGAGTCCGCGCGCCTCTGGCTGGCCGCCACCGACGTTCTCGTAGGCGCCGTCCGACGCGACCATGTCCAGATCGCCATCTGCGTCGATGTCCGTCAACGCTCCGGTGCCGATCCAGCTGTCGGGAACCGACTGGAGGACGCCCGTTCCGTCGTTGAGGCGCACGTTGCCCGCCAAGACATCGAAGTCACCATCGTCGTCGATGTCTCCGACCGTGACGCGGCCGGTCGCGGACTCGCCGATCAGATTCGAATCCGTGACGTCGGAGAACAGTCCCGTGCCGTCGTTGAAGAGGAGGCTGTCGATGGGCAGGCTGGCGAAGAACAGCTGGTCTCGCACGTACAGATCCGCGTCTCCGTCCCCGTCGAAGTCACAAAACTCGATGTTGCTCGTGCGCATGAGATTCGATGGCAGCAATGGATTCACAGGATCGGTGAACGTGCCGGATCCGTCGTTGAGCACGATCTGATTCTGGTTGAGCGCGCTGCCGCTCTGACTCGCCGCCTGTCCGTACACGGCGTCCAGGTCGCCGTCGCCGTCGATGTCGCCGAGCGCGACGTCTTGGGTCGGGTCGATCCTCTGTGGCAGCTGAATCGTCGCATCGGAGAACGCTCCCGTCCCGTCGTTCAGATAGAGCGCGTTCTGCGCCCCGTTCGTGAACAGAGTGTTGTCAGTATTCGCGAAGAAGAGGTCCACGTCCCCGTCTCCATCGACGTCCCCGGCGGCGACCCCGTAGGACCGGCGGCTGAAGTTCGGCATGTTGGTCGTCGTTGCGTCGTCGAACTGGCCGCTGCCGTCGTTGAGGTAGAGGTGGTTTCGCTCCTCGAATGCGCCGACCCAGTCCAGGTCTCCGTCGCCGTCTACGTCGACGAGCACGGCATCGTAGGGGGGGGCTACTTCGAACGGAGCGCCGTCGACGAAGCGATAGCCGTCGTCGTCCTGTCGAATCAGGATTCGTGTCCGCGTGACGATGTCTTCGAGTCCATCGCCGTTCACGTCGCCGGCGAGGATCGGTGGCAGGAGACCGGTGGACGTCGGCTGCTCCGGCAGCGGCGCGAACTGCTGGGCGGCGAGCGTGGAGCAGACGATGGCATGGAACGCGAGGCGAGGCGCGAGCTTCATCGCGTCATTGAACCGTGTTCTCCGCAGGTGCGCACCCCTCGGACTCGTCCGGAGTTATGCTGCACGCAATGTTGCGGCGACTCGGATCGGCGATCGTCTGTCTGTCGTGGTGCGCGGTTTCTTCCGGCTGTGAGGACACCGCCGCATCGTCGCGCATGGTCCGCATCGCGGGCGGTTCCTTCGCGATGGGCAGCTCGGCAGACGGCGCCGCGGCGGATGAGCGCCCCGTGCACGACGTGCGCGTGTCCCCGTTCTGGATCGACGTGCACGAGGTCACGGTGCGGGAGTTTGCCGAGTTCGTCGCGGCGACGGGATACGTCACGACGGCCGAACGGGAAGGTAACTCGCTCGTGTTTCGACCGCCGGAGGGCGCGAACGTGCGGGACTTCGACTGGTCGACCTGGTGGGAACCGTGCCAGGGCGCGGACTGGCGGCACCCCGACGGCCCGGATTCGACGATCGTGGGCAAGGAAGATCACCCGGTCGTCCACGTGTCGTGGATCGACGCGACCCGCTACGCGGAGTGGAAGGGGCTGCGGTTGCCCACGGAAGCGGAGTGGGAGTTCGCGGCGCGCGGCGGGCGAGATCGTTCGGATCCGACCCTGCGCGACGCTCCGGACGCGTGCTGTGCGAATATCTGGCAGGGGGAGTTTCCGAGCGAGAACACCGTTGCAGACGGATACCGAACAACGTCGCCGGTCGGCGCGCTCGACGCGAATGCGTTCGGGGTGCACGACATGGCGGGCAACGTGTGGGAATGGTGTGCCGACCGCTACGGTCGGATGACGTATCTGGACCGCTTCGCAATGGGCGCGATCAGCGTCGATCCGCGCGGCGTGCCGGAGAACGTGGGTGGACGCGTCGAGCGCTCCTTGCGCGGCGGCTCGTTCTTGTGCAGCGACGTGTACTGCACGGGGTACCGCCCGAGTGCACGCATGCACGCGACCCCCGAGTCGAGCTTCTCGCACACCGGCTTCCGCTGCGTGCGCGGGGAGTGAGCGGGGCAGAAAGCGCGACGCCGATTCGCTACCGTGGTGGGGCTCGGCATCGGCACGCCTGAAGTCGGTGCGAGCGTTCATCCACTCTTCAACCGCAGCGGAGACCTCTCGCAATGATCCTGAAGTCCGTCTTGGTCGTGTCTTGCCTCGCCGCCACCCCGGTCGTCCTCGTGTCGTCGGCCCAGGACTCGCGTTCGCAGGGCAGTCAGCCTACGTCACAGAGCACGAAGGAGCGCACGAAGGAGAGCACGAACGAAGCGTCGAACGACGCCGGCGAGTTGCGCTCCGAAGTCACGCGGCTGCGCGAGGCTCTGCAGCGCGAGCGCGAGCGCGCGGACGAGGCGCTGCGCGAACTGCGCGAGGCACTCGACATGTTGCTCCGCGAAGATCGCCACGAGCGCAACTGCACGCCATCGCGCGATCTCTTGACTCAGCACGAGTGGCTGCACGAGCGCGGCCACGACGACCACGCAGCGGTCGCGTTCGAACGGCTCGTCGAGCAGTACGACGACGACCACAGTCGCCTGAACCGGCTCGCGTGGCACCTGATGAGCGACGACGAGACTTGTGGGCACTTCGACGCGACCGCGCTGAAGCTCGCGCAGCGCATCGAGGGTGATCCCGAAGACATGTCGCACCGGGTGCTCGACACGCTCGCGCTCGCCTACTTCCTCAACGGGCATCTCGAACGCGCGGTGCCGCTACAGCAAGCCGCCGTCGAGAAGCACGGAAGCGACGAGTACCGGCGCCGGCTGCGCACCTACGAAGCCGCGGTCGCCGCATTGCCGCGCGTCGACGAGCAGCCGCCGCTGGATGCGGTGGGTGGTGGCGAGTGAGTGTTACGAATGCGTAACGCCCAGTAGTACGTTCTGTCACGTAGCAACTTCCGACATAGCAACTTCCGACACCTAGGGCGTCAGCGTGATCGAAGTCGCATTGCTCGCTAGATCGATCGAACCCGTCGTCGGATCGATCGCCACGAACGCGTGGTCGAACGTCAATCCGATCGCCTGCGGCGGGAGGATCCCAGCCGGTAGGTGGAAGTAGGCCTTGGCTTTGCCGAGGTCGTCGAGCACGCCGGTAGCCAGTCGCAAGAACAGGTCGTCCGGCGTCACGATCGTCGAGAAGAAATACGCGTCCGGATTCAGCGGCATCCACAGCGCGCCGATCGGGAAGCCCGGACTGCGGCCGGCGAGCGAGCCGAGGATGATGTACTCCTTGCCCGCGTGCGGCGTGCCGGCGATCAAGTCGAGGCGCGCGATGCCGCCGTTCTGGACAGACAGCTCGTCACGGTTTGCCCAGAAGTGGTGCTCGTAGTAGTGCGCGTGGAAGACGAAATTGGCGGTCGTCGGGTTGTCGAAGAAGAACACTGGCGTGCCGCTCGGGTCGACTTCGAACACGTTGCCTTCTTGGCCCGAGCACACGAGCGTGTTGCCGTTCGGTAGGCGCTCGGCGTTCGAGACGAAGTTCGACTGGAACCCCGGGCCCTGCAGTCCCCACACGGGCGCGCTCGGCCCGAACACGCCGCTCGGGTCCATGAAGAAGTCACCGTTGCCGTCGATCGGCGGCACGAGCTCGAGCACCGCGGAGCCACCCGGGTGTTGGTTGCTGAACACGAGGATGTTGCCCTCGCCGGGATAGCCGGGCGGCACGAACACCGGCGCGTGCGCGAAGAACAGCTGCTGGTCGTCGGGCGTGCCGCGCCGATACGCGAGCGGGTTGCCCCAGCGGTAGAGGATGTCGCCGCCCTTGCCGTGGTTGCCGCCGGTGTGGCCGGCTGCTTCGGCCGTCGTCGTGCTGTGATCGATGACCCAGATCTCCTGCTGCTGGCGCGGGCTCAGCAGGATCCAGTCGTGCACGGGGTCGTAGTGCACGCCGTTCATGTGGTTCCAGTCGTTCCGGTTCGGGACTTCGATCGGATAGTTGATGTCGATCAGCTCGGGGTGATCGGCGACGACGCCGTAGTTCGCCTTCGTCGAGTCGTAGTCCTGGATCAGGTGATCCCAGACGTGCCACTCCCAAACGATGTTGCCGGTCGTCGGTCCGGTCGGCTCGATCTCGACGATGTGGTCGGGGAGGAAGGCCCCGTTCGGATCGATCAGCAGCGGGATGCGACCGGCGTCGATCGTTTCTTGCATCGTCTTCTCTTCCCACGCGATCAGCAGCACGTTGCCGTTGGGCATCGGCTCGATGTCGTGGTGTGAGAGTACGCCGCCGCTTTGGTAGTCGTACTGCCACAGCACGGTCGAGTCGAAACCGAGACGCTGCACCGTGCCGCCTTCCCCGCCCGCGCCGATCGGTGTGACGGTGCGAGCCGATCGCAGGAGTGATCCGTCTTCGAGCAGGTAGCACCCGGTGCCGGCCGGATAGTCACTGATCCACGTGTGCACGACTTCGCCGTTCGGATCGACGAGCCACGTCATCGGTGTCGTCAGCGGACCAAAGACGCGGAGGCCCGGCGCTGGCGATTGTGCATCGACCGGCGCGGTGAGCGTGGCGCTCGCGAGAGCGGCGAAGAAGAGGAGACGGGCGGACTGGCGTGCGTGCATCAGGGGAGGCAGCAGATGCGGTTCCTTGTTGCGGCCCCGCATGATAGCGATGCACGCCGCCTCCGACTCGTTGTTTGCGGTAGGACGTAGCGGGAGGTTTTCCCGTGAAGTCGCACGAAGCAGTCGGGCTGCGACGTCCGGTCGGGGCTTCCGCCCGACCGGTGCGTCACCTCAAACTGGAGCCTGCATGAACCCCGCTCTCCGCTCCGCTTCCCTCTCTCTCGTCCTCGCTGCGACCGCGGCTGCCCAGTCGATCTCCGGCACGTCCTGCATCGACAGCCTCGGCAACTTCCCGTCGATCACGCATCCCGTCTCGTCGTGGGTGCGCAATCCGTCCGTCGACGAGCACGTGTTGCTCGTGAACTCGATCCCCGGCGCCGCGGCCGTGCTGTGGATCGGCGACAGCCCGGGCGACCAGCTCAACATCGACCTGACGATCATCGGCGTCGACGGGTGCTTCCTCTACGTCAACCCGTTCACGCAAGTGCCGGCGGTCGTGGGGGTCGACGGGATTGCCGATGTCGGTCTCGGTAGCGTGCCGCTCGGTGCGGACTTCCTGTTCCAGTGGGCGATCCTCGATCCGGCGGCGCCGCGGCCGCTCGGTGTGGATACGACCGACGCGATGGTCGCCGGCGTTCCGAGCCAGCCGGGCGTATTCATGTTGACCGATCTCGACTTGCGGGATCCGCACATCACGGTGCCGATCCTGTTCGCGTGCTCGGACATCACCGACAATCCGGTGCTCGGGATCATCCCCGCGGTGAACCCCTCGATCGAGACCTCGCTGACGACCGACAGCGATGGCGACATGCTGCTCGACTCGAGCACCGCGATCGTGCTGCGCCCGAACGATCCGTCCGGGAGCGGCGGTCGCGTCGACTTCGTCGGGGCGAGCTGCACCGCGCCGATCGCGACGACCGTGTGCACATTGCCCGATACGCCGTCGTTCGCAGCGGAGTTCACGAACACCGGTGCGTGCATCGCGGTCGAGCCCGGCACGACCGGTGGCTACAACCCGCCCGTCGCGTCCCCGAGCGCGCCGTGCTTCTCGACGACGTCGGGTTCGATCGAGTTCGATCTCGCTGGCATCCCACTGACGCTCGAGAACCTGCAGTTCGGCGCCGAGTACGTCGGTAGTCCGGCGACGGCGCTGACGAACGGCTTGATGAAGGGTTTCGTCCCCGAGGCGACCGCCGACGCGATCCTGCTGCCGGCGACGCTACCGCTCGTCGGCGGGCAACCGTTGTCTTCTCTTCTGCCCGGTGGGGCGGGCAACTGCTCGGGGCAGGACGACCGCGATCTCGGACCCGACGGCGTGACCATGGGCTGGTGGTTCTACTTCAACTTCGAAGCCGTCGCGGTGCCGATCCCCTAGATGATTCGCGCGTGCGTAGCTTCGGTCGCGCGCGCTAAAGTAGTGGCGACATGTCGTCGCGCACGGAGACCTGGCTCGGAATCGATCTCGGAACGTCGGGCGTCAAGGTCGTCCTCGTCGACGGCGAGGATCACATCGTAGACCAGGCTGCCGCGCCGCTCGCGGTGTCTCGGCCCCAGCCGCTGTGGTCCGAGCAGGCGCCGGCCGATTGGCTCGCTGCGCTGCGCGCCGCGATGCACGAGCTGCGATCTCGGTCGCCGGAGCAAGTCGCCGCGGTTCGCGGGATCGGCTTGTCCGGTCAGATGCACGGCGCGTGCCTCGTCGACGATGCCGGCCGGGTCCTACGCGACGCGATCCTGTGGAACGACGGCCGGTGCGCGAGAGAATGCGCCGCTCTCGAGGCTGCCGTGCCGAACTCGCGCGAGATCACCGGAAACCTCGCGATGCCAGGCTTCACCGCGCCGAAGCTGCTGTGGGTGCGTGATCACGAGCCCGAAGTCTTTGCAAAGCTCGCGCGCGTATTGCTTCCGAAGGACTGGCTGCGTCTGCAGCTGACCGGCGAATACGCGTCTGACATGTCGGACAGCGCGGGCACGCTGTGGCTCGACGTCGCCGAGCGCGACTGGTCGGACGACATGCTCGCGGCGTGCGACCTTTCTCGGGATGCGATGCCCGCGCTGTTCGAAGGCAACCAGTCGACCGGACAGTTGCGCGACGAGTTCGCGTCGGAGTGGGGCATGGGCAACGTGCCGGTGGCCGCCGGTGCGGGTGACAATGCCGCGGGTGCCGTCGGCGTCGGCGTCGTGCAGCCGGGGCAGGCGTTCTTGTCGCTCGGCACGTCGGGCGTGTCCTTCGTGTGTGACGAGGCGTTCCGGCCGAACCCTGCGGGCGCGGTGCACGCATTCTGCCACTGCCTGCCCGACACGTGGCATCAGATGTCGGTGATCCTCTCGGCGGCGAGCTGCCTGTCGTGGGTGACCAAGCTGGTCGGCGCCGCCGATGAAGCCTCGCTACTCGCCGAGGTTGCGCAACGCGGCGCCAAGTCCGCGTCCGTGCAGTTTCTGCCGTATCTCTCCGGCGAACGCACGCCACACAACGACCCGCACGCGCAAGGCGTGTTCTTCGGCATGACGCACTCGACGGATCGCGTGGAGCTCGCGCAGGCCGTGCTCGAAGGCGTCGCGTTCGCGTTCGCCGACGGACAGCGCGCGTTGCTCGATGCGGGCACGAAGATCGAATCGTACGACCTGATCGGCGGTGGCGCGCGCAGCGAGCTGTGGGCGTCGATCCTCGCGTCGGTTCTCGATCGGCCGATGGTGCTCCGCGAAGGTGGAGACGTCGGACCGGCGAACGGCGCGGCCCGCCTCGCGCGTATGGCCGTCACCGGCGAGTCGCCGCGCGACGTGTGTATCGCGCTGCCGGTGCGCACCATCGTCGAACCCGACGCGGTGCGCCGAGATCTCTATGCCGCGCGACTCGACCACTACCGCACACTCTACGCCGCCCTGCAGCCACACTTCCCCCGAGACGACGCATGACGACTCCGTTCTTCGATGGCATCGAACCGATTCGGTTCGAAGGTGAGCAGTCCGACAATCCGCTGGCCTTTCGCTACTACGACGCCGATCGGGTCGTGCGCGGCAAGACCATGGCCGAGCACCTGCGCTTCGCGGTGTGCTACTGGCACACGTTCTGCTGGCCCGGCAGCGACGTGTTCGGTGCCGGCACGTTCGAGCGCCCGTGGCTCGGTGCCGGCGACCCGATGGAGCTCGCGCAGCACAAGCTCGACGTTGCGTTCGAGTTCTTCGAGAAGCTCGGCGTGCCGTTCTACTGCTTCCACGATCGGGACATCGCCCCGGAGGGCGAGACGCTCGCGGAGAGCAACGCGAACCTCGATCGTCTCGTCGAACTGGCGGCGGCGAAGATGGACAGCGTTGGTACCCGGCTGCTCTGGGGCACGGCCAACTTGTTCAGCCATCCGCGCTACGCGGCGGGTGCGGCGACCAACCCGGACCCCGAAGTGTTCGCCTACGCAGCTGCACAGGTGAAGCACGTGCTCGAGGCGACGCACCGACTCGGCGGCGTGAACTACGTGCTCTGGGGTGGGCGCGAAGGCTACGACACGCTGCTCAACACCGACATGCGTCGCGAGGGCGAGCAGTTCGCGCGCTTCTTGAAGCTCGTCGTCGAGCACAAGCACAAGGTCGGCTTCCAGGGCACGATCCTGATCGAGCCCAAGCCGCAGGAGCCGACGAAGCACCAGTATGACTACGACACAGCGACGGTTGCTGGCTTCCTCGCGCGCCACGGACTCGAGAAGGAAATCAAAGTCAACATCGAGGTCAACCACGCGACGCTCGCCGGTCATTCGTTCCATCACGAGATCGCCGTTGCGGCTGCGCACGACCTACTCGGCAGCATCGACGCCAACCGTGGCGATCCGCAGAACGGTTGGGACACCGACCAGTTCCCCAACGACGTGCAGGAGGCGACGCTCGCGATGTACGAGATCCTGCGCGCCGGTGGCTTCACGACCGGCGGGTTCAACTTCGACACGAAGCTGCGGCGGCAGAGCATCGATCCCGTCGACCTGTTCCACGGCCACATCGGCGGCATGGACGTGCTCGCGCGCGGGCTGCTGAATGCCGCCGCGATGCTTGAGGACGGCGGGCTGCAGGCGTTCGTCGACGAGCGTTACGCGGGCTGGAGCTCGGAGTCCGGCCGCGAGATTCTCGGCGGCAGTGTCGATCTCGACGCTCTGTCCGAGCGCGTGCTCGCGAGTGGCACCGAGCCGAAGCCGAAGTCCGGTCGCCAGGAGATGCTGGAGAACTGGGTCGGACGGTTCGTCAAGTGATGCGCACACTGGTTCTGGTCGCGCTACTCGCGGCCACTGCGTTCGCCCAAGACAAGCGCCCCAACGTCGTCCTGCTGATCTCCGACGATCAGCACTGGACGGACTTCGGCTTCATGGGCAGCGACGTCGTCAACACGCCGCACCTCGACGCGCTCGCGGAGCGGAGCCTCGTCTTCCCGCGTGGCTACGTGCCGACCGCGCTGTGTCGGGCGAGTCTCGCGACCCTGGTGTCCGGGCTGTATCCGCACCAGCACAAGATCACCGGCAACGATCCGCCAAAGGGCACCGATCGCACGGAGATGCTCGCGCACATCGATGCGCTCGACACGCTACCGGAGATCCTCGGGCGGGCCGGTTACCGCAGCCTGCAGACCGGAAAATGGTGGGAAGGGCACCATTCGCGCGGCGGATTCGACGCCGGCATGACCCACGGCGACCCGAAGCGTCGCGGGCGGCACGGCGACGAGGGATTGAAGATCGGGCGCAAGACGATGCAGCCGGTGTACGACTTCATCGATGACTGCACGAAGACGGAGACGCCGTTCTTCGTGTGGTACGCGCCGTTCTTGCCGCACACGCCGCACAACCCGCCCGAGCGTTTGCTGTCGAAGTATCGGCGGAGCGCGGTGTCGCCGCACGTGTCGAAGTACCGCGCGATGTGCGAATGGTTCGACGAGACCTGCGGTCAGTTGCTCGCCCATCTCGACGAACGCGGGATCGCCGACGACACGCTCGTGATCCTCGTGACCGACAACGGCTGGATCCAGCGGACGGATCAGCGGGGCTACGCGAAGCGGAGCAAGCGCACGCCGTACGAAGGCGGGGTGCGCACGCCGATCACCTTGCGCTGGCCGGGCAAGATCGCGCCGGAGCGGCGTGAGGTGCCGGTGAGCTCGGTGGACATTCCCTCGACGGTCCTCGCGGCGTGCGGTGTCGACGTGCCGGATTCTTGGCCGGGCGTCGATCTTCGCGAAGCCCGCGACCACGCGCCGGTGTTCGGCGCGTCGTACACGCACGACTGCGTCGACATCCAGGATCCCGTGACCAGTCTTCTGACGCGATGGGTGCTGCGGGATCCGCACAAGCTGATCGTGCCAGCGGACCCGGGGAAGCCGGCGGAACTGTACGACGTGCGCGCGGATCCGGCCGAGGAGAAACCTCTCGACGACGCCGAGCGCGTGCGCGCGTTGCGGGCCGATCTCGACGCCTGGTGGAACCCCTCGACACCACGACGACCGAACCTCCTGTTCGTCGTGACCGACGACCAGCGCTTCGACCAGATGAGCTGCGCCGGACACCCGGTCTTGCAGACGCCCGTCATGGATTCGCTCGCGGAGCGCGGCGTTCGCTTCACGAACGCGTTCGTCACGACGTCGATCTGCGCGGCGAGCCGCGCGACGTTCATGACGGGACGCAGGGAAAGCCGGCATGGGTACACGTTCGGTCGGCCGCCGATGGGGCCGGAGATCGGGCGCGAGACGTACTTCGCCCAGCTGCACGACGCCGGGTACCGCACCGGGTTCGTCGGCAAGTGGGGTGTGAAGTTCGCGAAGGGTGCGCTCGGCGATGCGCTCGACTATCGCCGGCAGCCATCGCAGCCGTACCTGCGCAAGGGCAAGCCGCACACGACGACGCGCGTCGCGAACGCCGCGATCGAGTTCCTCGACAAGCAGGCGGCCGACAACCCGTTCTGTCTGTCGATTTCGTTCTGGGCGCCGCACGCGCAGGACAACCACGACGATCAGTACATCCCGCCGCCGGACCTCGCGAACCTGTACGACGGTGCCGAGGTCGCGGTCCCGCCGCTGGCCGAGTCCGGCTTCGCGGCGCTGCCGGAGTTCTTGCAGCAGTCGCTCGGCCGCGTGCGTTGGGCGTGGCGCTTCGATGATCGCGCGAAGCAGATCCGCCGCACGAAGGACTACTGGCGCATGATCCGCGGCGTCGATCGCGCGCTCGGTCGCATCCTCGCGAAGCTCGAGGAGCGCGGCCTCGCCGACGACACCGTGGTCGTGTTCACGAGCGACAACGGCTACTTCCTCGGCGAGCGCGGACTCGCGGGCAAGTGGCTGATCTACGAGGAGTCGATCCGCGTGCCGCTGATCGTCTTCGATCCGCGCGCCGACGCGACGCGCCGCGGCGTCGTCGCCGAGCAGATGGTGCTCAGCACCGACATGGCGCCGACGCTGCTCGATCTCGCGGGATTGAAGTCGCCCGATGCTTACGAGGGGCGTTCGATCGCGCCGCTCGTGCGTGGCGAGACGCCGGAGTGGCGCGACGAGTTCTTCTATGAGCACTCGATGAGCCACCCGAAGATCCCGAAGAGCGTTGGAGTGCGTGGGTCGCGCTGGGTCTACGCGCGGTACTACGAGCAGCAGCCGGTCTTCGAGCAGCTGTTCGACTTGCAGTCGGATCCGCAGCAGCTACGCAACCTCGCGGGTGATCCGCAGTTCGCGAACGAACTGCGCGCGCAGCGTCGGCGATGCGACGAACTGCGCGCGCGGTGAGGCTTCGACCGTTCTAGAAGAACGCGGTCCGCACCGGGTTCGTCAGGTGGTAGGTCGCCGTCGGCAAGTTGATCTGCGCGGCCTGCCACTCGAGCGCTTGGCCGACGAGCAGCGGGAACACCGCGGCGGGGATCGGCAGGTTGACGTTGACGCAGCCGCTCGGCGGGACAGGCGTCGTCGAGCCGAAGAACGTCACGGGGTAGAGCACCGAGAAGTCCGGGTTCGGGACCGGGATCATGCCGGGGTCGAAGCCGCAAGGCGTGTTCGCACCGAGATCCCAGAGGACGATCGGCGGTGGGTTGAAGGGGTCGGCGCCACCGATCTCGATGTCGATGATGCCGGGAGCGAGCATGACGCCCTGCTGCGTATCCATGCTGAAGTGCGGGGTGCGGACGGTCGCGACCGAGAGACCGGCGAGGGCGCCGACCGAGGGAGTCGTCACGAGGCCGACCTGCTCACCGCTCGTCGGCAGCGGGAAGACTTCGCCGAGCGGGCGACCGTTGATCACGCCGATCGATCCGTTGCCGAGGGTCGAGACGACGCCGCCGCCTTCGAGGCCCATGAAGGGGTTGGGATCCGCCGCGTCGTCACCGCAGAACATGATGTGTGGATAGAAGAACGGGGACCAGTTGGACTGCCAGCCGAAGCCGATCGGATCCTGCGACAGGCCGTCGACGTCACCGATGAAGCCACGCGGCGCGCCGGCGGGGTTCGAGATCTGCGAGTTCTGCACCCACTGGTCGACGTCGACTTCTCGTGCGGCGATCCAGCCGCTGGCCGGCGCGATGTTGCCGAGCGGGATGATCTGCGCGCCGTCGGCGGCCGCGGCCCACGTGATCGCGGCGCCGGGGACGAAGAGGATCGCGCCGTCTTCGACCGGCGTGCTCCCATACGGCGGCACGTTGATGATCGTGGTCTCTTCGAGCGAGATCATCAGACCCTTCTCGAGAGTCGCCGGATCCGTGACGATCGCGGCGGCGTCGACGTTGAACGGATCCGCGGCCGGCACGCCGAACGCGAGCTTGAGGTCCTGCTCGAACACCATGTGCTCGATCGAGCCGGGGCCGCCGACGTCCGGCAGCAGGCGACCGATGTCTCCCGGTGCCAGCAAGACGCCGCCGGCATCGACGAACGCCTCCGACGGCGAGAAGAACACGTGCGTCTTGTTGGACGGGATGTTCACTCCAAAGTCGTTCTTCGGGTGCACGATCGCGTCGATGCGACCGAACATCGTCGGCTCGTAGTACTGCGCGTCACAGTCGACGTCACCTGCGACGGTGTTCGAGCCCAGCAAGGGCAGGTATGCCTTGCCGCGGTAGGGGTAGAGAAGGGGCGGGCCGGCGACCGGCTCGACGTACTCCATTTCGTTCGGCCGCACCTCGTTGAGCGCGGGGGTCGTCGCGCACTGGTTGCTCTCCTCGGTCGTCTGCGTCGAGTAGAGCAGGGCGTTGTTGCCCGTCTGGGCGGCGCCGACGGCGGCGAGGGCGAGGGTGGCGAGAGTGGCGAGAGTCGTCGAGAATGGGGTCGTGTTGGTCATTGCAGTTGGTCCTTTCCCTGCTGACTTGGGTCCCGCGGCAGCCGTTACACCGGGGGCGAAGAAATCGCGGATTTCGTGTCTGGCGGGCCGAGAGTCCCCGAGTGAATGGGCATGAACGCACGCACTCCGGCCGCTACAGCCCTTCTCGGGACATTTCTACCTGCTCTCCTCAGCGCGGCCGCGGCTCAGCCCCCACGGCCGCCCCTCGCCCACATCTCCGTCACCAACGCCCCCGACGTGTTCACTGCCGGCGGATTCGGTCGCTTCCTCGAGACCCTCACCGATTGGACCGGGGATGGAGTCGAGGAGTACGCCGTGTCCGCGGACTCCCTACAGCCAGGCGGTGGCACGGTCGGTCGGGTCTACGTCTACGACGGGCGCACCGGAGAGGTGGTGCGGACGTTCGACGGCGGCCCGCAGTTGGTCGCGCGCTTCGGTGAAGCGGTCGTCGATCTCGGCGACGTGACCGGGGACGGTCAGCCGGACATCGCGATCAGTTCGCCCGGCTACAACAACGGCGGATCGTTCGGTCGCGTGACTGCTTTCAACGGTGTGACCGGTGCCGAGATCTGGACGCTGCTCGGCGATCCGCTGTCGTTCGACTTCGGCAAGCGACTCGGCGCGATCGCGTCCGGCGTGGGGGCCGGCTTGGACCTCGTCGTCACGGACCCGGGCTACGGTGGCAGCGGGGTCGGATGGGGACGCGTCGTGTTCGTCGATGGCGCGAGTGGCATCGTCGCCGACGATGTCGTCGGACCGGTGTTCTTCTCGAGCGTCGGTATGACGCTCGCGACGCAGCGCACGGGGAGCGTCGCGTACGTCGGTGACGGGCGCGGTCGTGTCTACACCGCAACGGTGACCGGTGGGCAGGCGACGCTGAGCCTGCTTCACCCGATGATCCCCAGTCAGGTCGACCAGTCGGAGCTGGCGATCATCGAGAACGGCGGCCAAATGTCCTTGATCATTGGCCGGCGCTTCGCGGACGTCGGTGGGCTGTCGAACGCGGGGACCGTGGACGTGTATCCGAACGGCGGGTTGACTCCGTCCATCACCTGGTCCGGTGATGTTGCAGGCGATCTGTTCGGCAGCGCGGTGACCGTGCTCGAGGACATCAACGGCGACGGCAACCGTGAGATCGGTATCCACTCGAGGCTGCCGCCGTTCTACTCGAGGTTTCGGGCGTTCGAGTTGACGGGGGCCGTGGTACTCGACCTGGACGTCGGCACCGACACGAACCTCGACGTGCTGTCGATCAGCGACGCGACGGGTGATGGTCGCGGCGAGTTCCTGATCGCCTTCACGAACGATCCGCGAGTCGACACGATCTCGCGCGGGCTGGAGCTCACGGGCACGTCGACCCCGGGTAGCGGCTTTCGCGCAGACTTCGCGATCGACTTCGGACCGGCGCAGGCGGGTGGCCAATACATCCAGCTCTACGGCGGGAGCGGCACGACGCCGGGTGTCGAAGCGTTCCCGGGGAACCCGTTGATCCCGCTGAACCTCGACAACATCACGGTGGGTATGCTCGGCCTGCTCGGCACGCCGATCCTGCCGAACGCCGTCGGCAACCTCGATGGCAACGGGCAGGCGACGTCCGCGTTCGCGTTGGATCCGTTCGTGCTGTCGCTGCTGACAGGGATCGACTGGCACACGACGGTCGTGCGTTTGGATCCGGGCGTCGTCAGCGCCGCGAGCAATCCCCTGCTGCTCGAGATTCCCTAAGATCCTGACACGATGTCCGCCCGCCGACCGAACGAGACCGAGATCGAAGCGCTCTACGATCGCTATCTCGACGCGGCGCTGCGTGGCGACGACGTGACGCTGTCGTCATTCGGCGCGGATGCGACCTGGCTGCAGGCGCTGCATGAACTCGCGCAGGGACAGAAGTCGAGCGTCGAGCGGTCCGCTCCCGAGTCGCCGCTCGAAGTCGAGCCGGACCTGCCGTTCGAGCGACTGGGTGGGTATCGGCTGATCCGGCGCATCGGAGAGGGCGGCATGGGCGTCGTCTACGTCGCCGAACAAGTTGAGCTCGGGCGGCTCGTCGCGCTCAAGGTCATACGGCCGGAGCTCGCGGGATCGGACACCGCGGTCGAACGATTCACGCGCGAGGCGCGTGCGATCGCGCGGCTTCGCCATCCGCACATCGTGACCGCACACGCGTTCGGCGAGGCCGAGGGCGTGCGGTTCTTCACGATGGACCTGCTGCCCGGCGCGAACCTCGACGAGCTGTTGCGCGAGCATCTGCAGGAGCACGGCGAGCCGTTGCCGCTGAGCGACGTGCTGCGGTGGGGGATGCAGATCGCGGACGCACTCGCGTGTGCGCACCGCGCGGGCATAGTGCATCGCGACGTGAAGCCGCCGAACGTACGGGTGTTGCCGGACGGGAAGGCGCTGCTGCTCGACTTCGGGCTCGCGCGCGACCTGACGATGGACGCGCCGACGCTGACTCGCGAGTTCGCGGGTTCGCCGGCATACGCGGCACCCGAGCAAGTGGCGGGACGACGCGCGGAGATCGGTCCGCGGACCGACATCTACGCGCTCGCGGCGACGCTGTACGAAGCGCTCAGCGGCGAGCCGCCGTTCGCTGCGGAGACTGTCGAGCGCCTGCTGCTCGCGATCGTCGCCGACGATCCCGCCCTGCTGCGGACGAAGCGTCCGCGGGTGCCGCGCGATCTCGAGATCGTGCTCGCCACCGCGCTGCACAAGGACCCGGCGCAACGCTATGCGACGGCCGACGACTTCCTCGCCGACCTGCGGGCCGTGCAGGAGTTTCGGCCGATCCGAGCGAAGGCGCCGTCAGCGTGGTCGCGTGCTCGCAAGCTCGCGCGCCGCCATCGACTCGTGGTCGGCGCGGCGGTGGCGTTGGTCGGCGTCGCTATCACCTGGTTCGTGTCGAGTGTGTTCGCGCGCTCGCACGATCGCGAGCAGGCGGCGACACTCATCACCGAAGTGCGCCACGAACTCGAGATGCACGAGCGCTATCGCGACCGCCTCGTGCGGCAGCGGTTCCGCCTCGCGATGCTCGAGCAAGCCGATCGCGCGCGCAAGCTGACCCCGGCCGAGCGACGCGTGCTCGCCTCGATGCGGACCGAGCGTGACGAGCATCGTGCCGCGAGCGAAGTGCTGTTCGCCGAGATCCAGCACCGGCTCGATCGTGCGCGCCGACTCCATGCGGAAGCCCCGGGCCTCGACGCCGCGCTCGCGCACTTCTACTACCAGCGGTGGCTCGAGGTGCGCAATCAGGACGGCCAGATCGGTGCGAGCGAACTCTACGCGAGACTCGCACGCGAGCACGATGTCGACGGCGAGTTCGCGAACAAGCTCGACGGCCGCAACCTGTTCTCGCTCGTGACCGAGCCGGCGGGTGCGGACGTGTACCTCTTCGCGTACGCGCGCCTGTCGGACGTCACCGAGGGCGCGGAGCCGCGCGTCGCGGCGATGCGCGCACTCGGCCCTGCCGATCCGTTGCCGCCCGGCCAGTGGGCGCTGCGTGTCGCTTCGACCTCGCCGCCGCTGCGCGTCGAGGACTACGTGCTCGAGGTCGACGGCCGCGATGTCGAGTCCGCGTTCGCGGACGGTGAGCTCGATGCCCGGGTCTTCGAGAGTCCGACCCGGGCTCGCGTCTGGCGCGACGGAGAGATCCTCGACCTCGACGTGCCAGCGGGCACTCGTTTCCGCACGACCGCGTCGCCGCACTTGGTATGCAAGGATCGCCGTCTGACTGAATCGCCGATCCACAACCACGTGCTGTGGCCGGGATGGTACATGGCCGTCGTGCGCGCGTCGGGCTACGAGGAGCTGCGGCTGCCGTTCCACATCGACCACCAGGCCGAGCACTACGCGCAGTGTGCGAATCTGCAGGCCGAGCTGTGGCCGAATGGGACGACGCCGGTCGGGTTCGCGCGGATTGCCGCCGACGCGTTCGCGTGGCGCGAGCCGGCGTTCTTGATGTGCGAGCACGAGGTGACGTGTGCGGAGTACGCCGCGTTCTTGAACGATCGCGGAGAGGACGCGGTGCACGTGCCGACGTTCGGCGACTGGCGGCGTGATGCGGGTGGCCGATGGCGACCGGGTGTCGCGATGTCGAGGAAGGCGCCCGTCGTCGGTGTGTCGTGGCACGCCGCGAATGCCTACGTCGCTTGGCGCAACCGCGCGGACGAGTCGCGTCCTGCGGGGTGGGAGTTCGCGCTGCCGACCGAGCTGCAGTGGACGCGCGCGTGCAAGGGAGGAGACAGCCGGGCGTTCGTGTTCGGCACAGGGTTCCAACCGGGCTGGGCTTCGAGCTCGGCCGGGGAGTTGCGCGACGTCCCCGCCCCGGTGTTGTCTCATCCGATCGACGAGTCGCCATACGGCGTCTACGATCTCGCCGGCGGTGCGCGCGAGTGGTGTGCCGACGGGCCGAAGGGGCTTGACACGAAGTTCCTCGCGGGCGCGGGCTGGCGCACGGTCGCGACCGAAGCGTTTCGGATCGAGCGCGTCGCCGTCGACCCGGAAGGCGCCGAGCAGGACTACGGGATCCGCGTGATCCTGCGGCAGGCCAAGACCCGATGAGTGGCGAGCGGTCGCTGCCGGATCTCCTCGACCGTCATCGCGGCGAGCTGCTGCAGTTCGTGCGTCGGCACGCGGCACCGCTACTCGGCTTCGAGTCCGAGGCCGATCTCGTTCAGGGCGTCGTCTGCCGCGCACTTGCGAGTGCGGATCGCTTCGAAGACCGCACGGACGCGGAGTTCTTCGGGTGGATTCACACGCTCGCGCGACGACACATCGCCGACCGCGCGGACTACTGGTCCGCGAAGAAGCGCGGCGCCGCGCGCGTGTTGCGGCTGACTTGGAACGGTTCGTCCGACGATCCGCACGCGGCAGCGGCGCCGTCCACCGGCTCGCGCGGTCCGCTCACCGTCGCGATGCGTCGGGAGATGCTGCAGCTCGCGCTCGAGTCGCTCGCGGTCCTACCGGAGCGCGATCGCAAGCTCGTGCGCTGGGCGAGCGAGGGTGTCGCGCTCGACGAGCAGGCCGGGCGCCTCGAGCTGTCGTACGACGCCGTGCAGCGCGCGGCGCACCGGGCGATGGAGCGATTCCGGCGCACCTTCGAACTCGCGCAGCGCCGACGAACGCGCTGAGGTTCGCTATGCTCGCGCTCGCATGACCGTCCGCGCCCTCCTGCTCTCGTCGATCGTCGCGTGCGCCTCGAATGCGGCCGCGCAAGTCGAACGCTATCGGGTGACCGTCGAGGTCACGTGGAGCGAGGCGTCTCATCCCGGCCTCGTTCCGGGCGACGCGCACTTCTCCTGGGTCGGCGGCGCGACGCACGACGCGTCGGTGTCGTTCTGGAGTGAGGGCGAGGTCGCGAGCCCCGGCATGGTCGAGATGGCCGAGACCGGCGCAACGCTCGTGCTCGAGGCCGAGGTCGCCGCGGCGATCCAGGCCGGGTCCGCGGGGAGCGTGCTCGCGTGGCACCACTGGTTCTGCCCGCCGGCGACGACGAACCCGTGGTGTGGCGCGACGGTGGTCGAGTTCGACGTCGATGCTGCACACCCGCTCGTAACGCTGGTATCGATGCTCGGTCCGAGCCCGGATTGGTTCGTCGGCGTCGACGGCTTGCCGTTGCACGACGGGAGCGACTGGGTCGACCAGCTCAGCGTCGACCTGTATCCGTACGACGGCGGCACGCGCAGCGCGAACCTATTCGCGCTCGGCGGCCCGCTGACGTCGCCGCCCGATCCGATCGAGCTGATCACGGATGCGACTGGACAGTTGATCGGTCCCGGGCTGCTGGGGCGATTCCACTTCCAGCGCGTGGACGCGCTCGAGCCGTTCGGCTGCGAAACGCCGACGTCGAGTCACGGTGCGCCAACGCTCGAGCTCGCGAATGGCGCGGCGGTCCCCGGGACCACGTTCGGTCTCGCGATCGCGAACGCGAGCGCGAGCGCCGGCGCCACCGCGCTCGGCTTGCAAGTGTTCGCCGCGCCGCCGAGCTTGCAGGCCAGCACCGAAGTGCTGGGGCTGTGCTGGAACCTACCGTTGCCGTTCCAGGGCGCGTTCGTGTCCGTGCCGACGACGGGCGTGCTGCCGATCACCATGCCGGCTTCGACGACGTTGTCCGGCGCGATGATCGACATGCAGCTGTTTGCGATCGACCCCGCGTCGACGTCGACGGGCGTGGCGATCACGACGAGTCGCGGCTACTCACTGCGCGTGCACTAGAGCCCTGTCACGCCTTCGACGGCGTTCGAAGTCACGATGTTCAACGAGTTCGCGCCGAAGTCGACGACCGCGGCCTGCAGTACGATCGGCAGTCCGGGGAATCCCGAGATCGGCAGCGAGAACGTCGCCGTGACGTCGCCCGCCGCCCAGCCGGAGAGGCTGGCGGCCGGCAGCGCGTTGTCGCTGTAGAGGAAGCACCCGTAGGCATCGGCGAACGGCAGCGGCGGCGCGAACAGCGGCAGCTGCACATTCGAGAAGCCGATCATCATCGCGACCGACGACGCGCCGCCGGGGATCCGATCGAGCGCGAGCTGCCAGTTGGAGCCGATGACCGGGTTGTTCACGGCGCTGAGCCCGAGCGGCAGCGGACCGCTCCATACCTGCAGATCCCAGTCGTTCTGGAACACTTCGTAGGTGCTGCCGGGCGTCAAGAACGGATGCGTCGACAGGTCGACTTCGGATCCGAGCCCGGTGCCGTCACTCGCGCCGACGATGAACGTGTGCGTCGAGTTGTCGAGATAGCCGACTTCGTAGCAGAGCACGAACGTCAGCGGCGCGATGATCTGCAGCTGGAACGACATCGGCGGATCGAACGCGCCGAACTGGGTGTTCTGGTACCAAGTGATCGCGGCGTAGTCGAGGCCGTTGGTGTGGAACGAGCAGTGCCCGCCCGGCGCGGCCGACCAGTCGCCCCACAACGCGGCGATCTGACCACCGGCCTGCGTGCGGTGTTCGAACTCGGTCGGCGTGAAGTCCGACAGGCCCATACCGGTCTGGAAGACGCGCCCGTTCGAGTCGACGGCGAGGTCGTGCACCCACGTGCCGTCCGGGAAGCGGAACGGGAAGCCGAGGAACACGTTGTGCACGCCGCCGCCGGCGCACGAAAGCTGCTGTCCCAGATGCACGGCCTGGTAGTCGAATGCGCCACCGGGGCTGACGTCGTAACCACCGGCGGGATTCGGGCCCCAGTGCAGGGCGAGGGGCGCACCGCCGACGCACGACTGGCCGGTGGCGGTGGACGTCGCGAGCTGCGCGGTTGCGGTCGCGGCGAGGACGGCGCAGGTCGAGATCGAGAGCAGGATCGAGGGCAGGGGAACGGATCGCATCGGGAGACTCCGGGCTGCGGACAGGGTGGGCCAGCCAGGGCGGCTGGCGGCCGAGCGTTGCGCGGCGGCCTAATGGGGTGCAGCGAAGGGGGGAGGGGGGAGGACCGGAAAATCTCGGGGAAATGAGCGGGTCGCGGGCGCGGGACCCTGAGACGGGGGCCGAAGCAGCTTCGTCGTCGGGCGGTCTGGGCCTTCGGAGGCCTTCGGAGCCCTCCGACCGTGGACGCAACGCCAACACGCTAGCCGGCGCCGCAGGGCAGACGAGCGCCATACAGCGGCCGGCGATGTTTGGGCGTATGGACGATTGGGGCAAGGGCGGGCGCGGGCGACGCGATGAAGCCGCCTGGTCGGTGACCTCGAATCTCCCGTGCAGAAGGTTCCCTAATCAAGAGTTTGAGAAGGGCAGAGATTCAGCGCGCGATCGCGCACAAGCACAACTCCACCGTTTGCCTCGGCCAACATCGCGTCGCCCGCGCCCGTGGCCGGCTCCCGAACCGCCCACTGCTCAAGCCTCGCTGGCCGCTTCATGGGCGTTCGTTTGCCCCGACGCGTGGCCAGCGTGTTGGCGTTGCGTCCAACGTCGGAGGGGCTCCGCGGGTCGAGTTCGTTCGCTGACGTCGCCGCTCGGCCCCCGTCTCAGGATTCCCTTGCCCGCGCCCGCGCCCTACCGCCTCGGCAACTCCAGCGTCACGATCACCTCCCCCTCGAGCACGAACGGCGCGTCATAGTCCCCGACGGCACTCCCACCGTCCCGCCCGACCTGCAACCCCTCCCCGGGCATCTGCGCCAGCGTCCCCTTCGCCTCCCCGCGCGCTTCACGATCATCCACCTGCAGCAGCATCGTCCCGCTGCGCGTCACGCGGCCGGTCAGCGTGTGCATCTCCGCGTCGATCGCGCCATCGACCGCGACCGTCGTCAGCACCCCACCCCGACGCACCGCGAAGTGAGGCACGCCATTGTGCAAGAACAGCGCCCAGCCGTGCGAGCTTCCACCCTGCGCGACGACGACACCGTCCCGGTCGTTCGTGCGCACCGTTGCCGTGACGGTGAACGACTTCTTGCTGACGTTCGGTGCCTCGCTCCTGTCGAGGTCGGCGCCAGCCTGCAGCTCGAAGCGACGCTTCTTGCTGAACTTCTGCCCTCGCGGCTTCTGATAGGGCGTCAGCGGCAGAACGCGTGCGCGCTCCGCCCACGCGGTCCAGAGCGCGGCGAGTTCGGCGACCATCTCGGGCCGAGCCGCAGCGAGGTCGAACCGCTCCGTGCGATCGTTCGTCAGGTCGAACAGTTCCCAGGGACCGTTCTTCCCCGCGGCGACCAGCTTCATGTCCCCGCGGCGAACCGCGCGGTTGCCCTCGTGCTCCCAGAACAGCGTCTCTCGTTCGAGAGCGTCGCCGGCGAACGCGGGCATCAGGCTCGCGCCCTCGAGTGGTTGCACCGCACGGTCGCCGACCTCAGCCGGATACTCGCACCTCGCGGCATCCACACACGTGGCCATGATGTCGATCAGATGCCCCGGCTGAGGCTCGAGTTTCCCTCGGCGCGCAATGCCGCGCGGCCAGTGCGCGATCAGCGGTGTCGCGATGCCGCCCTCGTGCACCCAGTGCTTGTAGCGGCGGAACGGCGTGTTCGACGCGTTGGCCCAGCCCTTGCCGTACGCGATGTACGTGTCGGCCGGACCCGGCACGACGCCGCGTCCCGTGCGCACGGGGCGACCGTCGCGCGTGAACCGCGGCTGCATCCGCGTCTGCAGTTCGTCGGGGCCCATCGGCTGCAGCTCGACCGGCTTCCGCGGGTCGGGCTTGATTGCTCCGCTGCTGCCGTACTCCTCGGCGCAGCCGCCGTTGTCGGCGAGGAACAGGATCAGCGTGTCGTCGAAGCGGCCGGTGCGGCGCAGTGTCTCGAGCACGCGTCCGAGCTGCTGGTCGACGCGGTCGATCATCGCGGCGTAGACCTCCATGCGCTTGGTATGCCAGTCGCGGTCCGGCGCCTCGGACCACGCTTTCACGCCCGGATCGCGATCGGTCATGCCCCATTGTTGGTCGACCAGTCCCATTTCGACCATGCGCTGCCAGCGCTCTTTGCGCAGCGCATCCCAACCCTTGTCGTAGCGACCGCGATACTTCGCGATGTCCTCGGGCAGCGCGTGCATCGGCCAGTGCGGCGCGGTGTAGGCGAGATACAGGAAGAATGGATCGTCCGGCCGTTGCGCGTGGTGCTGCTCGACGAACTCGACCGCGTGGTCGGTGATCGCGTCGGTGTAGTAGAAGCCTTCACCAGGCACGATCTGCGCGTCGTCGAGCGTCAGCGAATTGGGATCGTAGAAGCTGCCCGCCCCGTGGATCGTGCCGAAGAAGCGATCGAAGCCGCGCGCGCGCGGCCAGTTGTCCTTCGGGCCCTCGGGCTTCGTGTGCTTCGTCACGTGCCACTTGCCACTCATGTAGGTGCCGTAGCCCGCGGGGCGCAGCACCTCGGCGATCGTCGCGCTGTCGCGCGAGAGCTCACCGCGGTAGCCGTCGTGCCCGTTGTCCGCCATCATCCAGCCGACGCCGGCCTGGTGTGGATAGAGTCCGGTCAACAGGCTCGCGCGCGTCGGGCAGCACCGGCCGGTGTTGTAGAACTGCGTGAACCGCACGCCGTTCGCCGCGAGCGCGTCGATGTTCGGTGTGCAGATCTCGCTGCCGTAGCAGCCGATGTCGGAGAAGCCCATGTCGTCGACGAGGACGACGACGATGTTGGGGCGGTCGGACGGGGACGTACGCGGGCGTGCTGCGCACGCGGCGAGCGCGAGGCAGGCGAGGAAGGCGAGCGACTTCACTCCGGTATCATCCGGAGCCGCGGACCCCGGCGCGAGCTGGTTGCGGCAACCTATCCCGGACGCTAGAACTTTGCAATGCAAAGCAAAGTCAATCGGGAAGTATTCGAGGGGGAAGAACCGCAGGTCGGGGCGTCCTTGGATCCCGAATCGCTGGAGAACGGAAAGCACCGCCGAGCGGTCGGGAACGGGTTCTCGATGGGCCTCCTGGGTGTCCTGCCGATCTGCGGATTCGTCGCGGAATTCGCGTCCCGCATGTATTCGTCCGCGTGTTTCGACGTGTTTCCCACCCCCTGGCACGCGGCCGGGGCCGGGTGCGCCCTGGTCGCAATCCTCTCGCTCTTCACGATGCGTCACGAGCCGAAGCGCTGGCTGGCGCTGCGGGTGGTCGCCGTGGGGTACGCGACGGGGGCCGCGCTGCTCTACGGACTGCTGATGCTGCCGACCGCACCGGTAATCGTGATCGGCATCTTCTTGTTCGGACTCGGCATGCTTGCGCTGGCGCCGTATCTCGCACTGATCGCCGGGCTGGTGCTCACGATCGACCTCGGGAGATGCTGGCGCGAGGCCGGGCGCGGCCGCGCGTCGTTTCGATTCCTGTTCGGCGTCGGTTTGCTCGCGTTTCCGGCCGGCGTGATCTGCGCGGACTGGCGCGTCGTGCGCGGCGTGTCCGACCTCTCGTTGGCCGTGCACGGCGGATCTGAGGAGCGACTCGAGGCGGTGCAACGGCTGCAGTCGGCGCCGCGGCGACTGCTCGTGGACGCGTGCTACCACGGCGTTCGTGGTGGGCCGTGGCGCGGCCGCTTCTTCGGCTTCGTGTACTACGGGCGTCCTGCCGTGCTCGTCTGGCCACTCTGGCACGGCGTCGACGTGTCCGGAGTCGAGCCGTCGGACGCGCGGCGCGTGTTCTACCGCGTGACCGGACGACCGTTCTCGGATGCGGAGGTGCCGCGGCGTCGTCACCACGGCTTCGTCGATGGCCGGGTCGTCGCCGAGTTCGAGGACGCCGGTGGTGACGACGAGCGCAACGGCGTGATCCGACAGCTTGAACTCGCGGAGTCCGCGCTCGACGTGCGCGTCGACGGCACGGCCGCCGTCGCGACTCTCGACTGGACGATGACGCTGCACAACAGGGGACTCGTCGAACGCGAGGCTCGGATCGGTCTCCGCGTGCCGGACAACGCGGTCGCCAGCGCGCTTTCCCTCTGGGTGGATGGCGTCGAGCAGAAGGCGGCGTTCGGGGGCGAGGCGAAAACCGTCGCCGCGTACGCTCAGATTGCGCAACGCCAGCGACTCGATCCCGTGCTGCTCCGTGAGCCCGAACGCGGTCGCCTGCGGATCCTGGCCTCGCCCGTGCCCCCGAAAGGCGAGATGAAGTTCCGGCTCGGCCTGACGATTCCGCTGCTCGTCGACGGTGGGCGCGCGCTGCTTCGACTGCCGTTGGTGTTCGATCGCAACGTGCGCATGGCCGAGGAGTCCGCGCACTTGGTCTCGATCGCGTTCGACGGTCGACACTTCGCGGCGTTCGCGCGCGACCTCGAGGATACGCAGCAGGCGACGTGTTCGTTCGCACCGCCGAACACTTCGCGAGCTGTCTACACGGCGGATCGTGGTGGCGTGCTCGTGCAGACCTGGCGGGATCGTCCGATCCGGGAGTGGCGCGGCCCGCTCGTGCTCGTCGTCGACGGCTCCGTGACGGTGGACGGAGAGGAGCCGAACTGGTCGGAGATCGCGAACGCCTGGCCGGTCGGCAGCGAGTGCGTGCTGATCCATGCGGGCCAGGCCGTGACGAGTCACGTCGGTCGCATCGGCAGCCAGGCCACACGGGCGTGGTTGTCGCAGCGTCAGTATGCCGGTGGTGTCGATCCGGTGCCGGCGCTCTCGTTGGCGCTGAAGCTGACGGCGGGATTCGAGGCCCGGCGAATCGTGTGGGTGCACGGTGGGCAGCCGTTCTTGTTCGGAGGCGAAGACGAGCTGATCGATCTCGTCGAAGAGCGCGACGTGAGCTTCCTGACGATCGCGCGCTCGACGCAGCGCAACCGCCTCGTCGAGAGGCTGACGCGCGCCAAGCGCGCGATCACCGTTCCGCGCTTCGGCGAGCTGGCGGAAGACGTTCGCCGACTCGCCGGACGTGGCGTCGACGAAGGCGCGCTCGGTCCGAGTTTCGGCACCCGCGCGCGCGTGATCCGACGCGTTGCCGCGGCGCCGCCGGACGCGGTGCCGGCCCGGGACCCCGCGCTCGCTCGTGCGTGGGCCGCAGCGGAGTCGCGGCGCCTCGTCGCGGATGGAGACGTCGATCAGGCGCGGGATCTCGCGGTCGGGTATCGGCTCGTGACCGCGAGAAGCAGCGCGGTCGTGCTGGAGCGGCACGAGCAGTACGAAGCGTTCGACCTGGATCCGGACGCGCCGTCAGCGTTGCCGACGATCGGGGGTGGGGCGGGTGGCGAACCCGTACCCGAACTGGAAACCTGGGTTGCGATGTTGGTCGGGTTGGTGATCGCGGGATGGTGGTATCGCCGGAAGTGAGTTCACTTCGCGAGGCCGGCTTCGACGGTGACAGCCCGTCTCTTGCGTCCCACGTAGTTTCCGTCCGGCAGGTTTCGCACGAATCGTTCGCCGCCACTCTCCCGGATCCGCCACAGCATCCATTCGAAGTCGCGACCTCCGTGAGTCGCGGTCAGAACTTCGTCGCCGTGTTCTTGCGTTCAACTCGATACGGATAATGGTGTGGACTCGTTCGATCGCGATAGCCGATCGCTCGGGGGGTCGATGCGGATCTCGATCAGATCGAGGACGCGATCGAACGTGCTTCCAGTCTGACTCGCAAGCTGCTCGCGTTCGGACGTCGGCAACCCAATGCGCCCGTCGCCCTGTCGCTGAACGACGCGATCGAGTCGTTGCTCCCCGTCCTGCGCAGATTGATCCGCGAAGACATCGAGTGCGAGTTCCGGCCGTCCGAAGTCGGCGTGTGCGTGCGGATCGACCCGGGAAACCTGGAGCAGGTGATCACGAATCTCGCGATCAACGCCCGCGATGCGATGTCCTCCGGTGGCAAACTCACGATCGCGGTGGACGACTATCGGGATGCGAACGGGGGCGCAAGCCGTGCATCGCTCACGGTCTCGGACACCGGTGAAGGCATCGAGGCCCACCTACTCGATAGAGTCGTCGAACCGTTCTTCACGACGAAGGCGGTCGGGCATGGAACGGGCCTCGGACTCTCGACGGTGCACAGCATCGTCACGCAGTCGGGTGGTGAGATGTCGATCGCCAGTGAACGTGGCGTCGGGACGAGCGTGCGGATCACGCTGCCGCTCGCCGAAGAAGCCGTGACCAGTGCGGTCCCCGATGCCCAGCATGAGCTCGTGCGCGGTGACGGTGAGCACAACTCGGTGTGCGAGGACGACGCGTCCGTTCGGCAGACCACCGCCGCGCAGTTGACGATGCACGGCTACCGGGTCACCCAGGCGAGCGGTCCCGAGGAGGCGCTCGAAATCCTGCGGTCCACCGGAGCCGTCGATCTCCTGCTGACGGATGTCGTGATGCCGAAGATGAGCGGCTACGAACTCGCGGATCGAGCGCATGCCATGAATCCTTCCCTCTCGATCGCGTTCATGTCCGGGTATGACGCGCCGAGTGCGGCTGATGATCCGCGACGATGGGAAGGCGCGGACGTGATCGAGAAGCCATTCTCCCTCGCTGCACTGCTCCATCGTGTGAGCCTCTCGCTGCGAAGCGGGCGCGATGCCGTGTCTTGAGCTGAGGCCGTAGGTTCGTCTCCGCGTTGCTGCGACGCTCGCCTACACTGCAGCCATGACCGTCACTCGTCGCTCCTACCTCCAGCTCTCCGCGGCCACGGCCGCCGCCGGCCTTGCCGGCACCGCCTCCGCGACCCAAGATCCGAATCGCAAGGCCGGTTCCACCAAGGGTCGAATCAAGCAGTCCGGCGTCGCATGGTGCTACGGCGGCCCGCTCGAAGAACTCGCCGAACTCTGCGTCAAGCTCGGCGTCCCGGCGATCGACGTCGTCGCACCTGGCAAGTGGGACGTGCTCAAGAAGCACGACCTGAAGTGCTCGCTGACCATCGTGCGCGGCAAGGGGTACAACATCGGCAACGCGCTCAACCGCGAGGAGAACCACGAGGGCTACCTCGAGATCCTCAAGAAGGCGATCGACCAGAACGCCGAGGCCGGCTTCGAGAACGTGCTCGTCTTCTCGGGCAACCGACGCAAAGGCCTCTCCGACAAGCAGGGTCTCGAGAACTGCGCGAAGGCGCTCAAGCAGGTCGTCGGCTACGCGGCGGAGAAAGGGCAGGTGATCCAGATGGAGTTGCTCAACTCCAAGCGCGACCACAAGGGCTACATGTTCGATCGCTCCCCGTGGGGCGTCGAGCTCGTGCAGAAGGTCGGCTCCGACGCGTTCAAGCTCGTCTACGACATCTACCACGCGCAGATCATGGAGGGTGACGTCATCCAGACGATCCGCGACCACCATGAGGCGTTCGGGCACTACCACACCGCGGGTGTGCCCGGCCGCAGCAACCTCGACCACACGCAGGAGCTCTACTACCCGGCGATCATGGAGGCGATCGCGGCGACCGGGTTCCAGGGCTACGTGGGCCAGGAGTTCCGGCCGAAGGGTGATCGCGTGAAGGCGTTTACGCAGGCCGTCGAGTGGTGTGACGTCTAGCGCGCCCGATCGAAGCGCAGGCCTTCGAGCGAGCGATCGCGGAGTTCGATCGATGGAAGTGCGACCTGCAGGCCGTCCTTGCTCGCGGGGACGTTGACGATCTGGCCGTTCGCGCCGAGGACCTGGCGCGCGAGGAGCAGTCGAACGCGATAGCGGCCCGGCAGCAGCGGATCGACCTGGAACGCGCCGTTCGGTGCGACGTTCCCGGCGCTGCGTTGCGTGACGCCGTCGTCGTCGGCCACGCGTTCGGCGACGATCTTCGTGCCCGGCACGAGGTTGACGCCGAGCGGGAGGGCGTGCACGCGACCCGAGGCGTGCAGCATCGGTTCGAGGCGAATCGAAAGGCCGGTCGTCACCATGTCAGGCCCGATGAAGACCTGTTCGCGACGGAGCCACCCGTGATCGGCGTGCAGGACACGGAGCGTGTACTGACCCGCGGGCACGGCGTCTGCGGAGGCGAATCCGCCGGCGTCCGCCTGCAAGACGGTGCGGCACGACCCCGCGATGCCCGCGGCCACGACGTCGCCGGTCAGCTCGAGCGACACGCCGCTCGCGCGTCGGCCCGACGCCGTCGTCATCGCACTGCTCCAGGGCGACACGGGTAGATCGAACTCGTAATCGTCGCGCGAGTCGTCACCCAGCGTGACGGTGCCGCGCCAGAGGTGCTCGCGCGGTGCGGCCGCGGCGCCCGTCGTTGCCAGGCACATGTCGATCGGTCCGGACGCGAGTTCGCCGGCATCGAATCGGCCCGACCCGTCGAGGGGCAGAGACCACGTCTGACCGTTGCGCTCGAGGTAGACCGAGATCCCGTGTGGGACGCGCCCACCGACGCGGATGACGCCGCGGAAGCGCAGGTCCGGCGCGTCTTCTTCGACTTCGTCGGGCGGAGGCACCGGATCGAGCAAGAGGATCGAGTCCCCGCCGGAGCCGATGCGCGCGATGCGATGCGCGCGCCCTTCGAAGTTGTCGAACAGCAGCTGCAGCACCCGGCCGGGATCCGTGATCGGCGGCGTGTGGGGGATCCCGGAGACGCGCCACGTTCCGGGTTCGAGGGCGGGGAGACGGAACGTGCCGTCGAGATCCGGCTCGATGTAGATCGGCGGATCCACGAGCGCGGTGGGTGCTTCGAACACGCGCCGCGCCGCGATCATCCAGGCGCCCAATGTGAACTCTTCCGCCGCCGACTCGAGCCGGCCGAGGATGCTGCCTCGTGCCGCCAGGACGAACTCGAGTTCCGTGCTGCCCTCCGCGACGAGTCGGTGCTGCCAGCCGTACTCCGTCGTGGCCGCACTGGCCGCGAGGCGACTCCAGACACGGCGATCGATCGATGCCATCCCGCTCCCGTCTGTCGAGCCGAGCAACGCAGGGAGTAGGCACGGCGTATCGCTGCCCGCTTCGCTGCGCACGACGACGGCAGCACCGTGCACGGCCTCGAAGCCGGCGTCGCGCGCGTAGACTTCCGTCGATTCTTCTCGGGTCAGTTCGACGGTTCGATCGAGTGTACCGCGAAGATCGAGTTCGACGAGCTTCGTGTCGAAGCCAGGAGCGGTCACCAGCGCGAGCCAGAATCCACTCGGAACCGTCTCGAACGCGAGCACGCCCGGATCCTCCGCGACCGGCGTTTCGGTCCGGTACGCCGGGAGCGCGCCGAGCTGATGCAGCGCGACGGCACCCGGCCCCTGCGCGTCGTGACGCTCTGCCGCGATCAGACGCACGCGCGGATTCGCGACCTCGGTGCCGGTCCTGTCGACGCAACGCAGAGTCAGCGGGAAGCGAGCGGGAAGTCGCACGGTGAGATTACGCGGAGACAGTTGTTCGACGGACCATGGGTGTCCGGCAGTCCGTCGCGCAGCCACGAGGAGCTCGCGCCCAGAGGGCAGCCACGCGAGTAGCCGGCCGTCGGCATCCGTGCTGCCGAATGGGCGCATCACGACGTCGGCGTCGTTCGCGGTCGAAGGCACACCGATCTGCACGTCCACGTCCGGAGCCGGTGCGCCGGTGATGTCGGTGACGAGCACTTCGAGTCGCTCGAGTGGTTCGAGTTCGATCGGATCGCGGCGGCGCGCACCGACGGCGAGCGTCGCTCTCTGCATCGCGTAGCCCGGCGCGGTGACGGCGATCGGGACATCAACACCGGGCGCGGACAACCAGGTGAACCTGCCGTCGCTGCGCGTCGCGACGCGCGGCGCGCTGAGCCGTGCGCGGAGTGCGGTGAACCAGCGCGGCAGCTGCAGCACGGTCCAGCCGTGCGCGCCGCGGACCGCCAGCGTGCCACCGTCTTCCAGCGCAGGACTGCAGCTGTGTTCGAGGAGTGAGCCGATCAGTCCGAGCTCTTCGGTGGCTTCCCACGGCGTCGACACTCGGGTGACCGTGGCGCCAGCGATCGCGGTGCCGCTCGCATCGGTGACCTGCGCGATCGATTCGAGTGGTGGACCGATCCTTTGGATGCCGAGGTCGATGACTTCGTTCGGCTCCGGACGCACCGAGCACAGGCGCATGCGCGGCACGCCCCCCGGCTGTTGGAATCGCAGGACGAACAGTCCCCAGAGCGGCACGTCGTCGATCGCGAAGCGTCCTCGGTCGTCGGTGCTCGTGTGGCCAGCGACCAACGACGGCGTCGTCAGCACGGTCGGCAAGGCTGCGAACGGCGTGAGCAACGCGTCGTGGTGGAGTCGGAGGAGTTCGACGGAGACGCCCTCGATGGGCCAGCCCTGTAGATCCTGAAACTCGCCTTCGAACGAGCACAGCGCGGGCGTCGGTGGTGGCGATCCTGGTTCGGTCGATGCGTTGGCGAACCCGCCGACGGTTGTGCGAGGCTCGGTCGGCAGTTCTTCGTCTTCGCGGTCGAAGATCACGACGCGTTCGGGTGGCGGCTCCTCGAACTCGTCCGGCCCGCTAAACAGGAGCAGTGCGCCGACCGCGACTGCGGCCGCGGCGCCGCCGCCGAGCAGCCACGCCTTCGCGCTCGAACCCGCGAACGCAGTCGCCGCCGTCGTCACGCCGGCTGTCGTCAGCGTCGCACCGGCGGTCATTGCAGCAGCGCCCGCGAGCACGGCCGTGCGCACGTCGCTCAGGCTGCGTCCCGAGAACGCCATGACCGCGAGCATCGGCACGAGCGTCGCGGGGACGAGTCCGCGTAGCTTCTCGGTGCCGCGACGCAGGCGCGTCTTGACCGTCTCCGGCGGCAGCTCGAGTGCATGCGCGATTTCGGTCGCGTTGAGCCCGTGCACCAGGCGCAGGGTCAACACGTCCCGATACGAACTCGGCAGACGCGCGATCCCGTTCGTGATCGCCTCCCGCAGCTCGGTGAATTCGGCCGCGTCGAGCGGATCCTGCGTGCCGGGCGATCGCAGCCGATCCACGTCGGGCGTGCGATTCGACTTGCGTCGATACTTCTTGGCTTCGAGCCCGAGGATGCCCGTCAGCCACGGCAGAACCGGGCGGCCCCGCTCGAACCGATCCGCGATCTCGATCGCTCGCAAGAACGTCGCCTGCACGACGTCCTCCGCCGCGCCGGGCTCGCCGACGACGTGACTCGCTACCAGTAGCAGCTGCGGAGCCGCTGTGTCGAACACGCGCGCCAGGTCGTCGGGCTTGCCGTGGTCGAGGTAGTCGGTGAAGGCGCGGTCGGCGTCGGTCTGCGGCATCGGTTTCGATCTCCGTCTCCTCTCCTCCCGGCGAGCGGGAAAAGGTTCAGGAGATTCGGAAATCGTAGCGGATCTCGCCGAGCGCGCTCTCGAGCGCTATCAGCGCCCGCCGTGCTGGCGATGCATCTCGGCCATCGCCTCACGGGCCTCCGCGATCTGCTCGGCGTCGCCGCTCTTCAGCGCATCGATCATCCGCGTTTGCAGTTCGACCGCGCGAGCCTGCCAGTCTGCGATCGTCTCGGGGGTCAACTCCGGGCGCTGGGGTGCGACCGTCGCGCGTTCTGGCGGCAACACCTCGGCCTCGCGCTCCGACGGTTTCGCCGCCATGCCGCCCGGCGCCTCGCTCTCGAGGACGACCTTCGGCTTCATCGAGTCCGGGACTTCGGATCCGGTGGAGCCGGCGTACGAAAGGGTCGCAGCGATCCCGAGGATCGAGAGGGCTGCGCCCGTGATGAGGAGTGTCGTTCGCGTCATGGCAGGTCCTGGCTCTGGATGCAAAACGCCCGAGCGGCCGGAGAGAGCCGCTCGGGCAACACACACACCTTGCTCAGTTGATGCGAGCCAGTTGCCCGCGGAGTTCGCCCGACGGATTCGCCGAGCTGTGGAGGTTCACGTAGATCTCGCCGGTCTCGATGCGGCGGACGAGCTCGTCGAGCGGGTAGTCCGCCAGCGGACCCGTCAGGTCGTTCGAATCGATGTCGGCGACGAAGAAGGTCGAGAAGCCCTGCGTGCCAGGCTGCGTATCGGCGAGGAGGTCGACGACGACCGGACCGTTGACGCCGACCGGACCGAGGTGCAGGTGCGCCATCGTCAGGTCAGTCAGGCCGAACGTCTGGACGACGACCGCGATGCGCGTGCCTTCGTCGAGCAGCGCGGCGGCACTGATGCCGATGCCGGGCGCCGCGACGGGCGGCACTTCGAACGCGCCGAGCAGCAGCGAGCTGTAGGTGCGGACGTCGGTGACCGCCGGTGCGGCACGCATCGTGAAACGCAAGAACGGGTAGCCGTTCAGCGTGAAGTCGCTCTCGCGGAAGCGCGGCGACGCGAGGATGCCGCCGGCGTCACGATCCATGAAGCCGGGGTGGGTGATGATCGGGTTCGATTCGACCTGACCCGTGTTTGGCGCCATCTGGCCGAAGAACGCCGTGTTCATCGGGATCTCGTCGTTGACCTCGGTGCCCGCGTCGTTGACCGCGTTCGGACCGGCGACGAAGAAGTCCCCACCGACGAAGTTGCCGGTCACGTCGAACACGGGATGCGCGAGCGGGTTCCCGTTCGCCACGAACGCGTCGTTGCTCGGGATCACCATCGAGGCGTAGGAGAAGTAGCGGCTGCGCGGATCGTTGGGATCGAGGAGGAACGACATCGTGGTCGCGTCACCCGGTGCGATCGGACCGTTCGGCCCGGCCATCGTGGCTTGCACGATGCCGTGGCCGAGCGTGTCGAAGTCCGTCGAGATCGGACCGGTCGTGCCGTCTTCGGCCAGGCGCTCGATCGCGTCGCTACCCGGGATCGGCAGCGACGAGGCGAGAGCGCCGCCGTCGTACGAGTCGAACGAGCCGTTGTGGAAGCCGACCCAGACAGGAGTCTGGAACGTGCCGTTGTTCGGCGCCGCATTTTGGATGCTGACGTTGACGCGAACGCCTTGCGCGGAGATCGAGGTTGCGAGGAGGAGGACGGATAGGGTTTGGAATCGGTTCATCAATGTGAGGTCCTGAAAGTTGGTGCGGGCGTCAGTTACTTCCAGGTCCCGAAAAGGAGCCGAGTTCTCGGGTAACGATGCGTTCAGCTGGGTAAGCGGATGGCAAGGTGGGTAAAGGGGTGGGGGGAGCGGGCGCGGACGCGGGCAGCGAGCCCTGAGACGGGGGCGGAGCGGCGACGTGGACGGACGAGCCTGGCCGGCGTGGACCCTCCGACTGCGGACGCAACGCCAACACGCTGGCGACGCGGCGGGGCAAGCGGACGCTATTCAGCGGCCGGCGATGCTTTGGCGTATGGACGATTCGGGCAACGGGCAAGGGCGGGCGCGGGTCACGGGCGACGCGATCAGGCCGCGCGGCCGGGGACTTCAAAGGTGCGGATGCGGCCGTGGCGGCGCCAGCCCGTGCGGAGGAGCCAGGAGGTCGGAGGTGTGACGGGAGGACGCCAGTGCGCGGCTTTGCCGACGATCTCGATGTGGATGGCCCAGCCGTCGAACCAGGGGCCGGAAGCGAAGTAGTCGAGGACGTCGACGGCGTATCGGTGGCGTCGCGCGTCGTTCAAGACGTAGGCGAGGGCGTGTCGCACCGCCCGAGGCGTCTCGATCTGACGCTGGTGGTAGTGGTCATCGAAGACCCTGCCGCGGCG